>NZ_CP042345.1:1275000-1912500 GCF_007954425.1 Novosphingobium ginsenosidimutans | reverse complement strand
TCAGCTTCGGCCGATGCTGGGCGGATGCTGCTGGGCAATCTCAAGGTCTATGAAAAGACCGCGCGTGCCCTGCCGCAACAAGCGCCTGAGCAGGCATTGCTGGCCGAACTGATCGCGACGACGCGTGAGGCGATTGCCTTTGAGCACGCGATCGACCGGGTGGTCGATGGCGATACCCGCGGCGGCCTGGCCGATCTGGCCCGGTTGCGTCAGCGGGTTGCCGGGCCGGTCTGGCGGGCTTCCTTCGCGCTGTGGCGCATTGCCCCTGCCCTCGCCCGGCCGATGCTGCGCTGGCGGCGCCACCGGCACAGCCGCGGCTATGAACCCACGGGCCTGGCGCGCCTGCTGACCAAGCGGACCGCTGCATGACCGCGGCCACCGCCCAGCCCGACAACCTGCGCGATCAGGTGCGCAAGGCCGTGATCTGGCGCTCAGGCACGCAGATCGCCAGCCAGCTGATCGCCTGGGCCTCGACCTTCCTGGTCATCCGCATCCTTTCGCCCAGCGACTATGGTCTATATGCCATGACCGGCGTGGTGCTGGTGCTGCTGGGCCTGCTCAACGGCTACTCCTTTGCCAATGCCGTGATCCAGGATCGGAGCGCCGGCAAGGAGCAGCTGCGCCAGCTGTTCGGCCTGCTGATCGTGGTCAACAGCACGCTGGCGTTGGCCCAGGTGCTGACCGCGCCGCTGGTTGCGGCCTATTTCCATCAGCCGCAGGTAGCCGACCTGCTGCGCGTGCAGGCGCTGATCTATCTCACCAACCCGTTCCTCTCGCTGGGCTATGCCGTGCTGGCGCGCGAGATGGATTTCAGGAAGCAGGCGCAGGTCAACATGGCCTCGGCCGTGATCGGCGCGCTGGTCGCGCTGGCGGGGGCGCTGGGCGGACTGGGCGTCTGGACGCTGGTCGCCGCGCCGCTTGCTACCTTTGCCAGCCGCGCCTTCGGGATGGTGGCCGTGGCCCGCGCCTGGATGTGGCCCAGTTTCGATTTCCGCTCGGCCCGCAGCATGGCGACATATGGCGGGGTGGTGATGGCCGGACAGATCTTCTGGTTCATCCAGGCCCAGGCCGATATCGTCATCGCCGGCCGCGTGCTGAGTGCTGGCGAACTGGGTTATTACACGACCGCGCTGTTCCTGGCGCAGCTGTTCGTCAACAAGGTCGTCCCGCCGCTTAACGAAGTGGCCTTTTCGGCCTATGCCCGGATTCAGGACGATCCAACCGCCGTGGCCCAGGGCTTCCTAAAGTCTGTGCGGATCGTGATGTTGCTGGCGATCCCGTTCTGCCTGGGGCTGGCGGCCGTGAGCGGGCCGGCTGTTGAGCTGATGCTGGGCCCCAAATGGTTGCCGGCCGCACCGCTGGTCACCCTGCTGGCGCTGGCAATGCCGTTCATGACCTTACACGTGATGTTTGCGCCTGCGACCAATGCGCTGGGCCAGCCGAACCTGGGTACGCGGACTTCGGTGCTGGGTTCGGTGCTGATGCCGATCGTCTTCGTGATCGGCGTAACGCTGGATGGCGCGCGCGGTATCGCGTTGGCCTGGCTAGTCGCCTATCCGCTGCTGACAGCGATCTCGGCGCACTGGAGCCTGCCAGCGATCGGCCTGAAGAAGCGTGAACTGGCTGCGGCGGTCCTGCCACCAGTGCTGGCTGGTGCGGCGATGGCGCTTGCCGTCGTCGCGCTTGACGCGGTGCTTGCCCACTACACCCTGTGGCTGCGGCTGGCCCTGCTGGTGGCGACTGGCGGTGCGGTCTATGGCCTGTGGCTGGCCTGCTTCGCCCGCGACCGGGTCAGCGAAGTGATTGGCCTAATGCGGCGGAACTAACGCAAGGCGGCGATGGCGCGGCGCGCGGCGGCCAGATAGGCGCCCCGGTGATAGCGGTAGGTTCCGATGAAGTGTACCAACCCGGCCGCTTCGCTGACCGGCGCGTTCCAGAAATTGAGATAGCGGTCATAGGGCAGCAGCAGCGCGTCCGGCTCATTCGCTATCACGAAGTTGCTGGTCACCTGCTCGCTGCCCCATTCGGCCCAATGGGCAGCACCCAGCAGCCGCTGCGCTTCCTGCGAGAAGGCCTCTGCCAAGCCGCGCCTATCTCCGCCCGGCGCAAAGCCGGCAAAGCCCGAACAGCCGCGCACATATTTGAGGGCGGGGCGACCGTAAATGATGACCTGGCCCATCGCCTGTTCAATCGAACTTTGCACATGCTGGCGGCCGGCATCGCGATGGTGGCTGGCCCATTCGGCGATGGCGGACAATGGCCGGATCTCCGCACTGGCCTCCCCCCGTAGGGTGAAGCTCTGGCTAGCATCGATGGCGGCGGCCACTTCGGGCACGGGCCCAAGCGCAACGATGTCTGAATCGAGCTGAATAACATAGTCGTGCTGGCGCAGGTCCAGGATCGTCAGCAGCCGCTCCCAGGTTCCGCCGCGCGGGCAGGGGCCGGTATCGACCGAAGCGATCGGGGTGATCGGCGGGTTACCCAGATGATGGGCCAGCACCGCCTTATCGGCATCGGTCAGCGTGCCATCGTCAAGGATCGCGAAGCGCCCGCGTCCCAGTTGCGCCTGGAACGACTTGGCTGCGACCAGATAGGGCAGCAGCACCTTGGTGCCGATCATCGAGAAGATGACCACACCGTCCTCGCGCACGCGCGCGGGCGGTGTTGAAAGCACAGCGCGGCAGCCCCGCAGGAAGCGGTGTTCGCGCAGCTTGCGCAGGGCCCGATTGATCAGCTGTGCCATGTCAAGCCACCGCTAATAGCAAAGCCGTGTTAACCAAAGGCAAATTGGCCCGCGCATCCTGCCAGTCATTCGATGGATGACATGGCCCGCAGGCAAGCAGCATGGTATGTGTGCAGGTGAGAGGAAACAACCATGCCCGCTTCCAGCCTGCTCTTGCCGCTGTTGCTTGCCGCTGCCCTGCCGGTCTTTGCCGGGCAGGATGGCCAGCAGCAGGCCGCCGCCACCGACGTCGTTGCGATCCGCAAGGATCAGTGGAGCCGGATGACCGTGCCGGTTAAGGTGGTAGAGCAAGGCCCGTTCCGCTTCCTGATCGATACCGGATCGCAGAACACCGTCCTGTCCCGCGAACTGGCGACGCGGCTCTCGCTGGTATCCAACCGCAAGGCGCGGCTGATCAGCGTGGCGGGCACGCAAATGGTCGACATGGTCGATCTCGACCAGATCGATCTGGGTCGCCGCTCCTACTACGGCCTTTCCGCGCCCGTGCTGGAGAGCGAACATATGGGGGCCGATGGCATCCTCGGGCTCGACAGCCTGCAGGACCAGCGCGTTCTAGTCGATTTCAAGAAGGGCCTGATGGCGATTGACGATGCCAAGAACCTTGGCGGCAACCGCGGATTCGAAATCGTGGTCGAAGCGCGGCGCCGTTCGGGCCAGCTGATCATGGCCGATGCCAAGCTGGAAGGGATCAAGGTCCAGGTGGTGATCGATACCGGTGCCGAAACATCGATCGGCAACATTGCGCTGCAAAAGGCGCTGGCACGCAAGCGCAAGTCGGAAAAGATTGAACTGCTGAGCGTGACCGGTCACACCGTCAGCGCCGATCTAAGCTATGCCCGCTGGCTCGAGATTGCGGACGTCCGGTTCAACAATGTCGCGATTGCCTATACCGATGCGCCCGCATTCAAGGCGTTGAAGCTCGACAGCCGCCCCTCGCTGCTGCTTGGCATGCGCGACTTGCGCAGCCTTGACCGACTGGCGATCGACTTCTCCTCGCGCCGGATCCTGTTCGACGTGCCTTCAGGCGTGCTCTGACTGGCCTTTTCGGCACGGCTCCCTAGATAGGGGCGATGCCGCCCGAAAAACCGACCGACAAGACCGCCCGCCACGATGGCTGGGGCACGCTGCGGCGCTTCCTGCCCTATCTGTGGCCGGAACATGATTGGAAGCTGCGCGCCCGTATCGTCGGTGCGCTGCTACTGATTCTGCTGTCCACCGCGACCCAGTTCAGCCTGCCCTATTTCCTGAAATGGGCCATCGACGCGATGAACGTCACTGGCAACCGTGTGGCGACCTTCGCCATGCTGTTCGTGCTGGCCTATTCGGCGGCGCGGCTGGGCGGCGTGGTGTTCGACAACCTGCGCAACATCGTGTTTGAACGGGTGGGCCAGCAGGCGACGGCAAATCTGGCCGAGAATGTCTTCAACCGTCTGCACCGGCTGTCGCTGCGTTTCCACCTTGCCCGCCGCACCGGCGAGGTCACCAAGGTGATCGAGCGCGGGACCAAGAGCATCGACACGATGCTCTATTTCATGCTGTTCAACATCGCCCCCACGATCATCCTGCTCGTCGGCGTGGCGGTGATCTTTTACCTCAACTTCGGCTGGCCACTGGTGATTGCCACGGCGGTTGCCGTGGTGGCCTATAGCTGGGTCACCCGCGCAATCACCGAATGGCGCACCGCGCTGCGCGAGCAGATGAACCGGCTGGATGGCCAAGCCCTGTCACGCGCGGTCGACTCGCTGCTGAACTATGAGACGGTCAAGTACTTCAACGCCGAGGCGCGTGAGGAAGCCCGCTATGCCCAGGCGACCCAGGCCTATGCCAAGGCCGCGGTAAAGAGCGAAAACAGCCTGGGCCTGCTCAATATCGCCCAATCGGTCATCACCAACCTGCTGATGGCCGTAGCCATGGCGCTGACGGTTTATGGCTGGGCCCGCGGCGAATACAGCGCCGGGCAACTGGTGTTCGTCCAGACCTACCTGGCCCAGCTGTTCCGCCCGCTCGACATGCTGGGCATGGTCTATCGCACGATCCGCCAGGGCCTGACCGACATGGCCGACATGTTCCGGCTGATCGACACCGACATCGAGGTGCGCGACGCGCCGGGCGCCCCGGCGCTGGTGGTGAGGCGCCCCACCCTCACTTTCGACAATGTCGTCTTCGGCTATGAGCGCGACCGCACGATCCTGAGCGGCCTGTCGTTCGAGGTGCCGGCCGGCAACCAGGTAGCGATCGTCGGCCCTTCGGGCGCAGGCAAGAGCACGATCGCGCGGTTGGTGTTCCGGTTCTACGATCCCTGGTCGGGCCGGATCCTGATCGACGGGCAGGATATTGCCCAGGTCACCCAGGCCAGCCTGCGCGCGCATATCGGCATCGTGCCGCAGGATTCGGTGCTGTTCAACGATACCATCGGCTACAACATCGCCTATGGCCGCGACGGGGCAACCCAGGCCGATGTCGAACAGGCTGCCCGCGATGCCGCGCTGATGGACCTGATCGGGCGCCTGCCGGCCGGTTTCGAAACTGAAGTGGGAGAACGCGGTCTCAAGCTATCGGGCGGGGAGAAGCAGCGCGTCGCGATTGCCCGGACGCTGGTGAAGAACCCGCCGATCCTGCTGCTGGATGAGGCGACCTCGGCGCTCGACACCCGGACCGAGCAGGACGTGCTCGCAACGCTCCACCGCGTCAGCTCTGGGCGGACCTCACTGTCGATTGCACACCGGCTCTCGACCATCGCCGATGCCGATACGATCCTGGTGCTAAACGCCGGACAGCTGGCGGAAGCCGGCACCCACAACGAGTTGCTGCGCCGCGACGGGCTCTATGCCGAAATGTGGGCGCGCCAGGCCGAGGCGGTCGAGGAACTGGGCGAAGCGGCAGAGTAGCTTGCGCTACTTCACCACATCCGCGTCCTTCCACACCACCGCCTGGGCAGCCTTCATGTAGCCGCCCTCCTCGTCCCAGGCGAGGATCGGCGAGCCATAGAGCCGCCAGCCCTGCTCCAGCGCTTCGGACACGCGCTCGCAAAAGGCGCGGTCATCCTTGCCGGTGAGGAGACGATAGATCGGGCGGTCATCGGGCGGGGTGCTCATGCAGCCGATCCTAGAGGATATACTTCGACAGGTCAGTATCCCGCGCGAGGCCATCGAGACGGGCGGAGACATAGGCCTCGTCGATCAACACGGTCTCACCCTCGCGGTCCTCGGCCTCAAAGCTCAGTTCCTCGAGCAGCTTTTCCATCACGGTCTGGAGCCGGCGGGCGCCGATGTTCTCGACCGCCTCGTTCACCTGCGCGGCGATCCGGGCAATGGCGCGGATCGCTTCGGGGGTGAACTCAACCGTGACTTTCTCCGTGCCGAGCAGCGCCTTGTACTGGGTAACCAGGTTGGCGCGCGTTTCAGCGAGGATCCGGACGAAGTCCTCCTCGCTCAGCGCCTTCAGCTCAACCCTGATCGGCAGGCGGCCCTGCAGTTCAGGCAGCATATCGCTGGGCTTGGCCACATGAAACGCGCCCGAGCCGATAAACAGCACGTGGTCGGTCTTCATCGGGCCATACTTGGTGGCGACAGTCGTGCCCTCGATCAACGGCAGCAGATCGCGCTGCACGCCTTCGCGGCTGACCGAGCCGCCGCGGACGTCGGACACGGCGATCTTGTCGATCTCGTCAATGAAGACGATCCCGTTGGCCTCGGCATTGGCGAGGGCAACGCGGGCGACATCATCCTGGTCCATGCGCTTTTCGGCTTCCTCGTCGACCAGCTTGTCCCAGGCCTGCGGGACCTTGAGCTTGCGGCGCTTGAGGTTCTGGCGGCCCATCGCCTTCGACATCATCTCCGAAAGGTTGATCATCCCGACCCCGCCAGGCATCCCCGGCATATCGAACGGCATGCCCGGCGCGTCCTCGACCTCGATCTCCACCTCGACATCGTTCATCGCGTTCTCGGTGATCCGCTGGCGGAAGCTTTCGCGGGTTGCCTCGCTGGCGTTTTCGCCAACCAAGGCCTTGAGCAGGCGGTCCATCGCCGCCTTGCTGGCAGCATCGCGCACGGCTTCGCGGCGGCGGTCCTTTTCGAGCCGGATCGCTTCCTCGACCAGATCGCGGGCAATCTGCTCGACATCGCGCCCAACATAGCCAACCTCGGTGAACTTGGTCGCCTCAACCTTGACGAACGGTGCGTCGGCCAGCTTGGCCAGGCGGCGGCTGATCTCGGTCTTGCCGCAGCCCGTCGGCCCGATCATCAGGATATTCTTGGGCGTCACCTCGTCGCGCAGTTCGGGCGAGAGGCGCTGGCGACGCCAGCGGTTGCGCAGAGCGACGGCGACGGCCTTCTTGGCCTCGGCCTGGCCAATGATGTGCTCGTCCAGCGCGGCGACGATCGCCTTGGGGGTCAGGTTCTGGTTCATTTTCTTCCTTCTCCCCTCCCGCTTGCGGGAGGGGTCGGGGGTGGGCCAGAGGGCAGGCCAGCAAAGGGCCCACCCCTAACCCCTCCCGCAAGCGGGAGGGGGACTAGATAGTTTCGACGGTCACCCGGTCATTGGTGAAGACGCAGACCTCGGCCGCCACGGCCATGGCCCGGCGCGCGATCTTTTCGGCGTCCTGTTCGTAATCGACCAGCGCCTTGGCAGCCGAAAGGGCATAGTTCCCGCCCGAGCCGATCGCCGCGATGCCGTGTTCAGGCTCCAGCACATCGCCATTGCCGGTCAGGATCAGCAGCACGTCCTTGTCGGCCACGATCATCAGCGCCTCAAGGTTGCGCAGGTACTTGTCGGTCCGCCAGTCCTTGGCGAGTTCGACCGCGGCACGCATCAGCTGCCCGCGATGCTGTTCCAGCTTCTTTTCCAGCCGCTCAAACAAGGTGAAGGCATCGGCCGTGGCACCGGCGAAGCCGGCGATCACCGAGCCATCACCGATCCGCCGCACCTTGCGCGCGTTGGGCTTCATCACGGTGTTGCCCATGGAGACCTGGCCATCGCCGGCGATGACGGTCTTGCCGCCCAGCTTGACGCCGATGATGGTTGTGCCGTGCCAGGGGATCAGCCCGTGGCTGTTGTCAGAAGTGCTCATGCCGCAGGATATATGCCCTGCGGCGGCGGTTTCAACGTGGCGGCAACTTAGCTGCCGTTCGGGCCGCCCGGACCACCGCCAGCGCCGCCAGCCCCGGTCCCGACCGTGCCGATATTGCCGAACAGATCCTCAAGGAAGGTCCGCTCACGACCCAGTGTCGGGGTCTTGTCGCTGTCGGGATCGAGGAACACGACCTTTTCCATGCCCGACCGCTCAATTCCGGCGACATTGCCGCGCTCGTCAAAGCTGATCCGCAGCACCAGCTGATCATTGATCTTGGGCCGGGTGAACGCCGCCTGGCGGGTGTTGGACGAGATGTAGTACCAGTCCTTGCGGCCAAAGGCGCTTTCGAAGGTCGGGCGGCCAAGGGTGCGTTCCACCGACTGGCGGTTGTCGATCCCCGGCTGAACCGAATCGAGCAGCGGCTGATCGACCAGATAGCCGCGGTGATCCTTGATCGAGTTGCAGGCGCCCAGCGTTCCCGCTGCCGCCAGAACCACCACCGCCTTGATCACTGCTGCTCGCATCGTATGCCGTTCCTGTCGTTCCAGTTGCCGGTACATCGGGCAAGACGATTGCCCGCAGCGTGCACCCGCACTATCGCGCCTGAGCCTTAGGCCGCCTTGACGCGCCGCGCAATGGCGGCAAGCAGGCGCTTGGGGACAGCGGCTTTAATCGCCGCTGAACGATTGAAGGACATTGCATCCATGGGTCTGTTTGACCGCCTGTTCGGTAAATCAGTCGACGAGCACGCCGAAGTCCGCCCGCTGTGGCACGCCATCGTCTCCGTCGCGCGCACGCCGCGCTGGTATTCGGAACTGGGCGTGGCCGATACCGTGCCAGGGCGGTTCGACGCCGTGGCGCTGGTCATGGCGCTCGTCCTGCTGCGGATGGAGCGCGAGCCTGAGCTGGTTAGCAAATCGATCTTGCTGACCGAACTGTTCGTGACCGATATGGATGGCCAGCTGCGCGAAACAGGTCTGGGTGACATGGTGGTGGGCAAGCATGTCAGCAAGCTGATGGGCGCGCTGGGCGGACGGATGGACGCGCTCCGCGGGGCGCTGGCCGGCGAGGAACCGATGGAAGCCGCGCTGGTGCGCAATGTGACGCTTAACGGAGATGCGGCGGGGTTGGCGGCGGAAGTGCGGGCACTGGCAGATCTGTTGGACACCTGCGATGCGGCCGGGCTGCTGGCCGGGAAGATTGCACCATGAGCGAATTCAGCCGCACCTATGACCCCCGCCTGCTGCCGGGCAGCGCGGTCGAACTGGCAGCAAGCGAAGCCGAACGCGCCGCCCTCGCCCAACGCTTTGGCCTGGTCCGGATCGACCAGATGACCGCGCGGATCGACCTTGAACGCGAAGCGGCCGGCGCCAGCGCCAAGGGGCGGCTGCAGGCTGAAATCGTGCAGAGCTGCGCGGTCAGCGGCGAGGACCTGCCCGTTTCGATCAACGAACCGATCAACCTCCACTTCATCCCCGCGCGCGGCCCTTCGGCGCCCGATGAAGAGATCGAGCTAGAAGCCGAGGAACTCGACGAGATCGAATTCGAAGGCAGCCTGTTCGACTTGGGCGAGGCCCTTGCCCAGACGCTGGCGCTCGCGATCGATCCCTATGCGGTGGGGCCCAACGCAGAAGAAGCCCGGCGCAAGGCCGGGCTCCTCGACAAGGACATGTCTGGTCCCTTTGCCGCGCTGGCCGCGCTGAAGAAGCCGGACTGAACTCAGAACGGGATATCGTCGTCCAGGTCGTCGGCAAAGCCGCCGCGCGAGCCGCCGCCGGCTCCGCCACCGAAGTCGCTGCCGCCCGAGCGCTGACCGCCACCGGAGCCGCCGCCCCAGTCCCCGCCGCCACCGGAGCGCTGGCCGCCGCCCATTCCGCCACCCTGGCCACCGCCGGGTGCACCATCGAGCATTGTTAGGACGCCGTTCATGCCGACCGAAATCTCGGTGGTGTAACGATCATTGCCGGAGGCATCCTGCCACTTGCGGGTGCGCAGCTGGCCTTCGATGTAGACCTTGCTGCCCTTGCGCAGGTACTTTTCGGCCACGCCGACCAAGCCATCGGACTGCAGCACGACGCTGTGCCACTCCGTCCGTTCCTTGCGCTCACCGGTGGCGCGGTCCTTCCAGTTTTCGCTGGTGGCGATTCGCAGGTTGGCGATCCGGCCGCCGTTCTGGAAGCTCTTGACCTCGGGATCCTGGCCCAGATTACCGATCAAGATTACCTTGTTGACGCTACCTGCCATCGAAATTCGCTCCGCTACAACCCGAGCGCGACGGCGCTCCAATAGGTGATTCCGGCGAAGATGTAGGCGAGGGAGAACAGGTAGAGCAACATGAACAGGGGCCATTTCCACCCATTCGTCTCACGCCGGGCGACGGCGATTGTGCTCATGCACTGCGGCGCAAAGACGAACCAGGCAAGGAAAGCCAGCGCGGTCGGCAGGCTCCACTTGGTGCGCAGCTGTTCACCCAGCGCCAGCGCGGCCTGTTCCTCGTCCTCGGCCGCCACGGCATAGGAGGTAGCGAGCGAGGCCACAGCCACTTCGCGCGCGGCCATGGCCGGGATCAACGAGAGGGCAATGTCCCGATTGAAGCCGATCGGCTCGACCACCACCGCCAGCCCATTGGCGAGCTTGCCGGCGATCGAGGCATCGACCTGGTTCTGCCCTTCCCCAGCGCGCGGGAAGTTGAGCAGCAGCCACAAAACGACCGTGACCGTGAAGATGATCGTGCCAGCCCGGCGCAGGAAGATCCACGCGCGCTGCCACAGGCCAAGCAGCAGGTCCTTGGCGCGCGGGAGCTGATACTTGGGCAGTTCCATGATGAAGCCCGATGCGGCACCTTTGGTCACCGAACTGCGCAGCACCAGCGCCACAACCATCGCGCCGACAATCCCGACAACATAGAGCCCGAATAGCACCAGGCCCTGCAAACCCACCCCAGGCAGGACCGCGCGGTTGGGAATGAAAGCGGCGATGATCACCGCATAGACCGGCAGACGGGCCGAACAGGTCATCAGCGGGGCGATCAGGATCGTGGTCAGCCGGTCGCGCGGATCGGCGATGCTGCGCGTCGCCATGATCCCGGGAATGGCACAGGCAAAGCTGGAGAGCAGCGGAATGAAACTGCGGCCCGAAAGGCCGACACGGGCCATCAGCCGGTCCATCAGGAAGGCGGCTCGGGCCATATAGCCCGAAGCCTCCATCGCCAGGATGAAGAAGAACAGGATGACGATCTGCGGCAGGAACACCACGACCGAGCCGACGCCAGACAGTACGCCCTCGGTGACGAAATCCCGCACCATCCCCTGCGGCACCGAAGCGCGAACCTGGTCGGCCACAGCAGCTATGCCGCCTTCCAGGGCATCGGCGAACGGGGTTGCCCCGGTGAACACCGCTTGGAACACTACGAACAGCAGTCCGAAGAGCACCAGCGGACCGATCCACGGGTGGAGCAGGAACTGGTCCAGCCGCGCATGAAGCCGGTGCTGCGCCGTCTCGGACAAGATCGCCGCCTCGGCAATCGCCTGGGCCGAAACGCGGCGTTCGGTCAGCGTCGTGTGCGGGTGCGGCCGTTCGGCAGACCGCTCCTCGGCGGCAGCAATCGCGGCAGCGAGTTCAGGCAGCCCGCGACGACGCACCGCGACAGTCGGGATCACCGGCACACCGAGTGCGGATTCGAGCGCGGCGGGATCAAGCACCAGACCGTCCCGCTCAGCGAGGTCGACCATGTTAAGCGCGACCACCGTCGGTCGGCCAAGGGCAATCACTTCCTGCGCGAAGACCAGGTGCTGTTCCAGGTTCGAGGCATCGAGCACCACGACCAGCACCTGCGGTGCCGGTTCGCCTGGCAGTTCGCCCAACACTACCTTGCGGGTCACTTCCTCATCCGGGCTGGTGGCATCGAGGCCGTAAGAGCCCGGCAGGTCGGTCAGTTCGATTGTCTCGCCTGTCGGCAAAATCAACCGCCCGGCCTTCCGCTCAACCGTAACGCCGGGATAGTTGGCGATTTTCTGGCGCGCGCCGGTCAATGCATTGAACAGCGCGCTTTTGCCCGCATTGGGATTGCCGACCAGCGCGGCGCTGCGCAGTTCGGGCATGTCAGACCAGCTCCACCTGCATCGCGCGGGCATGGGCACGGCGCAGTGCCACGGTCATTCGCCCGATCGTAACCGCCAAAGGGTCTGCACCGCCGAAGATGCCGCGATGTGCCACGGCAACCTTCGCCCCGGCTTCAAGCCCCAGGGCGCGCAAGCGCTGCCCCTCTTCCTCGGCCAGCACAGCCCAATCGACCGCGGCAATGCGGGCGCGCTGGCCAATCGGCAGGGAATCGAGTGTCATGCCAAGCGCGCTGCCAGAACCGGAGCGCAATTGCAAGTCATTCGCAATAGTTGATCTGGATCAAAAATCAGCGCGCCGGATAACGCAGCCGCCCTAGAAACCGCGACGGGCTGAAACCGGTGAAATCCCGGTTCAAAAACTGCGCCTTGGCCTTTTCGAACTTCATCACCCCATCGATTCGCCGTTCGAGGAAGGCGCGGGTGTCGGCCTGCGCTTCGCTGCGATCGTGGGCCAGTACGGCCAGCGTGGCCGCGTAGATGCCCGACAGGATCGTCCGCTTGGTATAGTGGTTGTAATCGGTCGCCGTATCGCCGGCGAGCCGCCACATCAGGTCAGCACTGCTCCAGCCCAGCTTCAGCGCCTGCGGTGCGTTCTGCGGCATGGCCATGATCGCCAGCGCGCGAACCAGCGCCTCCTGTTGCGGCGTAACGTAATCAAGCCGGAACTGGACAAGGGTACGGATCCGTTCGCGGATCTTGAGCTGGGCCAGCTTTTCGGCCGGCCACTCGTTCGCCATGGCCTCATCGCAGGCTGCAATCCAGGCGGCGATCATCGCCATGGCCCCGCCGGAAAAGGCAAAGGCGGCGACCGCCGGATCGACGTCTTCTTGCTCGGCGGCTGCGGTTACGGCCGCGTCGCTCCACCCGTCAAACACGGCCGCATCGGCTATGGCCGGGGCCAGCTGGCGACGCAGGTCTTCGAGCGAGGTGGCTTCGGTGCTCATAGGATCAGAACTTCGGTCCATAAGACTTTGCCTTGGCATCGGCCTTGGGCTTGGCGTTGGTCTCAATCTCGGTCAACAGGTTGCCGCCGCCCAATTTGGCATAGTCCTTGGCGGTGCGGCCCGAATTGTCGGCACGGTCCGGGTTGGCCCCGGCCTTCAGCAGCAGCCGCATGACCGCAATGTTGCGGTTGTGTACCGCAGTAATCAGCGGGGTTTCGCCCGCATTGTTGCTTTCATCGAGCCGCGCGCCTTTGCCGACCAGCAGCTCAACCCCTTCAACGAAGTTGGCGTTCACAGCCGAAACCAGCGGGGTCACCCCCTTGGCGTCGCGGGCGTTCACATTGGCGCCCTTGGAAATGAGGAACTGCATCCAGGTCAGGTCGCGGCGATTGGTGACGATATGCAAGGCGGTCTCGCCCGAGGTAACGTCGCGGGTGTTGATCACGGTTGAAGCCGGATCTGCCAGCGCCTCGGTAACCTTTTCGCCGTCCTTCTTCCGCACGGCTTCGAGGAACTTGTAGCTCTCGGAAAACTGAGCAAGTGCCGGTGTGGCCGCCGAGATAGTAGCCAGCGCTGCCAGCGACATGATTAACCTGCGCACCCAAAATCCTCCTGCTGCGGCGGGAATCGCCCCAAGCCCGTCTTGCGCGGCGCGCTTTAGCAGAGCATGAACCGCCGCGCCATGATCAAGCCCCTCTCCTTTGTACTGTTCATCGCCCTGTCACTCAGCGCCTGCCAGAAGCCCGCTGCTGCTCCACCGGCCGAGCTGGTCGGAACGGACATCAAGGGTGCGCCGTTTGGCGGGCCGTTCACACTGACTGGCGAGGACGGCAAGCGCTATGCCTGGGACGATTTCAAGGGCAAATACCGGATGGTCTACTTCGGCTATGCCTTCTGCCCGGATGCCTGCCCGACCGATGTGGCGGTGATGATGCGCGGCTTTCAGAAGTTCGAGAAGGAACACGCCGACAAGGCTGCCAAGATGCAGCCGCTGTTCGTGACGATTGATCCGAAGCGCGACACGGTGAAGGTGGTCAAGGAGTTCACCGACAGCTTCCATCCCAAGCTGCTGGGCCTGACCGGTACCCAGGCGGAGGTCGATACCGCCGCCAAGGCATTTCGTGTCTATGCCACGCGGGGCAAGGACCTGGGCAAGGGCAATTACCTGATGGACCACAGCCGCTTTGCCTATCTGATGGACCCGGACGGCCAGCCGATCGTGATCCTGCCGGTCGACAAGGGGCCGGATGCGGTCGCTGCCGACCTCGCCATAGCGGTGCAATGAACGCTCTGCGGGATCGCTTCTGGGAACGCCCGATCGAGACGCTCAACCGTGCCGAGTGGGAGGCGCTGTGCGATGGCTGCGGCCAATGCTGCGTCCACAAGGCTGAGGACGAGGATACCGGCGCGATCTACATGACCAATGTCGCCTGCAAGCTGCTCGATCTCGAAACCGCGCGCTGCTGCGACTATCCGGGCCGCAAGCGCCAGGTTCCGGACTGCGTCAAGCTGACGCCCAAGCTGGCCCTGACCTTGTCGTGGCTACCAGAGACCTGCGCCTATCGCCTACGCGCCGAGGGCGAGCCGCTGCGCGACTGGCATTACTTGGTCTGCGGCGATGTCGAGGCGGTGCATGCGGCCGGCGTATCGGTGCGGGGCAAGGTCATCGGCGAACAATTCGCCGGGCCGCTTGAGGACCACATCATCCTGCCTCCGGGCGTGGAACTGGCTGATGATTGATTGGCTGCGCCGCCGTCCCGACGAGGTTCCGCAGGTCGAGATCGGTGGGCGGCTGCTACCGCTCTCGGTGCGGCGTAATGCTGCGGCCAAGCGGATGACCATGCGGCTCTCCCCCGATGGCAGCGAGGTCCGCATCACGCTGCCGCGCTGGGGACGCAGTGCCGAGGCCCTGGAGTTTGCGCGTTCCAAGGCAGACTGGTTGGCTGCGCAACTGGCCAAGGTGCCGCAGGCTCCTGACCTGGCGCATGGATCCACCTTACCCTATCGCGGCCAGGTCCTGGCGCTGAGCCACGATCCGGCCGCGCCGCGCAAGGTCCGCCTCGCCGAAGACGCGATACATCTTGGCGGGCCGGCCGATACCATCAATCGCCGCCTGCAGCGGTGGCTGGAGGGCGAAGCGCTGCGACTACTGGCCGAGGACCTGGCCTATTACTGCCTGCGCGATAGCCGCCGCGCGCCGCCGCTCTCGCTCAGCCGGGCGCAGCGCCGCTGGGGCTCCTGCGCAGCAGACGGGACGATCCGGATCAACTGGCGACTGGTCATGGCACCGGATGCGGTCCGCCGCTCAGTCGTGGCGCATGAAGTGGCCCACCTCACCCATTTCGATCACTCGCCGGCCTTCCATGCCCATCTGGAAGCGCTGTTCGAAGGCGATATCGCCTCCGCCAACCGCTGGCTAAAGCGCGAGGGCCGCAGCCTCTATGCCCAGTTCGGGTAACCCGTAACCTCATCTTAACCATGTTTGGCGGACAAGCGCCGCATGGTGCGACCCATGCTCACGATCCTGGCGCTGGTACTGGCAGCTCCCGCTGCGGCGCAGAGCGATTGCCGGCTGTGCTACAGCGACAGCGGCAAGCCCGGCGAGCGGCCGCTGAACCTGGAAATCTTTGCCGACCTCAACTTCGCCAAGCTGGCCCTGACCGGACGCGACGGCGGCAGCGCCGAGGTTGACGCCGCGAGCGGCTCCAAGCGCACCGGGGGTTCGGTCATGAACCTTGGCGGCATGGCCGTGACCGGACGCGGCCACATCACGGGGGAGCCGCTGAAGGAGGTACGGATCGACCTGCCGCAGTCGGTACCGATGACCGCGCCCGATGGCGGGTCAGCCGAGCTGACCACCTTTACCACCGACCTGCCCAGTCGCCCGACGCTCGATGCCAATGGCGAGCTGACCTTTAGCTTCGGCGCGCGGCTCGTCCTGCGCAGCGGGCACGGTGGCAACTATCGCGGGCGGATCCCGATCACGGTCGAATACAACTGACCGCTGGCGCTGGGGCCGCAGAGGCCCTATCTTTGTGCCATGAACTTTCTGCGCAACGTCAATCCGGCCGGGGCGATCGCCGATTTCCGCACCGTCTTTCGCGAAGCCGGCAGCAACCGCTGGCGGATTGGCCTGGCTTCTGCTGCCGTCACGATCGGCATCTTTTCGATCATGGCCCAGGAAAGCTGGAAGAAGCCGCGCGCGCGGCCGGAGATCATCTATATCAGCTCGTGGCGAGCCGACCGCACCGATGCGGAAACACAGGCCTTCATCACGGAAAACCAGCGCCGCAAGGATGAGGAAGCCAAGCTGATCGCCGAGCAGCAGAAGATCGGTCAGGACGTCTGGAAGACGCTTGGCAAGGTATCCGGCATGGACGTTGACAAGATCGCCGCCGAAGCCGCAGCCGAACGTGCCAAGGCCGAAGCGGAAGCCAAGGCCAAAGCCGAGGCACTGGTCGAACCGGCGAAGGCTCCGGTTGAGCGCTGATACCGACCATCGCTGGCTTGCCGCCGCTGCTGCCCTCGCAGCGCGGGGACGGCCGCTGAGCAGGCCCAATCCGGCGGTCGGGGCGATTCTCGTCAGAGATGGCAGGATCGTAGGACGCGGTTGGACCCAAGCCGGTGGCCGCCCCCATGCCGAAGCGGTCGCCTTGGCGGCAGCAGGTCAAGCCGCCCAGGGGGCAACGCTTTACGTCACCCTCGAACCCTGTGCCCACCATAGCGAGCGCGGTCCCGCTTGTGCCGACCTGGTCGCAGCAGCCGGCCTTTCCCGCGTAGTCGTTGGCTGCCACGATCCCGATCCGCGCACCGCCGGAGCCGGGATCGCCCGGATCACGGCAGCCGGTACGCCCGTCGAGCTGATCGACCACCCGGCCTGCCGCGCCAGCCTGTCCGGCTTTCTCACGCGCTGTGCCCATGGCCGGCCGGAAGTGACGCTCAAACTGGCACTGTCCGCCGATTGCCGCTTCGCCCCGCCGCAGGGCCAATGGCTGACTGGCGAGATTGCCCGCGCCCATACCCACGCCTGGCGCGCGAAGATGGACGCGATTCTGGTTGGTCGTGGGACCCTTGCGGCAGACAATCCGCGCCTGGACGTTCGCTTGCCGGGATTGGCCGACCGCAGTCCGCAGCGCTGGTTGCTGACCCGTGGGACCGCTCCCGAAGGCTGGCACGCCCTGCCCTCGCCGCAGGACATCGCCATGCTGTCGCCGGCGCAATATCTGATGGTCGAAGGTGGCGCGCAGACGGCGCGCGCCTTTCTGGCGGCCGGGCTGGTGGACCGGATGATGCTCTACCGCGCCCCGCAAACTGTCGGCGGCGATGGCGCAGCGTTGCCGGAACTAGCGGCCGACGTCCTCGCCGGATCAGACAGCTGGCAGCTGATCGACAGTCGCCCGCTTGGCAACGACCGCCTCGATGTCTACGAGCGCAGGTGATGTTTACCGGAATTATCACCGCCGTCGGCTCGATCCGCGAAGTTCGCCAGCAGGGTGACCTGCGGATTGTCATCGCCTGCCCCTATGATCCGGCCGGGATCGCGATCGGCGCCTCGATCGCCTGCTCGGGCGTCTGCCTGACTGTGGTCGAGCGCGGCGGGGAAGCCGGGGACGCCTGGTTCGCCGTCGATGTTTCGGGCGAAACGGTCAGCCGCACGGCGCAGGACCAGTGGACCGCCGGACGCAAGCTCAACCTCGAACAGGCGCTCAAGCTGGGCGACGAACTGGGCGGCCATATCGTGACGGGCCACGTCGATGCCGTGGGCCGCGTCGTCAGCCGTGAAGACACCGGCGGCTCGATCCAGTTCTGGATCATGACGCCCATGGAACTGGCCCCCTATGTAGCGCCGAAAGGCTCGATTACCGTCGATGGCGTTTCGCTCACGGTCAACGAAGTGGCGGACGAGGCGGACGGCACCTGCCGCTTCATGCTCAACATTATCCCGCACACGGCCGAGGTCACGACGCTCGGCGGGCTGAAAGCCGGGGATGCCGTGAATCTGGAGATCGATGTGCTGGCGCGTTACCTCCAGCGGATGCAGGCCCTCAGGGGTTAAGCGGTCCGCTCGCGAAGCTTTCGCGGGTGATTTCGTAGATCACGTGGCGCATCGGGCCGCTGGGGGTTTCGACCATGTCGAAGCGCTCGGTCAGCCGTCCGCCGATCTTCTCCATCGCCCGCTGCGAGCGCAGGTTGCATTCGCCAACGCGGAACTCAACCCGCTCGACGAACTGCAGCGCGTGGACCAGCATCAGCCGCTTCATCTCGCGGTTATAGCTGCCGCCCCAGTGGCTGGTGGCGAGGAAGGTCCAGCCGATCTCGACCACGCCGCCGGCTTCTTCCTTGTACTGCGAAGAGCCGACCACCGCGCCGGTAGCCTTGTCGATGACGACCAGCGCCCCGCCCCGACCCAGGGCATCGGCAAAGAAGCGGCGGAAGACCGGTTCCTGCCAGCGGTCATGCTGCGGATGGATCGCCCAGACCTCCGGATCGCTGGCGACGGCGAATAGCGCGTCCCAGTCATCGAGCGTAAGCGGGCGAAGCAGCAGCCGCTCCCCCTCGAGGACCGGCCGGCGGTCCATCAGGCCGATACGGCTGCGACCGCAGCGATGAACTTGTCGATATTGCCCATGGTCAGGCCAGCCACGTTGATCCGGCCCGAACCCGCCATGTAGATGGCGTGGTCTTCGCGCAGCTTCAGGATCTGCTCGCCCGACAGCGGCAACATCGAGAACAAGCCGTTCTGCGAGCCGAGCGGAACCATGTTGACGCGACCAGCCATGCCGGCTTCAGCCAGGCGCGCACGAACCTGGCGCATGCGGGTGCGCATGGTGTCAAGCTCGTCGAGCCACAGCTTGACCAGCGCGGGGTCTTCCAGGATCAGGCGGACGGCGGCCGCACCATGATCGGGCGGCATCGACCAGGCCGCGCGGGCCAGGGCATAACCGTGCGAGAGCACCGCGCCCAGCTGCGCCGGATCGGCGACCATCGCATAGACCGCACCAACACGGTCGCGGTACATCCCGAAGTTCTTGTCGCACGAATAGGCAATGAGCGCTTCCGGCACGGCCGCGAGTACGCGCCGCAGGCCATAGGCATCAGCTTCCATCCCCTGGCCCAGCCCCTGATAGGCAAGGTCCAGCACCGGCAGCAGCTGGGCTTCAGCGACCAGTCCGGCGATCTCGTCCCACTGGGCTTCGCTGTAATCGATGCCGCTGGGGTTGTGGCAGCAGCCGTGGAGCAGGATAGCGTCGCCGGCGTCAGCCGCGGCGATCGCGGCGCGCAGCGCGTCCATATCGACCACGCCGTCGGCCGTGGCGTGGGTAAAGGTCTTCAGCTCCAGCCCGATGTCGGCAAAGATCTGGGCGTGGTTCGGCCAGCTGGGTGTCCCCATCCAGATCTTGGGCGCCCCCGAACGCTTGGCAAGGGCAACGGCAAGCCGGACACCGCCAGTGCCGCCCGGGGTCTGCATCCCCTCGATCCGGCCATCCATCGTCGGGTTTGCGGTGCCGAAGACATAGGGCATCAGCGCGTGGACAAAGCCCATGTCGCCTTCGGGACCAAGGTAGCTCTTCGATTCCTGGGTATCGACCAGCCTCTGCTCCGCCGCCTTGATAGCCCCGAACACCGGGGTATCGCCCTGGCCGGTACGATATACGCCCACGCCAAGATCGATTTTGTCGGCGCGCGGATCGGCAGCGTAGAGCTTGATTAGCGCAAGCAGGGCATCGGCGGGCTGGGGGGTCAGGGTGCTAAGCATGATGCGGCGGCCCTTAACCCTCACTTTTGCGCGGGGCAAGCGAAAGGGGCCGCGCCAGAAGACGCGGCCCCCTCCCCCATTGCCTGAAGGCTTAGCGCAGCAGCGAAAGGACGTTCTGCTGGCTCTGGTTGGCCTGAGCGATCATCGCGGTCGAAGCCTGCGAGAGGATCTGGGCCTTGGCCATCGCGGTCGTTTCGGCCGAATAGTCAGCATCTTCGATCCGCGAACGGGCATCGGCCAGGTTGGTCGAGTTGCTGGTCAGGTTGTTGACCACCGATTCCAGACGGTTCTGGCCGGCACCAAGGCTAGCGCGAGCAGAGTTGATCGAGTCCAGTTCGCCATCGATCGTCGCCAGCAGGCCATTGGCAGCCGTTGCGGTCGACACGTCGTAGGAGCCGGCTGCACCGCCGCTGGCGGCCAGCGTGGTCAGGTCGGTCATGGTGAGGTCAACAGTGTCAGCGGTGTCAGCACCGGTCTGGATCGTGACCGTTGCGGTGCTGCCGTCGAACAGGTTGACGCCGTTGAACTTGCTGTTGGTGATGACCTGATCGATCTGCGAGGTCAGCTCATCGACTTCCGACTGCATATAGGCGCGGTCGGTGGCGTCCTTGTAAGTGCCCGAGGCCGACTGCACGGCCAGTTCGCGGACGCGCTGCAGCATGTTGGTCACTTCGCTCAGCGCGCCTTCAGCGGTCTGCGCCAGCGCAATGCCGTCGTTCGAGTTGCGGATAGCCTGGTTCATGCCACGGACCTGAGCGGTCATGCTGGTGGCGATGGCGAGGCCAGCGGCGTCGTCCTTGGCGCTGCCGATGCGCTTGCCGGTCGACAGGCGCTCCATGGCGGTGCCAAGCATCTTGTTGGCGGTGTTCGAGGCATTGGCAGCCTTGATCGCGCTGATGTTGGTATTGATGACACTCATCGTCGATACTCCCAGATAGTCTCGCAAACCGCCAGCGGACCATCCGGTGCGGCTGCCAGCCACTAGAGCGGCCGGTCGCGCCGGAATTTAAGCACACCCCGATGCGGCGCAGTCTACCTAGGTATCCAACCGGATGTCTCCATTTGCCACCCGTTTCCTTGGAATCGCGCATGAATGCTCGCGAAGGAATGGTTAACTCGGGGGTTACCGCAAATGACGGCTTTGGCCATTAGCGATACGGTGAAGCGGCAGCATGTTGCCCTGGCCCAGCGGCTTGAGGCCTTGCTGGGGGCAAGCGGACATGGGCATGCCCGGATCCTGCGCACCGATCAGGATCCGGCACCGATCGGTCCGGCTCCGACATTGACGCTTGAACGCGCTGGCCAGCCACAGCTGCGCCGGCTCGACGGGCGCGGACGCTTTCACCTGACCTATCGCGATCCCTCGGGCGAGGCGAGTCTGGCTGCTGCCCTGGCCGCGCTGACTGCACCGGGTGCGCCGATTGCAGCCGATCCGGAGAGCCTTTCGGTTCTGGCCCTGGCTGAGCGGCTGGCCGCCAGCGAAATCCCCGTGCTGATCGCCGGGCCGACCGGCACTGGCAAGGAAGTGCTGAGCCGCTTCATCCATGAACATAGCCACCGCCGCGAAGGGCCGTTCGTTGCGGTCAACTGCGCGGCCATGCCCGAAGCCATGCTCGAAGCTCTGCTGTTTGGCCACCAGAAGGGCGCCTTCACCGGCGCCACCCAGGCCAGCGAGGGCTTCTTCCGGGCGGCGGACGGCGGCACCCTACTGCTCGACGAAATCGCCGAAATGCCCCTTTCACTCCAGGCCAAGCTGCTGCGCGCGCTGCAGGAAGGCGAGGTCGTGCCGATCGGTGCCACCCGGCCCATCAAGGTCGACGTGCGGATCATCGCCGCCGCCAACCGCGACCTGCCCAGCGAAGTTGCTGCCGGCCGGTTCCGTGAAGACCTGTTCTACCGCCTCAACGTCTTCCCCTTGGCGCTGCGCCCCTTGCGCGAGCGGCCCGAAGACATCGCCCCGCTGGCCTTCGCGATGGTGCTGCGCCACGCGCCGCAGGGTCGCACACTGCCCTGGCTCAGCGAAGCGGCGCTGGCAAAGCTTAAGCTCCACGCCTGGCCGGGCAATGTCCGCGAGCTGGAAAACGTTGTCCGCCGCGCACTGTTGCTGGCGGATGGTGCCGAAGAGATCGGTCCGGGGCAGATCCTGTTCGATCAGCCGGCACGGCTGGCCTCGGCCCCAGTGCTGGTTCAGGACCAGCCCCGCCGGCTTTCTGCGGTGGTGCAGCAGTCTGAAGCCGAAGCCATTATGGAAGTGCTGAGCGCCGTCGGCGGCAACCGCCTTGCCGCTGCCCGCGAACTTGGCATTTCCGAGCGGACCCTGCGCTATCGCCTGGCGGCCTTCCGTGACGCCGGTCTGGCCGTGGCAGGAGGCCGGCGATGAGCGGCATCGGCAGTATCGGCAACGCAGGCAGCGTTGCGCAAATCCTGGCGCTGCGTCAGCAGATCGTCGACCGCTCACAACTGCTCCAGCAGTTGCAGGCACCGGCGGCCCCGACCGAGACCCCCGCCACACCGGCGGGCGGGTTTGGTCAGGCACTGCAAGGCGCGCTCCAGCAGGTCAGCGAGGTCCAGAACAAGTCCTCGACCCTGACCGAAGCTTACGAAAAGGGCGAAGTGACCGATATCGCCAAGGTCATGCTGGCCCGCCAGGAAGCCGGGATCGCCTTTGAAGCGACCTTGCAGGTGCGCAATCGCCTGCTCTCGGCCTATTCCGAAATCATGCGGATGGGGGTCTGATAAATGGCTGATCTGGTTCCCGCGACCGTCCCGAACGCTTCGCTTGAGCGGCTGCGCGGCCTGGCCGCCCAGCCAGCACTGCGCCGTGCGGTGCCCTGGTTCGTCGGAGCCGGGGCTTTGGGCGTGGCTGCGCTCGCCTGGGCTATCGTTTCGGCCCCGCCGCAACGCCAGCTTTATGCCCAACTCGACGATGCTCAGCGCGCTGGGGTGGTGACTGCTCTTGATGGCGCAGGGATCGCTTATTCGATCGACAATTCGACCGGCGCGCTGACAGTGCCGGAAGACCAGCTCTATCGTGCTCGGATGGCAGTGGCCGCCGATGGCGCGCTCGCCGTACCGGATACGGCAGCTTCGCTCGACAACCTGCCGATGGGCGCCAGCCGCACACTGGAAGGCGAGCGGCTGCGCAGCGCGCGCGAACACGAGTTGATGCTGACAATCAAGGAGATCGACGGCGTCGAAAGCGTCCGCGTCCACCTGGCCGAGGGCAACAAATCGGTCTTCGTCCGCGACGATGCCCCGCCCAGCGCTTCGGTCATGGTCCGCATGGCGCGCGGGCGGACGCTGGCCGCCAGCCAGGTCGCCGCGATCGTCAACCTGGTCGCGGCCTCGGCCCCCGGGATGAGCCCCGATTCTGTGCGGGTGGTCGATCAGACCGGCCGGCTTCTGTCCGATCGCGAAACTGGCAAGGAAAACGACCGGCTGGAATTGCAAAGCCGGCTGGAAACCAAGCTGCGCGGACAGCTGGACCAGCTTCTTACCCCGATCCTTGGCCCCGGCCAGTTCTCGAGCGAGATCCAGATCGAGCTCGACATGGACGAGGTTACCTCGGCCCGCGAAAGCTATGACAAGCAGGGCGTGGTCCGTTCCGAAACACAGGCCCAGACCCAGGGTAGCACAGCTACAACAGGCGGAGTGCCCGGCGTGCTTGCCAACACTCCACCCCCGGCCACCACGCTTCAGCCAGGCGCACCGCAGCCAACCGTGCCGGGTGCCATCGCCGGCTCGTCGCCCTCAACCGAATCGAGCGCAAGCCGGACCTATGAGCTGGGCCGCGAAGTGGCGGTCAGCAATGCCGCACCGGGCAAGGTCAAGCGGCTCTCTGTAGCCGTAGCGATCAGCCAGGAAGCGATGAAGAAGCAAGGCCGGCCAACCGACATAGAGGCGATCAAGTCCCTGGTTAGCGCCGCAGTTGGAGCCGATCCGGCCCGCGGGGACCAGATTGCCGTGGTCGCCCGGCCATTCGAGCCGCCAGCCGACATTGCCCCGGCCTTCTACGAAGCGCCGTGGTTCCCACTGGCGTTGCGCAGCGGGCTGGGATTGATCGCCGTGCTGCTGGTGCTGTTCCTGGTGATCCGGCCGGTCCTGGGCGCGCTGAAGCGCCAGCCAGGAGGCAGCGCTGAAGGCGATAACGAGGCGCGCTCAATGCCTGGGCTTGCGCCGCCCCGGCCCGACGCTGAAACCAACGGTGCCGATCAGGCGCTGCTCGGCAAGCAGGTCGAATTGGCCCAGCGGCTCGTCGATGAAAAGCCCGAGGAAACCATCGTCGCGCTGCGGCGGATGCTCAAGCCCGCTGTCGGAGGCCAGTGATGACCGCCGCAACCCTGTCCGATGCCGAACGCGCCGCCGTATTGGTCATGCTGCTTGACGAGGGCAAGGCCGCGTCAATCCTGGGCCGGCTCGATCCGCAGGAATTGCAGGTGCTGGGCGAAAAGATGTGCGCGCTGGGCGACATCGGGCCCGACCTGATCCGGGACTCGATTGCCGGCTTCGTTAGCCAGGCCGACCGTCCTGGGATCGGCAGTGAGGACCGCCCGTGGCGTGTGCGCAGCTTGCTGAGTGAAGCGGTTGGCCCGGCCAAGGCGGAAAACCTGATGCAGCGGATCATGCCAGAGGGCGATACCGCAGGGCCGGCGATCGAGTTGGCTCGCTGGCTTAACGCCGATGCGTTGATCCCGCTGGTCGAACACGAACATCCCCAAGCGATCGCCGTGTTGCTGCTGCAACTGGAACCGGAAGTTGCGGCCGAGGTGCTGCGTGCGCTGCCGCCGGGGATCCAGCCGCAGGTCATGCACCGGGTCGCATCGATGGGCCCGGTCTCGGCCGAAGCGATCCAGCTGCTCGACAGTCTGCTCCAGGCGCGGATCTCCGCCAGCCATGGCCCGGCAGCGCTGACCATGGGCGGCCCGCGCGAGGCGGCCGACATCATCAACAATGCCGGCAAGGCGGCCGAGAAGCGGATCATGCCGGAGCTGACCCGGATCGACAAGGCGCTGGCCCGGACGATCGAGGGCGAGATGTTCAAGTTCGAGCATCTGTTCGTGCTCGATCCGCAGGCGATGGGTGCGCTGCTGCGCGAAGTGGAGAGCGAAGTGCTGATCGATGCCTTGAAGGGCGTCGAGGAACCGCAGCGCGAGGTGTTCTTCCGCGCCATGTCGAGCCGCGCTGCCGATGGTGTGCGCGACGAAATCGCTGCACGCGGCCGGCTCAAGCTGGCCGAAGTGCAGGAAGCGCAGCGCGCAGTCGTGGCCGCCGCGCGGCGTCTGGCTGCCGATGGTGTAATCCAGTTCGGGGCGGGCGGCGGGGACGACGAATATGTCTAGCCTGCCCTTCGCGGCGCTGGCGGGCGGCTCGGGTTTTTCCAGCGATCCGCGGTTCAGCCTGGCCCCGCCGCGACTGCGCGACCAATCAGCTGACCCGGTCGCCGAAGCCTGGGCCGATGGCCATGCCGCCGGGATTGCCGAAGCCCAGGCCGAAGCCGAGCTGCGCCGTGCCGAAGAAGCCGCTGCCCGCTCCCAGATCGAACTGGCCCTCGCCCGGCTCGATAGCGCCCAGCAAGAGGCCTTGCGCCAGCGGCTGGTCGAAACCGTCACCGCGCTGTGCGATGCCGCGCTGGCCCCGCTGGCGATCGACCCCGACCTGCTCGCCGAACGTGCCGCCCGCGCCGCCGCCATGCTGGCCCGGGCCGACGATGCCGCCGTGCTGCGGTTGCACCCTGATGATCTAAAACTGATTGCCGAGCGCCTGCCGCCGGGTCTGGCGACAGAGCCCGATCCGGCGCTGGAACGCGGCAATCTGCGGCTGGAAGGCCAGGCTGGCGGGGTTGAGGATGGTCCGCTGCAATGGCGCCGCGCGCTGGCCGAAGCGCTGGGCGCATGCTGAACACCTGTGCCAGCCTGCTGGACGAACTGGCCGAAGCGCCGCTCGATCTGGCGCCTACCCGCTATGGTCTTGTCACCGCCTGTGACGGCGGACTGCTGGAAGTCAGCGGCTTGAATGCCCCGGTTGGCGCGCTGTGCGAAGTGTCGCACGGCTTTGCGCCGCTGACCGCAGAAGTGATCGGTTTTCGCAACGGCCGCTCGCTGCTGATGCTACTGGGTGACACGGTCATGCTGCGCCCTGGTGCGCGCGTGCGAACGCGCGGCCAGCCCGGGATGATTCCGGTGGGTGAGTCTTACCTGGGACGCGCAGTCGATGGCTCGGGCCAGCCGATCGATGGCGGTCCGCCGCTCCATGCCCGCGCGCTCTGGCCCGCAGGCGGCAAACGTGCCGGCGCGCTTGATCGCAGTCCGGTGCGTGAGCCGTTCGATACTGGCGTACGCGCACTCAACGCACTGACCACGTTTGGGGTCGGCCAGCGGATCGGGATCATGGCCGGCTCTGGCGTCGGCAAATCGGTCCTGCTCGACATGATCGCGACCGGTGCCGAGGCGGAGATCATAATCGTCGGCCTGATTGGCGAGCGCGCCCGCGAGGTATCGGATTTTGTCGAACGACACATGCAGGGCAACAGGCGCGCCCGCACCGCCGTCGTCGCTGTGCCGGCGGATCACGCCCCCAACCTGCGGCTGCGCGGCGCAATGCTCGCGACGAGCCTCGCCGAACACTTCCGGGCCCAGGGTCGACAAGTGCTCCTCATCATGGACAGCTTGACCCGGGTTGCCCATGCAGGACGCGAGATCGCCTTGCTGCTCGGCGAGCCAGGCGCGGCGCGGGGCTATCCGCCCTCGGCCTTGGCGACGATCACCAAGCTGGTCGAGCGAGCCGGCAATTCCGCCGCCTCGGGCGGCTCGATCACGGGGCTCTATACAGTGCTGGCAGACGGGGACTCGCAGGACGATCCGGTGGTCGATACAGCCCGCGCAATCCTCGATGGCCATATCGTGCTCAGTCGTGACCTGGCCCAGCGCGGGCAGTATCCGGCGATCGACATCGCCGCTTCGCTGAGCCGCGTCATGGCCGATATCGCGCCATCCCGGCACCTCGAGCTGGCGCGACAATTTCGCGCACTGACTGCAAGTTACGAGGCAAACCGCGACTTGGTTCTGATGGGCGCCTATCGCCCCGGAGCTGATGCGCAGCTTGATCGGGCAATTGCCATGCACGAGCAACTGGTCGCCTTCCTTGCCCAGCCCGCACGCAGCAGGGTAACCCTGGAGGCAAGCCAGGCGGCTTTAGCCGAACTGCTCAGCGATGCGGCCTGAGGCGGCAAGGCTGCGCCGGCTGACCCGGCTAGAGCGGGTGCGCGCACTGGCCAAGCAGGATGCCCTGCGCGCCGCCGCGGAGGCAGAGGGGCACCTTGCTCAACTCAATGCTCTGGCCGAGCGCACCGCACGGATCGCTGAAGACTACCGCGCTCGCCGTGATTGCCAGACGGGCGCGGATCTCCAGCGGCTGACCGGCTTTGTCGAAGGGATCACCGCGATCGGCACCGCGACCACCCGGGATGCCGTCACGGCCCGCAGTCTTGCCGATCAGCGCCAGCAGGACCTTGCCCGCGCCGAACGCAGCCGCGCTGCCGTTGAGCAGCGTGTTGCAAGCGAGGCTCGGACCCTGGCGCAGCGCGGCCAGACGCCCGCTCTCGCCCCGCGCAAGGCACTTGGCACGGGACTTGAAGAGTAAGTCTGCGAACCCGCGAGAGGATCCGGACAAATGCTGCCAACTGCCGCCCTGCCAACGTTGATGACCGGTGCAACACCCATCGAAACGCCTTTGCCGAATGGCGCGCAGACCGCAGAAAACGGGGATTTCAACGCAATTCTTGCCGAAACCGCAGCCGTCCGGCCAGTGCCGCTCGAAAGCCTGCTCGAAGTAGCGCTCGATCCGGCAGCGGCAGTTCCGGCAGACGGCAAATTGCCGGAAAGCGGCAAGGATTTGCCGGATACGGCAGAGCCGGCCAGCGAGACCGAGACCGCGATACCGATCCTGGCCCTGCTGCCCTTGCCGATTGCCGCCGCAGGCCCTGCTGCGCCGCTCCAGCCCGCACTCGACCGGCCACTGCCGCCGGCCCAATCGCCGGTGCTCAACCCGCTGAACGTGGATCCGGACCAGCCGCTGCCGCGCCTTGCGCCGGGCAAGACGGCCAAGGGGCCGGCGCAGTCCGCTGCGCCAACCCTTCCGCAAGCCCCGCAGGTTGCCGCTGCTGAGCTGCCACCGGTTACCCTGCTGCGCGATGGCCCGCGTCAGGCGCCGCCGCCGCGGGTCGCTGCAACGCTCCGGCTGCTGGCCGAGGCGGAACCGGACAAGGGCACGATTGCCGCGCCAGAACTCCCGCTTACCGCCGCTGCGACAGCCACCCCGGCCCAGCAGCTGCCGTTCGTTTCGATCCCGGCCGCCGCGTCAGCCAACGCTCCAGCAACCGCGCCGACAGCCATGGCCGCCGGGCATGATTTTGCGCAAATGATCGACCGGCTGGTCGCGGCGCGCGAAAACACCCAGCCGCATGCCGCCACGCTGGCCCTGGCCCATGCCGATTTCGGCCAGGTTGAGCTGCGCTTCAACAGCGACACCAACGGGCTCTCGGTCTCGCTTGCCAGTGCCGATCCGGATTTCGCCCGCGCCGTCCAGGCTGCTGTCCCGCCGGTACAATCGAGCAGCGACAGCGCCGCGGCGCAAGGGCGCCAGCAGGGCCAGTCCGGATCGCAGCCGGAAAGCTCCGCCGGCCAGCAGCAGCATGGCCAGCAGGCTGCCGGGCGCGAACCGAATGACCGCTTCGTTGCCGCCAACCCTCGCCCGCGCAGCACCGAAAGCGGTGAGCGCGATGGCGGCATTTTCGCCTGAATTCAAGCAGCTTAAATACAGGATCTGACCATGAGTGAGAAGACCGAGACTCCGCCGGAAAAGAAGAAGGGCAAAGGCTTGCTGGTCAAGCTGATTGGTGCCGTGGTGCTGATCGGTGCCGGCGGCGGCGGTACCTTTGCCATGGTTCAGGCGGGCATGATTGGCGGCAGTCACGAGTCTGCAAAGAAGGAAGTCAACGAGCCCAAGTTGGTCCGCAAGGGCGAGGAAGACCCCTATGCGCCCAAGACCGAGGGCAAGGAAGGCGATGCGCCGGCCGACATCGAAGGCGAAGGCGGCAGCGAGTATCGCACCAGCTATTACAGCTTCACCGAGGACTTCACTTCGAACCTCAAGAACTCGGCCGCACTGGTACAGATCAACCTGGCTTGCTCGACCCGCCGTGATGGCCGCGTGCTGATGTGGCTCAAGAAGCATGAACTCGCGATCCGCAGCGAGATCCTGGTGGTGCTGGCCGATACGCCCGAGGAAGACGTCTATACGCCAGAAGGCAAGCAGAAGCTGCAGACCCGGCTGACCGGCGCCATCAACAAGGTGCTGACCCAGACCGAAGGCTTCGGCGGAGTCGACGCGGTCTACTTCAAATCGTTCCTGGTGCAGTGATGAGCCAGCCCCATCACCGCTTTGTCGCCGCCGGTCGCGCCGCGCAGCACTGCCCCGAACTGACCGCGCGCGGCCCTGGTCTGGCTGAACTGCGCGCCCGCTGGGCCGCGTTGGGCCCAACTCTGGCTGAAGCCCTTGCGCCGCGACTGGCGCCGCTGCTGGGCGGCAAGGATCCGCAGATCGCAGCAAGCCTGGCCGAGCGCCTGCCGACTT
Organism: Novosphingobium ginsenosidimutans; assembly: GCF_007954425.1. NCBI lineage: Bacteria > Pseudomonadati > Pseudomonadota > Alphaproteobacteria > Sphingomonadales > Sphingomonadaceae > Novosphingobium > Novosphingobium ginsenosidimutans. The sequence goes on along the minus strand of NZ_CP042345.1, from coordinate 1,883,234 downwards.
CGCTCGCAGCCCATGCGCTGATCGCCCGTGAAGGCTGCCCCGGCCTGCTGCATCTCGTGATCGACGGACCAGCATTGCTGCGGATCGTCGACCGCACTTTTGGCGGCAATGGCGCGGTGCCGCACCCGCTGCCCGAAAAGCTGCCGGCCTCGGCACTGATGCTGGCCCAGCGGATCGAGGCGCTGGCCTGCGCCGCGCTGGCCGAAGCCCTGCCCTGCGCCGCGGATGCCCTGGCCGTATACCACAGCGCCAAGCGCGCCACAGCCCTCCCCGCGAGCACCGAAGAGGCCGCCGTCTTGACCCTGAGCGTTGGCGAACCCGGCGGTGAAACTTGGCCGCTCACGCTTGCCCTGCCGGTTGCAGCGCTGGCGGGCTGGCTTGGCACCGCAGGCCGCACCCGGCGCAAGCCAGCCGGAGCGGCCGATCCGGCCGCGGCACCCTTTTCCGAAGTGCCGCTGCCGCTTAGCGCCACGCTGGTCGACATGCGACTGCCGCTGGCTGTGGCCGCCACGCTTGAGCCGGGCATGGTCCTGCCGGTCGCGGTCGCACGCGCCGTGCCCCTGGCCGCCGGCGGCAAGGTGATCGCGCGCGGAACGGTCGGTCACCAGGATGACCGCGTTGCCCTGAAACTCACCCAGATTGCCTGACAGGAACCAGACCCCATGACCATTCACACCCGCGGTTTCGATCTACTCAGGGAAGTCGACGTCCGCCTCTCGGTCGAACTCGGCAAGACCGACATGAAGCTGAAAGACGTCCTCGCGCTCGGCGAAGAATCGGTCGTCATGCTCGATCGGCTGACCGACGAACTGCTTGACGTCCTCGTCAACGGCAAGCTGATCGCGCGCGGCGAGATCGTCGCTGAAGGCAACCGCTTTGGCCTCCGCATCGTCGAGATGGCTGGTGGCCATGGCTCCGCCGAGGGAGAGGCCTGATGGGCTGGTACATCCTCAAGCTGGTCCTGCTGCTGCCGCTGATTGCCGGCCTCGCCTGGGGTTCGCTCAAGCTCGCGGCCAAGGCCCAGGCACGCCTTGCACCAGCCCCGCAGGGCGGCAAGGCCGTGCGGGTGATCGAGACGACCATGCTCTCCCCGACGCTGAAGCTGGCGGTGATCGAGTTCCACGGTCGCGAGATTCTTGTCTCAGCATCGCGCAATGGCCTGACCAGGCTGGCCGAAGCACCGGCGCGTGAGGTGCAGGCATGAGGTGGCTGTTCGCTCTGCCCGCATTGCTCCTTTCGACCGTCGCTCACGCCCAGGTTGCCGCCCCGGCCGCCGTGCCGGGGGCACTAGACCGGGCGTTTGGAGCAATCGGCGGCGCTCAGGGCTCGGGCCTTTCGCTTTCGCTACAGCTCCTGCTGCTGATGGGTCTGTTGACGATCCTGCCCGGCCTGCTGCTCATGATGACCAGCTTCACCCGGATCCTGGTCGTTCTGTCGATCCTGCGCCAGGCGCTGGGTTTGCAGCAAAGCCCGCCCAACCAGGTCCTGATCGGGCTGGCGCTGTTCCTCAGTCTGTTCGTGATGGCACCAACACTGGAACGGGTGAACCAGACCGCGATTGCCCCCTATAGCGCCGGTACGATCAATGCCGAGCAGGCGATTGCCAATGGCGGCAAGGAATTCCACGCCTTCATGCTGCGCCAGACCCGCAAGAGCGACCTGTCCATGTTCGCCGACATGGCCAAGGCCCCCAAGTTCGCCAAGGGCGAGGACGTGCCCTTCTCGATCCTGCTGCCGGCCTTCGTGACCAGCGAACTCAAGACCGCATTCCAGATCGGCTTCATGCTGTTCCTGCCCTTCCTGGTGATCGATCTCGTCGTCTCGTCGGTGCTGATGAGCCTTGGCATGATGATGATGAGCCCGACCATCGTAAGCCTGCCGTTCAAGTTGCTGCTGTTCGTGTTGGTCGATGGCTGGGCGCTGCTGATGGGCAGCCTGGCGGCAAGCTTCGGGTAGCAAGATGGACGACACCGCCGCTCTTCTCTCGCTGGCCGACCGGATGCTGTGGGTTACAGCTCTGGTTGCCGCGCCGGTGCTGCTCGCCAGCCTGGCTGTCGGGATCGTGATCGGGATCGTCCAGGCGGCGACCTCGGTCAACGAACAGACCCTGACCTTCGTTCCAAAACTCGGCGTAACCGCACTGGTGCTGGTGGTATTCGGTGCATCGATGCTGGGCCTGGTCGGCGATTTCACGCAGGAAATCTTTGCCGCCATCGCCGGGGGACCGCGATGATCGGCATGACCTTCGGCTTCGGCGCGCTCGAGGCCGAGCTGTGGAAGCTGGTTTTCGTAATGACCCGTTTGGGCGCAGCGCTGCTGGCTGCGCCGTTCTTCGGCGCCGGCACTGTGCCAGTCCAGCTGCGCGTCGCGATTACCGCGGCGCTGGCCGTGCTGGTCTGTGCCTGGATCCCGGTGCAGGTGCCAGCGGCGCTGTTTTCGGTCCAGGGACTGATGACGATCGCTGGCGAGGTTCTTGTCGGGCTAACGCTCGGCTTTGTCCTGCAGCTATGCTTCGCCGCGCCGGTCCTGGCTGCCGAACAGATCGGCGGCGCGATGGGGCTTAGCCTTGCCACCGCCGTCGACCCCGTTAGCGGCGCGCAATCGCCCGCGCTGGGGCAGTACTTCACCGTCCTGCTAACCTTGATCTTCCTTGGCCTGGGCGGGCATCTCCAGTTCATAGCCCTGGTAATCGACAGCTACACAGCCTTCCCGCCCGGGCAAACCTGGCTGGGGGCGGAACGGTTCGAAGTCGTCGTCGGCTTCGGGAGCGACCTGTTCGTGGCCGCCCTTGCCATTGCCCTGCCGGTCACGCTGGTCCTGCTGCTGGTCCAGGTGTTGACCGGGGTAATCAGCCGCTCGGCGCCGGCACTGAACCTTTTTGCGCTTGGCTTGCCGCTGGGCGTGCTCGCGGGTCTGGCCGCGCTGATCCTGGCCGTGCCGCTGCTGATCGAGCAGTTCGGCGATCTCTCCGTCCAAGGGCTTGAACAGGTCGGGAGCCTGCTGGCGCGATGAGCGGCGAGAAGACCTTTGATCCAACACCGAAACGCAAAGCGGACGCCGCCCAGAAGGGCGACGTTCTTCGCAGCCGCGAACTGGCAACGGCAACAGCCGTGTTGGTGGGCGCGGGCTGGCTGAAATTTGCCGGACCCTGGCTGTTTGCCGGGATGGAGCAAACGCTGCGCGCTGGATTCGTCTGGGATCGCCGCAGCATTGATGATTTTGCGCCGGGCCAGGCACTGCTCTCTGCCATGCTCGCCGTGGTGCCCCCGGTGCTAACGCTGGCCGGGCTGGTGCTGATCTTGACGCTGGCCGGCGCGCTGGCGGCGGGCGACGGTCGCTGGGTCGGAGGCAATGCCCTGCCCAAGGGCAGTCGGCTCGATCCGATGGCCGGGCTTAAGCGGATGTTCGGCGCAACCGGCTGGATCGAAGCCGGCAAGGGCCTGGTCAAGCTGGCCCTGCTGGGCGCGATTGCCTGGTACTGGGGGCAGGACTGGCTGGCCCGCCTGTTCGCGCTCGGCCGTGGTGCGGCGATCGGACCGCAGCTGGCGCTGGCCTGGGAGGCGATCACCGGCCTGCTGTTCGCCCTCTCGGGCGGCTTGGTCCTGATCGCCCTGATCGACTGGCCAGTGCAATGGCTGCGCCGCAACCAGCGACTGAAAATGAGCGCCGAAGAAATGCGCGACGAGCATAAAGAGGCCGAAGGCTCGCCGGAAAAGAAGATGGCTATCCGCAACAAGCAGCGCCAGCTGGCCATGGGCGGGGTAGCCAAGGCGATGCGCGAGGCGCAGTTCGTGCTGACCAACCCAAGCCACTTCTCGGTTGCGATGGCCTATGATCCGGCCAAGGCCTCGGCCCCGATCGTGCTGGCCAAGGGTCGCGGCGAAAAGGCGCTGGCGATGCGCGAACTGGCGGCCGAGCTGCAGGTGCCGACGCTGGAATACCCGGCGCTGGCCCGCTCGGTCTATTTCACCACGCGCGAAAACCAGGTTATCCGCGAAGAGCTCTACGCCGCTGTCGCAGGCGTGCTGGCCTTCGTGCTTTCACTGAAACGCGGGGAGCAGCCGCAACGGCCCGCAATCGAAGTGCCGGTAGCGCTGCGGTTCGACGCCGAAGGCCGACTGGACCCTGCCGCCCGGGCTTAACATTGGGCGCCGGTAGCCGTCCTGCAGGGCATGGTCACCACTAGCGCCACCAGTTCGATCGTCACGGCCCTCGGCGGCGGCAGCGGTATCGACATGGCCGCGCTCGCCCGGAACCTGTCCGAGGCGCAGTTTTCCGGTCGTCTTGCACGGATCGACAGCAGCAGTGAGCTGCTGGAGCGGCAGATCTCTACCGCCTCGACCCTCAAGAACCAGGTCACCCAGCTGGCCACCTCGATCGGCGATCGGGTCCGCACCGGCGATCTGTCCAGCCAGCCAATAATTGCCAATGGCGCTGTCGCCAGCGTCAGCCGCGGCGCGGTCAGCGGCAGCGGCAGCTACAGTCTGGAAGTCACCGCACTGGCGGCCAGCCAGACGCTGGTCAGCCCCGCAGTTGCCAGTGCCGGCACCGCGATCGGCGCGGGCACTCTGACCCTGCGGTTCGGGACAATCGCCGGCGGCACTTTCACCGCCGATCCGGCGCGCACAGACACCACTGTGACCCTGGCCCCGGGCGCGACGCTGGCTGATGCCGCTGCGGCGATCAACGCCGCCAATGCCGGCGTCACCGCCTATATTGCCGAGGGCGCGAACGGCGCGCAGCTGGTGCTGAAAGGCAGCGAGGGCGCGGCCAATGCCTTTGTCCTCGAAGCCAGCGAGGATCCTGGCAATCCGGGCCTGGCGACGCTGGCCTGGAATGGCACCCCCGATCCGGCCCGCCAGATTGCTGCTGCAGCCGATGCCGCTTTCAAGCTTGATGGCGTGGCGATGACCAGCAAGACCAACGTAATCGAGAATGTGGTTCCGGGTCTGTCGCTGCGGCTGACCGGTACCAACACCGGCGCGCCGACCTCGATCCGCTTCAGCGATCCGGGCAGCGCAGTAAGCACCTTCATGCAGGACCTGACTGCGGCGCTCAACGAGCTGGTGGCGACGCTGAACGAGGCCATCAATCCGCAGGGTGGCGACCTGGCCCGCGACAGCGGTGCCCGCGCGCTGCGCAGCGCCCTCTCGCAGCTGGCCAGCACCACGATCATGCCATCCGCCGCAACAGGTCAGCCGCGCACCCTGGGTGAGCTGGGTCTGGCCACCAATCGCGATGGCACCTTTCGGTTCGATACGGCCCGACTGACAGCAGTGAGCAAGGCTTCGCCCAATGGCGTCACCAACATGTTCACCACCGGGATTCACGGCGTCTTCGCCACGATCGACCGCCTGGCCCGCAATGCCAGCACCGCCAGCAATCCCGGCTCGCTGGGTGGCTCGCTGGCCCGCTTCACCGCGAAGAAGACCGATCTGACCGAAGAACGCAGCGCTCTGGCCGAAGCCCAGGAAACGCTGCGCGCCCAGCTGACCAAGCGCTTTGCGGCGGCCGACAGCCGGGTCGGCACTTCACGTTCGACGCTCTCGTTCCTGCAGGGTCAGATCGACGCCTGGAATGCGGGACGTAACTGATGCTGGCGCTGCGCAATCCACATGATGCCTATCGCCGGGTCGAATTCGACGCCCGAATTGCCAGTGCCCGGCCAGACCAGCTGGTGGCGCTGTGCTATCAGGAACTGGCCATGGCCCTTGGCAGCGCGGTTCGTGCGCACGAACGTGGTGACAACCAGCGCCGCAGCGAAGGGCTGACCCGCGCCCTGGCGGCGTTGACCGCGCTGCAACTGGGCATCGACAGCCAGGCCGCCGCCGCTGCCGCGCTCCAAGCATTCTACTCCGGATTGCGCCGGACGGTACTGAGCAGCGTGCCCCATTTCGACCCGGCGCGGCTGCTGGCGGCCAAAAAGGATGTCGAGGACGTTGCCGCCGCACTGGGCAGCCAAGTTGATCGCTCCATTCTGGAGGGATCGTGAGGCCCCGATTTCACTGGCTTTCGTTGTCCCAAATAGGGACTTTCCCTGACCATCCCGCTCGAATTCCGGAGCATTCCGGCGCGCGGTCAGCCGCAGCTTGGGTCAATATCCCTAGGCACAAACCACTAAGGGGGCACACTGATGGACAGACGCCGTACGATCGCCGTCGTTGATTGCAATTCGCGTCGCCGCGCCGCGATGACGCATGCCTTCTCCGGCAGCGGAATTCATGTCGAACCGTTCGAGACGATTGATGAACTGGCCGATGCCTGGCCGCGGGCCGAAGCTATCATGGTTGATGATAGCGGCGATGCCGTAGCCGATCTGGTCATGCTGATGGCCGAGAATGGTCGCTGGCTGCCAATCATCGCCTTTGCCGATGACCCTTCCACTGACCAGATCGTCAAGGCGGTGCTGGCAGGTGCGGTCGATTACCTGGCCTGGCCCTGTGATGCCGCCCAGGTGATCGGCGCACTGATCGGTGCCGAATCCACCGGCGCCGCTCTGGGCAGCCTGAAGCTGCGCGAAGCCCGCGCCCGCAGCCGCGTGCAGCGGCTGACCCGGCGCGAGCGCGAGGTCCTGGCCGGGGTCGCAATCGGGCTTTCGAACCGCCTGATTGGCGAGCAACTCGAAATCAGCCCGCGCACGGTCGAAATCCACCGCGCCAATATGCTGACCAAGATGGGGGCGCAGCACACCTCAGAGGCGATCCGGATCGCCATCGAAGCGTCCCTGGTGGCCTGACCGCCCCCCAAGACCACCCGACGGTCGGCCACGAACAGGTCCCCTTGTCCATCAGGACAAGGGGGCCTTCGCTTTTCCGGCATAGCGCAAGCCTTGCGCGACCCAAGAAAAAGGGGCTCCGGACCGAAGTCCGAAGCCCCTGGCGTCCCTCCCAGGACTAGTCGGCTAAACGCTTAGAACTTGATCCCGGCGGTAAGGCCGAAGCGACGCGGTTCGAGCGTGAAGATGTTGGTGTAGTTACCCGAGGACTGGTCGGTCACGTAGAGACCGGTGATGGCGTCCTTGTCGAACAGGTTCTGCACCCAGACGCGGGCAAACCACTTCTTGTCCGGACCGTCGATCTGGAGCTGAGCGTTCACCTGGGTGTAGCTCGGGATCTCGTTGATCGTGCCGTTGAAGATGTTGCCGAACGACTTGCCGGTGTAGATGAAGTCCGCACGCGGGGTGATCGTCAGGTTACCGGCCGGGATCTCGTACTGGGCACCAGCCGAGAACTTGTAATCCGGAGCACCGGGCAGCTTGTTGCCCTTGATGTTGACCGGAATACCCGACGAGTAGACGGTGACGCCGCCGAAGCCAGCCCCGACAGTCGGCGCAAGCGCACTGAGCGCGGCGCAGATGCTGAAGGCACCGGTCGAGTTCAGGCCGCTGCCGGCCGCAAACGGCGCGGTCGGCTGGAGGCCGGCCCCGGCGTTGCCCGTCACCGCACCGGCGTTGATCAGGGTGTTCACCTGGTTCACGAACCCGTTCACGCCGGCGGCGCTGTTGGTGTTCGAAGCCACGGCGCAGTTCGCACCGTTGGTGATGTCCTTGATGATCACGGCGTCGGCACGACCGGCCCCGAAGTCACGCGGGTTGGACAGAAGCTTGTCCTGCGAAACCTTGGTGTTCAGGTAGCTGGCGTTCATGTTGATCGTCAGCTCGCGGGTCGGACGGAAGATCGCTTCGGCTTCCAGACCCCAGACATTGGCGCTGACGTTGTCGTTGACCGAGGTACGGGCGACAATGCGCGACAGCTGGAGATCGTTGTACTTGTAGTAGAAGCCGGTGACGTTCAGCTGCACGTTGCCGAAGGTGTTCTTCGAACCCACTTCGAAGGCCGTGACCGTTTCCGGACCAAAGCCTTCCGGCACCGCGAAGACCGGCGACAGCGGCGGGTTGATACCACCCGACTTGTAGCCGCGCGAGAACGAGGCATAGACCAGGTTGTCCGGGGTGATCTGGTAATCCAGCACCGCACGGCCGGTCCATTCGCTGAACTTCACGTTACGGACCTGCCACAGCTCACAGCCGGTGACGTTGGCCGAAGTCAGGACACCACTGGTGGTGGTGCTGGTGATCGAGCAGGCCGTGGCCGGATCGGCATCGAACGGCTGGAGCCGCGAAGCCACCGGCGCGCCGGTCACCGCATAGCCGTAGATGTACGGCGATGCGAAGGCATCGGTCGAGCCATAGGGCACCAGGAAGTTGGCCAGGGTGGTGCGCGCCTTAACGGTCTTGTCGTCGTTGTTGTAGCGCAGACCCAGGGTCAGCTTCAGCTGATCGTTGAACTTGAAGTAGGCTTCACCGAAGATCCCGTAGGTCTTGATGTCGAGCTGATCGCTGTTGTTGCGATAGAACGGCGTGCCGAGGAAGCCCGGAGGCGGCGGCGTGGCACCGGGGATCGCAGCCAGACCAGCGCGGCCCAGGGCGTTGAACGAGCCGAGCAGGCCAGTCAGATAGTCGATGCCGAACGAGTTCACATAGTAGCTGTTCTCGCTCATCCCGCCCTTGCCGTAGATACCGCCAAGCAGGAAGTTGAACATGCCGTCCCAGTCGGACGACAGGATCATTTCAGCCGTCCAGCTTTCGGTATCCTGGTTCGAACGGTCGAAGTCCTGCGGGGTCTGCGAGCAGAGCCGCTGGCGGTTCGCACCGAAGGCGCCCATGCCGCTGGTTTCCGAAAGCGAGGTGCAGAGCACGCCGTTCGGACCGTTCGGGATCAGCGCCGAGGCAAGCGGCGAGAAGTAGGATGCCGGCAGACCCGGAATGCCGCCCGCGGCGGCTGCAGCCAGGGTGCCGAGACCACCCGCATAGATCGCGCGATTCTGGACCGAGTTGTTGTAGTCCTGCGAAGAGTCGACCTTGGTCTGCTGCCAGTTGCCGCTGACCTTAAGCTTCAGGCCGTTGCCCAGTTCCTGCTCCAGCGAGCCCTGGACGATCCATTCTTCCGCGAAGTACTGCGGAGTGTAGTCGGTGTTGACCACGCGCGGGTCGGCCGGGTTGACAGCGTTGGCGTAAACGTCCGGACCATAAAGGCTGCCAAGGCCGAAAGCCGCAGGAATGCCGTTCGCGGCGAGGAATTCGCGCGAGGTAAGCACGCCGACGAAGGTCGAGTTGGCATTGGTGGTCGAATTGTCGCGACGGCCGTTCAAGCAGCCCATCACGCCCGACGGGTCGCGCTGGCAGAGCTGCTTCTGGATGCGCATGCGATTGTCGCGCTCGTGGAAGTACTGCGCCATCAGGTCGATAGTGGTTGCCGAGCTCGGTTCGAAGCGGATCGAGGCACGAGCGCCCCACAGATCGCGGTCATCGATCTTGGAATTGTCGAACAGGTTGGTCGTGTAGCCTTCGCGGTTCAGATAGAAGCCCGCGAGGCGGACACCGACCGTATCGCCGATCGGCACGTTGACCATGCCCTTCAGCTTGAAGCTGTTATAGTTGCCATATTCGGCTTCAGCATTGGCCGACATGCCCGACAGGTCAGGCCGCGCGGTGCGGAAGTTGACCACGCCCGAGGTCGCGTTGCGGCCGAACAGGGTGCCCTGCGGACCGCGCAGCACTTCGATCTGGGCCAGATCGTAGAACTCGCTTTCGAACAGACGGGTCGCATAGAGCGGCGCGTCGTTCATGTGGATCGCGGTAGCGCTGTCGCAGGTAACGCCGACGCAGAGGTCGCCGATGCCGCGGATGGTGAAGCTGGAGCCGGTGAAGTTGCCCTTGGTGAAGGTGACGTTCGGCAGAGTGAGCTGCAAGTCAGAGGTGTTCTTGATCTGCTGCTTTTCGAGCGCTTCGGTATTGAAGGCCGAAACCGCGATCGGCACGTCTTGCAGACGCTGGTTGGAACGCTGCGCGGTAACGATGATGACGTTCTCGTCGTCGTTGTTATCCGTGCCCTGCGCATAGGCAGGAATTGCAATTGCACTGGCGCAGACGCCAGCCAGCAGGGTTAGCTTACCCCTCATCAGCCCACTCTCCTTTGTTGCCCGACCCTTTTCCCGGGCGGTTGCGCATACGAATAGAACACCGACTGCCGTTCTTGACAACAGGTTTTAATCGAATGGTTAGAACGGCTGGAAACCGTAGCGTAAGTGCCACACATTGGCGGGGCGCCAGCCGCAAAATTGCACGAAAGCGCGATTGCAAAGCGCCCGAAAGCCCCTAGTTTTCGCAGCCAACAGGTGGGGAGTCGCGATGGAGCAGGCAGCAGCGCCGGACGTGGCGCCACGATATCGTGCCTTCATCAGCTATAGCCATGCCGATGCTTCTTTCGCGTCCTGGCTGCACGGCCGGATCGAAGGTTACCGTCTCTCGGCCGGCGATTCAGGCCAGCGGGAACGGCTCGCACCGGTCTTTATCGATCGGGCCGAACTCCCTGCGGCTCCCGACCTGACTAACCAGGTACGCGAGGCGCTGGACCAGTCGGCTGCGCTGATCGTGATCGCCAGCCCGCAGGCCCGGGCCAGCCGCTGGGTTGATCAGGAGATCGCACTGTTCCGTGCGCTTCATCCTGATCGACCGGTGCTGGCTGCCTTGATTGCGGGTGAACCGGACGAGGCCTTTCCACTTGCGCTGACTGAATACCAGGGCCGCGTGATCGAGCCGCTGGCAGCGGATTTCCGCAAGCAAGCCGATGGCCGGCGGTTGGGCCTGCTGAAAATCATCGCTGGCCTGACCGGGCAACCGCTCGACCGGCTGGTCCAGCGTGACAACGTTGCCCGGCAGCGCCGCGTGATGGCGGTCACGGCTGCGGCAGTCTTGCTGAGTATAGTGCTGGCCACGCTGCTGGCCCTGGCGGTCCGCGCCAGAACCGAAGCGGAACGACAGCGTGCGAGCGCAGAGGGAATGGTTGAGTTCATGTTGACCGATCTGCGCAGCGAACTGAAAGGCGCGGCTGGCCTTGGCGTGATGGACAAGGTCAACGCGCGCGCGATGGCGCATTATTCACAGCAGGACCTCTCGGCTTTGCCGGCTGACAGCCTGACCCGGCGGGCCCGATTGCTGCAGGCGATGGGCGAGGACGAGGCCCAACGCGGCCGCTTTGCCGAGGCTCAGAACAAGTTCGAGGAAGCCGCCCGCACCACTGCTGCAGTACTGGCACAGCAGCCCGATGACCCCGCAGCGATCTTCGCCCATGCCCAGAGCGAGTTCTGGACCGGGTATGCCGCCTGGCAGCAATCTGACCTGCCCACGACCGCACGGCATTGGGGGGCCTACCTGGCCCAGGCCAAGGCGCTGGCCGCGCGCGAGCCGGGCACGCTGCGTTCGCTGACGGAGCTTGGCTATGCCCACGGCAATATGTGCGAACTGACGCAAGCCCAGACCAAGAACCCCGGCCAGGCCCTGCCGTGGTGCGAACAGGCGACCGACTATATGCGGCAAGCAGCCCGCCTGCCGGCAGCGACGCGGCAGAACAAGCTTGATCTCGCCAACCGCCTGGGCTGGCAAGCCGATGTACTCGGCAGGAGCGGAAAGCATGACCAGGCCATCGCCTTGAGAGTTGAGGAAGCGGCGCTGCTGAGTGCGATGCTGCAACGCGAGCCTGACAACCTTCAGTTGCGCGAGCGCCGCCTGTGGCCCGAGATCGGTATCGCGAACGAGGAACTAGCGGCAGGTCGGCTGGACAAGGGATTTGCCCGCGCCAAGCAGACGCTGGCGGCCTATGCCAAACTTGCCGCTGATCGGCCGGATGATCGGGCACTTACGGCGCAACAGCTGCGCATGGCCGTGATTGCCGCCAAGGCCGCAATCGCTGCAAGAAGACCAGAAGCCGCTGCCTTCTCGCGCGAGACCGAAGGCTTTTATGCGCTGCTGCGTCGCAGTTATCCGGACAAGGAATTGACCCGCTTCAATCGCATGATGGCCCAGATCGACCAGAAAGAAAACAAATGAGCAATCCGAATACCCTTGGCGATGGCACCACCCGCGGCATCGATCCGCACGATCTGGGTCGGCGCCCCGCCAATGTGCCTTTTGTACCGGCCTACATCACAGTGATACGGATCGACTCGCCCGGCGCGTGGCGGATCAGCGCCAACCACGCGAGCTTCGCGATTGACGATCCGGCCCGGAACACGCCGGATGCCCGGCTCGCGCAGGCGCTCCGCGTTCTCAAAAAGGTGATCTCCAATGGCGGCGGGAACCGCAAGAAGCTGTCCGAATTGCGCCCCGGCCAGCCCAATGCCGAAGCCAAGCTATATCGTCGCACCGACGGCACATACGACCGCGATGACTTCGTCGACCTCAGCTTCAATAGCCAGCATGAGATCTTCGTCTATTACGACAGCGCCGACGTCACGCTGGACAATGACCTGCTGATCTCGTTCGGCCCGGCACTTAGCAATGGCAGCCCAGCTGCCGGCAACGACAGCTTCTTTGTCTCGCGCGTCGATGACAGTCGGCTCGACGGGCCTCTCAAGGGCAAGCTGATCCGGATCGAGAATTACGACACGATGTTCAATGGCGGTGCCTTCACCCCGCGCCCAACCGACGACGCCAGCAAAGCCGCCAAGTATTCTTTGAGTTATCACGTCATCCTGCCGGGGCGGCAGCCGCTGCCGATCGTGATCGATCCCGATACGGGCAATGGCATGGGCGGCCAGCCCTGATGCAGCCGGTCCGGCCATCCCTGCCAGCACTGGCTGCCATGACCCGCGCCGGAGCCAGCGCGCGGGCCTGGGAGCTGTTCGTGGCGAACGGCTGGGATAGCCGGACTGACGATCCGGCTGCACTCTCGCTCAAGGGACGGCTGCTCAAGGACCGAGCGCGGGCGTGCTCCGGAGCCGAGCAGTCCAGCCTGTTTGCCGCGGCGGCCGACGCCTATGCCGCTGCCCATGCACTGGCACCCGCGCCCTACCGCGCGATCAACGCCGCCACCGCCCGTCTGCTGGCTGGCGATCCAGCCGGCGCAGCAGCAGGCGCAAGTGTGGTCCTGGCGCTGCTTGACCAGGCTGGTCCGGCCACGGACACGGCCTATTACCTTGCCGCCACCCGGGCCGAAGCCTTGCTACTGCTGGGCGATCAGACGGGTGCCCAACGGGCCCTGGCCGAGGCTGCCGCTGCCGATCCCGACGGGTGGGAAGACCGCACCGTCACTTTGGGCCAGATGCGCGAAATTCTAAGAGTCCAGGCCGCGGAAGCGCCCTGGCTCAGCCGTTTTGCCCCGCCCGCGAGCCTGCATTTTGCCGGACATATGGGGATCTTAGCCGGGGGCAGCGGCGAAGCGGCGCTGGCCCAGGCGACCGACGGCCTCCTGGCGCAGTATGATGTCGGGTTTGGCTGGGGCGCACTGGCCGCCGGCTCTGACATCGTCATCGCCGAGCGGCTGGTGGTACTTGGCGCCGAACTCCATGTCGTCCTGCCCTGCCCGCCGCAATGCTTCGCGGACCAGTCGGTCGCCCCGGCCGGCGGTGACTGGCTGAAGCGCTATGACCGCCTGCTTCAGCAAGCGGCATCGCTGCGCGTGGCCGGGCGCAGTCCGGCCACGGTGCACGATCCGTTGGCAACAGCCCAAGCCGGGATCCTTGCGATTGGCGGTGCCTTGCTCAACGCCCGGCGGCTAGGTGCGGCTTGCCTACAAATGCTGGTCGAGGACGAGGCCGGTGGTGGGCCCAACACCGCCCGCCAGGCGGCCCTGTGGCCCGCCGGCACGCAGGGGCAGGAGCGCGTGCGGATTGCTCGCGATGCCGCAGTAGAGGCGCTGTTCCGGCCCGAAGCACCCGATCCGGCACGGCGATTGATGACCCTGGTGGCGATTGGCACCGACCTGCCGGGGACGGCCACATCCTCGGCAGTGCTGGCCCCGCTGATCGACCAGGTGGCAGGGACGATCGCTGCGGCCGCCCTCCCCGCCGGTGCGATTCGGAGCGGTCCAGGCCGCTGGGACCTGCTGCTGGAGGACCGCGACCAGGCCCTTGCACTGGTCGCCGCGCTGCTCGCCCTACCGAGCGGGTCGCCGGCGATTGGCGTCCACCAGGCGATCGTGACCGTGATTGACGATCCGGCCAGCAGTACCAGCGTCGCTTACGGGCCCGAGAGTGACCGGGCGGGCGAATTGCTGGCCATGGCGCCAACAGGCACGGCGCTGGCTTCCGACGCGCTGGCGGTTGTGTTGGCCGTCGCGCCTTTTGCAGCCCTGCGCAGCGAGCTCTATCACCTTGGCGATGCCGAGACCGGCGGACCGGTCCACATGCTTCTGCCCAGCGCCTAGTAGATCATTTCTTCCAGCCGGTGCGGCGCGATCACCGCCAGCCCGCCATCGCGGCGCTGAATGATCCCGCGCCGCTCCAGCTGCGAGACTGTGCGCGAGGCGGTTTCGCGAGTTGATTGGACCCGTTGGGCCAGCTCCGCCAATACCGGCAGCGGGCGGATTACGCCGTCTTCCGACTTGCGTGATAGCCGCAGCAGTTCGGCGCAGATGCGGCCCGTTGCCGAAAGCAGGGTCGCCTCAACCATGCGTTGGCGGATCATCGCCAGCCGCCGCGCCAGTTGCCGCGCGACGGCCATCGCCACTCCGCCATAACTTTCCATCAGCCGCAACATGGTGTCTTCGCCGTAATGCAGGGCATGACCGTCGCTCAGCGCCTCGACCTGAATGTCGCCGCCATGGTCGATCAGGTTGCCATAGAATTCGCCCGGGCCGAATTGGTGCAGCACCAGTACGCCGCCTTCACGGCCATAGGCAGCCTCCTGCGCGAGCCCTTCCAGCAGCAGCGAAGTTTCTTCACGATCCGGCAGGGGATAAAGCACCTGCCCGCGTCCGTGCCGCCCGCCGCGACCGAGCCCACTGATCGTATGCGCCAGCGCCTCGCCGCAGCCAAATGCCGCCGCGATGATTGCTAGCTGACTGGAGACCGGTTTGGCCGGTTGCATCTGGGGACCCCTGCTATCGCCTCAAAAAGGCGTAATCTCAGCCCGGATTGCAAGGGAAAACCTGCATAGGCCAGCGCTATCGCGCAACCCCCACGGCTACACCCGCCGGCGGAAGCCGTGGCTCTCCAAGCACAAATTTGCCCAGCGCGCCTGGCGGCAGATCGACAGACTCTGTTCCATAATTGAAGGCGAAGACCAGATTTCCGGTCCGTCGCAACCGCAGCCCTTCCGGGAGCGCGATGCAGTCTAATCCCGCGTTCGCAGCCACACTTGCGATCACCTGCTCGATCTGGGGATCGATTGGATAACGTGAGACGTAGTAAAGCTGGCCATGCCGGAAGATTCCGGGGCCTGCCTCGTCCAGCCCGGTCTCGACCTGCTCAAGCCACTCGCACGGCTGGCCGCGCAGGCTTTCAACCCGCACCACCTTGAGCGGCAGCAGCGACTGGAGCGGCCCAGGCGGCAGCTCTGCCGGAATGGCAAAGTCGGCCGTCTTGCTGCCGGCGCGAGCCCCGAACACGACCGGCGCGGACAGACCAGTCAGGCTGGCCACAAAGTCCGCGCTACAGATCGGCTGGCACGGCACCACCACCAGAGCATAGCCGGCAATGTCCGTCCCGGGCCGGACAATATCGATGTCCAGCCCCAGCCGCCGCAGCAGCGAGTAATACTCGAACGCTACCCGCAGCGCAGAAAAGCCCTGGCCCTGCGGCAGGATGTCGGTCACCCAGGCTGCGGTATAGTCAAAGACCAGCGCGACACGCCGCGGCGGCGGACCGGGATCGGGCAGCGCGGCGATCTCGGCGGCGACCGTTCGTGCTTCATGCGCGCCCTGGTCATCCACGCTGTCCGGACGGAGCAGCCCGGCATGCATCTGTTCCTGCGCAAAGGGTGCCTGGCGCCAGCGGAAATAGCTGACCAGTTCGGCACCATGAGCCATCGCCTCAAGAGTCCACAGCCGCACCATTCCCGGTAGCGGCGCCGGATTGTAGCGCGCCCAGTTCACTGGCCCAGGCTGCTGTTCCATCACCCACCAGCGCCCTTCGCGTTGGCAGCCGCGATAGAGATCGTGGTGGAAGGCGGCGATATCGGGATGGCCCTGCCGCTGGTACCGCCGCTTCTCCTCAGGCGAAAACCAGAACTGCTCCAAGAAACCCAGCGGATAGCTGTCCCAGCTCACCACATCGAGGTCATCGCCCACCGCATGGTGATCGAACTGGGTGAAGAAGCCCATGAAGTTGTGGACCACGTCACGGCCGGGTGAATGGCGCCGCAGGATTGCAACCTGCCGGCGGTTAAACTCTGCCACCTGGTGCGAAGAGAACCGCCGGAAGTCCAGCTCGTGCGCCGGATTGGCCTGAGTCACGGTCAGGTTGGGCAGCTCAATCTCGGCAAAATCGCGGTATTCCATCGACCAGAAGACATTGCCCCAGGCCTGATTCAGCGCCGCGATCGTCCCATGCTTTCGGCGCAGCCATTCGCGGAACCCATCGCGCGCCGCAAGCGAATAACTCACCGCCGTATCGTGGCAGCCATACTCGTTGTCCGTCTGCCAGGCGACGATCGCCGGGTGCTGGCCATATCGCTCGGCCAGCTGCGTCACGATCCGGTCGCATTCCCCGGCATAGCCCGCATGGCTGAAGCAATAGTGCCGCCGCGATCCAAAGCCGCGCGGATGGCCACCGGCATCCAAAGCGATCATCTCGGGCATGCTATCAACCAGCCACTTGGGCGGCGTCGCGGTCGGTGTGCCCAGAATCACCTTCAGCCCGGCATCGCCCAGCACTTCCAGCGCGCGGTCAAGCCAATCCCACTCCAGCCGGCCTGGTTCCGGCTCGATCCGGCTCCAGGCAAATTCGCCGATCCGGACATGCGACAGCCCCATTTCGCCCATGCGCCGCGCGTCATCAGCCCACCATGTCTCGGGCCAGTGTTCGGGATAGTAGCAGACGCCCAGCTTCATCGCGCCTTACTGGCGGTGCACGGAATGCTTGGCAAGCTGCCCGCAACGACCTTCACTTTGACCTTTCCGATTCTCTCCATCATGCACTGACAGCCCGACGAATCTTCTTTTGCCAAGATCGCCGGTGGTGCATAAAGGGAATCTGGGAGGGTTGTTGATGGCGGATTTTCCGCTGGCTTCGGACCAAAGAAGGGAAGCAGGATGAAGGGAATCATTGTAAAGGCCGGATGCGTCGCTTCGTTCGCCTTGCTCACCGCATGCGGCGGCGGGAACAGCGAACCGGCTCCCACCGCCGAAACTACCGCTGCTGAAACTGCAGCACCTGCCGCAGCCGCCGCAGCCCCTGCTGCCGCCGCCGCTCCGGCCGCAGACAACACCGACACGCTTGATGGCACCAAGTTCGCCGACATGACCGGCAACGCCGCCAATGGCGAGAAGGTCTTTGTCCAGTGCAAGTCCTGCCACGTCACGGATCCGGGCGTGAACCGGATCGGTCCCTCGCTGGCTGGCGTTGTCGGCCGCGCTGCAGGTAGCATTGCAGGCTTCGCCTACAGTGATGCCAACAAGAACAGTGGCATCACCTGGTCCAAGGAAAAGCTTTACCAGTACCTGGAAAAGCCGGCCCGCGTGGTTCCGGGCACCAAGATGGCTTTCGCCGGTCTGGCCAAGGGTCAGGACCGCGCCGACGTGATCGCTTACCTCGAAACCAAGAAGTAAGCCGTCAATTTCAGGCAAAGAAAAGGGGCGCGGACCTTGCGGTTCGCGCCCCTTTTTCGTGCCTTGACCCGGCGGATCAGGCGGCGATTGAACCGCGCGCCAGTTCGCACTGCGACCAGATGTCGCTCAGCGCATCGATCAGCCGGTTGATATCGCCATCGGTGTGAACCGGTGACGGGGTGATCCGCAGCCGCTCGGTCCCGCGCGGTACGGTCGGGTAGTTGATCGGCTGCACATAGATGCCGTGGTTGTCCATCAGCCAATCGCTGATCATCTTGGCCTTCTTGGCATCGCCAACCATCACCGGAATGATGTGGCTGGGATTGGGCAAGTGCGGGATCCCTAGCATGTCGAGCTTGCGCCGGACCGTTGCGACGCGGTCCTGCTGCAATTCGCGCTCACGGCTGCTGGCCTTGAGGTGCGCAATACTGGCGCAGGCGCCCGCGGCGACTGCCGGGGGCAGCGCGGTTGAGAAGATGAAGCCGCTGGCAAAGGTGCGGACGAAATCGACCAGATCGGCCGAAGCGGCGATATAGCCGCCCATCACACCGAAGGCCTTGCCCAGTGTGCCTTCGATGACGGTGATCCGGTCCATCAACCCTTCGCGTTCGGCGACGCCGCCGCCGCGTGCCCCATAGAGGCCCACGGCGTGGACCTCGTCGATGTAGCTCATTGCGCCGTGCTTCTCGCAGACGTCGAGGATCTCGGCGATCGGGGCGATGTCGCCATCCATCGAATAGACGCTTTCGAAGGCCACCAGCTTGGGCACTTCGGGGCCGAATTCGGACAGCAGGCGATCGAGATCGGCGGGATCGTTATGGGCCCAGACCTTGTAGGGGGCACGGCTGTGGCGGATCCCTTCGATCATCGAGGCATGGTTGAGCGCGTCCGAAAAGACCACGCAGCCCGGGATCTTGGCCGCCAGCGTGCCGAGGCCTGCCCAGTTGGAAACGTAGCCGCTGGTGAACAGCAGCGCGGCCTCCTTGTTGTGGAGATCGGCCAGTTCGGCTTCCAGCAGCACGTGATGGTGGTTGGTGCCGGAAATGTTGCGGGTGCCGCCGGCCCCGGCGCCGCATTCATCGAGCACGCGGTGCATCGCCTCGATCACGACAGGATGCTGGCCCATGCCAAGATAGTCGTTCGAGCACCAGACGGTGACGGCCGAGGTTTCATCCCCGACATAGCGCGTGGCGTGTGGGAAGCGGCCGCGATGGCGCTCAATCTCGGTGAAGACGCGGTACCGCCCCTCTTCGCGCACCGCATCCAGTTCCGCTTTGAAAAAGCCATCGAAGTCCATGCCCAACATCCTTCCCTTGAATCAGACTTGATTACGGCGCGGCGCTGGCAGCGCCCACCCCCACAAGGCCCCATCGCGCAGCGGCAGGGCCAGAAATAGATGCTCGAGCGCGCCCAGCGCCCCGAGTGCGAAGAGCAGACTCGCCCCGGCCGCGGCAGCAGTGCCAGCAGGCGCAGCAGCAGCCAGAGTGCCCAGCCAGGCCGCCAGCGCCAGGCTGCCGAGGATCGCCAGACCCAGCACCGCGGTGAAGCGCGGTGCGCCGAAATAGCTTTTCAGGTAGCCAAGGTGCGGCGGCAGGATATCGGTGCTCATGTTCGGCACGCCGGCAAAGATTGCCAGCTTGGTGCTGAGCCGCAGCACGAACAGCAACAGGAAGACCATGGCCGCCACCTGGTTGGGGGCATTCCAGGTCAGCGAGATCAGCAGCAGCGCGGTCATCGCCAAGGCAATCTCGTGCCAGGCCATTGCGGCGCTGGCATGGCCGAAGCGCTCCCATAGTGAGGCGCCTTCAGGGCAGGCCTCGCGTCGCGGGCCGGCGATTGCGCCCGTCAGGAAGCCGATTTCGTGCCAGGCCCAGATCAGGATCGCCCCGGCAAAGGCCCAGTAGACGCTGCCAATGCTGGTCGAACCCATCGATAAAACCACGATCACCAGCCCGGCAACTCCGGCCAGTCCTGCCAGCAGCAAGCTGCGGGGAAAGGTCGCACGATCACGGTTGTCCAACCAGGCGATCAGCCCGGTGGCGATGAACCACATCGCGATGGTCGCCACGACTGGCAGGATATGGCCCGACCAGCTTACCACGCCGGCTGAAGCCTGATCGTCTGGGGCAGTTCATTGGGCTTGGTGCGGTGGAGGTAGAGCCCCGCAAAACTGCGGGCTGCCCCGGCCATGCCGGTTACCCGCAGCCAGGCTCCGCCAAGGCCGCCGCGCTTCTTCCCGGCGTCGATCCGGCGGCTGGCGGCGAGTAGGCGGTCCATCCCGCGCCTGAAGGCTGGATCATCGATCGCCAACTCGACCGGGAAGA
Organism: Novosphingobium ginsenosidimutans; assembly: GCF_007954425.1. Taxonomy (NCBI): domain Bacteria; kingdom Pseudomonadati; phylum Pseudomonadota; class Alphaproteobacteria; order Sphingomonadales; family Sphingomonadaceae; genus Novosphingobium; species Novosphingobium ginsenosidimutans. The sequence continues at coordinate 1,863,364 of NZ_CP042345.1, read as the reverse complement.
CCTGGCGGCTGATCTGGTTGCAGATCGAGAATACCTCGAAATCGTAGGTGGTCGGGTCCATCCCAAGCGCCGCGTGGAACACGGGGCGGCCATGATCTCGCACATACATCGTGGCATAGACTGAAAGCAGGAAGAACCGGATCCACAGCTTGTTGTGGCCGCGCAGCAGCTTGGGATCGGCGCGCAGCAGCATGGCAAAGGCTTCGCCGTGGCGGAACTCGTCGTTGCACCACTCCTCGAACCAGCGGAAGATCGGGTGGAAACGCTGGCTGGGATTGCGCGCCAGATGCCGGAAGATCGCGATATAACGGGCGTAACCGATCTTTTCCGACAGATAGACCGCGTAAAAAATGAACTTCGGTTTGAAGTATGTGTATTTCTTGGTCTTCGTCAGGAAGCTCAGGTTCAGGCCGATCCCGGCATCCTTCAGCGTCTCGTTGATGAAGCTGGCATGGCGGCTTTCATCACGGGCGAGCAGCTTGAAAAGCTGCTTCATGTCCGCATTCTTGGTCCGCTTAGCGATCTCGGCATAGAGGATGCAGCCAGAGAACTCCGAGGTGGCCGAACTGACCAGAAAATCGATGAACTCGGCGCGCAGCTCTGGATCAAGGCTGTCGATCACGCCGGTGAAACTGTCATCGCGGCGAAAGTGCCGCTTGTTATGATCGTCGACCATCTCGTCGATCAGCGCATCCCATTCGCGCCGCACCGGCCCCACGTCGATCGCGTCAAGCGCGGCGAAATCGGTGGTATAAAACCGCGGGGTCAGCACCGTTTCATGCGAAGCCAGGGCCATCGTGTCTGGCGTGCCGTCGGGCTTGGTGGGGATCGAGGTAATCGCGTTCATTTCAGGCTCCCTGAGCTGAAGCTGACTTCATAGAGTTCAGACAGATCGAAATAGGCGGCAAGTTTGGTCCAGCTGCGCAGCAGCGGCCCGGCGCGGGTCACCGTGGCGGTGCGTTCGAAGACGGCGCTCTCGCCGAAAGGAACCTGCATCGGTGCGCCGTGCACCTGCACCCGGTCCCCCGGATTGATCGCGACATCGCCTTCGAGCTCGACGTGGGCGTGAAAATAGGCCTCGCTCTGCTCGATCGCGATGCGGCACGGAACATCGAAACGGCGCGCGTTCATGGCCGGGGTGCTCCCATCAGCAGGGCGGCAAAGGCGGCGCTGTTGTCTGAGCCGAAGCCGCCAAGATCGACCGAACGATGAGTCGCCTCGTCGACCAGCGAGAGCGAGCCGTCCGACCAGCGGGTCAGCGTGAAGGGCGGCTCCGAACCAATCCCGTGGAGGTGCCGTTCACGCGCCAGACCGCGCAGGACGCCGCGAATGAAACCGCCCTGTTCGGCCCCGGCGACGATTGTCGAGACCGGTTGGCCGGTGCTGGCGTCGCTGATCAGAACCGAACCGTCCGCCCCGTCGGCGAAGCGGAGGCTGCGCCGGGCGGTCGGGGCTGCCTGGGCTTCGGCGCGGGCCACGCTGGGCACTGCTTCGCGTTCCATCCAACCCAGCTTGACCGTCGCGGTCATGACCAGCGTGAATGCCACCAAGGTGCCGGCTGCGACCAGCGCCGGGGTCGAAACGATGTTGTCGTGGCTGTGGGCCTGGCTCATGCCGCAACTCCCTGCGCTGGCAATGCGGCCGGTCGAATGGCCGGAGCGTCCTCGCGGGCGATCGGAGCGATCGCGCCGCAGGCCCGGGCCAGGACTTCGGCAACGTTCACCGCATCGGGCAAGGCGCGCAGCATCGGTTGCGGCCGGCCGATCTTGAGCGGACGGGCATGCGGCCAGAGCATGGCATAGCCCAATCGATGCACGGCATTGGGAACCAGCACGATATCACCATGCCCACCCGTCAACGGGCGCAACTCGGCTGAACCAATCACGGCCAGCGGCAGGTTGATGCACTTCTGCAGCGCGACCCCAACCCGCAGCACAACGCGGCGGTTGGTAATGGTGTAGACCGTGGTCCGCGCCACCAGCACCGCGAAAAGCGAAAGCAGGCCCGTCACCGCCGCCGCCGAAGCCGCCGCCGCCAGCAGCCCGCCCATGCTGCCGCTAAGCAGCGCCAGGACCGCCATGGCCGCAAAGTAAAGTCCGACCCAGCGGGTATGGAGCGCGCTGCGGGCAAAGGTGCGCCATTCCGGCCCACCCTGCCACAGGATCCGTTCGCCTGGCGGGAGATCGCCAGGCAGGCCACGGATCGGTTCGTGCTCGTATTCGCTGGGGGTCACAGCCAGGGCTCCTGCCGGTCGGCATTGGCGTAGAGATAGCCGCCGCCGAAGTAGCCGATCACGCGCTCTTCCTCGTACCGAGTGATCTCGGTCGCCGAAGCCGGCACCGGGGCAGCGCCATAGTCAGCGGCGTTGATCGCATCGATCGAGACATGGTCATGCCGTACCAAGGCCATGGCCATCGGTGCCAGGACCGTGCCTGAACCCGTATCGACCGAGAGGTAGCGGATCATGTGCTCGGCCCGGTCAACCCACAGATCGGTGACTGTGCCAGCCACCTTGCCATCGGCCGCAATCACCTTCAGCCCGCGCGGATCGGTGCTGGTCGGGGCCACGCTGATGTGATCGTCGCTCGAAATGGGCACGATCCGGGGCTTGCCGTGGGCATCGATATCAGGCCACTTGGCGCGGTCGGCATAGGCCGCCGGACCGATCCCGTCGGCCAGCGGATTGCCGGTCGGCGCATAAGGCGCGCCGCCGAACACGTCGGTCCGCCGCGCCGCAATCTTGACCGGCTCGCGGCCCTGCGTCGGGGCCGTCACCGTGCCCTTGCCATGCGGCAGGCGGAACGACTTGGTCGAGGCTGCGTAAAGCGGTCCGCCCACGGTCTCGATCGCGCCGGTCAGTTCGTCTTCCAGCGGATAGCCTTCGCGCCGGTCTTCCCGTCGCAGCCAGAAGATCAGGGCAATGAAAAACAGCACGAAGGCGTAAAATGCCAACTCTGCACCATCGATGGTTCCGACAATATTCCCGTTCATCTTTCAGTCCTTCCCCGCAACATCAGGTGGGAAACTCAGTCAGCCCGAACCGGGCCGCGTTCAGCTTGGGCGCGTGATTTCGGTCGCGCCCGACCAGTGGTCCGACCACCACCAGGGTGGCCAGCAACAGGATGATTTCGATGAGATAAACTGTGGTATAGCCGGTCGCCCGGTCAGCCAGAGTGGTCCCCAGATCGTCGGCCACGGCCAGGCGCGAAACCACGTCACGCAGGACGCCGCCGACAGCAATGGCCAGCCCCGCACCGGTCGCCTGCACTGCGCCCCAGGCGCCCAGGGCAATGCCGCTGGTGCCATCGCGGGCCAGGCCCATCGCGGCTACCAGGGTGCCGACCGCAAACAATCCGCCGCCAAACCCAATCGTTGCCGCGCCCATCGCCAGCAGCGCCGGCAGGTTCAACGGAGCGGCGAAGATCACCAGCATGAAGGCGGCGATCCCGGCAGCAACACCAAAGCCCGCGACCCGCAGCGGATCGGCACCTTTGCTCAAGCGCCGCGCGGTCAGGGCAAAGCCGGTCAGCGTACCCAGCGCCCAAGCGCCGGTCAGCCCCGTCGTCGCCCCCACCGAAAGGCCCAGGACCTCGCCGCCATAGGGCTCGAGCAAGGCATCCTGCATGGCAAAGGCCGCAGCCCCAAGCCCGATCGCCGTCAGCAGGCGGCGAGTCTGGCGTTCTGCCGTGAAATGCTGCCAGACTTCGGCAAAGCTCGGCCGGGGCGTGTCAGCCGCGATAACCGACTGGTTGCGGGCTTCCTGCTTCCACAGCGCGGTCACGTTCAGCACCAGCGCCAGCACGGCAGCGCCCTGCACTACCTGAACCAGCTTTGTGGGGCGGAAATCGACCAGTTGCGTGCCAATTGCCAGCGAAGCGAGCATCATGCCCGCCAGCAGCATGACATAAAGCAGCGCTACCGCGCGCGGGCGGTTTTCGGCAGGGGCAAGGTCGGTCGCCAGCGCCAGGCCGGCGGTCTGCGTGGTATGGAGGCCAGCGCCGGCCAGCAGGAAAGCCAGCGCGCTGCCGACAAGACCAGCGGCGAAATCGCCCTCGCGGCCAAGCAGCAGCAAGGCAAAGGGCATGATTGCCAGCCCGCCGAACTGCATCAGCGTGCCGAACCAGATATAAGGCACCCGCCGCCAGCCCAGCACCGAGCGATGATTGTCGGACCTGTGGCCAATCAAGGCGCGCAGCGGCGCGAACAGCAGCGGCAGGGCGATCAACAGCGATACCAGCCAAGCCGGTGTGTGCAGTTCGACGATCATCACCCGGTTGAGCGTGCCGTTGAGCAGCACCATCGTCATCCCAACGCTGACCTGGAACAGCGCCAGGCGCAGCAGGCGGGCCAAGGGCAGGTCGGCGCTTGCCGCATCGGCGAACGGCAGCCAGGTCAGGGCGACCCGGCTCCAGTTCGGCGAAAAACGAGCGATCCGGGCCATCAGCAGCGCACCAGTTCCATCGCTTGCGAAGTGTAGAAACCGCTAGCGACACGCTCGGTCCGGGTCACGCGCCAACCGCGCAGGTGGCCCAGCTCCTCGCGCAGCCGGTCAGCGTTGACCGGCACGATTGCGGGCGAACGGTTGCCGCGCGGGAACAGCTTGCCGGCGGTGTGCATCGCGCCCAGCAGCGGCGTGTGCGGCGCGAAGGTGAAAACCATCGACTTCGCGCAGCGCTCGCCCAGCGTTGCCAGCGTCGCGACGATATCGGCCGGCTGGTAGTGGATCAGCGAATCCATCGCCACGACGTGGTCGAATTCGCCCAGCGCCGGGTCGAGCATATCACCGACATGCCAGTCGATCCGGCCATGGCCCAGGAACGACGGCGCCCGTTCGCGGGCGATCTCGACCAGCCCGGCGGCTATATCGACAGCCGTGACCTGAGCGCCGCGGCGGGCCGTATCGATGCTGAGCGCGCCGGTGCCGCAGCCCGCATCAAGCACGCAGGTGCGGCGCAGGTCATGCGGCAGCCAATCGACCAGCATGCTGCGCATCCGCTCGCGTCCAGCCCGCACCGTGGCGCGGATCCCGCTGACCTTCGCGTCGGAAGTCAGATCAATCCAGGCCTTGCGGGCGGTGCCATCGAAATAGGCGGCCAGCTTTTCGCGCTGGGCGTCATAGCCGTGGATCAGGCCATCGGAGGGTGCACGTGTCGCCATTATTCGAACCCCAGGAAATCGAAGATGTCACGATCCTTCATCGGCTTGGCCTCGATCGGATCGACCCCTTCCCACAGCAGTTGCGCCAGCCGGAGGTATTCCTGCTGCGCGGCAAAAACCTCGGGGCTGTCGTCCATTTCGAACAGGGTGCACTTCTTGAGCCGGCTGCGACGGATCGCATCGAGATCCTTGAAATGGGCCAGCCGTTTCATCCCGATCGCGTCGCTGAAGCGGTCGATCTCGTCAGTTGCGGCCGAACGATTGGCGATCACTCCGGCGAGCCGCACGTCATAGTTCTTGGCCTTGGCGCCGATCGCCGCGACGATCCGGTTCATCGCGAAGATGCTGTCGAAATCGTTGGCCGCCACCACCAGCGCGCGTTCGGCATGCTGGAGCGGCGCGGCGAACCCGCCGCATACGACATCGCCCAGCACGTCGAAGATAACGACGTCGGTATCCTCGAGCAGGTGATGCTGCTTGAGCAGCTTGACCGTCTGGCCGACGACATAGCCGCCGCAGCCAGTCCCGGCCGGCGGGCCGCCGGCCTCAACGCACATCACGCCGTTGTAGCCTTCGAACATGTAGTCCTCGGGCCGCAGCTCTTCGGCATGGAATTCAACCGTTTCGAGCACGTCGATCACAGTCGGCATCAGCTTCTTGGTCAGGGTGAAGGTGCTGTCATGCTTTGGGTCGCAGCCGATCTGCAGCACGCGGTGACCAAGCTTGGAGAAGGCGGCCGACAGGTTCGAAGAGGTCGTCGACTTGCCGATCCCGCCTTTGCCATAGACCGCGAAAACCTTCGCGCCCTTGATCTTGTCGCTCGGGTCGAGCTGGACCTGCATCGATCCGTCGCCGTCTGGCGGCAGGAATTTGGCACGGGGGTCAAGCAGGTTCATTGGTTTTCCTTCATTCCGCCGCAAAGACGCCTTCGAGGCGATCTTCGAGTTCGTCGCTGGCATGGCGCAGTGCTTCGAGGGTGGCCTCGTCTGGTTCCCACAACTGCCGTTCGCAGGCTTCGAGTAGACGGCCCGCTACGCGCGCCGAGCTCTTGGGGTTGAGCGCCGAAAGCCGCCGCCGCATTTCGGGATCAAGCACGAAGGTTTCGCTGATCCGCTGGTAGACCCAAGGTGCCACCTGCCCGGTCGTTGCCGACCAGCCCAGGGTATTGGTGACATGGCCTTCGATGTGGCGCACGCCTTCATAGCCGTGCTGCAGCATGCCTTCGAACCACTTTGGATTAAGCGTCCGGGTACGGGTTTCCAGGTCGATCTGTTCGGCCAGGGTGCGCACCTTGGTCTGCCCCTGGGTGGCATCGACGATGTAGACCGGCGCATCCTTGCCCCGCGCGCGCGAGACGGAGCGGCTGACTCCGCCCAAGCCATCAACATACTGGTCGAGATCGGTAATCCCGACCTCAACCGATTCCAGGTTCTGGTAGGTGAATTCGACATCGGCCAGCGCGCTGCGCAGCAGGGCACGTTGCTGGACCGGCTCGCCCTTTACACCATAGGCATAGCCCTTGTGCAGTTCGAAGGCATTGGCCAGTTCGTCCGGATCGGCCCAAACCCCGCCGTCAATCAGCAGATTGACGTTCGCGCCATAGGCTCCTTCGGCGTTCGAGAAGACTCGCAACGCCGCCGTTTCCAGGTCGCAATCGTGGGTCTGCTGATGCGCCAGGCTGTGCTTGCGGACAAAGTTCATTGCCAGCGGCTCGTCAGCCTGCGCAGCAAGCAGCGCGGCTTCGGCCAGCATCCGGCTCTGCAGCGGCAGCAGATCCCGGAAGATCCCCGACAGGGTCATGACCACATCGATCCGCGGGCGGCCCAGCTCGCCCAGCGGGATCAGTTCGGCCCCGGCCAGGCGGCCATAACCATCGATCCGCGGACGCGCGCCGATCAGCGTCATCGCTTGGGCGATCTGGACGCCCTCGCTCTTCATGTTGTCGGTGCCCCACAGCACCATGGCGAGGCTTTCGGGGAACGGCTCGCCGCCTGCGATGTGCTTGGCGATGAGGCCCTCAGCCTGGACCCGCCCTTGCTCGCAGGCAACCCGGCTGGGGATCCGGAATGGATCAAAGCCATGAATATTGCGCCCGGTCGGGAGCACTTGCGGATTGGCGAGCAGATCGCCGCCCGGGGCCGGCCGGACATAGCCGCCATCAAGGGCATGGATCACCGCGCCGATTTCATCGCAGGCATCTAGCGCGGCATCAAGCGCGCCGCGATCAGCCTGCGGATCGGCCTCGACCATCGCGTCGAGTAGTTCACGCCGCTGTTCGCCGGCCGGGGACAGCCCCAGCACGTGCAGCCCGTGCGGAATTAGCGCGCGCTCCAGCTCATAGAGCCGGGCGGAAAGATCGGCGATGTCGCCGCGCTCAATATCGAGGATTTCGCATTCCTCGGTGATGATCGCTTCGAGGAGCGACCGCTCCCCGTCGTTCTCGGCCATGCGCCAGCGTTCGACATTGGCCTTCAGATCGATGAAGCCGCGGTAAAGCCCGGCCTGGGCCAGTGGCGGCGTAAGATAGCTGACCAGGGTGGCACCCGACCTGCGCTTGGCCAGGATTCCTTCGGACGGGTTGTTCGAAGCGTAGAGGTAGTAGTTTGGCAGATCGCCCAGCAACCGTTCCGGCCAGCAATCGCCGCTAAGGCCAGTCTGCTTGCCCGGCATGAATTCCAATGCGCCATGGGTGCCGAAATGGAGGACGGCGTGGGCGCCGAAATCTTCGCGAATCCAACGATAATAGGCGGCGAAGGCGTGAGTCGGGGCAAAATCGCCATCGAACAACAGCCGCATCGGATCACCCTCGTATCCGAATGTTGGCTGGATCCCGACAAAGACGTTGCCGAACATTTCGCCCAGTACGTGAATACTGGTGCCATCGCTCTGCACCTTGCCCGGGGCCGGGCCCCACTGGGCCTCGATCGCGGCAAGGTGCGGCTCGCGCCGGATATGGGAATCGGCTGGGACGCGGGCAGCCACATTGGCCTCGGCGCCATAGCGGGCGGCATTGCCCTGGAGCACGCGATCGCGCAGTTCGTCGACGGTCCCCGGAACGTCAACCGCATAGCCCTCACCCGCCAGCCGTTGCAGCGTGGCAAAGAGCGATTCCCACACGGCCAGGTGCGCGGCCGTTCCGGTTGCCCCGGCATTGGGCGGAAAGTTGAACAGGGTGATTGCCAGCTTGCGATCGGCCCGGGCCGACCGGCGCAAGGCAATCAGCTTCACGACTTTCTGGGCAAGCGCGTCAGCCCGCTCGGGATCGCATTCCATGGCGCGGGCGCGGCCTTCACCCTGGGCGCTGCGTCCGCCGAACACGCTGGGGCAAATCGCCCCGTCAAGCTCAGGCAAGGCGACCATCATGGTCGTTTCAAGCGGCAGCAGGCCTTGCGGACGAGCGCGCCAGTCTTCCAGGGTCTGGAATTCCAGCGCGTGCGCGGCGATGTAAGGCAAATCGAGCCGTGCCAGCATTTCCACCGCAGCACCGGTATCGGAATAGGCCGGCCCGCCAACCAGCGAGAACCCGGTGCAGTTGACCACGGCGTCGACCGTTGGCTGGCCGTTGGCAATAAAGAACTTTTCTATGGCAGGACGGCCATCGAGACCGCTGGCAAAGGCCGGAACCACCTTCAGGCCGGCCGCTTCCATTGCCCTGATTACGCCATCGTAGTGGCCGGTATCCTTGCCCAGCAAGTAGGACCGCAGCAGCAGCAGCCCAACGGTGCCGTTGGGGCCAGGCTTGCGCTGCAGCAGCCGCAGGCTTTCGGAGAACTTCTGATCCGAGCGGGGGTGATAGACGCCCACTTCGGGATACTCGATCGGCGGATTGGCGCGCGTGATGCCGCGCCGAGTCAGTCGGTCTCCCGAAGCGTAGCGATCGACCAGCGCCCGGGTCATGGCGACGATGTTCGCGTCCGATCCAGCCAGCCAGTATTGCAGCGTCAGGAAATAGGCGCGCACATCCTGCGCCGTGCCGGGCACGAACCGCAAGATCTTGGGCAGGCGGCGCAGCATCTTCATCTGCCCCGCTCCGGAACTGGCATCGCGCTTATTGGAGCCGCGTAGGCGCTTGAGCAGGGCCAGCGGACCGCGCGCCGGCGCGTCCATCCGGTATTTGCCCATGCGCGTCAGCTTGACGATCTCGCCATCGGACATCAGCCCGAGCATTGCATCGCACTGTTCGCGCCGGGCCTCCAGCGCGGGGAAGATCGCGCGAACGTGATCGTCCAGGAACAGCATGGTCGCTACGACGATGTCGGCCTTGGCGATGTCTTCCTTTGCCTTGGTCAGAGCTTCGGGATTGCGGTCCCAATCGGCGGCAGCGTGCAGGTTCAGGTAAATGTTGTCAGGCCGCAGCTCACCCTCGGCGCGCTCCACCGCCCCTTTGAGGTGGTGGTCCAGCGTCACGATCGTGACGCGCACGGGGGGAGTGAAGCTACCGGCCATAGTGCGCCTTCGCGTCGTAGAGGGTTGCCAGATCGATCGCGCCGCGCCCCTGTTCGGCGGCAAAGGCTTCGGTGTTGCGGCGTGCCTTGCCGCGCACGAAAAATGGAATCTTCTTGAGCTCGCGTTCCGCCTCGGCAGTCCAGAGCGCGGCGAGCTCGGCGTCGTTGGCTGGCTCGGCGAGAGGCACGGCGACCTGCGCACCGTGACCATGCAGATGCGATGCCCCAGCCCCGTCGGAGAACTCGAAATCATCGCGGAACATGGTGAGCAGGTGCTCCTCCAGCCCCATCACCAGCGGATGAACCCAGCTGTCGAAGATGACATTGGCCCCTTCGAACCCCATCTGCGGCGAATGGCGCGCGGGGAAATCCTGGACATGCACCGGCGCGGAAATGACCGCGCAGGGCAGGCCCAGCCGCTTGGCAATATGCCGTTCCATTTGCGTCCCGAGCACCAGTTCCGGCGAGGCGGCGGCAATGGCCTCCTCGACTTCAAGGTGATCGTCGGTAATCAGCGGTTCGATGCCATAGCGCTTGGCCGCATCCCGCACGTCCCGCGCGAATTCGCGGTTGTAACAGCCCAGGCCGCAGACTGCGAAGCCGAGCTCTTCGTGTGCGATCCGGGCCGCGGCAACGGCATGGGTGGCATCGCCAAAGATGAAGACGCGCTTGCCGGTGAGGTAGGTTGAGTCGACCGAGCGGCTCCACCACGGCATCCGCGATCCGTCATCATCCAGCGCGGCAGCCGGATCGGCCCCAGCCAGCGCGGCCACGGCACGAATGAATTCCCGCGTTGCCCCTACCCCGATCGGCACGTTGCGGATCGCCGGCTGGGAAAACGTCTTTTCCAGCCAGCGGGCGGCTTCCTCGCCGATCTCGGGATAAAGCACGATGTTGAAATCCGCCGCGCCAATCCGTCGAATATCATTGGGTGAGGCGCCCAGCGGTGCCACCATGTTCACCTCGATGCCCAGGGCGTCGAGAATCTTGCGCACTTCGATCACATCGTCGCGGTGACGGAATCCAAGCGCGGCAGGCCCCAGAATGTTGACCAGCGCCACCGGCCCGCCGCGCGGGCGCACGGTCTGGTCGGCCAGATGGCGCACCACCTGATAGAAGCTTTCCGCCGCGCCCCAGTTTTCCTTGCGCTGATAGCTTGGCAGCTCCAGCGGGATGACCGGGCAATCAAGCTGCATCGCCTCGGCCAGACCAGCGGGGTCATCCTGGATCAGTTCGGCGGTGCACGATGCGCCCACCATCAGCGCCTGCGGCTTGAACCGGTCAAGCGCGTCGCGCGCGGCATCCTGAAACAGCTGCGCCGTATCCTTGCCCAGATCGCGCGCCTGGAAGGTGGTATAGGTGACCGGCGGGCGCTTGCCGCGCCGCTCGATCATCGTGAACAGCAGATCGGCATAGGTATCGCCCTGCGGCGCATGGAGGACATAGTGCATTCCCTCCATCGCGGTCGCCACGCGCATCGCGCCAACGTGGGGCGGGCCTTCATATGTCCAGACGGAAAGCTGCATCGCCCTAGACCCTCAACACGTCGCGTCGCCGCAGCGGCCGGGCGAACAGTTCGGCAAGGTCTCCGGCTTGCTCAAAGCCATGGATCGGCGAGAAGACCAGTTCGATCGCCCACTTGGTAGAAAGTCCTTCCGCTTCGAGCGGATTGGCGAGACCCAGGCCGCAGACCGTCAGGTCAGGCCGATCGGCGCGGACACGATCAAGCTGGCGATCGACATGCTGGCCCTCGCTCAGCCGGACTGTGTCCGGCAGCAGCGCCAGTTCGCGCGCGTTGATCTGGCGGTTGAGATAGGGGGTCCCCACCTCGACCGGCACCATCCCGAGTTCGGTGGCGAGGAAGCGCGCCAGCGGCACTTCCAGCTGCGAATCGGGCAGGAAGGTGATGCGCTTGCCTTCCAGCCGCTGGCGGCTGTGTTCGATCGCGCGCTTGGCCCGTTCGCGGCCCGGTGCGATCACGCGGTTGAAGTGCATCTCATCGATGCCAAAGGCCATGGCTGCGGCGCGGAGCCAGTCGGTCGTGCCCTCCGCGCCGAACGGAAACAGCGCGTCCAGCCGCTTGGCACCGCGATCCTCTAGCGCCCGGGCGGTCTCGGTCAGGAACGGCTGGGCCAGCAGATAGCGCGTCGCCGGGCCGACCGTGGGAAGATCGGCCGCATTGCGCGCCGGAAGCACGCCCACGCGGGCAATCCCCAACTCGGCAAAGAGCCGGAGGAACTGGTCTTCGACGATATCCGGCAGCGTACCCACCACCAGCAGCTCAGCCGCAGCGCCCCTGGCCTGGGTCGGCATTTCCGGCACGAGCGCGGCAAGGCAAGCGTCCTCGCCTTCGGTAAAGGTCGTTTCGATCCCGCTGCCTGAATAGTTGAGGATGCGGACCTGCGGCGCGAACTGGGTGCCGAGTCGCTGGGCAGCCTTGGCCAGGTCCAGCTTGATGACCTCGCTGGGGCACGAGCCGACCAGGAACAGCGTGCGGATTTCCGGCCGCCGCGACAGCAGGCGGCGCACGACGCGATCCAGCTCGTCCTGACAGTCAGCCATGCCGGCCAGATCACGCTCTTCGATGATTGCCGTGGCAAACCGCGGTTCGGCAAAGATCATCACGCCAGCCGCGCTTTGCAGCAGATGGGCGCAGGTGCGTGAACCGACAACCAGGAAGAACGCGTCCTGCATCTTGCGATGCAGCCAGATGATGCCGGTGAGCCCGCAGAAAACCTCCCGCTGCCCCCGCTCGCGCAGCACCGGCGCGCAATCGCTACCCGGTGCAGCAAGGGCGATGAGCTCGGTCATCCGGCCACCGCCAGTCGAGGCCCGGCTTCGAGTCGCGCTGCACGCAGCTTGAGCAGGAACTGCCCGGCATTAATCAGGTAAGTCAGATAGGCCGCCAGCGCGAGCAGCATGCGCTCGCCCACCGTGCCATATCCGCCCAGCAGCATGGCCAGGTAGGCCGTGTGCAGCGCCAGCACGAGCATCGAGAAGACATCTTCCCAGAAGAACGGGCGGGCAAACAGCCACTTGCCGAAGACCCGCTTTTCCCAGATCGAGCCGGTGATCATGATAGTGTACAAAACCAGGGTTTTGATGACGATCGAGGCATCAGCCGCCGCCGCCCCGTGGCCGGTTGCGAGATAGCGCAGCACCAAGGTCAGGCTGATCAGGAAGACAACGAACTGGAGCGGGGCCAAGACCCCTTGCACGATGGTCCAGGGGGATTCGTCGCGCCGGCGGCGCTCCTCCGCTGTGTAGAGCGCCTTTCCCGTAAGCGGGTGACCGAGCGTTTCCCCTCCGGCCGACGGATGATGTTCATCCCGTGCCATTGCCAGTCTTCAGACTCCAAATTCCAATGCAGAGACTACGCCCGCCTTCGGCAAAGTGTCAATCAATCTTGACGACAAATAAATTGGACAATTCTTGATTTGCAGAACCGGCGTGATCGGCCTAGCCTGCATAGTGTCCGGACACCTCGACTCGATACGGAGTCACTTCGGATTGACGCGATACGCGCCGATGCCACGCCGGGGAGAGGCCGATGGCTAAGGGAACTGGCAGTGAACGAACCGCAGCCCAGGCCTCCGGGCCTCGGTCGAGTCGGCCGGGTGCAATACACGCATCCAGTTTGCCGAACCTGTCGCGGATGGTTGAGGGTGACATTATTCCACGACTGTTGATGGCCCATCGCAATGACCGATGGGATCAGCTGCGCCGGCCGAGTCGGATGACCGAACCCGTTTCAACCCTTAGCGCAGAAGAGATCGCGCGGTTCGCAGCCCAGCCATTGCACCTTGAGGCCAGCGAACTGCTCGACGCGATCGAACAGTTCCTTTCGCGCGGCGTCGCGGTGGAACAGATCTATGTCGAACTGCTGGCCCCTTCAGCCCGCAAGTTGGGCGAATTGTGGGAAGCGGACGAATGTGACTTCGTCGATGTCACGATGGGTCTTTGGCGCCTGCAGGAAGTGATGCGGATCATCGCGATGCGATCACCGGTGATCCTGCACGCGGTTACCGCACCGCGAACGGCGCTGTTTGCTCCCGTGCCCGGTGACCAGCACAGCTTCGGCGCCTTGATGATCGACGAGGTGTTCACCAGGGCCGGCTGGGAGAGCGAAGTTGTATTTGAACCGAAGCGGCCAAAGCTCCTTGAAATCCTCGCCCGACGCGGGTTCGATCTCCTAGGATTGACGGTGACCAATGATTGTCCTAGCGGCGACCTCGCTGAGCTTATTTCAGCAATCCGTTCGGTTTCCCGCAATCCCGAAATCCGGGTTTTGATAGGGGGCCGGGCGATTAATATCGATCCAACCCTGCATGTTGCAGCAGGGGCAGACGGTACGGCAAGCGATGCGGTCTCTGCCGTGGTTCTGGCGGAACAACTGGTAGCCGAAACCCGTTCTGCCCTCTGCCAAAACTGACCGCCGGAGGAGCTGTTGCTCACTCGCAAGCACAGTATCGAGGGCAAGGCGCCATTTGTCGATTCCGTCGATGTGCTTGAATCGCTGGATCTCGAAGCCGCAATCCGCATGGCAATGGTTGCGGGCGACATCATTCTGATACTCGACGATACCGGCAAAATCCTTGATGCCTCGGCCAATCCGGATGAATTTCCGGGCTATGCCGGATGGATCGGCCAGACCTGGGTTGACACCGTCACCGCGGAAAGCCGGCCCAAAGTGATGGAAATGCTGGCCGGTGCGCGCAAGCACCAGACCCAGCACTGGCGGCAAGTCAACCATATCGGCGAAGAGGGCGACACGCCCGTAAAGTACGTGATCGTGCCCACTGGCACGGATGGACGACACATCGCATTCGGACGCGATCTTCGCGAAACTGCGGCGGTGCAGCAGCGTCTGCTCCAGGCCCAGCAATCGCTTGAACGCGATTACACGCGGATGCGCCGGCTTGAAGCGCGTTACCGGATGCTCTTCGATCTCTCGTCCGAAGCGATCATTGTCGCGGCGACCGATGGCTTCCGCATTCGCGAAGCAAATCCGGCCGCCTATCAGCTGCTCGGCGCGCAACCGGGCACCCTTGAGAATGCGAAGCTCATCGCGCAGTTCGACCGCGGATCGCGCGAGGCGCTGATCACCTATTTCGGTTCGGCGCTGACATCAGGTGGCACTGCACCCTTCACGGCGCGGCTGCGCGATGGCGGCGAGTCGGTTTCGCTTGAAGCCGTGGGATTCCGCGAACAAGGCGAACAGTTCCTGATGCTGCATTTTGGCACCGCCGGTGCCCGCGCAGCCACCGGTACCAGCGTCGCGCTTGATGTGATCGAAACCATGCCGGACGCTTTCGTCCTGGTGGACGATTCTCGCGCGATCGTGGCGGCCAATATCGCCTTCGTAGAACTGGTCGGAGCGGCCAGTGTCCAGCAGGTGACGGGCCGGCTGCTTGATGATTATGTCGGCCGGCCGGGGATCGATCTCGATCTGGTCGATGGCCAACTTGCCAAGCACGGCTCGGCGCGCAATGTCTCGACCGTCATTGGCGCCAGCGAGCTGTTCGCCGGGGAACCCGTGGAACTTTCCGCCGTACGCACGACCGGCCCCAATGCCCACACCGGCTATGTGATTCGCCCGATCGGGCGCCGGCTCCGCGATATCCAGCCCGTGCTGCAGGACCGCCCGCGCTCGGTTGAACAGCTTACCGAACTGGTCGGCCGCATGTCGCTCAAGGACATTGTCCGCGAAAGTACCGACCTGATCGAACGGCTGTGCATCGAGGCGGCGCTAACCTACACCTCTGACAATCGCGCCTCGGCCGCAGAAATTCTCGGGCTGAGCCGGCAAAGCCTCTATTCAAAGCTGCACCGCTATAGCCTGGGCAATCTGCAGGGTGAGCCGGATTGAGTGTCAAAATAATTTGACGCACCCTGGTGTCAGGCATAGCCTGACTCTATGGGAAGTGTGGGTTCATCAATCGCCTATGCGAAGCGCCCCGCCCCGCGCGACGTGCTTGAACTGCTCAAGCCGATCACGTGGTTTCCACCGATGTGGGCCTTCATGTGCGGCGTCGTTTCATCAGGCGTCGGGCTGGATGGACGCTGGCTATTCCTGTTCGCGGGCATACTGCTGACCGGTCCGCTGGTCTGCGGCACCAGTCAAGCGGTCAACGATTGGTACGATCGGCACGTCGATGCCATCAACCAGCCCGAACGGCCGATTCCGTCGGGCCGGATCGCGGGCAACTGGGGCTGGCGAATCGCGGTGCTGGGCACCCTGCTTTCGGCCCTGGTGGCCTGGCTGGTCGGGCCCTGGGTCTTTGCCGCGACCCTGCTGGGCCTGGCCTGTGCATGGGCCTATAGCGCCCCGCCCCTTCGCCTCAAGACCAGCGGCTGGATTGGACCGGCAACTGTCGCGCTCAGCTATGAGGGGCTAACCTGGTTCACCGGCGCCAGTGTGATGGCCGGAAACCTGCCGCGCCCGGAAATTCTGATCGTGCTGCTGTTATACAGCATCGGCGCGCACGGGATCATGACCCTGAACGATTTCAAGGCCGTGGTGGGCGACACGGCCACCGGCGTCCGCTCGCTACCGGTAATCCTGGGTGTGGGTCCGGCGGCGCGCCTGGCCTGTCTGGTCATGGCGCTGTGCCAGGCGGCCGTGGTCGCCTTGCTGATGCGGTGGGGACTTATCATCGCGGCCGGGCTGGTTGCGCTGCTGCTGCTGGCCCAGATTGCGCTGATGCCGCGGCTCATCCGCAACCCGGCAAGGCTCGCCCCTTGGTATGCAGCGCGCGGGGTGACGCTTTATGTCCTTGGCATGTTGGCTGCGGCGCTGGGCCTGGGAGGATACCTCTGATGACCGCCGGCAAGCAGCATGAGGGATTCGGCTGGCTGCAGATTCTGCGGCTCGGGCTGGTTCAGGCCTCAATCGGCGCGATCGTGATGATTGCCACGTCCATGCTCAACCGAATCATGGTGGTCGAATATGGCCTGGCTGCGGCGATCCCTGCGGGCCTGGTCGCCTGGCACTATGTCGTCCAGCTTTCGCGCCCGCTTTGGGGTTTGGGATCGGACCGCGGTGGGCAGCGAAGCGCCTGGATCATGCTCGGGATGTCCCTGCTCGGCCTTGGCACGCTGATCGCCGTCAACGCCGTATTCCTTGTCCCCGGCCACCGCCCGGTTGCCCTGGCAATCGCCTTCCTTGGCTTTACCATGATCGGCGCGGGGGTCGGCGCAGCCGGCACTTCGCAGCTGGCGCTGCTGGCCTCGGGGGTAGCCCCGGCGAGACGGGCAGCAGCAGCTGCAACGACCTGGATCATGATGGTGGCCGGGATTATCGTCGCCGCCGCCAGTGCCGGTGCCTTGCTTGATCCGTTCTCGCCGCAACGCCTCGCGCTGGTTGCCAGTGGCGTCATTCTTTCTGCCCTGGTCGTAACGGCCTTGGCCCTGTTCCGGCTTGAGCCGGCCGAGCGCAACCAGTTGAATGCCGCCGAGACTGACGATGCCCCGACCATGCGCGAAGCGCTGGACGAGATCGGCAATGAACCGGCAGCCCGCCACTTCACACTGTTCATCTTCGTGTCGATGCTGGCCTATTCGATGCAGGACCTGATCCTCGAGCCGTTCGCCGGGTTGGTTTTCGCGATGTCTCCGGGTCAGTCGACCCAGCTGTCCGGCATGCAGCATGGCGGCGTGCTGACTGGCATGATCGTGGCGGGGATTGGCGGCAGTGCCTTTCGCAGCCGCTTGCCGGGAGAGCTGCGCAGCTGGATCACGCTTGGCTGCCTGGGATCGGCACTGGCGCTGGCTGCCCTGGCGATCGGCGCGGCATCTGGCCCCGGTTGGCCGCTGGTTCCCAACGTCTTCGCGCTCGGATTCTTCAACGGCGTATTTGCCGTCGCCGCAATCGGGGCAATGATGGGCCTGGCGGGAGCGGGCGAACGGACCCGAGAGGGTGTCCGGATGGGCGTGTGGGGCGCCGCCCAGGCGATCGCATTTGGCATGGGTGGTTTGGTTGGAGCGCTCGGCGTCGATTTCGCGCGGCGCGGACTGGGCCATGATGCGGCAGCATTCCAGCTGATCTTCTCGATCGAGGGCGGCCTGTTTGTGGCGGCGGCCTGGCTGGCATTCAAAGTTTCGCGGCCCGAACCGGCGGCGCGAGTGGAGGCAATGGGATCATGAGCGAAGCACTTTACGATGTGGTCGTGATCGGCGGTGGGCCCTCTGGGGCAACGGCCGCCTGCGATCTGGCCGAGGCCGGCTACAAGGTGCTGCTGCTGGACCGGGCGGGGCGGATCAAGCCCTGCGGCGGCGCGGTTCCGCCGCGCCTGATGGAGGATTTCGCGATCCCGCAAGGCTTGCTGGTCGCCCGCGCCCGGGCCGCGCGGATGATCGCGCCGTCAGGCCGGATGGTCGACATGCCAGTGGGTGAAACCGGCTATGTTGGCATGGTCGACCGCGATGTCTTTGACGAATGGCTGCGCGAACGCGCTGCCAGCGCCGGCGCCGAACGGCGCAAGGGCACCTTTGAGGCGATCGAACGCGATGATCGCACTGGCCCGCTTGTGGCCTACCGCGACGAACGCGGCGGGGAATTGCAGCGGGTCCGCGCGCGGCTGGTAATCGGGGCCGATGGCGCGCGCTCGGCTGTGGCGCGGCAGGAGATCCCCGGCGCCGGGCGCAACCCCTGCGTCTTTGCCTATCACGAAGTGATCCGCGCACCGCTGGCGACGGCCAAGGGGTTTGATGGCGATCGCTGCGATGTTTTCTACCAGGGCAAGCTTTCGCCTGATTTCTATGCCTGGGTGTTCCCGCATGGCGATACGGCCAGCATCGGTGTGGGCAGCGCCAACAAGGGCTTCTCGCTGCGCGGTGCGGTGCAGCACATGCGCGGCGATCTGGACCTGGCCGGGTGCCAGACGATCCGCCGCGAAGGCGCACCGATCCCGCTCAAGCCGCTGAAGCGCTGGGATAACGGGCGCGATGTACTGGTGGCGGGCGATGCCGCCGGGGTGGTTGCCCCGGCCTCGGGCGAAGGGATCTATTACGCCATGACCTGCGGCCGGATCGCCGCGCAGACCGCCGGTGCATTTCTGGTAAGCGAAAAGCCGGCCGTGCTGCGGATGGCCCGCAAGGAGTTCATGCGTCAGCACCGCCGGGTGTTCTGGATCCTGGGGATGATGCAGTACTTCTGGTACTCAAGCGACAAACGCCGCGAACGCTTTGTCGAAATGTGCGCCGACCGCGATGTCCAGCAGTTGACCTGGCAAGCCTATATGAACAAGCGCCTGGTCCGTGCAAAACCGCTAGCGCACTTGCGGATTTTCCTGAAGGATACCGCCCATCTGCTGGGGTTGAGGCCGTTGATGCAATGAAGACAAGCTGGATTATGCCGATCGCCGTGGCGCTGCTGGCAGCGCTGGGCGTGGCCGCTATCGGGGGAACGATCACGGATCTGGGACCATGGTACGAAAGCCTGGCCAAGCCAGACTGGACTCCGCCCCGCCCGGTCTTCCCGATTGCCTGGACGCTGATCTTCATGCTGGCTGCGGTTTCCGGCGTAACCGCCTGGTCCGCCGCGCCCAAGGCCCGCGATGCCGATACCGTGATCGGGCTGTTTTCGCTCAACGGGTTTCTCAACATCACCTGGAGCCTGATCTTCTTCCACCTGCAGCGGCCCGACTGGGCGTTTTACGAGCTCTTGCTGCTGTGGCTCTCGATCCTGGCGCTGATTGTCTATTGCGGCCGTCTGTCAAAGCTCTCGGCGGCTTTGCTGCTCCCCTATCTGGTCTGGGTTACCATTGCCGGTGCGCTGAACTGGGAAGTCGTCCGGCTTAACGCGCCATTCGGTTGACCAGCATGATGGAGCAATTGTTCGCCAGCGGTCACGCGGTCGATATCGTCCTGGCCGTGCTGGCGATCGAAGCGATCTGGCTATACCGCCGGAACTGGGCCGTGCGTGATATCATCACCACGCTGGGGCCGGCAGTGCTGATCCTGCTTGGCACCCGCGCCGCGCTGACCGGCGCTTCCTGGATCTGGGTCTCGCTGCCGTTGGCCGCATCCTTCCCGCTGCACCTGGCCGACCTTGCGCGGCAGACAAAAAAAGCCGGGACCGGTCGATGACCAGCCCCGGCTAAGCGGCACCACCGAGCCGGTATGGCTCGGCTTAAGGCGCCGCGGGGGGAGAGCTGGCTGCGGCTGCCGTGGTGGCAATCGGCTTGGCAGCAGCGGGCTTCCACAGCGCGGGATAGTCCTTCGCCATAGGGTACCCACCCAGCGGCTTGTTCTGACCGCGGTGGCAGGTAGCGCAATTGGCCTTGAACGGATCGCCCATTGTGCCCTTGCGATTGGCCGGGAAGACCGGCGCCAGGGGCGAGATGTAATCGTGGTTGATCGATCGCGCCATGTTCAGGCCATGCCAGGCCGTGACCCGCTGCTTGTTGCTGCTGGACCAGGACTGGAACGATTGGGCGTTGTGACAGGTCGTGCAGTTGACCCCGAGCGACTTCGAGATGTGCATCATCATCGCATAGGTCTTTTCCGCTTCCATCGTCCTGGTCTTGTTAGGACCGGGATGCATGGTCGTGGAGTTGACCCGGGCTGGCTTGGTATCGTTACCGCCCAGCAGGTACATCGCCACGGCATCATTCGGCAGCGACGAATAGGCCGAAGCCGCGACCGGATCATTCTGGCCGTTCTTCTTGCGGATCACGCCCTTGTGTTCGGGGACGTTCGGCATGGTCCAGTGCTCGGTCGGCACGGCCTGGCCGCGGTGGCAGGTCCAACAGGTCACGCCGGTCTTGCCGACGTGGTTAGACCAGCCGCCGTTGATGTCGCGCGTCATCTGCAACATCTTGCGGGCGACGACCTTGGTATAGATCTCGTCCGAAGCCATGTTGGCCGGGTTGTGGCAGTAATTACAGCCTTCCTTCGGAGCCACCCAGGCGGTGATTGCCGCCATGGTATAGTTGAACTGCTCATCCGAGACATCACCCAGCACCTGCACGTTTTTATAGATCGTGGCAGCGCGCGGACCTTCGGTCCCGGGCGGCGTATAGGGCGGTGGCGGCGCCTCATTGGCTTTCAGCGCCGCCTTGGTCGCGGCCGTGACCGCGATCGTATCCATCCCGGTTCCGCGATAGCCGTTCTGCGACGACTCTTTGGGGCCGAGCTCACAACCGCCGAGCAGCAGCGGCAGCGCCGCCGTGCATGCGAGAACGATCAGGCGCCTCATTGTCCGACACTCCCCGTCGCTGCGGGATCGACGACCCCGGTGGTGGGATAGGCCGGAGCGAATTGGTGCTCCTGCGCCCACAGATACCAGTTATCGACCACAGTGCCGGTCAACAGGATCCCGATCCCGCCAGTCAGCGTGGTCAGCACCGCAAACCACCAGGCCCAGCGGTGGATCGATTCCATCGTGGCGTTAAAGCCCATGGTCCAGCGCCAGAACAGCGCTGCGCGTTCCGACGCCGTGCCGCGATCGGTGATCTGCTCGATCTCGCGCTCGCCGCCATAGCGGCCGACAGCCAGGATGGTCGCCCCGTGCATCGCGAAGAGCAGGGTTGAACCATAGAGGAAGGCGATCGAAAGCGCGTGGAACGGATTGTAGAACAGGTTACCATAGCGGATCGAGAAAGCCGCGGTCCAATCAAGGTGCGGGAAGATGCCGAAGGGCACGCTTTCCGCCCAGCTGCCCATGAAGAACGGGCGGATGAAGCCCAGCACCAGGAACAGCCAGATCGCCGAAAGGAAGGCCCAGGCAACGTGCGTGCCCATGCCCAGCGCGCGGGCGCGGCGATAGGTGCGGACCCACCACAGCAGGATCGAGATCGTCAGGCAGAAGCCGGCAAGGATCCACCAGCCGCCCTCGGCGAGCGGAACGAAAGGCGTGAAGCCATATTGCGGCCCCGGCGGCTCAAGCGCGAGCCAGGGCAGCTGCCGCACGAACTGGATCGGGTCCCAGCCGACCGAAGCCAGCATGTTTAGCCCGACGATTTCGAACCAGACGAAGCCGAAGATCAGCGAGAAGATCCCAGTCCAACCCAGATAGACTGGGCCGATCTGCGCCTGGCCGATCCGGCCAAGCAGGTGGACAAAGGCGGTGTCACGCAGCCGCGGCTCGTCGCCGGCCGGCAGGGGGACGCCCATTTCAGGGGCAGAACGGAGCTGTACCTGGGTGAATATGTTTTGATAGCTAGCCATCGTCGGTTCCCCCTCAAGACCAGATCGGCAAGTTGAGCCACCAGGTCCACCATTCCGGCCAGCCCTTGGTCCACAGCGGGCCGCTGATGACTATGCACACCGCGCTCCAGAAGCCGGCGTTGAGCGCCAGCAGCAGGCCGAGCCGGTGAATGCCCAGCGTGCCGATCGAATAGCCGATCAGATCGCGGAAGAAGGTGTCTTCGTATTCGGGGCTCTTCACGTCCTGGCCCTTGGGCGGATTGACCGCCGAGAGCACCAGCGATCCGTGCAGGGCCAGGGCGAAGGTCGTCGTGAAGAAGAACGACACCGCCAGCATGTGCGCCGGATTGTAGTGGAAGTGCAGGTATTGGTACCCAGTGTTGGAAACCCAGTCGAGGTGACTGAAGATCCCGTAGGGGAAGCCAAAGTGCCAGCCGCCCAACAGGACCGGGCGGATTACCACCAGGGTGAAGTAGGCGAATATCGCAAAGCCGAAGGCAACCGGGACGTGATAGCCCATGCCCAGCTTGCGGCAGATTTCAACCTCGCGCAGCGCCCAGGATACGAATGATATCAGGGCGCAAACCGTGATGACCTGCCAGAAGCCGCCCTCCTTGAGGGGCGCAAAGCCCAGGCCGTACTTGAGGTCCGGCGGGGCAATTGAGATCAGCCACGGGTTCCAGGTTGGTCCCTGGGACGCGGCATAGAGGATCAGCGCGGTCCCCAGCGATGCGAAGATCGCAGTGACGACGCCAAAGAAGCCGACGTAGAACGGACCGACCCAGAAGTCGAAGAGATCGCCTCCAAGAAGGGTGCCGCCGCGTACGCGATATTTTCGCTCGAAACTTAAGAGCGCCATAGCTCTATCCTCCCCCGCTGGATGCCAGCGGGTTGCTGCTGTCCAACCTTGAACCTGGGGAGGCGGCGGCCTTTAGAGCCCGCCGCCTCTCGCACGATTCACCGTCAGGGTGTTGCCGGTGCCGCGGCGGCTGCTGCGGCGCGACCTTGCGCCGAGTTGGGGCCGTCGAGCCAGTTGAAGGTATCCGTGCTGAGCAGGATGAAGTGAATCACCAGCGCCAGTACGAAAAGGAATGCGAAAAGCGCGACAAGCGCCCTGCGCGGATCAAAAATCAGCCACATTCTCCACATGGTGATGTTCCTTTTTGAAGTTGATCAAGTCCTCGGCGCTGGATGCCCCGAAGACGCGATTATCGGCTCAGAGCCAGGGCTTCCACATCCACACGAGGATGTGTGCAACCACTGCAACGGCGGTGAAGCCGATGAAGCTGCTCATGAACAGTTTGTGGAATTCCTTCGCTTCCTCCGGGGTGAGGTACGTCCTCAGCCCGAGACGATCATCAGGATCACTCATAGCCCTGTCTCCAGTTCTGCTTGGTGTTGTGCGAGAGGCGGTCGTGCCTCCCTTGGTATCCGCACCGGCGGGCTCCGTCGGTGGGGATGGGGTTGGCCCGGCAGGCGGGCGATCTTGTTGCGGCGGCTCATGCTCCGGCTCCTGCAAGCAGGGCATCGGCCAGCCGTTCGGCGGTGACGCGGTCTTCGCCGGCCTGGCGCGCGGCGCGTTCGGCCGCATCTCGGAGGCGCTTGGCAGCGGAAATGCGGATCAGCACTGGCTGGGCTTCGACCAGTTGATCAAGCTTGGCCTTGGCATCCTCGTCCCAGGCAAGCTCGCGCCGCGCCGGCGTCGGATCGACCTGATCGAGCTGGGTGCCGAGCGGCAGGATATGGAACAGCGCATCGAACAGCGCGTTGCACACTTCCTGGATCAGATAGGTCGCGCCTGAGTAACCCATGAAGGGCGTGCCGGTATGGCGGCGGATCGCGGCGCCCGGGAAGCTGGCCGGGATATAGACCCCGCGCGCGCCGCATTCGGCCATGTACATCCGCTCGTTGTAGCTGCCGAATACCACCAGCGGCGGATTGGCCTGGATTGCGGCACGCACGGCGGCATTGTCTGGCTTCACGCCAGCGCTGCGGGCAAAGCCGAAGCTGCAGGGCAGGCCCATGTCCTCTTCAAGGAACTTGCGGATGCCGCGCGCATAGGTTTCGTTGGCGACGATGCCGAAGCTGGCCGTGCCGAAGAAATCCTGCGTGACCGAGCGCCACAGATCCCACAACGGCTTGATCGTCGTGTGCTTTTCGCGGGTGATGAAGGGTTCCGGATCCAGCCCCAGTTCCGCTGCCAGCGCGCGCAAGAACAGCGTGGTGCTTTCAAGGCCAATCGGCGCCTGGAAGTAAGGCCGCTCCATCAGCTCGCACAGGTTGCGGCCGTATTCACGGTAGAGGCAGACATTGGCCTGGGCATCGGCCAGCCGCCGCACGTCGGCGAGGTGGCTGCCGAGCGGGAAGACCATGCCAACCTCGGCGCCGATCCCTTCGATCAGGCGGCGGATCTCGGCGAGGTCACTCGCCATGTTGAACATGCCGTAGGCTGGGCCGATGATATTGACCTTCGGCCGCTCGCCTTCTTTGACCGGCTTGCGTTCCGGCACGGCCTTGGGTCCGAATTCGGTCCACAGCCACGACAGCGCGCGGTCGGCGCTCTGCCATTGATCCTCGTCGATCGTGCGCGGCAGGAAACGTTTGATATTGGTGCCCTCGGGCGTCACCCCGCCGCCGATCATCTCGGCAATCGACCCGGTAACAACCACGGCTGGCAGGTCCGGATCGAGCGTCTTCCAGGCGCGCTTCATCGCGCCTTCGGTGCCGGTCTTGCCCAGTTCCTCTTCGCCCAGGCCAGTCACCACGATCGGCAGTTCATGCGGCGGCAGGCCGTCGGTGTAGTGGAGCACGCTGGTTACCGGCAGGTTCTCGCAGCCCACCGGCCCGTCGATGACGACCTGCAGCCCCTTCACCGCAGTGAAGACATAGACCGCGCCCCAATAGCCGCCGGCCCGATCGTGATCGAGGATCAGGCTCATGTGCCGACCGCCTCGGCCGCCTTGCGGGCCGCTTCGTTGAGCGCTGCGTACTTCTTCTTGAACTGTGGGCGATCCTGCGGGGTGTCTTCCCACACTCCTGCAGCATGGCCGGTGCCGACGCCTTCAAAGAACGCGCTCATCCGGTCCATCCGGCCCTTGTTGGCGATCGCGCCATTGACTACCTGGGCCAGGCTGCCCGCTCCGGCCGGGCCCATCAGCGGACGGGCCGAGATCAGGTTGGTGAAGTAGAGCGCGGGTATCGCCTTCTGCTTGGCGTATTGGACCACTGGGGTCGTGCCGATCGCCAGATCGGGGCCGAATTCTTCAATTGCGGCGATATCCTGTTCCAGGCTGGCGCGGTAATTGATCCGCACGCCCTTCGCTTCCAACCATTCGCGGTCGGGATCAGACCAGCGCGTGCGCGGCAGGGCCGTGCCGACATAGGGCACTTCGGCGCCGCTCTCGATCAGCAGGCGGGCGACCAGCAGTTCCGAGCCTTCATAGCCCGAAACGGTAATCCGGCCCTTGATCGGCATGGCCGCGAGCGCACCGCGCACCGCGCCGACGAACATGTTCTTGGCCTGGTCGATCTTGGTCTGAGCAATCCCGCAGGATGCGCCGATCGCATCGAGCCAGGCAGCCGTACCATCTGCGCCGACCGGAGCCGAACCGATGACCGAGCGCCCCGCAGCTTCGAATTCGCGCACACTGGCGGTGTAGAACGGATGGATCGCCGCAACCGCCGCGCAATCAAGCGCGGAATAGAGTTCACGCCATTCGCGGGTTGGCACGACCGGGCCGGCGGCCAGGCCGAGCGGCTCCAGCATCTGTCCGATCATCACTGGATCGACCGGGAACATCTCACCCAGCAGGGTGATGGTCGGGCGATCAGGCCGGCTTTGCGGGCGCGCGACCGGGCCCTGCGCAGCTTCCTCACGGGCATAGGCCAGCATGGCGCCGGCCAGTACGTCCTTGGCCTCGGCATGGGTCGGTATGCCGAAGCCGGGAACGTCGATCCCGACAATCCGCACGCCGTTGATCTGCTTCTTCAGCAGGCGCAGCGGCACGCCGCTGGCGGTGGGGACACAAAGGTTGGTGACGATGATTGCATCGTACAGCGCCGGATCGGCCAGATCCTCAACCGCTTCCTTGATGTCTTCGAACAGCTTGCCGGTAACCAGCGTTTCCGAACTGAACGGAACATAGCCGACCGTCCGCCGCGCGCCGTAGAAGTGCGAAGTGAAAGTCAGCCCATAGACGCAGCAGGCCGAACCGGAAAGGACCGTGGCGGTGCGCCGCATTCTGAGGCCCACACGTAGCGAGCCAAAGGCCGGGCACATGCTCTGCGGCTGGTCATGTGGACCAGCGGGGTAATCGGCGGCATAGCGATCCAGCACTTCGCTCTTGCCGGCCTTGCGGGCGGCTTCGCGCATGGTGTCACCGCTGGCACAGGCACCCCCCTCGGCTGCGCCAAGGTCGAGCGTATCAGGCTCGCGCACGGGGGTGCCCAGATCGGTCATCCCTCAAGCCTCGTCATAGATCACCTCAAGGCTGGGCTTGGCTTCGAAGCTGCCGCCGCGCATGTCGGCCTGGGTGGCCGGGACCAGCTGGACGTTGCCGCCGGTCTCTTCGGGCGAGAACAGGCCGAGCAGGCCGTCCTGCTCCAGCGGGCGGGGCTGCTGCGGCGGGGCTGCGGCGACATTGGCAGCGAGCTGTTCGAACAGCGAACCCCATTGTCCGCCAGGGGTGCCGATGATCTGGTAATTGGCCGATTTGCGGCGGATATCCTCGTTGGCCGGGATCGCCGTCAGCACCGGAATGCCGACCGCGTCGGCAAAGGCATGTGCCTCGCCGGTGCCATCGTCCTTGTTGATGATCATGCCGGCCACGCCGACATTGCCGCCCATCTTGCGGAAGTATTCGACTGCCTTGCAGACGTTGTTGGCAACGTAGAGCGATTGCAGGTCGTTCGAGCCGACGACGATCACCTTCTGGCACATGTCGCGGGCAATCGGCAGGCCGAAGCCGCCGCAGACGACGTCGCCCAGGAAATCGAGCAGAACATAGTCAAAGCCCCAGTCATGGAAGCCCAACTTTTCCAGCAGTTCGAAGCCGTGGATGATCCCGCGCCCACCGCAGCCGCGGCCAACCTCGGGCCCGCCCAGTTCCATCGCGAAGACGCCGTCGCGCTGGAAGCAAACGTCCTCGATCGACACTTCCTCGCCCGCCAGTTTCTTGCGGGCGCTGGTTTCGATGATGGTCGGGCAGCTCTTGCCGCCGAACAGCAGGCTGGTGGTGTCGCTTTTGGGATCGCAACCGATCAGCAGCACCCGCTTGCCCTGCTGGGCCATCATGTAGCTGAGGTTGGACAGGGCAAAGCTCTTGCCCGAGCCGCCCTTGCCATAGATCGCGATGATCTGGGTTTCCTTGCGGACTTCGCCAGTGTGGACCGGATCGGGCTCCATCCCGGCTTCGAGGCGCAGCGCAATATCGGTATCGAGCATCGTCATGCGATCTCTCTCCAGTCCAGGACCATCTTGAGGCATTCGGAATCGAGCAGAGCGGCCGGATAGGCCTGCTCTGCCTCGGCAGCTGGCCGGACGTCGGAAACGAGACCCGAAAGGTCGAGCGCACCGGATTCGATCATCGCCCGGCTTGAAGCGAGGTCTTCGGGCACCCATTCGGCGGCAACCCGCAGCCGTGCCTCGGTCATGAAGGCCGGGGCAAAGGCAAAGTTGATGCGGTTGGCATAGAACCCGGCCAGGACGATCTCGCCGCCCTTGGCCAGTTTGCCGATCAGCGTGTCGATCCCGTCGGAAAAGCCGCTGACATCGTAGATCGAGCGGTAATCGCGCCGGCTATCGTCCTTGGGGGCGATCACGTCATAGCCCAGCGCGCCCTGGCGGCGGCATTCCTTATTGTCCCACACCACCGGGGGCGGCGCGCCGGCGGCAATGGTCAGCCGCGCCAGCAGCCGGCCGAGGACGCCGTGGCCAACGATCAGATCGGGCGGATTGCCTCCGGCAAGCGCGTGATGGGCGGTTGCAGCGAGGGCAAACAGGATGCCGCGTTCACCCAGCGACTCGGCAATCGGGAAGGCGCGGGCTGAGGGGACGACCAGACGCCTGGCCGATCCGCCAAACAGGCCGCGTGCTTCGGTATAGCAATTGGCGCCGGGCACGAAGACCCAGTCCCCGATCCGCCCCTGCACTTGCGCACCGGCATCGATCACGCGGCCAACCGTTTCGTAACCTGGCACGAGCGGATAGCCCATGCCCGGGAAACGCGGCATTTCCCCGGTCCAGAGCAACTTTTCGGTGCCGCTGCTGATCCCGCTCCAATGGGCTTCGATTACCAGATCGGATGGACCCGGCGGAGTCAGTTCGAGACTGCGTAGCGCAGTGCGCCGCGGTGCTTCGACAATGATCGCCAGTGCTTCCATCCCGCAGGTCCAGCCCCTTGTTTCTGGATGACCCGGCGCTGGGTGCAGAATGCACTCCGGCGCAACAGCACAATAGGCCTATGACCCTTAGTGTCAATCCTACGTGACACTTTTAACTGTCAGGTGTTGGCGACAATGAGGGAAGTGACGACGGGCAGTCCGGTCGGTACCGATCGCCAGCCTGAAAAGCCCGCCTGCCGCAGCAATGCGCCAATCTCATCGGGGCGGCGCGGGCGGCCGCTGCGCATGGCCCACAGGTAAAGTCCGAAATAGGCATCGCCCATCCGCTCCCCGCCCCGCACACCAGCCATCGGTTCCGCCACCAGCAAGTGTCCTTCCGGTGGCAGGGCTGCGCGAATCGCCCGCAGCAGCGCCAGCGCCCGATCATCATCGTGATCGTGGAGAATCCGGACCAGTGAGATCCACTGGTAGCCCGCCGGAAGGGAGTCCTTGAAGAAGTCCCCCGGGTGGCGGGCAAGAGCCTGACCGGCCGCGTCGGTCCCGATCTGTGCAACCACTTCAGGTAGGTCAAACACACCGAGTCGCAGACCGGGATAGCTTTCACGCACCTTGCCGGCGAAGACAGCCCGCCCGCCGCCGACATCGAGCAGCGCCTCGCAGCGATCGAAAACGCCGCTTGCAAGTACCTGATCGGCAACCATTTCCTGCGATTGCGCCATCAGTGCACTGTATTCGCCGGCATCGACGCCCTGCGTGCCATAGGCCCAGAAGCTTGAGAGCGCCGTCGGCTTCGCGCGATCGTCGCGCAGCAGCGCCAGCGGTTCGGCCAGATCGGCGTAAAGCAGCCGGTGGTGACGGATCATGGCCTGCGCGCCTGCATTCGCCCGGAGGGCCGCCCCCTGCTCGCCCAGCATCCAGCCCGCTTCGCCCAACGCTTCGACCAACCCCAGCGCTGCCGCTGCCCGCAACAGGCGCTCCATCGCCGGCAAGCCGAGCTGGCCGGTCTGCGCCAGTTCGGCGGTTGAGGCCGGGTCATCCCCAAGCTGCTCCAGCAATCCAGCCTCGACCACGGCTTGAAGCACCTGGCTGTAAACAAAGCCCGCCACCAGATCGAACAGCATGGCCGAGCGGCGCCGCGCCACCGGGCGCAGCAGCGGGCTGCGTGCCGCCAGCTGCTGAAAGCGCTGGCTGCCGATCACGCGATTGCGCAAGGCGATCCAGCGCCGCTTCAGCTCCACCGCAAGAGGCAGAGATTTGCCAGGAGCAAAAGGTTCCATGTGTCCAAAAGAGTGGACATGGTATATGTAAAGGTCAAATGCATTCGATGGGAGGGCCGATGGCAGGCCGAGTCGTTATCGTCGGAGCCGGAATGGGCGGGCTGGCCAGTGCGGTCCGGCTGGCTGCGGCTGGCTACGGCGTGACGGTGGTCGACAAGCTGACGGAAGTCGGCGGCAAGGCCCGCCAGATCGCTGTCGATGGGCGCGCGATTGATGCCGGCCCGACGGTCTTCACCCTGCGCGACGTGTTTGACGAACTGTTCGCCCTCGCCGGCCGCCAGCTCGACGATTACGTTTCGGTCCGCCAGGCTTCGGTCCTGGCCCGCCATGCCTGGGGTCCGGAAGCCCAGCTCGACCTCTATGCCGATCCGCTGCGCAGTGAAGCAGCGATCGGTGACTTTGCGGGCGCAGCCGCAGCGCGCGGCTACCGCGCCTTCCGCACCGAGGCGGCGCGGATCTATGGCGTTCTGGAGAACAGCATGCTGCGCGCCGGCAAGGTTTCCTGGCCGGGCCCGCTGATGTGGCGGATCGGGTTGTCGCGGATGGGGGATCTGCTGGCGATCCGCCCCTATGAAAGCCTGTGGAAGGTGCTGGGTGAGCATTTTGCCGACCAGCGGCTGCGCCAGCTCTTTGCCCGCTATTCGACCTATTGCGGCTCTTCCCCCTTCGCCACTCCGGCCACGCTGATGCTGATTGCCCATGTCGAGGCCCAGGGCGTCTGGCTGATCGATGGCGGGATGACTGCCCTGGCCAACGCCCTGCAACGGATTGCCGAAGAACAGGGCGCACGATTCCGCCTGGGCCATGCGGTTGAGCGAATCGAGATTACGGGCGGACGGGCCAGCGGCGTGATCCTGGCCAATGGTGAGCGGATCGGGGCCGAAGCGGTGATCGTCAATGCCGATCCGGCGGCCCTGGGCGACGGGGCCTTCGGGGCCGACGCCGCGCGGGCCGTACCGCGCGTAAAGGTGCGTAGCCGGTCGCTTTCGGCGCTTGTCTGGCTGGCCCATGCCCGCACTTCTGGTGCGCCACTCGCCCGGCATAATGTGTTCTTTTCGCGCGATTACCCCCGCGAATTTGCCGAACTTGCTGGGGGCGGACCGCCAGCTGACCCCAGTGTCTATGTCTGCGCGCAGGACCGCGATGGCGGCTTTGCCAGCAGCAACGGGCGCGAACGGTTGCAAGTGATCGTCAACGCGCCGGCCAATGGCGACAGCCACGCCTATACCACCGAGGAGAGAGAGCGATGCACCATGGCCATGAGGCGCAGTCTCGCCCGCTGCGGGCTGGAGCTGGAGGATCCGCTGCCGCATACGCTACTGACGCCGAACGACTTCGCGGCGCTTTTGCCCTCGACCGGCGGAGCGATCTATGGACGGGCCTCGCACGGCTGGGCGGCGTCCTTCCTCCGGCAGGGGACGCGGACGCGGATCCCTGGGCTTTACTGCGCGGGTGGAAGCACCCATCCGGGAGCAGGCGTCCCGATGGCCGCCTTGTCCGGGCGCCTGGCAGCGATGCAGACAGCGCGCGACCTCGCTTCGATGCGGCAATTCCACCCGGCGGCTATGCCTGGTGGTATGTCGATGCGATCAGCGACGACGGAAAGCACGGGCTGACCATCATCGCCTTCCTGGGCAGCGTCTTTTCGCCCTATTACAAGCAAAGTGGCCGGGGCGATCCGCTCAACCATTCGGCGCTCAACGTCGCGCTCTATGGTCCCGGCGCACGCTGGACGATGACCGAGCGCGGCCATGCAGCGGTGCGGCGCGATTCCGACAACCTCGAGATCGGCGCCAGCGCGGTCCGCTGGACCGGCAATGCGCTGGAGATCGAGATCGAGGAGCGTGACAAGCGGCTGGGCGTGCCCTGGCAGCGCCGTGTCTGCGGCAAGGTTCGGGTGATCCCCGAGGCGCTCAACCCCACGGCCTTTGCGCTTGATCCGGCGGGCAGACACCGCTGGCACTGCCTGGCGCCGCGCGCCCGGGTTGAAGTGCAGATGGACCAGCCATGTCTGCGCTGGAGCGGCGCTGGCTATCTCGATTCCAACTTCGGCAGCGAGGCGCTGGAAGATGGGTTCCGCGTCTGGCACTGGTCGCGCGCCCACACCCGGCGCGGCAGCGCAGTCTGTTACGAGGGCATCCGCCGCGATGGCGCCGCCTTTGCCAGCACCCTGCGCTTTGGCGCCGATGGCACGCCCGAGCAGGAAGAGCTGCCGTTGGTCGCGCCGCTGCCCAACACGGTCTGGCAAATGGAGCGCAAGACCCGCGCCGACCATGGCCACGCCGGCGTGATCAAGACCTGGGAGGACGGGCCGTTCTATGCCCGCTCAAGGCTTCATTCGCGGCTGTTCGGTGAAGAGGTGGTCGCAGTGCAGGAAAGCCTGGATCTGGACCGGCTGATTTCACCGGTTGTCCAGTTCATGCTGCCCTACCGGATGCCCCGCATCGCCTGACCTCTTTGCCTTTTCCGCCTTGTCGCGGGCAATCTCGCGATTGACCGACCACAGCTGGTAAAAGCCGAAGCCCAGCGCGATCACCGCGGTGAACACGATTTCGACCCAGCCAAAGTGCTCGGAAAAATCGCCCATCGTCAGCCTCCTGCCGCCTGCCGCGCAGCGAAATCGATGATCAGTCTGGTCGCGCGCTGCGGCTCCTGTTCGTGCGCGAGATGGCCCAGCCCTTCAAGCAGTTCGAGCTCACAGCGCGGCAGCAGCGCGGCGGCAGCGCGAACCGAGTCGAGCGGGATTGCGTTGTCGCGCGTGCCATGCGCCAGCAGCACCGGCAGGTCCATCGCCGGCAGCTGGCCCTTCAGCCCTTCCAGATCCCAGCTCGCCATCATCGCCAGGGCCCCAGCGCAATGCTCGCTGTTGCCAAGCAGCACCTCGTAACACCGCAGTCCCGCCGGATTGATCCGCGAGTTGGTCGCGCGGACCAGGAACCGCTCGGTTTCTCCGCTGCCCCGTGCCATCCGGGCGAAGATCGAGGGAACGAAGGGGTTGACGAACAAGACCTTGGCCAGCGCAGGGAACAGGCGGGCGGCAAGGCCCGGAAAGGGCATCAACGCCGGGCTAAACCCCACCACCGGCACCCGGATCGATTGCGCCAGCGAAAGCGCAATGGCCGCACCGGCAGAATGGCCCACGATCAACGCCGGTTCGATCCCCAACGCCGCCAGCAGCTCGCCCGTCGCTGCGGCAATGTTCGGCAGGCTTGGCCCATGCGGCAGCCGCCCGGCGGTAAACCCGTGGCCCGGGAGATCGGGAGCGATCACGGTAAACCGCTCAGCCAGCGGGGCGATCACGTCGCGCCAGCTGTGCGTCGAGGCGCCGGTACCGTGCAGCAACAGGATAGCGGGGCCCGATCCCGCTTGCTGCACATGCCAGCGCAGCCTTCCCGCCGTGACGAACCGGCTGGCGTCCCGGTTGGGCCAGGCAAGGCCCTCACGATCCCAACGTAGCGCGGCCACCGGCTCAGGTCCCGACGCGGGCCAGTTCGACCGCGCGGCGCATGGCCGCGCCATCGGCCATCGGCATCGGCAGGTAGCGGGCGTGCAGTGATCGGGCCAGCGCTTCGGCCTCGGGTCGGGGTCGGGGGGCGATATCCAGTACCAGCGCCGGATGGCCGGTGGCGGCCATGCCTCGCGCGGCGGCTTCCGCATCCTCGCGCGCCCGGGCGCGTCCCGGGCTGCCATCAGCGGCCACATTAGCGCTGCCATCGGTCAGAAACACGATCAGGGGGGTCGAACCGCGCGCGGCGACCGCATCCGCCACGGCCCGTGCCGCCGCGATCCCGGCGGCCAGCGGCGTACCGCCGCCGCCCGGCATGCTGGCAAGCGCATTCTGGGCGCGGGTCAGTGAGCGGGTCGGGGGAAGCAGTACCTGCGCGGCGCTATCCCGAAAGGCAATCAGCGCCACCTCGCTGCGGGTGACATAGGCCTGGGCCAGCATCAGTTCGACCGCGCCCTTGGCTTCCGCCAGCCGCGCCATCGCCGCCGAGCCAGAGGCATCGACGCAGAACACGGTCACCGCCGCCGCGCGGTTCTCAAACCGGCGGACCCGCAGATCGGACTTGCGCACTAGCATGCCTTCCGGCGCGCGTTCCCCGGCTTCGCGTCGGCGCAGGGCCTGCCAGGGCACCGCAGCGCGCAAGGTATCGATCAAGGCCAGCCGCACTCCGCCGCGCGGCATCCCCGGGCGCGCGGCCAAGGGCTTGCCGCGCAGCTTCGATTTGGCCCTTTGCCCGCCGCCGCTGCCTTTGCTGCCGCGCCGCGCCGCACCCTGCGCCAGCCGTGCCAGCAGATCTGGCGGGATCGCCGCCAATGCTGCGTCGATGATCCGCTCGGTCAGGGGTTGCGAGCTGCCCTGCTCGTCACTGTTAGGGTTCTCGGCTTGGTCGCTCGACTGCCCCGCCGGCTCTTCCTGCGGTTCCTCGACGGGGGGCGGCATCCGGGTGGCGCGCGGCGCAAGCACCAGTCGCGCCGCAATCTGTAGATCATTTTCTGCAACCAGGCGGCGCCCCTGCAAAGCGGCGTGAGCCCTCGCCGCTGCCTGGGCGAACAGCAGCACCCGGGTCGAGTCTATGCCAAGAACTGCGGCAGTTTCAGCCAGGGCGGCCAGCGCGCTGTCATCAAGCGGCGCAACCGCTGCCAGCGTCAGCCGATCTGCCGGAAAGGTCGATTCATCTGGCCGAGCGAAGCCAAGATCCGCCAGGAAGGCAACCCGATCAGCCAAAGCGGGAGAAGGCATCTCATCCGGGCCCTGGCCATCGTCCAGCAGGACCAGACCGAAGGGCCGCGCTCCGCTGTCACGCGCCTGGGCCAGACGTCCAGCAATCGCCGCCGGCAGCCGCTCGGCCATTGGCACCAGCAGCACCCCGCCGGACACCTCGTCCAGTAGGCCCGGCTGCGGAATGGTTCGCCCTGCGGCAAGGCTTGCGGCCAGATCTATTCCGCCAAGCAGCCGGTCGTCGTCGACATGGGCGGGAAGCCGCCTGACCATCGCGGTAGCAGCCAGGCGTTCGATCAGCGTGTCGCGGGCCGGCCCCGGGCCGCGCAGCACCAGGCCGCCCAGCTGGCGGGGTGCGATCAGGAACAATTCCAGGGCAAGCGCAGCATCGGCAAACACCGTGTCCGCGCCCTGGTTCATCCGAACAGCTCGGCAATCGCGCGTTCGATGCGGACAGTCGATCCGGTTTCATCAAGGATGTCGCGCCGCAAACGGTGCCGCAAGGCCATCGGCGCGACTTCGAGCGCGTGCTCGCGCCGTACCGCTTTGGCGCCTTTGAGGGCCGCGACGGCGCGAGCGGCGCGCATCAGGGTCAATTCCCCGCGCAGTCCATCCGCGCCGACCGCCTGACACAGCGCCGAAATGTCAGCCATCACCGCATCAGGAACCACCAGACCGGCGCGCAGTTTCTGCCCCCGGGCGATCTGGCGCAGCACCTTGGCTTCCTCGTCTTGCCAGGCCGCCGCAAACCCTTCCGGATCGGCTTCCTGCGCAGCGCAGCGGCGCATGATCTCGATCCGTTGCTCAAGCGCGTTGGGCGTGCGCACCTCAACCGACAGGCCGAAGCGATCGAGCAATTGCGGCCGCAGCTCCCCCTCTTCCGGGTTGCCGCTGCCGATCAGCACGAACTGGGCGCGGTGGCGGACCGACAGTCCTTCGCGCTCGACGATGTTCTGACCCGAAGCCGCCACATCAAGCAGCAGGTCGACGAGGTGATCCTCGAGCAGATTGATCTCGTCGATGTAAAGAAATCCGCGATGGGCTTTGGCCAGCAGCCCCGGCTCAAACGCCTTCTCCCCAGCCCGCAGCGCCCGCTCAAGATCCAGTGCGCCCAGCACCCGGTCTTCGGTCGCCCCCAGTGGCAGGTCGACGAAGGGCACGGCTACCTTGACGCTGCGATTGGAATGGCACGGATCCGGACAGCTGCCCGCCTCTTCCGGGCGGCAGTAATAGCGGCACCCATCGGCCACCGCGATCGGAGGAAGCAGCGCGGCGAGCGCGCGCGCGGCAGTGGATTTGCCGGTCCCGCGATCGCCGAAGACCATGACCCCGCCGATCGCCGGATCAATCGCCGCGATCAGCAGCGCCAGCTTCATCTCGTCCTGTGCGACGATCGCCGAGAAAGGAAACCTGGCCATGTGTAAACTATACTGGACGCATCAGCCTGTCAGAACAAGCTACTTCTCGACACCGCTGCCAAACAGACGCCGCTTCGCGAAGGCCATGGCAATCCAGACCAACAGCACCACCGGGACAACCAGCAGGGCCAGGATCGTGCTCGCCTCGAAGCTGTGGGTTGCCTTGGCAACGCCATCAAGCACCAGCTTGATTAGCCCGAGCAGATAGTAGCTGAGCGCCACGACCGACAAGCCTTCGACCAGTTGCTGCAAGCGGACCTGCATCGAAATGCTGCGCTCCATTGAGCTCAGCAGTTCACCGTTCTGGTTTTCGATCCGCGTATCGATGCGGGCCCGCAGCAATGAGGACAGCTGCTCGGCCCGCACCGCCAGTTCCCCCAGCCGGTCCATGCTGGCGGTGCAGGTGTTCATCGCCGGCCGGAAGCGCCGCTGCGTAAAATCGTCGAGCGAGGAAAAGCCTTCGATCGGGCGTGGGCGCAGTTGCTCCAGCCGCTCTTCCACCAGCTGGGCATAGGCCTTCGAAGCATCCATCCGGAAACGCATGGCAGTTGAAAGGCTGGCCAGCTCAAGCGAGAGATCGGACAGCGAATCCAGCAGCTGGTCGTCGGTTTCCTGGTCCTTGGCAACCCGGTCAGCCAGATCGCGCAGACTGCTTTCGGCAGCGTTGAGCCGGGGCCAAGATTCGCGCGCCAGTGGCAGGCCCAGCAGCGCCCGGTTGCGATAGTTGCCCAGCTCCTGCAGCTGCTGGAGTGTCCGGGTGAGATCGCTGGGATGGGTTCCGTTGGCGGCAACCACCAGCCGCCCAAAGCCATCGTCCTTGATCCGGAAATCGGACCACATCCGCATCGTGC
Organism: Novosphingobium ginsenosidimutans; assembly: GCF_007954425.1. Taxonomy (NCBI): domain Bacteria; kingdom Pseudomonadati; phylum Pseudomonadota; class Alphaproteobacteria; order Sphingomonadales; family Sphingomonadaceae; genus Novosphingobium; species Novosphingobium ginsenosidimutans. The sequence goes on along the minus strand of NZ_CP042345.1, from coordinate 1,827,001 downwards.
CGTTCCCGATGTGGCTGGAAACAAGCTCGTCTCGCTCCCAGGCCACGCCCTGCATGGCCCGTTCGGCGGCGGCGTCATCGGTGGTCAGCAGGATCCGGGTGCAGCGGACAATCTCGCCTGGCAGCGAATTGGCCCAGGCCAGCGCCGCGGCAACCCGCTCGTCCGCCGCCAGATCGCCAAAACCCTGCCCGGCTTCGCCGCCCACGAACAGGGTCAGGCTGGTGCCTTCGCTGTGCCGCTCCCACGAGAAACGCAGATCGGGCCCCAGCGCTCCGTCAAGATGCGTCGGGTTCTGGACGGTATCGGAAGCCGCCGCCTTCGCCTTGATCGCCGCCAATTCCTCTGCGCGATCGGCATCGGCAACCATGACAACCCACTGGATGATCGTGCTAGGGCTCTCGACGATCGGCCACCGCCGCAGATGCATCTCTGCCACGGCTTTTCTTCGAAGTTCGTGATCGCGCATAGCACCTTCGCCGCTGGCTTATGCAGCAACTATGCCGCGAGTCGCGCGCAAACGCCATGACCATCGTGGCGAGGCGCATCGGCATGCAGTAAATGGTGCCCAGAAGAGGACTAACATTCCGCCTTTCAAAGCACTGAAAAACGGTTCGGAATCACGCCCCTTGTGTCTCTGTGTGTACTTCTCGGGTGACCTTCATGCCCCCAAAAAAGCCCCCAAGGCAAGCGCGCTATGTTAGCACTGCTGCCAACTCCCAACTGGGTTCGGTAGCTGCCACTAGTATCCGGTTGGCGTCGGCTGCCTAAGCTCGGTCCGCAAACGCTCTGGGATCAGGTACATCCAACCCTCTTCGCCAGCCGGTGCCGGTAGAGGTTCAGCTCCGATCGACCGCCTGTAAAGTCGTATAAGAGCTCTTTGCCTCCTAGCCTGCGAAATGGCGTTCTCTGCGGTGACCTTTCCTTCGTACTCCAGCGGATAGGCTTTCAGGAGCAGCAGGGCCCGCTTGGGAGCGAGCTTCAACAGCGCGCCACATGCAGCTTGAAAGCGCTCACGACTCGCGTCTGTGGGAGCAACCCATGCTCGTTCGAGCTCAAGTACCGTTCCAAGCTCGGTAATTTCGAACAGGTTGTCCCAGTAGCCACCGAGGACCGCAGCAAGCTCCGCGAGAGACGCAGAGATCTGGTCGAAATGATCGAATAGCTCCTCGGAATCAACGTACTCATCAATGTGGTACTCGTTCATACGGAAGCTGCCGACATGCTTGCCGCCGTCTACAAGCTTAGCTGAGTACTGCCGCTGTCGGATTAACATGCGGTCAGCATCGAGCCACTTCCACCTCGACTGGTGGACGAATAGATCGACCTCGCTGCCGCTGGAAGTGAGCCGCTTGCGCTTCGGAAACGACGGCGGCGGACTGTCACCGAAGACCTGATCCACCTCGTCGATTGTCCGTCGGATACGCTGCGGCGGCGGTGACGCACGGGTGTTCATAATGATGGAGTTCTCAACCGAGCTTCAGCTATCCGACATCGCCGTCAAACCAGGTTACCCTGATCATCAATGTCATCGAGGTCAAAGGCCTTGATCTCGATGGACCGCGAAACAAGCGCAGTCCATTTGCTCTGCTGGACACTCCCTGCAAGGTAGGCTCGCTTGATCACGTGGTAGGGGTTCAAGAAGATCGCGTATGACAGCTCACCCAGCGGCCCAGGCTGAACGTCGATGAAGCCCAGCTCCTGAAGGCGCTTAACACGATCCTTCCAGGTCCGCACAGCTCTCTGGCCGGAGAAGCCTGCATGAAAAGCCATCTCCTCCGGTCGGTTCAAGGCCAAAAAGCCCTCATCCCGAAGTCTGGACCAGAGTTCAAAGTAGGTCATGCCGACGGGAAAACCCTTCCCCGAGAGATCGTCCATGATGCCCATCATTATAGGCATGACGCGAGGCACCATCGCAAAGCCCTGTACATCCGCCCCGCCCCACATCATTTTCTCGGTGATGCTGGGCCACAAGGTGGCGCGCAACTGAAGTTGACGCTCAAGGACTGGGTTCTTCTTCTTACTCATGACTTGTCCCTTGGAGATGGCCACCTCAATGCAGCGCAGACAATGTGGGCGGGCCCGGATTTGGAGTCCGAGCCCTTCGACGATCTCGCACTTACACCGCGAAGAAAAGCGCTTGAGCGGCTACGCTGGGGGTGGAAGCCAGCTGCTCGCTTGATCTCGTCGATGTTGCAGTACTAGGAGCTTCTCCGCGCAAACTCAAACGCAAACGCACGCTATCTTGGCCTGAAAGCGTCACGTTACCGACAAAGTCGTTGAGTAGCTGTGACACATATGTGCGGACTTAGTTACCGAGATGGCATATATCGACCTACGAGATTGCCGCAAACCCAGAGATACTGCGCTGTGCAGATCACTACATGGGTATCGCGGTGTCATAGTATCGACGGTTTCGCGGTATCGTCGGTCTCACGGTATGGGGGATTGCCAAGGGGGCACCCCTCTCGACCGCCGTACAGAAAAAAGCAGGTAAGCTGACACGCCGTCAAGATCTCAGAGCGCGATAGACGCTGGCCCTTCCTATCCCCAGCTGCTTTGCAATGTCGGTGGCACCGATACCCGCTCGTGCTAGCTCCTTGACCCGCTCGCCTTCGATGGACTTCGGACGACCCTTGTAGACGCCCCTCGACTTAGCCTTCTCGATGCCGTCGCGCTGACGTTCGCCGCGGATGTCGGCTTCGAACTCGGCGAAGGACGCGAGAATATTGAGCAGGAGCTTGCCGTCTGAGCGCGTGGTATCGATTGCTCCCTGCTGGAGACATTGGAAGGTGACGCTCTTAGCGGCGAGCTGGTCGACGATCTGGCGCAGATCCATGATCGAGCGGGCGAGCCGGTCGAGCCTGGTGACCACCAAGGTATCGCCCTCGCGGACGAACCCGAGGGCATCATGAAGGGCTACACGGTCCTTGGTGCTGGTCCCGCTCTTCTTCTCGGCGAAGACACGTTCGCAGCCAGCAGACCGCAGCAGTTCTTCCTGGACCTCGAGGCTCTGCCCGACCGAACTCACCCTCGCATATCCGACCAACATTGCTCCGGACTCCGTATCACTTGGATCTAGACCTTGATGCATATCTGTATCATAATCTTAAAGTCAACCCTATTGATACAGTATTGGGCGTAATGGCGAGACGTATCGCCAGGGTATACTCCATTGAGACATGGACGTTTGCGTTCAAAGCATTATCGAGAGACAATGACTGACAATTCAGATCTAGACGATCTCGCCAATCGCTTCTTTCAACTCTTTAGCCGTGCGGAGGGAGCTCTGAAGGCTTCTGGCCGGTTGAAGATGGGGAAGAACAATCCGGAAGCCGATTGGGGAACCTATGGAGCTGAGATAGACGGCAGCCTCGAAGCCGCTATGTACGAGGACGCCGAGCTCAAGGCTGCAATCGACTACTATATCGACAGCCCACCCCTCAAGCAGGTCCTCAAAGCTGGTGAGACAGTGTTCGAGAAGAGACCACTTACATCAACCACGAAGACTGGGGAGCTACTCCTCTACGTCTGCAGAGTACGGAATAACTTGTTTCATGGAGCGAAGTTCAACGGACACTGGTTTGACCCTGAGAGAAGTCGGGTACTTTTGAACCATGGGATTGTGATCATTTCTCGAAGCATTGAGCTATCCGACGACGTAAGAAGTTGTTTTGAGGCGCCCCCACCGGGGGGAGGATAAACCTGATCGCCTACGTCACCCTGCTTCAGATTTTTGCAGCAAAAGTAACCGGCTTGAAAGCTGTGTCGGGCGCTCGAGGATATCCACCTCGAAAACGACGACACAGGTAGCCAATCGCGACCTGAAAGGTTGGTGTAAAACAGGTCGAGGATCTGGTCCCATCGCCAGCACTGGCAGTCGTCCCTCTATAAGTCCCGGGTAATCATCTCGGTCATGCGAACATGTAGGTCGCCTGCTTGATCTGCGTTAGGTCTAGGTCGCCCTTTTCAGGCAATGGCGGGACCAGCTCCGCCATCTCGGGATCGATTTGCAGCTGTTCCAGTACGGCAGCGCGGAATGCAGCCAGTGGGTCACCTTCATACAGGTCGACAAAGGAGTCCCGAAGGATCGTCACCAGCTTGTCGGTCTTCCCGGCGTGAGTGCCGAAGCTGTCGTGGATAACTGCGAGGCTACCAATCCCCTGCTCTGCGCAGTCATTGGCGACCATCATCAAGTGGGCGGCATCAAGTGAATGGATAAAGTTCGGAGCGATGCCCGAGAGCGCCTGTCGCGCGTCATTCCAAGGTCCATTACTGTCGGCGAAGAAGTCTGCGGGGTTCGCACTACCATACTCTCCTGCGACAAGCATTTGATGGATCTTGCCTCTAATGGTGACCTCTACGGACCTAGACTTAACCCTCGGGTACCGCTGGAGGACCGGGAGGCCCACAGGGGTCGTCCACCAGAGCGGCAGATCAACCTTGTTGACCAGGGCGATGACCTTGCGGAGCCAATCCATAGCGCGCCTCGCTGCAGGAACTTCCTTTCCGACTTGCACGTAGAGGATGCCAGCGAGCCAAAAGGCAGCCTGCTCATTATCAAAGTGCCCGACGTAAGGGGCTCGTCCGCCCTGAACGGCCTCTTCATCGAGCTCCTCGAGTACCTCCTCGACCTGCTTCGCCATGCTGTAGCGGGTCGCGGAATAGGCGTAGGTCATGCAAGGCCGCTTGACGATCCTCCGGGTCACCCGGTCACCCTTCCAGGGCAGGGCAGCTGGATCATCTGAAGCGTTGACCAACTCTTGCACCCTGGCAGCGACAATCGAGTACAGGTCGCCGGGGCGCTCTTGGTCGACTAGGTTTACACAGGGGGCAGCGTGGGGATCCCGGAGGAGAGCAGTGAAGTGCTGCAAGCCAGAGTTCGAACCGTCGAGCGCGATGGGTAGATGAGACCGGAAGGCTTCGCCTTCCCGACGATACCCAGCCCACTCAAGGCAAGCGGCCAGGGCTTGCCAAGGCTTGTCCGCCGTCGTCCAGAAGCGCTGCCCGTCAAGCGGATCGGCAGCGCTATCCAGGATTGCGGCCTCGTGCTGTTCTACCCAACGGATGCGATCCGCGAAGCTTACCCTATCGATCCCGAACAGGTTCGCCAGGTGGATGGCGAGCCAGTACGCCCCATTACCGCCCAGCGGTTCCTCGGCGGCGAATGTAAGTAGAGCCTTAGCGACGTCGTCGCCTTGAGGCGAGGGTCCGCCTGCGGGGATTGGATAGACTCGTCCGCGCCAGTCCATGCTGTGCGGGAAATAAATCGCCGGGAAGTCTGCCAGCTTTTCTGCCACCCAGAGCTTTTGCATCAATGCGAGCCGCTTGCCCTTACGGCGTGCGTTTACTGCGTGAACCTTGGCCGCCCGTTGCTTCCATTCCTGGCGGGCGCTCTCGTCCTCATCAAATCGATCGGGCCTAGCCGGAAGCGGGTCGTCATCGCGAGGGGGTAGGCCGCCAAGAGTTCCGCCGCCTTCCCAAAGGGCCCGCATCGTCGTCAGGATTGGGCGATTGATTTTCCAGGCTGTCGACTGGATCGTGTTGATGGCGCTGTAGACGCGCGGCATCTCGATGTTCTCGAGTTCGTCGAGGTAAGGTCGGGTATGGTGACGGACGATCGCATTCCCTGGGGGTGAGTCGAGATAGCCACCATCGAAGGGAGTAGTCCAGGGACATGGCGGGACCACCATGGGCATTGGAACCGGATCAAGGAGCTCACAGCGGGCATGTTGCTGCTCAAGCCATTCACCCGCTTTGTCGGTCAACTCGAGCCGGTAGTGCGTCCGAAGCTTCTTTCCAAACCTCTCATCGACGCGCACCATTTCGAACAGCCCAGTCGCTTCGATGGCCAGTTCGAGTAGCTTGGACCCGACAAGCACTCGGTCGCGCTGTGACCAGTCGAGCGCCGCGCCTTCCCGCCGGTAAATCTCCCGGGTCAAACGCAGTCTACGTTGGCTCACAACTTGTGCCCTTCGCAAGCCCCTCTGGAGACCCGCAGCCCCCCCTTCGTTAGCCTTGCGAAAGGCTTCCGCCTCCATATGGCCCATGACCGCTGTGGCAACGCTCACGGCGGCCTTCTGCCACACGAGTCGTTGCACCCCACCTTGGATGGCGGTCCGCAGGGTAAGGATTGCCAAGGGCTCCGGCTCCGCACCTTGCAACAACTGAATTGCGCTGTGCTTGCGCCCTGAAGCGCCCTTTCTGGCGGCCTCGAAGAACCCAGAGATGGCGATGATGGTGGGCTGCAGGGCCAGCCGCAAAAGCCGCCGTCCAGGCGGAAGGTCCGCCTCATCGACGCCTTCACCGAGAACGCCTGCCCACTTGGTTCGCTGCTGTCGGTATCTGGCGATGCCGAGCGCGCGTGACTCATCCTCAAGTTGCTGTTGCGATGCAAGCAGCTCGCCGCCAACCACCATTGTTCGGAATTAACTCCCTACCCAGACGGCTTTCAATTGGGCGCTGTACGAGTGGCCAAAATGCGTATGCATCTTAAAGCGCGGTGATTGTCGTGCTCTCTGCTTGCACCGCTTCGAGCTTCTAATTAAGTTGCACCACTAGGCTGACTGCCTGAAGTGAAAACTGGATGATGTTGGAAATCATGCTCTCCCAGAACTTTAAAATCACAAGTGCCGTCAGGATAAGTGTAATCAGTCATCTGCTTCGAAAAGAAACTCGTCACTTCAGGATCAATGTCTGTTGATATGCTATGTCGCCCAAGCTCTACGCAAACTCGACTTGTAACGCCGCTACCTGCAAAAAAATCTAGGACCAAACTCCCGTCGAACGACAACGCCTTTACGAGTTTGGCAACTATCTCTCTTGGCTTCTGCGTAGGGTGCCCGACGCGCTCCTTTGAGTTACCATTCAGGCGATTCATTCTCCATACGTTCGTAGGATTTTTCCCCTTTTCGATACTTTCGGGCCTCAACCTCTTATCCTTTAGGTAGGCCTGCTTTGTAGCTGCATCAAAGGGCTCACGAACAGCATCAAGATCAAAAAAATACTCGGAACTCTTGGCAAACCAGGCAACCTCTTCATGACGGTTAGCGAAGAACCGCTGAGCCCCCATACCATTTGGATAGTTCCAGATAATGAGATTAACGAGATTGAATAATCTTCGTGACCGGATCTCGTGAAGCAACGACAATAGATCGCCAGAACCTGCTTCGCCTTGGTATTGGATACCGCCAAAAACAACTAAACTCCCAGAAGTTGCGAGCACACGCTTGGACTCAACGAGCCAGTCAATTGCCCATGAAACATAGTCTGGATAGCTATCCCAGTCCGCAGCTGCGATGTTATAGGGGGGATCGCAAACTATAAGTTGAACTGACTCGTTAGGAAGCCGTCTTAACAGATCAACGCAATCAGCCGCGAATACCGCATGAGTAGTTTGCAACGGCTTGCCAAAGGAAAAAGAAGCTGAGCGGTGAGAACGCCCTCTCTTCTTGAGCGCATTCATTCCGATATGACGTGAATTATGATGTGATCGATTCATTAATTTTCTACAATCATCAAAGATCACGACTTACACGAATGCATTTTGTCCGTGCTTAGAGTAATAATAAAATACACTCTTTTCGGCCAACTGCAACGAAAGGATTGCCATCTCATCCTCAGTCCATTCCGCCACTCTGAAATAAAAAGTGCCTCTCTCAAACTCATTCGCAGAGCCTTGCTTATGCAGGTGTTCTACGTTGAGCTTTCCGAACTGGGCTATGGTAACAACACGGTCTAGAATTGATGAGTCATCGTCGAAATCACAACCGTCTCCAAAGCAAACAAATGGAAATATCGCCTCGGTGTTCATAGCGGTTCGAAAACCGATGACGTTCTTGCCGAGCCTCTCAATCGCATTGCCGCGCGCTTGCTTATTTTTTCCCTCAAGCGCACGAAGATCATTCGTACCTTGATTCTTTTTCTCTGCAATTAGGATTGGGTACCGGTGACCCTCCTTGCTCACAATCGAGAGTATCCCTCCGTCGGGCCTCATTGCTGACGTCGAGAAGAAGTAGTGGAAGTCGACGTCAGGGAAGCTTTGACGCAGGCGCTCAACGACGTCCTTTAGCTTCCATTCCGTCTCATGATGGAGCTGAATCCCTGGAAACTTTTTCGAGAGCTCCGCTTCCACGCGCCGCATCGCGCGATCCAAAGCTTTCTCCTGGCGCTTTGAGCGCGTGTTTATGACCGTGTCGGCTCGCTGAAGCCTAAGATCTGCCTTCCTCGCCATAACCCCTACCTCTTGTCGACAAGATACAAGAACTCAGTGACATGGATGTCTCGCCCCGACAGGTTCCGACAACCTCGAAAGGTGTTATATTTTGTATCCATCACGCTGACGTCACCGATCTTCACAAGTTCAGAAAGAAAACTTTCGTGCGATACGAATCCTTCTGAATTGTAAGATATGAGGACAAACTTTGCATTTACGCTCTCAACGGCGTCGAATAGCGCTTCTTCAGCATGCTGTCGCTTGTTATATCTAGACCTATTCCATCCCGTCGGAATACCGGACACTTTGCTTATTTCTTGTGGCTTCTGGTAGTCACAAATTAGATTGAGCATGAAGTAGTTCGAGCCGTACGGGTGCTGATTGTAAGGTGGGTCAAAATAGGCGACGTCCACACACTCAAGATCGCGCACTAGCTGATTGGCGTCTTCGTTATAGAGCACAGCGTTGCAGTTGAAGTTACTAAACACTGGAGGACGGACTTCGATCTCGCGCATGATCCTGCTGAGTGCGTTTCGACCGGTCCCGCCGAACTGCCCCACCCCCTTCGAGTTCTTATAAAAGCCCTTGAAGACACCAGAGGTGTTTGCATGCACGGAGGCTTGCGAGAGAATAGGCGCAACAATGAAAGGCTTGAGCCCCACAGGGGTGTCCTCAATCGCCCGACAGAAGGTGTCGAGAAACACGGCGTTGCGCCTCGTATAGAAGACCCGTTCACCTGGCTTGATGGAGTCGTCCTCCTCAGGGGCGTAGAGTTCCGCGATGAACCCAGGAGCAAAGTTTTCCTTTATATGAGCTTGGACCCGGGAGATTTCGTTGTGAAGCGCAACCTCGTCAACTTCTTCCCGATTAGCCTGATAACAGCTGTTAACAATGTGGCTGTACAACTCTAAGTCGTTACATCGCACCGTATGGGCGTGCCGCCTAGCAAGCCTAGCTACTATGCCAGATCCGGAAAAAAGATCGAGAAAATCAATCTTCTCCTTTCCCAGCTTTTTCTTAGCATAATTTATTCCGGTTTCGATAAACGGCAACAGAGACCTCTTGTTACCTATGTAAGTGATCAGCTGCGAACGCAGATATTCATCGTTTTCTTCGACTTCTAAATCAAATAGATTAGCCTGAACGGTGGCCATTAATGACGTCCCTTATATTGGGCCTGCTTCACCCTTTGGAATCACTGCAGCGTCAAGCGTAGCGACGTCTGGCCCATAGGACCATGGCGGACGGAGGCTTTTCGACATGTGTCATGGGTGGCTGACCTCTCACGCAGGGGGTAGATGAAGGTCCTGGTACCTGATCTTCGCTATGGCCTCGGCGAGCATAGCCGTTGGATATCCGCTGCCATAGTTGTTCGACGTATGACCTCCTTTGGATCTTCCAGCGAGCTCCTGCCCGAGGGCGGTACCGTGAAGGCCTGCCTCGCGGAGGCGGTCCTGAAAGTTGTGGCGGAAGCTATGAAGACCAAGCTTGGTACCTGAGATATCGCGAGCCTTAAGAAGGCGAACGAACCAGTCCGAGAAGCCATCGCCCCACTGGCCCCGACTGTCGGGCTCTTCGCCCTCCCAGAGAAGCTCAGCGCCTGAAGCTCTTCGTTCTTCCGCATAGTTCAAGAAGCCCAGCCGCAGTAGCTCGGGGTGCAATGGAAGCATCCGCCGCGCGTTGGTCGTTTTCAAGCGCTTCCCAAATCCAGCTCGAACCAAAAGGACCGGGATCTTTTCAACTTCGGCCACATCATCGACTCGAAGTTGGGCAATCTCGCCCCTTCGCATGCCAAGGAAGAGCGCAATGAGTGGGCCCCAATAGTGCAACGGGCGGCCCTTTGGTGCTGGATCCCGGGGTGTCCACGGGCTAGCTCCGAAAATCTTGTTCAGTTGATCAAGGGTGAAGGGGTCACGCTTATCGGCTTCGGCGACGGGATCGACCACGGTCAGGCCTGCAAGCGGGTCAGCCGCCATCCACTGCTCTTGGACGGCGAAGCGGAAGGTCGCCTTCATACCGGCCAAGTAGGTAGCGTTGATGCTCTTGGGCGAGATGGGGGGCAATCCAGTTTTGATTGCCTCAGCCACTGACAGCCCCCTAAGCTTCGGAGACTTGCCCAGCCCCTTCGGCAGTTGCCGGACTGTATCAAAAAGCTTGCGCCCATCTTCGCGCCCAAGCGTATCCAGCTGGCGCGCGGACCCCAGCACCTCGCGAAGTACGCGCTCGACCGGGGCATATGCCGCGACACTTGATGGGGACCAGCGAGGGGCCCGGTCAGCCTTAAAGGCTTCGATGAGGCCTCCGACTGTTGGCGGCGCCTTCTTGTGCTGTTCCTCGCGCAGGGCTGACGAAAAGACAGGGTCGGTCGGCTGGTACCCGAAGTCACCCCGGAGCCGCGCTTCACGAAGCAGCCAGCGCTCCCTATCAGCCCTGGCCATAAGTTGTGCAGTTGCGCGGAAGCCCGGAGCGCTTGGGTCTGCCTTGATCCCATGCTCCTCGAATAGCCTCGATGCGTGCACCTCGAATGGCTCGAGCTCGCCAGACCCAACTTGGTCGCTGACAAACTCCGCCATCAGCCGGGATGCCTCGAGAGCATTGAAACGCTGCTCCGGATCACTCACCGGGTTGTGAAGGTCGTTCTCGGCGTCCTGTCGGACCTGGGCGCTAAACCACCTCGCCACCAGTATCGTCGCCTCAGCTTGACTGACGTCGCGCGGCTTGGCTTCGACCAGCCCATTCAGCCTATCAACCTCAGAGAAGAACTCGATCTCGGCGGCGGGGCGGAGCCGCAATGCCTCCTCAAGACTGGAGGTAGCAAGGTGGCGAATGAAGTACTCGCCTTTAGCGACCGCGCGGACGTTTTTGGGCCACCGGCGGCGGTACCGGTAGTGGCCGTTGATGCACTGAAGGTGATTACGATTCGCGGGCACGGCCCCGTCCTCCTGTGTACCTCGATTGTGTACTTCGGGGACAGGGTTTCCGCGATTTTTCATGCTTTTCAAGCGCATAAAAGCGTTGGTGCCCAGAAGAGGACTCGAACCTCCACGCCCTTGCGAGCGCCAGCACCTGAAGCTGGTGCGTCTACCAATTCCGCCATCTGGGCACGGGGCAGAAGGCCGAAGCGCCGCTGCCGGGTAGGAGGGCGCCACTAGCCGGGGGTGTTGCGGGTGTCAACGGCCCTTTGGCGGTTTTGCTGGGGCCGCCTCAAAAAGGTTCGGTCGGGGCTTGCCCGCAGTTGCCGAAAGGGGCGGGTTTGTGCCAAGGGCGGCGGCGTGAACCCCGGCAGGAACCGGGCAAGGGACTGGCAAGACATGGCACACAGCACCGCGCTCGAAGGCAAACTGATCGTTCTGGTCGGCGGCAGCGGCTTTTTCGGCTCGCACCTGGCGCAGGAGCTGCTCAGCAGCGGCGCGCGGCTGCGGATTGCCAGCCGCAATCCCGAACGCGCCTTCAAGCTGAAGCCGCTGGCAAACCTCGGCCAGGTCCAGTTCGCGCGCTGCAACATGACCAAGCCGGAATCGCTGGCCAAGGTGGTCAGCGGGGCCGATGCAGTGGTGAACCTGGTGGGTGCCTTTGATGGCAACCTTGATGCGGTGCAAGGTCGCGGTGTTGGCAACCTTGCCCGGCTCGCCAAGGAAGCTGGCGCCACTGCCTTTGTCCACGTCTCGGCAATCGGCGCCGATGCCGAAGGGACCACCGCCTACGCCCAGAGTAAGGCGGCCGGTGAGGCCGCAGTCCTTGCCGCGTTCCCCAAGGCGACAATCCTGCGCCCCTCGGTGCTGTTCGGGCCGGACGACAAGTTCATCAACATGTTCGCCGGCTTGATCGCGGCCCTCCCTGTGATGCCGGTGTTCGGGCCGGACGCACAGCTCCAGCCCCTGTTCGTTGACGACGCTGCGCTCGCTGTCGTTGCCGCGCTGGGCGATGCAGCCACTCATGGCGGCAAGACCTATGAGTTGGGCGGGCCGGAAGTGCTGACCATGCTGGAGATCAACCAGCGGATTGCCGCCGCCCAGGGCCGCAGCCCGGCGTTCCTGCCGCTGCCCGACGCCGTTTCAGGCGGCTTTGCAACCTTGACTGGCTGGCTGCCGCTGGCCCCGCTGACGCGCCAGCAGTGGTCGCTGCTCAAGGCCGGGAACGTGGTTGCGCCCAAGGCGAAGGGCTGCAAGGCGCTGGGCATTACCCCGCGCCCGCTCAGCCTGTTTCTCGATCGCTGGATGGTCCGCTATCGCAAGCATGGCCGCTTTGGCGGCAAGGCCGCAGCTTAAGCGTTCACGTCCGCATAGTGACTGGGCGGTTGAATCACTTCCATCCGCTCTGACAGCAGCGGGCGAAAGCTGGGCCGGCTCTTGAACACCGCATACCAGGCGGCGGCCTGTTCATGGCCCGACCAGTCGAGCCCGCCGAGGTAGTCCGCAACCGAGATCTGCGCGGCGGCCGCGAGGTCGGCCAGGCTCATCGTCGCGCCGGCCAGCCAGGGGCGGTGATCGATCAGGTGATCGATGTAATACAAGTGCTCGTGCGCCAGCTTCATCGCCTCGCGCAGCACGCGCGAATCGGGCGACTGGCGATAGACCAGCCGCTTCTTCATCCGTTCGTGCAGCAAGGGCGCGGTGACATCGCCGAAGAAGTTCTCGTCAAACAGGGCGACAAGGCGGCGGATCTCCGCCCGGTTGGTGGCCGTGCCGTTGATCAGCGGCAACTTGTCGACCGTTTCCTCGAAATATTCGCAGATCGCCCGGCTGTCGCACAGGGTAATCGCCTTGGCCGGATCGTGCAGCACCGGCGTGCGTCCGGCCGGGTTGAGCGCAAAGAAATCGTCGCGCCCCTCCCACGGGTTCTCACGCCACAATTCGTAAGCGATGCCCTTTTCGCTCATCAGCAGGCGGACCTTGCGGCTGAACGGACAGAGCGGGAACTGGTAAAGCTGCCACATGACCACTCGCCATGCCCAAGCGAAAGCGCCCCGTCCACCGGGGTGCGGGGGACGGGGCGCAAAAAGCGGGGGAAAGGTCTGGCCAAGGGGGAGGGAAGCCAGACCTGCTCCGCTTCGCTCGGTGATTGCCTTGTTAACCTTTTGCGCCTTGCGGGACCCTGAACGGCGCGGCTGCGCTCAGAAATTGCCGCGCAGCAGAACGCTGAAGATCGGGCCGATCAACCGGTCGCGGTGCTCGGTAAAAAGCACCGGCGCTGTGTTGCGGCGACCGGCATAGACGGTCCGATCGAACTTGTTGCGGCCGTTGAGCAGGTTGCCGGCCTGGGCCCTGAGGGTCAGTCCCAGCACGTCCTTATGCTCGACAAACACCCCCGCAAAGGTTGGCCCTTCGAACCCCAGCCCGACCTCGCCCAGCCGGTAATAGTTCTGGAAGTGGTAATTCCCGATATTGAAGCCATAGGCGATGTCGCTTTTCGGGATGTCGTGGCGGAAGTTCAGTTCAATCGCTCGGTCCTGGGTCTCGCTGATCGGGCGGAACTGGGCGGTCAGCGGATCGCGCACGCGGGACTTCTGCAGGTTCACCGAAAGGTCGATCTTTGCGCCCTTGATGCCCAGCGGTGCCAGTTCGATCGTGCTGGTCCATTCCAGACCATAGCGCCGCCCGCCATCGAGGTTACCGGGGCTCTCGCCCGTCGCGCCGATCGGCACGATGTCGACCAGGTCCTGGATATGATAATCATAGAGCCGCAGCGTCGTGCTGCCCCATTTTCCCAGGGTTTTCTTGGTCTCCAGCTCGAACTCCCAGCTCTGCGGCGGGACAAGTTCGCCGTTGCCGGCATTGGCGTTGTTATCGTTAAGGAAGACGCGGGCGAGGAAGTCGCCGAAGTTTAGCTGGCCAACGCGGCGCCGCGCCTTGAACGAAACGTCGAGGCCCTTTTCCGGTGTCCATGCCAGCGCGACCGAGCCCTTGGGCCGCCAGAATTCGCGCGACTGCGGGTTTACGCCACCGGTCTGCGACAAGCGCGAAAATTCGCCGCCCAGCGTTGCCTGGAGCGACAGGTTCTTGGACAAGGGCCGGCTGTAACTGAGGATCCCCTCGTAGCGGTCTTCCTTCACGCCGCCGGTGCCATCTGGGAACGGTACCGGGACAAAGACCCCGCTGGGGTCAAGCGTTGCCAGATCTGCGGCAATGTCCAGCTTGTTGTAGGCCGCCTCGGCCGAGATCTGCCAGTCAGCCCCGCCCGCCTTCCAACCATATTCGGCGCGGGCGATGGTCTCGCTGAAATCCTGCTGCTGGTGATAGCGGTCGCCGGTGTCTGGACGGCCATCGGCATAGCTGAACACCGATGTGTTGGTAGCCGGGCCATTGTTGCCGCGCGTCAGGCCGATCAGCTTGAGCTGCCCGCCCGCCAGCTTGAAGGCCAGATCGCCGCCCAGCTCGAAGTTACCGCCGCGCTCCTTTTCGCGGTAGCGGCGAGTGCGATCGACCCCGCCCGGGACCTGGCGTTCATCGTCCAGCTTGAAGCGGAACCAGTAGTAGCGATAGCTGCCGTTGAGGTTGATCAAGGTGCCATTGCCGGCATCGATCTTGGCGGCGAGCGAAAGCTTGGGCTGATCGAAATTGGCCGTGATCACATCGTCGCGGCGTTCGATCAGGCTGCCATCCGGCCGCTCGATCAGCGTTTCGCCACCCGCCCCGCCCCGGCTGGACAGGTTTGACAGGCCGACCGTGTATTCCAGCCGCCCGGTCTTGCCGGTCAGCGACGTCTCGAAGCGATTGAACAGCGGATCGGTAAAGTGCGGGCGCGCTTCGAAACGGTAGGCAAAGTTGCCGCTGATCCCGTCAGCCTTGACGATTACGTTGGCAACCTGCCCGGTCAGCCCCGGCACATCGAGGGTGGCGGCATCGACCAGTTCGATCCGCACCACGCTCTTGGCAGCGATCCGACCGAGCTGGGTGAATGTATCCTCGCTCTTGCCAGTCAGGCGCTGGCCGTTGACCAGAACGTTGGCCGTGGCCTGCCCCAGCCCGCGCTGGCCACCATCGTCACGGATGGTGAAGCCTGGAACCTGGCCCAGCATTTCGAGCGCGGTGCGCGGCGAAAAACGGGCGAAGAATTCGGCATCAAAAACCTGCCCACCTGTCCGCCCGGAAGCGACTTCGGACGACGGCACGGCATCGGCTTCATCTGCCCAGACCGGTGCGCAAAGCATTGCAAAGATTGTCGATCCCGCCAGCAGCGCCGGCCGGACCATCTGCCGCAGTGGCATCGGCACTCCCCATCCCGTTATCAGTCGTTGGGGTGACCTATGCGATTAATACGCCTGGCTCGCGAGGGAGCCTCGACTAGCGACATAGGACCGGCGATCAACGGCAAGGTCGCGGTGACGAACAGGCTATCACGGCCGACGAGCGGTAGGGGGAATGTTCGCATCGAGCATGGCCAGACACGGGGCCTTTAGCGCAGCCCGGGTTTCAGCCTTGCGCACTGCGGCAACTTCACTGCGCATCAGCGCCTGCAAGGCCGGACGATCGAGCTTGCCGGCATCCATCGCCCGGGCGCTGACACGGACGAAGAACTCGCGACCGCGCGCTGTTATCGGCGGCCAGTCGCGCGCCCCCATCCGTGCCTGTTCGGCGGCAACGACCGAGAACAGCGCGGCGCAGCGAAGGCCGGTCTGCAGTTCGGGCGACAGCGTGGGAGCATTGGCCTGAGCAGACAGCGGCGCGGCCAGCAGGGCGAGCGGGAGCAGGTAAAGCTTCATGGAAACAGGTTTAGCGCGCCAAAGCTGAACGCCAGCCGATCAACCGACCCAGGCAGCGACGTCAGCCGCAACGGCGTTGGCGGCGCGGTTCAGCGCCGGGGCGATCGCCTCGGGCTTGGCCGAGACGCCAGGGATCACGCTTTCGAAACGGCGGGTCTGAACCAGGCCGCCGGGGCCGCTGCGCACGGCCTCAAAGCGGACCACCACAGACTGCTCGGCCACATCATAGCCCATGTCGATCAGGCGGCCGCCGATGCGCTGTGCCGATTGGCTGGCGGTGCCATCGTCTTCCAGCACCAGCCGCTTGCCCGACGCGCGCAGAGTTTCAGCCAGCAGGCTGCGGAACTGGCGGGCCGGCCGTTCAACCCAGGCGGCATCGGCCAGATAGGCAATGCTTGAACCATTGACCCGCACCGGCACGCGCAGCACGGCCAGCTTGCGGTCAACATCGGGCTCCAGCACCAGCAGCGCATCGCCCTGCTGACCACTCGCCCCGGTCCCGGCGGCGGGCGCCTGGATTGGGCTTAACGTAATCAGCGTGGCCGGCGTCTTGGCACCGCCCAGCCCCAGGCAGCCGCTCAGCAGCAGCGCCAGCGGCAAGGTCAGCAAGGCGGCCGGCAGACGATTGGTCATTGCTTGTACTCCGGCAGCTTGTTGCCCCCCAGCAGCGCGCCGGCGCCGCCGTCGTCAATCTTTTCGGTCAGGTCGCGCAGCGCCTTGCTGGTCGCGCGCAGGTCGCGCATTGCCGCTTCGGCCTGTGGCAGGGTCTGCTCGTTGAGCCGCTGCGTCGCCGGGCGGGCGCTGGCCAGCGTTGCTTCCAGCTCCTTCGCCGCATTGTTGGCCGATTTCAGCGTGCTGCGCAGATCGCGAGCCAGGGCCTGGCCATCACCGCCCAGGAACTGGTTGGCGTTGTTGGCAACCTTCTCAAACTCGGTGAGCGTCGTCGAGGCCTGTTTCAAGGTGGCCTGCAGCTCGGTCAGCGTCTTTGTCACCTGCGGTGAAGCATCGGCCAGGCCGCCTGTCATCCGCTCGGTATTGGCGACGATATTGTCGATCGCCTTGAGGTTCTTGTCAGACAGGGCGATGTTGAGCCGTTCGGATACGGTTGCCAGCCGATCGAGCAATACCGGGGCGGTGTTGAGCAGCGCCCCCAGCCCGCCGCGTTTGGTCGGGATAACGGGCACGCCTTCCGGACCCTTCTCGACAATTGGCGCCGCCCCCTTCACGGCCCCTTCGAGCAGGATGTTCGACGTCCCGGTAAAGCTGCTCTGCAGCGTCGCGGTCGTGCCTTGCAGAATCGGCACCTGCTTGTCGACGGCGATCCGGACCCGCACAAAACTGGGGTCCTTGGGCCACAGCTCGATTACCGTGATCTGGCCGATCGGCACGCCCTGAAAGGAAACCGATGCCCCCTTCGACAGGCCATCGACCGACTGCTTGAAAAAGATGTCATAGGCGTTCTGGTCGGTCTCGTTCCAGCGCGCGATCCAGATGATGAAGGCCGCGAGCACAGCGAGCAGCCCCAGCGTGACTGCTCCGACCCAGACATAGTTGGCTCTCGTCTCCATGCCTGTCTAATCCCCTGCCTGCGCCGGCTTGTCCATCTTCTTGTCCGTCCGGACAATTCGCTCCTGCGCCATATGGGCGGCGCGGCCGCGCGGGCCGTTGAAGTATTCCTGGATCCACGGGTGATCGAGCTTGAGAAGGTTCTCGATCGTATCGACCGCAATCACCCGTTTGTCGGCAATCACGGCAACACGGTCGCAGATCTCATGCAGGGTATCGAGATCGTGGGTGATCAGGAACACGGTCAGCCCGAGGGTATCCTGCAATTCCTTGGTCAGAGCATCAAAGGCGGCCGCACCGATTGGATCGAGGCCGGCTGTTGGCTCGTCAAGGAACAGCAGTTCGGGATCGAGCGCGAGCGCGCGGGCCAGGCCGGCGCGCTTCTTCATGCCGCCCGAAAGCTCGGCCGGATACTTGTTCGCCGCGTCCTCGGGCAGACCGGACAGGACGACCTTGAAGCGCGCGATCTCGCGCCGCAGCTCGTCGCTGATCTCAGGATAGAATTCGCGCAGCGGCACTTCGACGTTTTCAGCCACGGTCAGGGTGGAGAACAGCGCCCCGCCCTGAAACAGCACGCCCCAGCGGCTGCGGATATCGATATCCTCATCGCCGCGGGCGGCGGTGATGTCTTCGCCCAGCACCTCGATCCGGCCTTCGGTCGGCACCTGCAGGCCAATGATCGAGCGCATCAGCACCGACTTGCCGGTGCCCGAGCCGCCAACCACGCCGATGATCTCCCCCCGGCGGACCTTGAGGCTGAGGCCCTCGTGAACGACGGATTCGCCAAAGGCATTACGCACGCCTTCGACCACGATCGGAAACTCGCCGCGAAACGGCCCCGGCATCCGGTTATGCGCGGTATCGGCGACGTCTTCGCGGATATCCTCAAGCTCGTCGCTCATCCCCAGCCTACCTCGGTGAAGAACACGGCGAAGAACGCGTCGAGCACGATCACCATGAAGATCGCCTGGACCACCGCCATGGTGGTGCGCAGGCCCACTTCCTCAGCATTGGCCTTGACCTGCATGCCCTGGTAGCAGCCGGCCATGGCGATGATCAGGCCGAAGAACGGTGCCTTGACCAGGCCAACCCAGACATCGTGGATCGGCACCACTTCCTGCACCCGCAGCAGGAAGGTCATGAACGGAATGCCCAGCGTGAAGGACGAGATGAAGGCCCCGCCCACGATCGCCGCCAGCGCGGCAAAAAAGCCCAGCAGCGGCATCATCACCACCGCCGCAAGAATGCGCGGGATCACCAGCGCCTCAACCGGCGAGACGCCGATCGTGCGCATCGCGTCGATCTCCTCGGTCAGCTTCATCGTGCCGATCTGCGCAGCAAAGGATGAGCCCGATCGGCCCGCCACCATGATCGCGGTCATCAGCACGCCCAGTTCGCGCAGGGCGATCCGTCCGGTCAGGTTCACCGTCAGCATTTCCGCGCCGAACTGCTCCAGCTGGACCGCGCCTTGCTGGGCAATCACGATGCCGACCAGAAAGCTCATCAGGCCGATGATGCCCAAGGCAGAGATGCCGACCAGCTCGGCCTGGCGCACCACGGCCAGCCAGCGCATCCGTGCCGGGCTGCGGATGATGCCCCAGGCGGCGACCAGCACGGCCCCAAGAAAACTGATGATCTGGAGCGTCCCATGCCCCCAGCCGACCACGAGGTGTCCGATGCCTTGCGCGGTCCGCTCAACCAGTGGCAGGCGGTGGGCGCCGGTCTCACCGTGGCCTTTGGACCTGCTGACAGCGGCAATCAGTCGTTCGGCCTGGTCGCTCGCCCCGACCAGCTCCGCATCATAATCGCGCAGCACGCGCCAGACGGTCCAGGCGCCGACCGTATCGATTTCCGGCACGCGCGAAATGTCGACCGCTGCAACTTCGCCATCATGCTCACGCAGCGCACGGTCGACCACCCCGATCGAGGAAACAGTCAGCGGGCCAGATAGCACCGCGACCGGCCGGCCGGCTTGATCCTGTTCCAGGGAAAGGTCGGCCCAGACGCGCATTGCCCCTATGGTGCGGGAAAAATCCCCTGCCGACAAGGGAAGGCGGTCCGAATGGCGGCTTCCCGCGCCTTGCACATGGGGTTCCGCGCTGGCAAAGGCCGCAGCATCATGACCGATGCAACGCCCAATTCCGAACTGCCCAAGACTTTCGACCCCGCCGCGATCGAGGCGAAGTGGTACGAGCACTGGGAAACCAACGGCCTGTTCCGCCCGGAGCGGCCGGGCGCGCAGCCCTTTACCATCGTCAATCCGCCGCCGAACGTCACCGGCAGCCTCCACATCGGCCACGCGCTCGACAACACGCTGCAGGACGTGGTGATCCGGTACGAGCGGCTGCGCGGCAAGGATGCGCTGTGGGTGGTCGGCATGGACCACGCCGGGATCGCGACGCAGATGGTGGTGGAGCGCCAGCTGGAAGAGCGGCAGGACAAGCGCACCAATTACACGCGCGAGCAGTTTGTCGACAAGGTCTGGCAGTGGAAGGCGGAGAGCGGCGGGGCGATCACCGGCCAGCTGCGCCGCCTCGGCTGCTCGATGGACTGGTCCAGAGAACAGTTCACCATGGACCCGCACTTCACCCGCGCGGTGGTGAAGGTCTTCGTCGATCTCTACAACCGCGGGCTGATCTACCGCGACAAGCGGCTGGTCAACTGGGACCCGAAGCTGAAGACCGCGATCTCTGACCTTGAGGTCGAGACGCACGAAGTCAAGGGCCACTTCTGGCGCTTCCGCTATCCCTTTGCCGATGGCTCCGGCCATGTCGAGGTAGCGACGACCCGGCCCGAAACGATGCTGGCCGACATGGCCGTGGCGGTGCATCCCGAGGATCCGCGCTACCAGGCCGCGATCGGCAAAGAAATCCTCCAGCCGATCACCGGCCGCCGGTTCAAGGTGGTGGCGGACGAGCACGCCGATCCCGAACTGGGCAGCGGCGTGGTCAAGATCACCCCGGGGCATGACTTCAACGACTTTGAAGTGGGCAAGCGCGCCGGGATCAAGCCGGCCGACATGCTCAACATGTTCGATGCCGAAGCCCGCGTGGTCCAGACCGCTGACGGGCTGGTGCCGGACGAATTCCTCGGCCTCGACCGTTTCGTCGCGCGCCAACTGGTGGTGGCCCGCATGAAAGAAGCCGGCTGCCTGATCCCGCACGTCACCAACGACAAGGACGGCAACGAAACCGAGGCCGATGCCGAGCCGCGCACCATCCAACAGCCCTATGGCGACCGCGGCGGCGTGCCGATCGAGCCGTGGCTGACCGACCAGTGGTACGTCAACGCCGCGGAACTGGCCAAGGCACCGCTTGCGGCGGTCCGCTCCGGCGCGGTCGAGATCGTGCCCAAGACCTGGGAAAAGACCTTCTTCAACTGGATGGAAAACATCCAGCCGTGGTGCGTTTCCCGCCAGCTGTGGTGGGGGCACCAGATTCCGGCCTGGTTCGATGCCGATGGCAATGCCTTCGTGGCCGAGACCGAGGAAGAAGCGCAGGCGCTGGCCGGTGGCAAGCCGCTGACCCGCGACGAAGACGTCCTCGACACCTGGTTCTCATCAGCGCTGTGGCCCTTCGCCACGCTCGGCTGGCCGGAGGCGGATGCCCCGCTGCTGGCCAAGCACTATCCCAACGACCTGCTGATCTCCGGCTTCGACATCCTGTTCTTCTGGGATGCGCGGATGATGATGATGGGCCAGGCGATGACCGGGCAGGACCCGTGGAAGCGGCTTTACCTGCACGGCCTGGTCCGCGCGCCGGACGGGCAGAAGATGTCGAAGTCCAAGGGCAACGTGGTCGATCCGCTGGGCCTGATCGACCAGTACGGCGCCGATGCGCTGCGCTTCTTCATGGCGGCGATGGAAAGCCAGGGCCGCGACATCAAGATGGATGAGAAGCGGGTCGAAGGTTACCGCAACTTCGCGACCAAGCTGTGGAACGCGGCGCGGTTCTGCCAGAGCAATGGCATCGGCGGCAGCACTTCGCTGGCCGCCCCGGTAGCAACATCGGCGGTCAACAAGTGGATCATCGGCGAAGTCGTCGAGACCGTGGCCGAGCTCGACAAGGCGATGGCCGACCTGCGTTTCGATGCTGCGGCCAATGCAGTCTATCACTTCGTCTGGGACCAGTTCTGCGACTGGTACATCGAACTGATCAAGGGCAACTTTGACGCTGAGACCAAGGCTGTGGCCGGCTGGGTGCTCGACCAGATCCTGGTCATGCTCCATCCGTTCATGCCTTTCGTGACCGAAGAGCTGTGGTCGAAGCTGGCGGACCGGCCGGATTATCCGCTGATCACCGCCCAGTGGCCGGAACCGGGCGCGAGCGTCGATGCTGAGGCTAAAGCTCAAATCGAGCTGGTAATCGAAGCAGTTCGAAACGTGCGCTCAACCCGCACAGAAATGAATGTGCCACCGGGAACCCGCATGGAATGTTGGGTAGTGCCCAGTAGCGAAATCACGATGCAGCGGATCAAGGCAAACTGGCCAGCAATTAGTCGTCTCGCGAGAATTGAGTGGTCAGATCTGCCAGCCGATCAGCTCGGCCAAAGCAACACCATGCAAGTGATTGTTGCGGACACAACAATTGCTCTGCAACTCGAAGGCGTGATCGACATTGCCGCCGAGAAGGCCCGCCTGGCCAAGGCGCTGGAAGTCTCGGCCAAGGAAGCCAAGAGCCTCGAAGGCCGCCTGTCCAACCCGGCCTTCGTCGAAAAGGCCAAGCCTGAAGCGGTCGAAAAGGCCCGCGCCGACCACGCCATGCACCAGGCCGAAGCCGAACGGCTGGCCGCGGCCTTGGCACGGTTGGGGTAACATTGCCCCTCCCCCTCGATGGGGGAGGGTTACCGCAGCTTGGCGCGCCAGCGCCTAGCGCAGGTTGGGTGGGGGTGAGGTCGCGGTCTGAGCGCCCGCCCCGCCCGCTCACCCCCATCCAGCTGCGACTAGGCGGCGCGCCGCCAAGTCTTCGCATCCTTCCCCCATCAAGGGGGAAGGATGTCCCACTGTCCTACCGCGCGCAAATCTGCCAAGGACGCTGCGCCATGCTGACCCTTGCCACCACCACGCCGGGAGAACCGGAGATCTTCGCTTCGCTTCAGGGCGAAGGGCCGAGCATCGGGCGGCCGGTGGCCTTTGTGCGGCTGTCGCGCTGCAACCTGGCCTGCACCTGGTGCGACACCGCCTATACCTGGCGGTTCGAGGGCGATAACCGCCCGCACCGCGATGGGCTGGCCTTTGAGCGCAAGGCCAACCAGGTGGTGCTGGACGAGGCCGATGTCGCCGCACGGATCATGGCGCTGGGGCAGGACCGACTGGTGATCACCGGCGGGGAACCGCTGCTGCAAGGTACGGCTTTGGCGCGGATGGTGACGCTGCTGGAAGGGATGAGCGTGGAGATCGAGACCAATGGCACGGTCGCCCCGCACCCCGCACTCGATCCCTTGGTCAGCCAGTACAATGTCAGCCCGAAACTGAAGCATTCGGGGAATCCCGTTGACTCTGCACAGATTCCCGAACGCTTTGCGGAGTGGATTCAGAAACCTCAAGTCTGGTTTAAGTTTGTCGTGGCCACGCCCGATGACGTTGCCGAGGTGCTGGATCTGATCGAAACTCACCGCCTGCCGCGTGAGCGGACCTTCGTCATGCCCGAGGGGACCGACAGCGCCACCCTGCGCGAACGGGAACGCTGGCTGGCCCCGCTGGCACTGCAACACGGGCTACGTCTTTCAGACCGGATGCATATCCACCTCTATGGTGATACCCGCGGGACATGAGCGATGCTGGCCCCGGGACCGGTCCTCTGAAGGGCAATCTGACGCAGGGGCCGTTGACCCGGACCTTGTTGGTCTTTGCCCTGCCGCAGCTGGTCGGCAATGTGCTGCAAAGCCTCAACGGTTCGATCAACGCGGTCTGGGTCGGGCAACTGCTCGGCGACGAGGCACTGGCGGCGACCGCAAATTCGAACATCCTGATGTTCCTGCTGTTCGCGCTGGTCTTTGGCTTCGGCATGGCGGCGACGGTGCGGATCGGCCAGTCCTGGGGCGCCAATGACGTGATCTCCGCCCGGCGCGTGCTGGGTTCTGCGCTGGGGCTGACGGGAATGATCTCGCTCGTCATGGCAACGCTGGGCATCGTGTTTGCCGACAAGGTGCTGGACCTGCTGGCCACGCCCGGTGCGGCGCATGACCAGGCGCTGGCTTACCTGCGCGTGGTATTCATCGCCAATCCGATCGCCACGATCACCACGATGATCGCGATGGGCCTGCGCGGATCCGGCGATGCGGCGACCCCGCTGCGCTTCATGATCCTGGCAACGCTGCTCGACGTGGTGCTCAACCCGATTCTGATCCTGGGCCTTGGCCCTGCCCCGGCACTCGGCATTGCCGGGTCGGCCTGGGCGACGGTGATCGCGACGACCATCGGCTTTGGCGCAATGCTGGTGTGGATCTATGCCAAGGATCTGCCGCTGCGGCTGCGCGGGGCGGAGCTCGCCTGGCTGAAGCCGCGCTGGGAGGAAAGCCGCTATCTGCTTTCGCGCGGTTTGCCGATGGGCGCGCAGATGCTGGTCATCTCGGGCGCCGGGGTGATCATGATCGGGCTGGTCAACCGCGAGGGGCTGGTCACCGCTGCCGCCTATGGCGCGCTGCTGCAGATCTGGAACTATATCGGCATGCCGGCCATGGCGATCGGCGGCGCGGTCAGCGCGATGATCGCCCAGCACATCGGCGCGGGGCGCGAGGACCGGGTCGATGCGATCAGCCTGGCCGGAAGCCTGACCAATCTTGCCATGACCGGGCTGCTGATCGCCGCGCTGGTGCCGTTCGACCGGCCCGTGCTGGAGCTGCTGTTGGGGGCCGGCAGCCCCTCGGTTGATGCGGCAGTGCATATCCAGGACCTGGCGATCTGGACCTACCTGCCCTTCGGGGTGACGATCGTGCTGTTCGGCCCGCTGCGCGCCTTCGGGGCGAACTATGCGGCGCTGCTGGTGCTCTTTGTATCGATGTATGTGGTGCGGCTGAGCGCCTATTACCTGCTCTATCCGCTGCTGGGGGCGGATGCGCTGTGGTATTCGTTCGTGATCAGCTCGATCACGTCGTTGGGCTTGACGCTGCTGGTCTATTTCCGCCTGCCCTGGCGCAAAAGCCTGCAGGCGCGGGTTGCTGGTTTGGAGCGCCAATCACATCCGTGATTGGCTAGCAACACCGGCCCGGATGGCCTGTCCGCACTAGCCAACTAGCGTCCCTGCGCGCGCCAGCGCTGGACGGTGCGGAGGACCATTTCCTCTTCGCCGCCGGCATCGCGCCACAGTTCGCTGATCGAAGGGTCGGCCGAGGCCGGGCGCTTCATTTCCTCGAGCTCATCGAAGGAGACGCGGATCGGGATCGAGACGCCCTCGCCGCAGATGATGCATTCGCGGTTGCGGAGCGCCGGGATCGAATCGAGGAAGCCGCGCGCGCCTTCGGGCATGGCGGCCTTGACGAAGGCCTGGTCGCGATCGTTGTTGAGGCGCATCGAGATGATCGTGCCGCACTGCGAGAGTACGCCTTCGGCCAGGTCCGATGGGCGCTGGGTGATCAGACCCAGGCTGACGCCATACTTACGGCCTTCCTTGGCGATGCGGCCCAGGATCCGGCCAACCGAGGAGCCATCGGCGTTTTTCTCGTTGGGGACGTAGCGGTGGGCTTCCTCGCAGATGAGCAGGACCGGGCGGGTCTTTTCGTCACGGGCCCAGATCGCGAAGTCAAAGACCATCCGGCTGAGCACGGCGACGACAGTGGACGTGATGTCCGAGGGGACGCCCGAAACGTCGATGATCGAGATGGGTTTGCCGCGGCTCGGCAAGCGGAAGATCTTCGAGATGAACTCGGCCATCGTATCGCCGACGAGCATCCCCGAGAACATGAACTGGAAGCGCGGATCGGCCTTCAGCTCGTCGATCTTGTTCTTGATCCGCATATAGGGTGCCGAGGAAGTCGCCTTATCCAGCTTGCCCATCTCCGCCTGGATCAGGTTGGTCAGGTCTGACAGCAGATAGGGGATCGGGCTGTCGACCGTGATCTTGCCCATGCCTTCGGCCAGCCGATTCTTCGCACGGGCGGCAAGCAGGCACTTGCCGAGGATGTCCATATCCTCTTGCCGCTCATTGCCGCTGGAGGTCAGGAACACTTCGCAGTGCTCTTCAAAGTTCATCAGCCAATAGGGCATCTGCAGGTTGGACACGTCAAAGATCATGCCCGTCTGCTTGAACGCGGCGGAATACTCGCCGTGCGGGTCGATCATCACGATGTGGCCTTCCGGCGACGATTCGCAGATCCGGTGAAGGATCAGCGCGGCGCTGGTCGACTTGCCGGTACCGGTCGAGCCAAGCAGCGCGAAGTGCTTGCCCAGCATCGAATCGATATAGAGCCCGGCGCGGATGTCCTTGGTCGGGAAGACGGTGCCGACCTGGATCGACGAGCGGCCATCGCTGGCGTAGATCTGCTTGAGATCGTTGCTGGTGGCCGGATAGATCAGCGCACCGGGGATCGGGTAGCGCGTAACGCCGCGGCGGAAGGAGTGGATTCGGCCGGTCAGGCGCTCTTCGTCGCCCTCGCCCAGAAAGTCGATCTGGGCCATGATCCCGCCAGGGGTCTTGGCATCCTGCCGCTGGGTGCGGACCGAAGCCAGCAGCCAGCCCTTGCCGACGCGGATCTTGACTTGGCTGCCGACCTGCCCGGCCAGCGCCACAGAAGGATCGGCATCTTCGGTGCATTCTTGCAGACGTTGCAAATCGAGCGCGATGGCCGAGCCCGAACCGGCGATTTCCAGGACGATGCCGATCGGTTCACTGCCATTCTCGATCATGGCAGCGGGCGCAGCGGCCGGCGCCTCGGCCTCCGGCTGGAAATCACGCTGACCGAAACCGTTGTTATGCAAGCCGTCCATGCCCGTGGGGTCCCCTGTACTTTGGTACCGCGGACCGTAGGCTTGGGCGGTTAAGATCGCTTAAACGAGAGCAAACAGCCGGCCAGCAACAATCCCCATACCGACCGAGACCAGCACCGCGAGGAGGCCGTAAAGAAAACTGTTGTCATCGGCGAACTGCGCAACCAGCCGCTCAAACCCGACCTTGCGCACTTCGACCCTGGCGACGGCCGAGGCCACCACCCGGCCCTTGCTGATCGCAAAGGTTTCGGCCGTATAGGTCCCGGTCTGGACCGAAGATGGCAGCTTGATTCGGGCCTGGTAAAGCACCTGCTCGCTAACGTTCACGCCGCCCGGGTCCTCTTTGTAGAGCCCTTCGCGGACCCGCCGTTCGACCAGACCGGCAGAAAAGCGGCGCTGCTCGGCGGGATCGAAGGCCCCGATCGGCGAAAGCTGGAGCCAGGGCAGGCCCAGTTCATAGATCGCGGCGGTCTTCTGGTCGACGATCTGATCGATCGGCTTTGACGAGGCGACCGCGAAGAAGGCCGGAGCAGAGCGGAACTCGGCGCTGGCGGCATTGACCCAGATCCCGGCGATCCGTTGCTTCTCGCGCAGGATAATTGCGTTGGTCGGCCCCTTGAGCACCACAACGATGTCATAGTCTTGCCCGGCGCGGCTGCCTTCGGGAGTGAGGATCGCGCCGTAGAGTAGCAGCTCGGTGCCGGTGAAGCCCTGGCGGACCTGAATCTCGTGCTGCGAAACCTCGGGCACCAGGATCGGATCGCGCGCACCGCCCAGCAGGATCAGGCAGAGGATTGCGAACAGAGTTCTGCGCAAGCTGCGGCCAAGCCATCCGGCTTGGCCATGCAAATGCGGAGGCAGTTGGCGCACCCAGAGAGCACCCACCCTCATAGCGGGCTATCCGTGTAGATCTCGTCCGGCTGCCAGGCGAGGCCGATCAGCATGCGCAGCGCGACGAGGAGGACAACCGCGGCAAGGACGAACCGGAGCCGCTCGGCCGGCAGCTTTTGTGCAAGCTGCGAGCCGATCTGCGCGCCGGAGACCGAACCGATCAGCAGCAGGACTGCAAGGACGATATCAACCGCCTTGGTGGTCAGCGCGTGCATCATCGTGGTGATCATGGTGACGAACAGGATCTGGAACAGCGAGGTGCCGACCACGACGTTGGCACTCATCCCCAGGATGTAGAGCATCGCCGGAACCAGCACGAAGCCGCCGCCGATGCCCATCAGCATGGTCAGGATCCCGGTGAACACGCCCAGCAGCAGCGGTGCGAGCGGCGAGATGTACAGGCCCGAGCGGTAGAACCGCCAGCGCAGCGGCAGGTTGGCAACCATCGGATGGTGACGCCGTTTGCGCGCCGGCAGCGGCACGCCCGTGCGCTGGGCCTTGACCGCCTGCCAGCTTTCCCGCGCCATCAGCGTGCCGATCGTGCCGAGCAGCCCGACGTAGAGCAGGTTGATGACAATATCGATCTGGCCCCATTGCTGCAGGATCCGGAACAGCATCGCCCCGATGCCGGTGCCAATCACCCCGCCCGCCACCATCACGCCGCCCATGTGGTAATCGACCCCGCCACGCCGGGCGTGGGCGAACACACCTGAGACCGAAGCTCCCGTTACCTGGCTGGCGGCAGAGGCAGCGGCGACCGTGGGCGGGATGCCATAGAAGATCATCAGCGGCGTGGTCAGGAATCCGCCGCCCACCCCGAACATGCCGGACAGAATCCCGGTCAGTGCGCCAAGCGCGACAATGACCAGGCCGTTGACCGCCAGATTGGCAATGGGAAGGTAGACGTCCATC
This sequence comes from Novosphingobium ginsenosidimutans, assembly GCF_007954425.1. NCBI lineage: Bacteria > Pseudomonadati > Pseudomonadota > Alphaproteobacteria > Sphingomonadales > Sphingomonadaceae > Novosphingobium > Novosphingobium ginsenosidimutans. The sequence continues at coordinate 1,798,795 of NZ_CP042345.1, read as the reverse complement.
TGTCGGCCAAGGCTAGCCCAGCCAGGCGGCGGAAAAAAGGCGGCAGGCCCTAGAAACCTGCGGACAGCGTTATTGCGGGGCCCGATTTGGGAGCGGCATTGCCGGCCGCCCGCAAGCGCCAGTCAGCCGAGACGCGCGCCTGGCCGCTACCGACCGGGAAATCGAGTGTCGCCGAAGGGCCGACGTCGAGGCGGTTCGCGCCCTTTTGCGCCCCGCCCCAGGCCCCGAGCCCGGCCCGCAGCTCCCCGCGCCTGAGCCGGGCCAGGCGGCGCTCGATCCGCAATTGCCCATCGACGAAGGCGGTTTTCCCCGGCCCGCCGACATAGCCGGCCTGGGCATAGACCTCACCTGATAGCCCCGCCGGGAGTTCGAACCGTGGCAGCTCAGTCACAGCGGCCACGGCCGGTCGCCAGATCGTGCCGCTGACCTGCTGGGTCGCGCGCAGTTCGGCCTGAAACGCAATCGGTATGCGCGCCGCGGGCCGGGCCGCGAGCCCCAATGCCAGTTCCTCACCGCGCGGGGCTTGCACGGCGCTGGTCGCGCGCAGGTACAGCGCCGGACGATGCGCGCTGCCCGGAGTGATGCGATAGCGGATCACTGCGCCAGTCTGGCTGGCCCCGTAGGAGGGCGATGGCAGGCCGGCGGCCGTGGTCGTCACCCCGCCTTCGCGCAGCAGCAGCCAGCCATCGACTGACCAGCGCTTGGTTGACAGCGGACCACCCCGCGCCTCGCGCGCTTCGGCGGGCACCAGGCCCGCGCCTTGCTCGCGGGCATTCATCCGCTCCACCACGAACTGCGGCAATGGCAATTGCGCCACGCCCGCCATCCACGCCAACTGATGCGCTGCGGCCACCCGGGCGGTCTGGTCAGCCCCGCTGACCGGCGCGAAACCCGGTGGCAGGCCTGGCGCGGCGGCTGGCGAAACCGGGCGGGCGATCAGGGTCGGGGGCGGCGCCAATGGCGATAGCGCGGCTGGCAAGGCGCGGACCGTCGAGGGGATCGGTGCCGCCAGGGCCGGTGTGGCCGGATTTACGCGCGGGACGAAGGGCGGCGCTACCTTGGTATCCGCTTGTGCCACCGGCGCGGGCAAGGCTGGCAATGTGATCTCCTCCCACAGGGCGACCCGCAGGCCAACCCAGGCGAGCAGCACGGCGCCGAGCGCGATCAGCGGTTCGCCGCGACGGGTGCGCGGGCGGTTCATACCGCTGCTTCCCGCATGGGTCTGGCGGCGGGGTGGGCCACATGCTCGGTCTTGTCCCAGGTCACCGGTGCGCCGCCCAGGCTGCGGGCATAGCCCAACAACGCGCGGCGTCCGGCCATTATCGCAATGACATTGCCAAGCGGAATTCGCAGCACGGCGCGCAGACCTTCACCCCAGCCATATTCGCGACCGACAAACCACGCCTTGAACAGCGCCCGCCAGACCAGTCCGGCCAGGCCCAGGCCCAAGAGGGCGCGGTGCACCGGGGTCAACGGCACGCCGGGCGCCAGCTGCGCAACCTGGGCCAGGACCAGTAGCGCATCGAGCGCGAACAGCGCATAGGCAGCGGCCAGAACCAGCGCGGTCATCGGCCCGCGCCGATCGCGCAGCGCCATCCAGCATTCCAGCGGATTTGTGCTCCAGCCGATCCGGTCCCAGCCCTGGAACGCAATACCATGGATCCAGCGCGTCTTCTGCCGCACCGCCTTAGCCAGCGTTTCGGGAAAGCAGCTGCCCGTGGCGACCAGGCTGCCATCGGCCGCGCGCAACCGCAGAAAGGCGCTGCCCCGCCCGCCTTTCGACAAGGCGAGGCCAAACTCATAGTCCTCGGTCAGGGCATCGGGCGAAAACGGCCCGGCAACGCCATGCTCCTGCTGGCTTTCGGCCAACCGCTCCAGCGCGGCACGTGACAGGCCGCAGCCCACCCCGGCCGCCGGCAGCCCCAGGCCCAGCGCATTGCGCACCACCATTGCCTTGGCATGGCTTTCGGCAAATTCGTCGGCATAATGCCCGCAGATCCAGCCGTTGCCATAACCCATCACGGGCCGGACCGGCAGTTGCACGAAATCGACCGCTGCCAGCGCCGCGTCAATCGCTTGGAGCGCGGCCGGGTGCACCATGTCTTCGGCATCGTGCATGATCACTCCCCGAAACCGTTGGGCGCTGCGCTGCTCATCTGCTTGCAGCGCGGCATAGAGCCGGTTGAGACAGTGGGCCTTGGTCGTGGGGCCATCGCCGTCCAACAACACCAGCCGCAGCCGCGGATCGCCATTCGCCGCAGCGGCGGCCGCCGCCAGGGTGGCGGGATCGTTGCGATAGCACCCGACATAGAGCCGCAGCGCGGCCTGGGGCCAGACCCCCAGCAGGTGCCGGATCGTCACCCCGATCACCGCGCTTTCGGCAAAGGCCGGAATGAACACGGCGATCGGTCCGGCCAAAGGAGCCCTGCCAAAACCAGCTGGCAAGGTACGGGTGCGGGCCCGTCCGGTCAGCTTAAGCCACAGCCATGACAGATCGACCGCCAGTTCATCGGCCAGGCCGACCGCTATCCAGAACCCGGCGAACAGCAGAAGCTCTCGCTCTGCCAGCAGCAGCGCTTCAAGCGCCCAGCCGATTTCGCCTGCCGATCCGGTCATAATCTGTTTGGAGCGCCCTTCCCCTGCGCCAAAGGTCGGAACTGTAACGAGATTTTGAAATGCTTGCAACGCGCCCGCGATTGTTCGATTGATTGGGTCATGCCAGCAAATCGCCATTTCGCCTCGCGTCTCGCCCGCGCTCTCACTCGCCTGTTCGGCGGAGAGGCCGGGGCGGGCCTCTTGCTGATCCTGGCCGCCGTTCTGGCGATGCTGGCCGCGAACTCGGTGCTGTCAGGCGCGTACCATGCGCTGCTCCACGCGCCGCTGCCTTGGGCGCCGATCCGCAAGCTGGAAACGGCGCACCTGTGGATCAACGATGCAGTGATGGCGGTGTTCTTCTTCGTCGTCGGGCTGGAGATCAAGCGCGAGCTGCTGGTGGGTGAACTTTCAACCCCCGCGCAGCGCCGCTTGCCGGTGCTGGCGGCGATCGGCGGCATGGCGGTCCCGGCGCTGATCTATCTGGCGGTCGCCGGAGGCGAGCCGGGCCTGGCACGCGGCTGGGCAATCCCCGCGGCGACCGACATTGCCTTTGCCGTCGGCGTCCTGGCGCTGCTGGGCAAGCGCGCCCCGCCGGCCCTGCGGCTCTTCCTGCTGACCGTGGCGATTGTCGATGATCTGGGGGCCGTGGCGATCATCGCGCTGTTCTACACCGCGCAGCTCAAGCTCGCCTGGCTGGGCGGCGGGGCGGCGATCCTGGCGGCGATGGCATTGCTCGGCCGGTTCCGGGTTGAGCGCGGCTGGCCCTATGTCCTGCTGGCGATTGCGGCCTGGTACTGCGTGCTTCACTCCGGCGTCCATGCCACGGTCGCAGGCGTCCTGGCCGCCTTTACCATCCCGCTGAAGCTTGACCACAAGGGCGACAGCCTGCTGCTGCGGATGGAACATGCACTGGTGCCGTGGAGCGCCTATTTCGTGGTGCCGCTGTTCGGTTTTGCCAATGCCGGGGTCGAGCTGGCCGGAGGCGCTGGCTTTGGCGCGCTGCCGCTGGGCATTGCCCTGGGGCTGCTGCTGGGCAAGCCAATCGGCATCCTCGGCGCGATCCTGCTGGCCAGGGCGTTCAAGCTCGCCGAGCCACCGCCCGCGAGCCACCAGCAACTGGCCGGGATGGCCATGCTGTGCGGGATCGGCTTTACCATGAGCCTGTTTATCGGCGCCCTGGCCTTCCCCGGCCAGGCCGCGCTGATCGACGAGGCCAAGCTGGGCGTGCTCGCCGGATCGCTGGTTTCGGCGCTGTGCGGCTTCACCCTGCTGCGGTTTGCCCCGCAGCGGGGCTAACGCTTACCAGCTGCCGACGTTGGGCATCGAAGCCCAGGGCTCCTGCGGCGGCAGATTCCCATCCTGCAGCAGCTCGACTGAAATGCCGTCGGGCGATTTCACGAAGGCCATGTGCCCATCACGTGGCGGGCGGTGGATCGTATGGCCGGCATCCAGCAGCGCCTGGCAGGTGGCGTAGATATTCTCGACCCGATAAGCGAGGTGCCCGAAATTGCGTCCGCCGGTATAGGATTCGCCCGCTCCGCCTTCCGGCGGCCAGTTGTAGGTCAGCTCGATCTCAGCCAGACCTTCCTGTCCGGGCGCAGCCAGGAAGATCAAGGTGAAGCGCCCCTGCTCGCTGGAATAGCGCCGCACTTCGTGCAGGCCAATCAGCCCGAAGAAGGCGATCGTCGCATCGGGATCGGTCACGCGGATCATGGTGTGCAGGTAACGGGTCACGGCAACTCCAACTCAGTTCGTCGCTATTAAAGAACGGTTCATCGTCGAGAAAGGCTGCGGGGCGCATTGCTGGGTTCGCCCGCACAGGAGAGCCTTCATGTCCGATCATAACGCCGATCTGCCCGTCGCCGCCAGCCGTTTCTGGCATGACCCGGTCACCCGCCGCTGGTTGGCCAGCGCCGGCGTGCTGACCCTGGGGCTGATCGCGGGCGGCTATCTGCTGGGCAACGGCCTGGTGCGGGCCAAGGATGCGGACCGTTCGGTCACCGTACGCGGCCTGGCCGAGCGCGAGGTGACGGCCGACCTGGCCACGTGGACGATCGCCTATTCCGCTTCTGCCCCGGACCTGGCGACGGCCCAGGCCAGCGTCGACCGCGATTCGGAATCGATCCGCGCCTTCTTCCGCGAGCTGGGCTTTCCAGCGGGCGAGCTCCAGCCGACTGGGGTCAACGTCAACCAGTTCAGCGAGAACGGGGTTCAGCGGTTCACCGTGCGCCAGCGGATGACGCTGCGCAGCACCGACATCAAGCGCGCCCAGGCTGCCGTGCGGCGCCAGTTCGAACTGGTCCGGCGCGGGGTGGTGCTGGAGGAAGGGTCTGGCATCGCCTTCACCTATACCAAGCTCAACGCGATCAAGCCGGAGATGGTGGCCGCTGCCACCAAGGATGCCCGCGCCTCGGCCGAACAGTTCGCCAAGGACAGCGGCACCAGTGTCGGCAATATCAAGAGCGCGACCCAGGGCTATTTCGAAGTCACCGCGCGCGATGGCGATTCGGGCGGCGGTTGGGGCGTTTCGGACACGCCGTACAAGAAGGTGCGGGTCGTCACGACGGTGGATTTCTATCTTAGATAGTTTGCTCCGCTGACGCGGAGGGAGCACCGCCGGCCCGCTCCCGTCCGAGGTGCAAGGAAATGTCCGGGGGACATTTCCGCCGATGGGGCCGGCCTCCCTAACCTAGGGTAACCTATGGGAGGCCGGGTGGGGGAGCGGGCCGGCGGTGCTCTGTTTCAGCCGCGCTGAAACAGCCTGAAACGCCAGAACGGCCCGCCCCGGTTTCCCGGAACGGGCCGCCCTGCTCACCCCGTAGGGTACCGTTAGAAGCTGTACTTGAGCGTGCCGACCACAGCATCGTTCGAGAAGCTGTTGATCGAAGCCCCATCGACGCCGACATAGGCGACGCCGATCGACAGGCCCTTGTAGAGCGTCGCGCTGGCGCCAAGGCTGTAGTCCCAGCCGCCACCGGTGCCGGACAGCGTCAGCCGCTTGGGCGAAAGCGCGCCGTCGGTGTAACCGGCATGGGCGGTCACGGTGATCGGCGTGCTCGGCACGGCCAGCGACCAGTCGCTGTAGAGATAGAGGTTGTCATCACCACCCAGCGAATCCTGCTTCCAGGCATAGTTCAGACCGAACTTGGCGCTGGCCGGGCCGATCGCGGCGGTGAGCGAGGCGTAAGGCTCGAACACGTTACCATCGCCGAAGCTGCCGCCGGGATAGACGTAATAGAGCAGGCCGACATCGGCCGTCAGCGCGCTGCTGACCTTGCCGGTCCAGCCGGCATAGACGTCAACTTCGGTTGAACCGTAGATGTCGAGCGCGTCTTGCTCCAGGCTAGAGGCCCAGGTGCCGATGTAGAGACCCGACGAGTGGTTGACGTTGATCGAGCCCTGGACCGCAAAATCACCACCCGAAAGCGACAGGCCGCGGAAGCGGTAGTCGGTGACGATGGCAGCGTTGCCAGTAACGGTGAAGTCCGAAGGCGGATCGGTATCTTCGGCCAGAGCCGGGCTGGCTGCAAAAGCAGAGCCAGCGATAAGGGTTGCAGCCAGAAGGCTACGGACGGACGTGAGCATGGCAATCTTCCTATTCGATTGTTGTCGCTTCGTCCCACCTGCGTCCGCTCCTTGCCACTCGTTTCGGCAGCATTCGGTTCGGACGAGACCTCGGTGGCACAGCTTTGTTGCAGCGCACAAGAAGAAAGCGACACAAAGATTACACGCGGTCCGCAAGTGTGCCTTTATGGCAACGGTCGGACCTCGCCGTCATTGTCGGTTAAGCGCCGCAAGGCTATAGGCGCAGTCCTGATGTTTTCCCGTCTGCGCCAGTTCCTTGGGGCCGCCCTGCCGGCCCCCACCGCCGCGATTCCGGCCGGCCAGCGGGTCTATGCCGTGGGTGACATCCATGGCCGCGCCGACCTGTTCGAAGCGCTGATCGCGGCGATCGAGGCTGACGATGCCGCGCGCCGGCCGGCAGCGACGACGGTGATTCTGCTGGGCGACCTGATCGACCGCGGCCCCGACAGTGCCGGTGTCCTGCGCCGGGCGCGCGACTGGCAGCAACGCCGCCCGGTCCGGATCCTGATGGGCAATCACGAGGAGATGTTCCTCGCTGCGCTGCGCAAGCCCAGCGTGATGGGCCCCTTCCTGCGCTTTGGCGGGCGCGAGACGCTGCTGTCCTATCCGATCGATCCGGCTGCCTATAGCCGCGCCGGGATCGAGGAAGTCATTGAACTGGCACAGGCAGCAATCCCGCAGGCTGACATCGATTTCGTGAGCGGTTTTGAGGACCAGGTGATGATCGGAGACTATCACTTCGTCCACGCCGGCGTGCGCCCGGGGATTGCCCTGGGCGACCAGAAGATCGGCGACCTGCGCTGGATTCGCGAGCCGTTTCTCGATCACGCCGATGATTTCGGAGCCGTGGTCGTCCACGGTCATACCATTACGGACCGGCCCGATTTCCGCACCAACCGGATCGGCATCGATACCGGGGCCTACAGCAGCGGGCGGTTGACTGCGCTGGGGCTGGAAGGAACAACCCGCTGGCTGCTAACGGCAGAGGCGAGCGATGGCGCGGTGCGCGTCAGGACAGAGGACTAGACGATGAAGATTGCAATGGTCGGCTCGGGCTATGTGGGCCTGGTTTCGGGCGCCTGCTTTGCCGATTTCGGGCACGAGGTGGTCTGCATCGACAAGGACCCGGCGAAGATCGAGAGCCTGCGGGCCGGCGTGATGCCGATCTACGAGCCGGGCCTGGCGGAGCTGGTCGGATCGAACGTCAAGGCGGGGCGCCTGTCGTTCACCACGGACCTGGCCGAAGGAATCGCCGGGGCCGCGGCGATCTTCATCGCGGTCGGCACCCCCAGCCGCCGCGGCGATGGCCATGCCGACCTGTCCTATGTCTATGCCGTGGCCGAGGAGATCGGCCAGAACCTGAAGAACGATGCCGTGGTCGTCACCAAATCGACTGTCCCGGTCGGCACCGGTGATGAGGTGGAGCGGATCCTCAAGGAAGCGAACCTCCCGGTCCGCATCGCGGTTGCCTCCAATCCCGAGTTCCTGCGCGAAGGCGCGGCAATCGGCGATTTCAAGCACCCGGACCGGATCGTGGTCGGCACTGACGATGACTGGGCGCGCCAGGTGATGAGCGAGGTCTATCGCCCGCTGTTCCTCAACAAGTCGCCGCTGCTGTTCACCAGCCGGCGTTCGAGCGAGCTGATCAAGTACGCCGCCAATGCCTTCCTGGCGGTCAAGATCACCTTCATCAATGAGATGGCCGACCTGTGCGAAAAGGTCGGCGCCGATGTCCAGGATGTCAGCCGCGGAATCGGCATGGACGGGCGGATCGGGTCCAAGTTCCTCCACGCCGGGCCGGGCTATGGCGGTTCGTGCTTCCCCAAGGACACGCTTGCCCTGCTCAAGACCGCCGAGGACTATGAGGCCCCGACCCGAATCGTCGAGGCGGTGGTCAAGGTCAACGACAGCCGCAAGCGGGCGATGGGCCGCAAGGTGATCGAGGCGCTGGGCGGGATCGACGCCGCGCGCGGCAAGAAGGTTGCCATGCTGGGTCTGACCTTCAAACCCAACACCGATGACATGCGCGACAGCCCCTCGATCGCCATCGCCATGGCCCTGGCCGATGCCGGGGTAAACGTTGCCGCCTATGACCCCGAAGGGATGGAGCTGGCCAAGCCGCTGATGCCCGAGGTCGCGATGCAGCCCAATGCCTATGCCGCGATCGAAGGTGCCGATGCCGTGGTGATCGTGACCGAATGGGACGCCTTCCGCGCGCTCGATCTGGACAAGGTCCGCAAGCTGGCCAAGGCCCCCGTGCTGGTTGACCTGCGCAACATCTATGACCCGGCCGAAGTCCGCGCCAAGGGCTTTGCCTATTCCAGCGTCGGGCGCGCCTGACCGCTTTTCAGCTCCCCCTCTTTCCTGATCGCGCGCGCTGGCTATGGTGCGGGCGATAACAGGGAGAGAGATCACGATGCGCAAACGGACCATTGCCCTCGGCGCGCTGGGCGCCGTGCTGCTGGCGGGCGGCGGATGGTATGCCAGCCTCGATCAGGAAACGCGCGGCCTGCTGGGCGCTCTGCCGACCAATCGCGACGTGCTGATGTGGCAGCTCGATCAGCGCGATGCCGCCTTCCGGGCGATGGACCGCCTGCCGGTGCTGGCGACCGCAAGCGAGATCGCGCCGTCCGCCACCCCCCTGCCGCTGCCCGCTGGCAAGCCGCTGACCATCCCCGGCATCGACGACTATATGGCCAAGCAGCGTTCGGCCGGGATCGTGATCCTGCAGGACGGCAAGGTGCGGTTCGAGAAATATGGCCTGGGCTTCGGCCCGGAAGGGCGCTGGACCAGCTTCTCCGTCGCCAAGTCGTTCACTTCCACGCTGGTCGGCGCGGCGATCCAGGATGGCTATATCAAGAGCCTGGAAGACAAGGTCAGCCAGTATATCCCGGGCCTCAAGGGTTCGGCCTATGACGATGTTTCGATCCGCCAGCTGCTGACGATGAGTTCGGGCGTCCAGTGGAACGAAGACTATGAGGATCCGAACGCCGACGTTGCCAAGTTCAACAATGCCGAACCGGAGGACGGCCTCGATGCGACGGTCAGCTACATGCGCAAGCTTCCCCGCGCGCACCCGCCGGGCGAGGTCTGGCATTACAACACCGGCGAAACCAACCTGATCGGCGTGCTGGTCAGCTCGGCCACCAGGAAGCCGCTGGCAGCATACCTGCAAGAAAAGGTCTGGCAGCCCGCCGGCATGGAAGCCAAGGCCACCTGGCTGCAGGGCAAGACCGGGCACGAGATTGCCGGCTGCTGCATTCAGGCTGCGACGCGCGACTATGCCCGCTTCGGCCTGTTCGTGCTGGCGAATGGCAAGGCGGGCGACAAGCAGATCGTGCCGGCGGACTGGTTCGCCCAGGCCACCGTCAAGCAGAAGGACATCGGCGAGCCGGGGCATGGCTATGGCTTCCAGTGGTGGACCTATGACGACGGCGCCGTCGCCGCGCAGGGGATCTTCGGCCAGGGCATCTTCATCGATCCCAAGCGGCGCCTGGTAATCGCCTCCAACGCCAACTGGACCCGCGCCACCAAGGGCCCGGAGCCGGAGGCGCGCGAGGCGTTCTACAAGCAGGTCCAGGCGCTGATTGATGCGGAGCAGGCGCGGTAAACCCAGCCCTCCCCTTCCTCGTCATCCCCGCGCAAGCGGGGACCCATCTCCTGAGATGGCATCCGGCGCGCCGGCGGCAATGATACGTGATGGGTCCCCGCTTGCGCGGGGATGACGGTGTTGGTTGGGCAGAGTAGCTCATCCGGCGGCGAACCCGGACCTTACGCCAGAGGAAGAACGCGAACGGGCGGACCGGCGCGGGGTGCCTGAACCGGACAGGCTTGGCTGGCGCGCTTTCGTGCGAAAGGCTGACAAGCAGCGCGCGGGTCTTGTCGGCGCGATCCTTCGTGCAGGGCGAAAGCGGGGCGGACTCGCACCTTTACCGCTGTTCACCGGGGCATACCCCGGGCGTTCTGCAGGCGGAGATCGCCGCCTGCTCCCTGCATCGTGGGGGCGCAGACGCCTCTGCTGGGAGGGACGCGCCGGCCGCGCGGGTGATAAGCGCAGCTGACCGCCCGCACCCGTCGCACCAGTGGTTACTGGCGGCGGCGTATATAACCGATATGGTTATAAATGTCAAGATGATTTGCCAGGGGGCCTGTAAGCCGGGTTCTGTAGCGCGGACGGTATCCCACAAGAGACCGTATCCGCACTGGCAGCCATTCCTCTAGGCCTGGTGTCGCCACCAGGCTCAAGCAACCAACCCGGGCGGTCGGGTCCGAAACTGACCTGCACCGAAGTGCGCGCCGCCCCTATTCGGTCTTGCTCCGGGTGGGGTTTGCCGTGCGGTGCCTGTTACCAGGCCCCCGGTGCGCTCTTACCGCACCCTTTCACCCTTACCTCATGAATGAGGCGGTCTGCTCTCTGTGGCACTTTCCCTGGGCTTCGCTGCAAGCAACTCGCCCGGCGGGCGTTACCCGCCACCCTTGTTTCGTGGAGCCCGGACTTTCCTCGCGGTTCTTGCGAACCCCGCGGCTGCCCGGCCCCCTGGCGGGTGTTTATCTAGTCTTTCCGCTGTCGCGATCCAACAACAAAGAGAACAGCATCGCCGAACATTCCCCATCGACCTGCCCATCGATGATATGCGGGCGCCAGCGGCGCTGGAAGGCGCGGCAAGCGGCCGTCTGGTCGGAGATGTCATAGCCCCAGCGTTCGAGCGCCAGGAAGAAGGCCCCGTCATTCTCGAACGGTGAAGGCATCGACACCCGCGGGGTCTTGAGCGCCAGGCGGTGCGCGGCGAGGAGGTCCCAATCGAACAGTTCGCCCGGATCCTCCTTGCGCGCCGGGGCGACATCGGAATGGCCGACCACGTTGGCGCGGGGAATGTCGTGGCGCTGGACGATCTCGGCCAGCAGCGGCAGCAGGGCTTCCATCTGCGCATCGGGGAACGGACGATAGCCAAACTCGTGCCCCGGATTGACCAGCTCGATCCCGACGCTGGCCGAATTGACGTCGGTGATCCCGCGCCAATAGCTTTTGCCGGCGTGCCAGGCGCGGCGATCCTCGCGCACCAGGCGGTGGACCGTGCCGTCTTCCTCGATCAGGTAGTGCGCGGAAACGCCCGCTTCCTCGCTGCACAGCCGTTCCAGTGCCGCTTCGGCGCTTTCCATGCCGGTATAGTGGAGCACCACCATCGAGACGGGTAGTTGCCGCTCGTTCCAGTTGGGCGAGGGCGTCTCGAAGTGGATCAGCTCGCTCACTTGCACTCCTTTTCCCCTCCCGCTTGCGGGAGGGGTAGTGAGACTTGGCGGCGTGCCGCCTAGTCGCAGCAGGGTGGGCCCACCCCTAACCCCTCCCGCAAGCGGGAGGGGGAAAGTCTACTCTGGCAGGACCGCACCCAGCACGAGCGCGTCTTCCGTGATCGCGAACTGCAGCCCGCCGCCCTGCCGCGCGGCAATCTGGTAGAGCATGAACGCTGCGGCGTTGCGACTGGTCAGCCCGCCCTCGCCCAGTTCGCCTTCCAGCGCCTTGCCGATTTCCTTGTCGAACGCGATGCGCGGGCCCGACGCGCGGACCACGATCTCGCTCGCCCCGCCGCGGCTTTCGGCGCCGATATCGAGCGTGCCGCCGCGCACCAGGGCTTCCATGCCCAGCAGCGCGAAGTTCAGCAGTACCTTGATCGCCGGCTTGGGCAGGCTGGTAACGCCGAGCGCCCAGTTGACCGTGACGCGGGCGTTGTTGGCCGCCAGGGCATCTACCAGCACTTTGGCTTCATCCACCGCGACGCTTTCGCCAAACCCGCCGGCAGCGCCAAAGGCGAGGCGGAAGAACTTCAATTTGTCGGCGCTGATCTTCGCGCTCTGCTCAAGCAGTTCGAAGCAGCGCTTGCGCATTTCGGGGTCCTTCTCGTCGGCGAGAAGTTCGAGGCCATTGGTAAGCGCACCGACCGGGCTCAACAGGTCATGGCACAGCCGCGAGGCAAGCAGGCTGGCAAGATCAAGCGAATAGTCGGTCATGCGGTTCAGGTCCCCTTTGCCCCTCCTTAACTCGGCACGACTCGCAGGGGAAGCGGTTCAAATCCGTCGGGCGCATCGCGCCACCAGCCGATCGCTTCGCCCGCAACGATTGCCCAGATCCGCCCGTCGCCACTGGCCGAGGCCCGGTCTGTGGCAGAGGGGCTGGCGGGGCCGGTCGGGTGCGAATGGTAATAGCCCAGCACCTGCGGCCCGCCGGCCCGCGCGGCGCGATGCGCGGCGATCAAGGCTTGCGGATCAAGCTCGAAATGGCGGGCCGGATCAGGGTGAACGTTGCGCACCGGCACGGCGGCGTCGATCCGGCCATCTGCGCCAAGCAGCAGCCCGCAGGCCTCCAGCGGGTGGGCCGCCGCCGCTTCTGCCAGGAGTGTGGCTTTCGCGCCACTTGTCACCGCCGTTTCCATCGCCATCTGCCTAGCAATGAACGGGGAGGAACGCATCATTTCCGGCACGCTGCCGGGCGGCGAGCGGCTCGACAAGGCATTAAGCCTTGCCAGTGGCCTGTCGCGCGAGCGGGTCAAGGCCTTGATGGGCGAAGGCAGGGTCAGCCTTGATGGCAAGGTCTCGGGCCAGGCCAGCCTAAAGCCGGCCGCCGGAACCGCCTTTGCGATTACCGTGCCTGAAGCCGCCCCGGCCGAGGCGGCGGCGCAGGATATCCCGCTGAGCATCGTGTTCGAGGACGAGCACCTGATCGTGGTCGATAAGCCGGCCGGGCTGGTGGTCCATCCGGCTGCAGGGAACCTTGACGGCACGCTGGTCAATGCCCTGCTGCACCATTGCCGCGGGCAATTGTCCGGCATCGGCGGGGTCGTCCGCCCCGGCATCGTCCACCGGATCGACAAGGAAACCTCTGGTCTGCTGGTCGTCGCCAAGACCGATGCCGCACATGAGGGGCTGGCCAGGCAGTTTGCCGACCATTCGATCCACCGCGCCTATCTGGCGATTGTTGCCGGCGTGCCCAAGCCGCCCAGCGGCACGGTCAGCGGCCACATCGGCCGGTCCGATCATGACCGCAAGAAGATGGCCGTGCTCCACCCGCTCAACAAGCGCGGCAAGCATGCGGTTACACATTACCGCCTCATCGAGGCGCTGGGATTCGCGTCACTGGTCGAATGCCGGCTCGAAACCGGGCGGACCCACCAGGTCCGCGTTCATATGTCGTCAATTGGCCATCCGCTATTGGGAGACCCTGTATATGGACGCAATCCTCAGCGGCTTCGGCCGATTCTCACCCAGCTTCACTTCGCCCGGCAGGCCCTGCATGCAGCAGAGCTGGGCTTCATCCACCCCGTTACGGGGGCCGCGCAGAACTTCGTTTCCGCGCTGCCTGCCGACATGGCGGGGCTGTTGGTCGAATTGGAGAAACAAACCTGAGCGATTGCAGTAACTAGAAAGTCTGTGTGGCCGCCACCCGGGGATGCCTCTATTAGGGTCCTCCAACGGCAAGCCGACGAACGAAAGGACGGTTAGTCGAATGTCCGATACCAAGCGCAAGTTGCCCGCCAGCCGTGGCACCAGCGTACCCAGCCTGGGGCCTGAACAGAGCCTCAACCGCTATTTGGCGGAAATCCGTAAGTTTCCGGTGCTTACGGCCGAGCAGGAATACATGCTCGCCAAGCGCTATCAGGAACACCAGGATCCCGATGCGGCCAAGCAGCTGGTTACCAGCCACCTGCGACTCGTCGCCAAGATCGCCATGGGTTACCGCGGCTATGGCCTGCCCGTGTCCGAGTTGATTGCCGAGGGCAACATCGGCCTGATGCAGGGCGTCAAGAAATTCGAACCCGATCGCGGCTTCCGCCTGGCGACCTATGCCATGTGGTGGATCAAGGCTTCGATGCAGGAATTCATCCTGCGCAGCTGGTCGCTCGTGAAGATGGGCACCACCGCCGCGCAGAAGAAGCTGTTCTTCAACCTGCGGCGGATGAAGAAGAACCTCGATGCATATGAGGATTCTGATCTCCACCCTGACGACGTAAAGGCGATTGCGACCAAGCTCGGCGTATCCGAGACCGAGGTCGTGAACATGAACCGCCGGATGATGATGGGCGGCGATGCCTCGCTCAACGTCTCGTTCAACGAGGAAGGCGAAGGCCAGTGGCAGGACATGCTGCAGGACGACCGCCCGCTGCAGGACGAGACCGTGGCCGAGCTGGAAGAGGCCGGCGTGCGCCATGCGCTGCTGACCGAAGCCCTGGGCAGCCTGAACGAGCGTGAGCGCCACATCCTCACCCAGCGCCGCCTGATTGACGAGCCGCAGACGCTTGAAGAGCTGAGCCAGGAATACCAGGTCAGCCGCGAACGCGTCCGCCAGATCGAAGTGCGCGCTTTCGAAAAGCTGCAGAAGGCCATGCTCCGCATCGCCAACGACCGGCGCCTGTTGCCGGCAGCCTAAGTTAACAGCCGCGCCGTGCCAGAGGATTGGCGCGGCGCGGCTGTCGCGCTAGCCTGCGGGTGATGATGCGCTTCCTCACGCCCTCGCGACCCGCCGCCAAGCATGGCTTCGCTTACAACCTTGGCTGGTGGATCGGCCGGCTGATCGTCTGGTTCCTGGTGCTGAGCCTGGGGATCACGGTGCTATACAAGTTCGTGCCGGTACCGATCACGATCACCATGATTGCCGATCCGCACGGGTTCGAGAAGGACTGGACCCCGCTCAGCCGGATTGACCGCAACATGGTCGCCGCCGTGATCGCGGGCGAGGATGCCAAGTTCTGTTTGCACCAGGGGTTTGACCAGGAAGCGATCGAGCAGGCGATCGAGCGCAACCAGCGCGGCGGCAAGCTGCGCGGCGGCTCCACGATCAGCCAGCAGACCGCTAAGAACGTGTTCCTGTGGCAGGGCTGGGGCTGGGATCGCTATGCCCGCAAGGGGCTGGAGGTGTGGTTCACGTTCCTGATCGAGCACATCTGGGGCAAGCGGCGGATCATGGAGGTCTACCTCAATGTCGCCGAGACCGGGATCGGGACCTACGGCGTCGAAGCCGGGGCCCAGCGCTATTACAAGAAAAGTGCAGCCCGGCTGACCCGGGTTGAGGCGGCCCGCATCGCCGCCGCCCTGCCCAGCCCCAAAAGGCGCGCAGTCACCGGCGCCACCGGCTTCACCCGCCGCCATGGCAACGCCATTGCCGCGCGTAGCGGGGTGGTTCGCAACGAAGCGCTCGACGCCTGCGTTTACCGTTGAACCAGCTTCCCCCGGACAAAAAGAAAGGGGCGCCGCAGCGCCCCTTTCCCTTGTTCGGTTGAACTGACCGGATCGATCAGAACTTGAACACCACGGTGCCGCTGATCGTGCGCGGAGCGCCGATCTGGACGAAGCCCGGGTTGCCGTAGGACGACACACCAGTCGTCTGGTTGAAGGTCTGGGTCTGGTTCAGGTTGCCGCCAAAGCCGCCGACATAGTACTGGTCGAACAGGTTGTAGACGTTCAGCTGCAGGAAGGTCTGATCGTTCAGACCGAGGAAGCCGAGCTTCAGACGGGCATCGAGATTGACCAGCCAGTAAGCAGGGGCCGAGGTGTTGTAGACCTGGGTTGCAGCAGCCGGCGCAACCGGTGTGGTGCAAACCGGGGTCGCGGCGGTCGTGCAGGCCTTCGCACCTTCCGGCACGAACGAACCGGTAAAGGTCGCTTCGTTGGTGTCGTAGATGTAGCGTTCGCCGGTCCGCTTGGCCGTGATGCCAAGGTCAACCGGGCCCAGCGAGCCGCGCAGCGAGGCGCCAAAGGTGTACTTGGGCGCGCCAGCTTCGCGCTTGCCGGCGGTCAGGGCGTAGATCGGCGTGCCATCGCGGTTTTCGCCAACGGCGATGTTATCGCGGATCTTCGACTTCATGACCGAACCGAAGATGTAGAGGCTGACGTTCTCGATCGGCTCGATCGCAAGCGAACCGTCGATCCCGTACTTCTTCACATTGCCCAGGTTACGATAGACGGTCTGGTTGATTTCCGGATCGTAGGCCGAGGCCAGGCGATCATGGAACTGGTTGTAGAAACCTGAGACCTGAGCCTGAACCATACCCGAACGGTAACGTAGACCGGCATCGAAGTTGTCGGTGGTTTCCGGGGTCGGCTTGGCGCGGGCGGTACCGGCCGGGAAGTAGAAGGCATTGTACAGGTTATCGGTGCCCGGCACCGAAATGCCCTGCGAGAAGTTGCCGAACAGGCTGAGGTTTTCGGTGATGTCGAACACGAAACCGACGTTCGGCAGGATCTTCTTGTAATTGAGCACGCGGTTCTGCGGCGGCGCCCAGCCGGTTACAGAGATCGCACCGGTGGTGGCATTGGTCGTCACCACATAGGGGTTGAGCGTTGCAGCGGTCGTGTTGAGGGCGGTGTTGGTGCCGAAGCATTCCACGAAGCCGCCAGCGGAGCTAGTGAAGCAGTTGTTGGTCAGGTCGCGCTTGAAGAACGGCGCACGCAGACCGGCCGTAACGACCAGACGCTCATCCATGAACTCGCCGCGGTATTCGGCCGAGAACTGATGCAGGATCGCAAGCGACAGACGGTCGCGCTTCTGCAGGACAGCACCAGTGACGTCCTTTTCACCGGCATTTACCGGGAACACGTCGAACGGCTCACCATTGACCTGAAGCAGGCCGACTTCGCCAGTCTGGCGGTGACGGGCGCGGTCGAAGGTGTAGTTGACGCGGAAGGTGTTGTGCTCGTCCATTTCCCAGCGCAGGCCGGCGATCACGCCGATGCGGTGGGTCTGCGTCTGGCTCGGCGCCAGCACGGTCACGGTATCGAGAATGTCGCCATCGCCATTGACGTCACGACCAAAGACCGGGGCACCCGAAAGGTAGCCCGCGACATTGGTCACGCCGGCACCCGGATCGATATCGCGCAGGGCTTCGCGACCGGTAACCGTGCCGCCGCCGTTTGCCTTGACGTACTGGTAGCTGGGGTCAACCGTCAGGACGAGGCTGTCGGACAGGGTGAACCGCGACGACAGGCGGATGTTGCCGGTGTTCGACGGGTTGTAGCGACGGTCAAACTCGGTGCCGCAGCTTGCGCCGAGGACCGCCGGAGCCGGGCTATCAGCCACGCCAGCCTGCGGCGTATCAAGCAAGCACGGGTAGTTGATCAGGTACTTGCGCTCGTCGGAGTTGGCCGGATAGCGATTGATGGAGGCCGAACCAACCGTACGCGTGGCATCGAGGCGCAGCGGGAGCGAGCCAAAGAAGTTGTTGCGGTTCTGGTTGTAGTGGCCTGCAAGCGAAATGAAATCATCGCCAGCCAGCGGCAGGTAGATGCGAGCGTTGTATTGCTGCTTGTTGACCTTGCCGTAGTTGTTGAACGGGTTGTCATTGGTCGCGCGGCTCATCGCGAACCAGGCGCGCAGGCCGCTTTCGGTCAGATCGCCGGTTTCCACCTTGGCGAAGATGCGCATGAAGTCATACTGACCGGCACTGCCCGAGAGCATCACGCCGAAATCGCGGTCCGGACGCTTGGTGCGCAGGTTGACCGTGCCGCCGGCTGCCGAAGCGGTCGGGCTGTCGACGTCGGTGGTGCCGAGGTTGACGTTGACCTGCTCGATCAGTTCCGGGTCGATCTGCTGGTTCGAGTAGACCGCATAGTTGCCCGAATCGTTCAGCGGCACGCCGTCAAACGTAAGGCTGACGCGATCGGCCGAGAAGCCGCGGATGTTGAGCGTGCCGCCCGACGAACCATAGGCGTCGTTGTTCTGGAAGCTGACGCCCGGGATCTGGTTGATCGTGTCGAGAATGGTCTGGCCGGGGTTCTGGCGCTCAATGTTTTCCTGCGTCAGCACCGCCTTGGCCTTGGCCGTATCGGGAGCGGAAACGCCAGCCACTTCCTGGGTGCCCGAACGGGTCCCGGTGACGATGATTTCCTTTTCGAACTCGATCGAGCCGGTCGACTGGGCGAAGGCCGGAGCGCTCAGCGCGGCGACGCCGATGGCGAAGCTGCTGGCGGCGGTGGTCAGGGCTGAGTTGATGCGCATGACGAAGGGATTCCCTGTTAGCAAGCTGCTGAAACACGTGACTTCGGGCGCCGGGCGAATCGCCCCTGCGCCGGCTGCGGACGCTAATAGCGGCGCTGCGCCGCGCACTAAACAGCCCTGTGTGACAAGCCTGTGACTAGCGCTGACCCGGGGCTGGACTAGCGCAGGGGCACGCGACACAAAGTTTCGTAAATGTTCCGGTGAGCATAAGATTGCTGCTTACATCGCTGCAAATTGCCCAAATCCCCGGTGTTGCTACAGCGCGCGACGATAACGATTCTTGCTGCACTGCGGCAATTGTGCAACGGTTGCGCGGAAGGGACCAGAATGAGCGGCGCGCATCATCATGGACCGGGGGTTCACCACCACCGCAGCCATGGCCACCACCACCACGATCATCACGATCACCAGCACCGCGTTGCCGGTTCGGGCCGGGCCTTTGCCGTGGCGGTCACCCTGAACGTGGGCTTCGTTGTCATCGAGGTGGCGGCAGGGCTGTGGAGCGGCTCGATGGCGCTGCTCGCCGATGCCGGTCACAACCTTTCCGACGTCCTGGCCCTGCTGCTGGCCTGGGGGGCCAGTGTGCTGGCCGCCCGGCCCGCGCAGGCCGGCTATACCTATGGCTTCAAAAGCTCGTCCATCCTTGCCGCGATTGCCAATGCTGCGCTGCTGTGGGTCGCATTGGGCGCGATCTTGTTCGAGACGATCCACCGCTTCTTCTACCCCCAGCCGATCGAGGGCGAGGTGATGATGGGCGTGGCGGCAGCGGGCATCGCCATCAACGCCCTGTCGGCCATGCTGTTTGCAAGCGGGCAGAAGGCTGACCTCAACCTGCGCGCCGCCTTCGTCCACCTGTTGGCCGATGCGGCGGTTTCGGCTGGCGTGGTCGTGGCCGGGGCGGCGATCTGGCTGACCGGCAAGGCCTGGATCGATCCGCTCACCAGCCTGCTGATCACTTTTGCGATCGGCTGGGGCAGCTGGGGCCTGCTCAAGAACGCGGTGCGGTTGGGCCTGCTGGCCGTACCCCCGGGGATCGATCCGGACGAAGTGCGGCGCTGGCTGATGGCCCGCCCGGGCGTGAGCACGGTCCACGATCTTCACATCTGGCCGATGAGCACGACCGAGACCGCGCTGACTGCACACCTCGAAATGCCCGGCGGGCACCCCGGCGATACCGTGCTGCATCAACTGGCCGAGGAGCTGGCGCACCGGTTCGGGATCGATCATTCGACCATCCAGATCGAGCTTGGCGCTGAACCTTGCCGCCTTGCAGTCCACGGCGGGCATCACCATTAAGGCCTCAGGGGCCTGATCATGAAAGGATTACCGATGCGCGTTTCACCCTGGTTCGGCGCCGTTGCCGCCGTGGCAATGGCCACCAGCGCCTTGGCGCAGGAAGACCCCAAGGCCCTGTTCCAGAGCCGCTACGACACCTTCCGCAGCGCCATGGCGGCCCAAGACCAGGCGGCGGTAAGCGCGATCATGGCCCCCGGCTATACGATGACGGACATCCAGGGCGAAGTGCGCGATGCCAGCGCGGTCGCGGCGATGATGCAGCGCATGCCGGGTGCCATGGGCCGCGATGCCAAGACCACCGTGCTGGAAGCCGCCGTAACCGGCGATACCGCGGCGGTGAAGCAGCAGCTGAGCGCCAAGGCGACCCGCCCCGGACCCGACGGCAACGAGATGACCATGGAGTTCGAGGTGACCTCGAATGACACCTGGGTAAAGAACGGCGATGCCTGGCAGCTCAAGGCCACGGTGCAGAAGGAAGTGATCGTCAAGCGCGACGGCGAAGTGTTCTTCAAGCAGTCGAACTAGACCCGAACCGCTCCAAACAATTCGGCCGCGCGGCACAAGCTGCGCGGCCGTTGTTTTTGGCGGTGCAGGATGGTGCTTACTTGGGCAGCGAGACCGCGTTGGTCACGTGGATCACGCCGTTGGACGACAGCACGTCGGCCTTGATGACCTGGGCGTTGCCGCCATTGGCATCGATCACCTCAACGTTCTGGCCATTGAGCTGGGCGGTCAGCTTCTGGCCCTGCACGGTGGTCAGTTCGGCCTTGCCGCCGCCGGCCTTGATTGCCGCCAGCACGTCTGCCGCGGTTACCTTGCCGGCCACCACATGGTAGGTGAGGATGTTTGCGAGCGCTGCCTTGTTTTCAGGCTTGACCAGCGTTTCGACCGTCCCGGCAGGCAGTTTGGCAAAGGCGCCATCGGTCGGCGCGAAGACCGTGAAAGGCCCCGGACCCGACAGCACGCCAACCAGATCAGCCGCCTTCACCGCGGCGACCAGGGTGTTGTGCATGTTCGATTGCACGGCGTTTTCGACGATCGTCGCGGTCGGCGAGAGTTGCCCGCCGCCGACAGTGGTGGCCGGCTTCTTGCCATGGTGATCGGCCAGGGCCGGCGTGCCCAGTGCCGCCAGACCGGCAACCAGGATACCTGCGAGCTTGAGATTGATGCGGTTCATAAGACTTACTCCTGTGTCCGCCCCCGGCACAGGAGATAGGTCTTGCAACAGCGCTTACGACACGGGCGAAAGGACGTATCGGCGGGACAGAGCGCCCCGCAACAACGTCAGGCTGCTTCTTCCTTGGCCTTGAGCACGCGCACCGGGTCCTTGCGGCCTTCGACCACGTCCTTGTCGATCACGACTTCGGCAATCTCTGCCTCGCTCGGGATGTCGAACATGGTGTCGAGCAGCAGCCCTTCAACGATCGAGCGCAGCCCGCGCGCGCCGGTCTTGCGTTCGATCGCCCGCTTGGCGATCGCTTCCAGCGCATCCTCGGTGAAGGTCAGGGTCACGTCTTCCAGCTCGAACAGCTTGGAGTACTGCTTGATCAGCGCGTTCTTGGGTTCGCGCAGGATCTTGACCAGCGCCTCGACATCAAGGTCTTCCAGGGTGGCGATCACCGGCAGACGGCCGACGAATTCGGGGATCAGCCCGAACTTGAGGAGATCCTCCGGCTCGGCCTTCTGCAGCAATTCGCCAACCTTGCGCTTGTCCGGATCGGCCACATGCGCGCCAAACCCGATCGAGCGCTTCTGCAGGCGATCGGCAATGATCTTTTCAAGGCCGGCAAAGGCCCCGCCGCAGATGAACAGAATGTTGGTCGTGTCGACCTGGAGGAATTCCTGCTGCGGATGCTTGCGCCCGCCCTGCGGCGGGACGGAGGCGGTGGTGCCTTCCATCAGTTTCAGCAGCGCCTGCTGCACACCCTCGCCCGAAACGTCGCGGGTGATCGAGGGGTTCTCGGCCTTGCGGCTGATCTTGTCGATCTCGTCGATATAGACGATCCCGTGCTGGGCCTTCTCGACATTGTAGTCGCTGGACTGGAGCAGCTTGAGGATGATGTTCTCGACATCCTCGCCCACGTAACCGGCTTCGGTCAGCGTGGTCGCGTCGGCCATGGTGAAGGGCACGTCAAAGGTCTTGGCCAGGGTCTGGGCCAGCAGGGTCTTGCCCGAACCGGTTGGCCCGACCAGCAGGATGTTCGACTTCGACAGCTCGACATCGCCGCCCTTGCCGCTGTGCTTCAGGCGCTTGTAGTGGTTGTGGACCGCGACCGAGAGCACGCGCTTGGCGCGGTCCTGGCCGATCACGTAATCGTTCAGCGTTTCGAAGATATCCTTCGGGCTGGGAACGCCACCATCCTTCTTGCCGGCGATACCGGCCTTGGTCTCCTCGCGGATGATGTCGTTGCACAGCTCTACGCATTCATCGCAGATGAACACGGTCGGGCCGGCGATGAGCTTCCTCACCTCGTGCTGCGACTTACCGCAGAAGCTGCAGTAGAGGGTGCTCTTCGCGTCGGATCCGCTCAATTTCGTCATGCCTATTCCTGTCACCCGCAAAGGCGGGACTCGCCCAATCCTAACCGGGCGAGTGCATTAATCAATCCTAGCGCTTAGCACAGGGCAGCTTGCCCCAAGCTGAAGCGGCAAGGTTAGCAAAGCCTTCGCGGCTTACTCCGGTGCGCCGCCCGAGCCGCTGGCATCGGCTTCACTGGCAGGACGGCTTTCAAAGACCTTGTCGACCAGGCCGAATTCCAGCGCTTCCTCGGCTTCCAGCCAGGTATCGCGGTCAACCGCCTTGGCAATTTCCTCAACCGTCTTGCCAGTGTACTTGGCATAGTGCGCGTTCATCCGCTGGCGCAGGCGCAGAATTTCACGGGCCTGGATTTCAATGTCGCTGGCCATGCCGCGCGCCCCGCCCGAAGGCTGGTGGATCATCACCCGGGCATTCGGCAGGGCAATGCGCATGCCCGGCTCACCGGCGGCCAGCAGGAACGAACCCATCGAACAGGCCTGGCCCATGCAGACCGTGGAAACGCGCGGGCGAATATACTGCATGGTATCGTGGATCGCGAGACCCGCAGTTACCACGCCGCCGGGCGAGTTGATGTACATCGAGATATCCTTCGACGGATTCTCGCTTTCCAAGAAAAGCAGCTGGGCGACGATCACTGAGGCCATATGGTCCTCAACCTCGCCGGTGACGAAAATGATCCGCTCGCGCAGCAGGCGGGAATAGATGTCGAAACTGCGTTCGCCGCGGCTCGACTGCTCGACCACCACCGGGATCAGCGCGCCGGTAATCGGGTCTTGGGTAAACTTGCCCTGGGCGCCGGGCTGATTGAACAGGTCGAGCATGTTAGTCCTCATTTGGTTTGGCCGCCCTATGTCGGCGCTGGCCGCGCGATGTTCAAGGGCGTTAACCGATTGATGTTTGCCCCGCCGCGACCATAAGGTCGGCGCAGGTTAATTCTTTCAGTCCGGAGTTGATGAATGCCCGCCGCGCCCCGTTCGCTTGCCTCCGCCGCCGCCCTGCTCGCTCTGGCCCTGGCTGGATCGCCCGTCCAGGCCGAAACACCGGCCCAACGCGCGGCCGAAGCCAAGGCTTACCTCGCAGCCATTGCCAAGCTCGACGATGCCGAGAAGGGCCCGCAGCTTAACGCCGTGATTGCCGCCAACCCGGCCGCGCCGCAGGAAGCCGCCCGCCTGGCCGGCACCGGTCCGCTCGATGGGCGCACGGTGCTGGTCAAGGACAATGTCGAAACGCGTGAATGGCCAACAACGGCGGGGTCGCTCGCGCTGGTGGCGAATCGCACCAACCGCGATGCGCCCATGATCACCCGGCTGCGCGCGGCCGGCGGGGTGGTGCTGGGCAAGACCAATCTCAGCGAATGGGCCAACATCCGCCACTCGCCCAGCACCTCGGGCTGGAGCGCCGTCGGGGGCCTGACCCGCAATCCGCATGCGATTGACCGCAACACTTGCGGCTCTTCTTCTGGCAGCGGTGCGGCCATTGCCGCCGGGATGGCCTGGGCCGCGATCGGGACCGAGACTGATGGCTCGATCACCTGCCCGGCCGCGGTCAACGGGATCGTCGGCTTCAAGCCCACGGTCGGCATGGTCAGCCGCACGCACGTGGTGCCGATCAGTTCCAGCCAGGATACCGCCGGGCCGATGGCCCGCAGCGTGGCCGATGCCGCGCTTTTGCTGAAGGCGATCGCCGGCAGCGATCCCGCCGATCCGGCAACAGCGGAGGCCGATGCTAAGCTGACCGACTTCACCCAGGGACTTGCCACCGCCACCCTCAAGGGCATGCGGATTGGCGTGCTGACCCGTGCGGTGGGCAACCACCCGGGCGTGCGCAAGGTGTTCGAGCAGGCCGTGGCGGACCTCAAGGCAGCGGGGGCCGAAATCATCGAGATCGACTTCCAGCCCGACGGCGCGATGTTCCGCGATGAGGGCTATGTGCTGCGCTACGAATTGCGCCGCGATCTGAACGCCTATCTCAAGACCCTGCCCGGCACCGGCCTGCCGCGCAGCCTGACCGAAGTGATCGAATTCAACCGCGCCAATGCCGACAAGGAACTACGCTGGTTCGGGCAGGACACCTTCATCGCGGCCGACAAGCTGACCGATGCCGAAGCCTATGCCAAGGCGCGCGCCAATTCGCTAAAGCTGGCAGGGGAGCTGGGGATCGACAAGTTGCTGGCCGACAACAAGGTCAGCCTGCTGATCGCGCCGACCGCCGGTCCGGCCTGGTCGACCGACCTGGTGACCGGGGATCGTTTCCTCGGGATCGGGGCCGGCAGCCTGGCCGCGATCGCCGGGTATCCGCACCTGACCGTGCCGATGGGCGCGGTCGAGGGCCTGCCCGTCGGGCTCTCGCTGATGGGCGCGAAGTGGCAGGACCACGCGGTGCTGCAGGCCGGCGCGGCCTATGAACGCGCCCGCACAGCCGCACTGCCCCGCCCCTCGCTAAAGCGTTGGGGGGAGTGATGCTCTAAACAATTGCACAACCATCCGAATTATTGCAGACCTCTGGGGGTGAAGCAGAGTCGCTCTATTGATACGCGTAACAGGATTGTTGCTGCCGCGCAGGATCTGTTCCTGGCCAAGGGGTTTGACGGCACGTCCGTAGCGGAAGTGTGTCGTGCGGCCGGCGTCTCCAACGGCGCGTTATTCCACCAGTTCCCGACCAAGGAGGCGCTGGGTTTCGCCGTCTACAGTCATGTCCGGCGCGATTTCTGGAACCGGGTGATGGCGGCCATGATGGCCCCGGAAGATCCGCTTGACGGGATTGAGGCAGCAGTCCGCGCCGCTTTTGCCTTTCAACTGGAAGAGCCCGGTGCTGCCGCCTTCATGTTCGACGCCTCGGGCTCGAAATGGATCGAGCAGTTTGCCCAGCAATCGCAGGATGTGCATGACATCGTGAGCGGCCGCGGCCAGGCATGGGCCGCGCCGCACATTGCCGCCGGCCGCTTGCCGCCCGTACCGCCAGACGTATTCGTGGCGCTCGCCTCGGGCGCGCCGCAATGGATCGGGCGGATGAGCCGGATCGGCATGAACGCGCACCCGCTCGAAGTGATCGCTGAGCAGATGCCGTACTACGTCCGGCGCGCCTTCACCCCCGAATAGCCTGCTTTGGAAAAGCAAACGGGGCGGTCGCCATTGGCGCCGCCCCGCTGCGTCAGGACCTGGAGTCCGTGATTACTTCTTGGCTGGCGCCTTCTTGGCGGCCGGCTTCTTTTCGGCTGCGGGCTTTTCAGCCTTTTCGGCCTTGGGAGCAGCTTCCTTCTTCGCCGGCTTTTCGGCCTTGGCCGCCTTGGCAGGCTTTTCCTCAGCCGGAGCTTCGTCCTTCTTGGCGGCCTTCTTCGGCGCGGCCTTCTTGGCGGGCTTGGCGGCCGGTTCAGCGGTCTCTTCCGCTTCGATCGCAGCCTGCAGCTCGTCGCGGCTGACCTTGCGTTCAGTCACTTCGGCCTTGTCGAACAGGAAATCGACGACCTTGTCCTCGAACAGCGGCGCGCGCAGCTGGGCCGCTGCAAGCGGATCCTGGCTGATGTATTCGGCAAAACGCTGGCGATCTTCCGGGCGGTACTGCTGGGCGGCCTGAGCCACCAGCATCTGCATTTCCTGGCTGCTGACTTCAACGCCGTTGGCCTGGCCGATTTCCGACAGCAGCAGGCCCAGGCGCACGCGGCGCACGGCGATGCCGCGATAGTCTTCCTTCTCTGCCTCGATCTCGGCCAAGGCGGCGGCGGGATCGGCTTCGTTCTGGGCTTCCTGCTGAAGCTGGGTCCAGATCTGGCTGAATTCGGCTTCGACCATGCTGGGCGGCACGTCGAAATCATGACCGGCGGCCAGCTGATCGAGCAGCGCGCGCTTCATCTGGGTGCGGGTGAGACCGGCCAGTTCCTGTTCGATCTGGCCGCGCAGCAGGCCCTTGAGCTGCTCGAGGCTTTCCAGGCCCAGGTTCTTGGCGAAATCGTCATCGATCTTGGTATCACCGGCGACCTTCACCGCCTTCACGGTGATGTCGAACTGGGCGTCCTTGCCCTTCAGGTTCTCGGCCGGATAGTCAGCCGGGAAGGTCACGGTGATGGTCTTTTCGTCACCGGCCTTGGCGCCGATGAGCTGTTCTTCGAAGCCCGGGATGAACCGGCCCGAGCCGATTTCCAGCGCCGCGTCTTCGGCCTTGCCGCCTTCGAACTCGACCCCGTCAAGCTTGCCGACGAAATCGATGATCAGCTGATCACCGGTTTCGGCCTTCTTGCCCTTCTTGGCATCGGTGAAGCTCTTGGCGCCGGACGCCAGACGAGCGACCTGTTCATCGACTTCGGCTTCGTCGACTTCGACCACCAGCTTTTCGAGCGCGAGGCCTTCGAACGACGGAACCGTGATCGCTGGCAGCACTTCCACCGCGACCGACAGTTCGGCGTCCTTGCCTTCTTCATAGCCATCGCCGAGCGAGACTTCCGGCTGCATCGCCGGGCGCAGCTTGTGCTCCACCAGCAGCTTGTCCATGGCTTCGCGGACGGTGGTGTTCAGCGCTTCCTGGTGGAGCGCCGGGCCGTGCATCTTGCGGACCAGATTGGCCGGAACCTTGCCCGGGCGGAAGCCCGGCATGCGCACCTGCGGGGCGATCTTGGCGACTTCGCCTTCGATCTTCGCGGCGATATCCTTCGCGGGGATCTTCACCGTGTAGGCGCGCTTCAAACCTTCGTTGGTGGTCTCGACAATCTGCATGACAATAGAAGCCTTCTCAAACACCTCGGCTGCGGCGGTACGGAAAACCGGGCGGAAATGGTGCGGGCGAAGGGACTCGAACCCCCACATCTTGCGATACTGGTACCTAAAACCAGCGCGTCTACCAATTCCGCCACGCCCGCATACCGACGAAGCATAAAATCCTGGGCCGATTCAGGTTTGCCCTGAATCAAGCGGTGGCCCTTAGTGGCCCCCGCCGCAAAGGGCAAGCGCGCTAGCGCGCGAAAACGGCGAGCAGTCGCGCCAGCCAGCCGGACTCGGTCCGATTGGCCGGCTTGGCGGATGCGGGCACCGGGCAATCGAGGCACAGCGCCTGGGCCCCGCGCGCTTCGAACAGATGACCCAGATCGCCGAGCAGACGGTCAAACCTGGCCTGCTGCTGGCTGGCCACCAGACCGGTGAAATCCAGGCCCGCGGCCGGACCATCGGCCTCGTCATCGCCGCGCCATTGCTCGATCAGCGAGGCATAGGGATCGGTTTCCTCGCCATACCAGGCGGTGTGCCAATCCTGGCCCAGCTTGGCGCGCTGGGCGGCATCGGCCAGGGCCGCATCGATCCCGCCGAACTGATCGACCAGGCCCTTCTGCCGCGCCGTGCCGCCATCCCAGACGCGGCCTTCGGCAAAGGCTTCAACCTCTGCCGCCGACTTCTTGCGCGAAGCCGCGACCAGGCCGAGGAACCGGCTGTAGCCGTTCTCGATATTGGCCTGGAGCATGTCCTTGACCTCGGGGGTCAGGCCGGTGAGGATATCGGGCTGGCCCGACAGCGGCGTGCTGCGCACGCCGTCAGACTTCACGCCATAGTCCGCCAGGGCCCGCTCGAAAGTGGGGATCATGGCGAAGATGCCAATCGAGCCAGTGATCGTGCCGGGTTCGGCAAAGATCTTGTCGGCCGGGGTTGAGACCCAGTAACCCCCGCTCGCCGCCAGATTTGCCATGGAGACCACCACGGGTCGACGCCCGGTTTCCTTGGTGCCCGCCTTGAACCGTTCCAGCGCGGTGCGGATTTCTTCCGAGGCCATGACCGAGCCGCCGGGCGAATCGACCCGCAAGACCAGCGCCTTGGCGCCATCGGCATTGGCTTCGTCGATCAGCTTGGCAATCCGCGTACCGCCGGCCGTGCCCGGGCCGGCCTTGCCGTCGACGATTTCGCCTGCGACGTGCACCACGGCGATCGCTGCCCCATCGGTCTTGGCCGGATGCGCCGCCAGCAGGGTATCGGCGGTGGTGTGAACAAAGCTGCCGGGCGCATCATCGGCCGGGTCTTCACCCACCAAGCCGCGAATCCGCGCCTTGTAATCGTGATAGGTGCCCAGCTTGTCGACCAGCCCGGCGGCCAGCGATGCCTTGGCCGCATCGCCGCCGCTGGCCTTGATCCAGCCGACCGGATCGCTGGTGACGCGGGCAAGATCAGCCTTGGGCCGCGCGGCCTTCACATTGGCTTGCCAGTTCTCCCAGATCGCGGCGATCAGCGCGTTGCGGGCCTCCTTTGACGCAGGCGAGGCCTGGCTCTGGGTATAGGGTTCGACAAAATCCTTGTAGGTGCCAACCTTGAAGACATGCGGCGTCACCTTGTAGCGAGCCAGGGCCTCGCCATAGTAGAGCCGCATCCCGCCCGGCCCCATCACAAAGGCACCGCCCAGCGGATCGACCCAGATCTCGCTGGCATGGGCTGCCAGCAGCAGGCTGTCATCGGAATAGGCATGGGCAAAGGCGATCACCGGCTTGTTCGCCTTGCGCACCTTGTCGAGCGCTTCGCCAACATTCTCCAACGTCACCTGCCCGCCGCCGGTAAACCGGGCGAGATCCAGCGCGACGACCTTGATCCGCTCATCGGTGGCGGCCGCATTGAGCGCGGCGATCACGTCGCGGGCGCGGTGCTCCTTGATCGGCGCCTCGCTCGACATCAGCAGGGCAAGCGGATCGACTTTGGCCGGCTCCTCGACCACGCTGCCATCGAGCTTGAGCAACAGCGCGCCTTCGCGCACCTGGCTGGGCGCCGGCCGGGCGGTAAGCAGCCCGTAAAGCCCCACAAAGAACAAGAGCAGGAGCAAAAGGACCAGGGCATCCTTGATGCCAACCAGCAAGGCCCAGACTTTGCGCGCGAAGATCATGATATGGAAATCCCGGAATAACTCGCGCACCGACATAGGAAGCTGTTGAACAATTGGCGAGTCCGTGTTCGATCAAACGGCAATTGGCCCCGTCCAGCGCTTGCCACTGTGGACCAAGCCAGCTAGGGAACTGGCTTCAATGACATCGGCAAACCAACCCGCTGCGGGCCGCTATCCAGCTGGCTCCGCCGCCTTTCCGCACCGCGACCTCACTGGCCTGGCGGGCCTGGCTCCGTGGGAGATCCTGTTTCTGCTCGACGAGGCGGAGCAATGGGTTGAACTCAACCGCCAGCCGCACAAGCGCGCCGATCGGCTCGCTGGCCTGACCATCATCAACGCTTTCTTCGAGAACAGCACCCGCACGCTGCTGAGCTTCGAAATCGCTGGCAAGCGGCTGGGCGCTGATGTGGTCAATATGCACGCCGCGCAATCGAGCGTGAAGAAGGGCGAAACGCTGATCGATACGGCAATGACGCTGAATGCCATGCGCGCCGATGCGATCGTGATCCGCCATGCCAGCTCAGGCGCCGTGCGGCTGATTGCTGACAAGGTCGATTGCCCGGTGCTCAACGCCGGCGACGGACAGCACGAGCATCCCACGCAGGGCCTGCTCGATGCCCTCACCATCCGCCGCGCAAAAGGCGATTTCGGCAAGCTGACCGTCACGATCTGCGGCGATATCCTGCACAGCCGGGTCGCCCGCTCCAACATCCACTGCTTGACCACGCTTGGCGCCGATGTCCGCGTCTGCGCCCCGCCGGCACTGATGCCGGCCGGGATCGAAGCGATGAAGGTTACCCCCTTCCACGATTTCGACGCCGCGCTCGACGGGGCCGACGTGGTGATGATGCTGCGGCTGCAGCAGGAACGGATGAGCGGCCAGTTCATCCCCTCTCCGCGTGAGTATCGCCACCTTTATGGCCTGACGCTGGAACGGCTGGCCAAGGCCAAACCGGATGCTCTGGTGATGCACCCCGGCCCGATGAACCGCGGGATCGAGATCGACAGCACCGTCGCCGATCTCGCCGGCCGTTCGGCCATCACCACTCAGGTCGAGATGGGCGTGGCGATCCGCATGGCCTGCCTCGATGTGTTGACCCGGCGAAGCCGCGGCGTGGAGGGCTGGGCATGAGCAATCCCACCCCGATCACGCTCACGAACGGGCGTCTGGTCCTGTCATTGGGCGAACCGCAGCCCGGCGCGCTGCGCTGTGTCGATGGCAGGATTGCCGCGCTGGGCGATATTGCGCCGCAGGCTGGCGACACGGTGATTGATGCCAAGGGTGCGCTGATTGCGCCTGGCCTTGTCGATCTGGGCGTCTTTGCGATCGACAAGCCGGCCTTCCACTTTGGCGGGATCACCCGCGCGGCGCTGATGCCCGATCAGGGCGTGGTGCTCGACAAGCGGTCGGCGGTGCGGTTCTCTGCCCAGTCCGGCAAACCTGACCTCTGGGTTCATCCGCTGGCTGCGGCGACCAAGGACCTGGCTGGCAGCGAACTCGCCGAACTGGCGCTGATGCGCGATGCCGGAGCCAAGGCGGTCAGCACCGGACGGCGCTGGATTGCCGATAGCGGAGTGATGCACCGCTTGCTGTCCTATTGCGCGATGCTCGGCCTCGTCGTCGTGACTCACGCCGAAGACGCAGGGCTGACTGGCTCTGCCGTCGCCACAGCGGGCGAGATGGCGACGCGGCTGGGCCTGCCCTCCGCCCCCGCCGAGGCCGAGGCCCTGGCCGTTGCCCGCGACATCGCGCTGGCCGAACTGACCGGCGCGCGGCTCCATTTCCGCCAGATCACGACCGCCGCGGCGCTCGACCTGGTCCGTGCCGCCAAGGCGCGCGGGGTCGCGGTAACCGCCGGGGTCACCCCCGCGCACTTCATGCTCTCAGACGTCGCCACCGGCGATTTCCGCACCTTCGCTCGCCTCTCCCCGCCGCTGCGCAGCGAGGCCGACCGGCAGGAGGTGCTGGTCGCGATCGCCGACGGGACGATCGACGTGATCGCTTCGGGCCACGATCCGCGCGGGCCAGAGGACAAACGCCTGCCATTCGCCGATGCCGAACCCGGCATGGCCGGCGCGGAAACGCTGCTCCCGCTGACCCTCGGCCTGGTTCGCGACGGCGTGATCGACACGGCCCGGGCCTTCGCCTTGCTCGCGGGTAACCCCGCAGCACTTCTCGGCGTCAATGCCGGAAGGCTCGCGGTTGGCGCCGAGGCGGACATCGCGCTTGTCGATCCCGAGCGCCCGTGGATCGTCGATTCCGACAAGATGGCGGCGGCGGCCGGCAACACCCCGTTCGACAAGCTGCCCGTGCAGGGCCGGGTTACGGCGCTGTTCAAAGGCGGGGTGCGGGTTTGAGGATGCCAGCGCGGCTAGCGGTCCCATACGGCAAAGGCCCCTTCCCACCGCAGTGGGAAGAGGCCTTGCCGTTCCTCTAGAACTTTGAGGCTTAGCGCCGGCGGGCCAGCGCAGGCCCGGTGGCCGGGACCGCCTTGGGCGCGATGACCGGCGCCTTGGCATGGGCCATCTGTACGGCGGCCGGTGCGGCGGTGCCGGGCACGCCGGTGCGGGTCGCATAGGCGAAGCAGGCCATGCCGCGCGACTTGACCTTGCCGCACAGGCCCCAGGCGCCCTGGCTGCCGTTGATCCCGGCAGCGGCGACGCGGAAATAGGTCTTCCCGCGCACCTGGGCCTGGGTGATGGTCATGCGGAAATTGCGCAGTTCGGGGTTCTTGGCGGTGTAGATCCCCCAGGCACGGCGCGCGCCTTGCTGGGTGGAGAAGCTGCCAAGCTGAACCATGTGGGTGCCCTGGGCCTTGGTTGGCACCGGCATGGTGTAGGTCAGGCGGCGCGGCGCAGGGCGTGCCGGCGCGGCCGCAATCAAGCGCGGGGCGCGAAGCTGCGAGGCTGGAACAGCCTGGACGAGCGGCTGCGAGATGAAGGCCATGCCCGAAGCATCAACCACCGGCACCGGAGCCGCGGCCGCTTCAGGCTCGGCAAAGGCAGCGGCGAACTTGCTCGGCCCGGCATTCGGCGCTTGTCCAGCAGCCGGCGCGCTGACCGGAATATAGCTGGCGAGCGCGGCAGCGGGTTCGGCAGCGGCCACGGGCGGCAGTTCAGCCACCGGGGCAGCGGCGGCCACCTGCGGCGCGGATTCGGCCACGGCGGCCTGAGCAGTCAGCTGCTCGTTCGCCGGATTGCTGTTGAGCGCCAGGCGCGAGGGCTGGCCCGGATCACTGCGCAGCGGTGCGCCAAGCA
The DNA here is from genome assembly GCF_007954425.1 of Novosphingobium ginsenosidimutans. NCBI lineage: Bacteria > Pseudomonadati > Pseudomonadota > Alphaproteobacteria > Sphingomonadales > Sphingomonadaceae > Novosphingobium > Novosphingobium ginsenosidimutans. The sequence continues at coordinate 1,766,699 of NZ_CP042345.1, read as the reverse complement.
GGCCGGCGACACGCAGCTGCGAGTCTTCAGGCCGGGTCCGCGCCGCCCACTCCGAAATACGGGCGTCAATCTGGTCGGCCGGAACGTCCTGCATCATCATGATGCGGGCTTCGCGCCAGCGGCCATCAAGGGCATAGGCATAGGCCAGGTTCTGGCGCAGCTTAGGCGTATTTTCACCATTGCGCAGCGCGTCGGCCAGCACCGCACTGCCGCGGGTCGGCTCCCCAGCCAAGGCCAGGGCCAGGCCCAGGTCCGAAACCGGAATGGCATCGCGCCAGTCCTGCAGGATCGCCACGGCATCGCCAGTGCGGCCGACGGCGGAATAGGACAGGGCCAGGCCCAGCGCGGTCTTGGCGCTGTTATCACCCAGCTTCATCGCATCGTCGAAGGTTGTGGAAGCCGACTGGAAGCGGCCAGCCTTGAGATAGGCATGGGCAAGGATCGCACGGTAAGCCGGCTCACGCGGGTTACCGGCGACGAGCGCTTCGGCCAGTTCAATCGCCTTGTCGACCTGGCCCTTGCTGAGCGCGGACTGGGCCGCAGCGGCGCTCTTGTCCGGTGCCTGCTTGGCGACCACGTCTCCGCTGAAGCTGGCGCTGGCAGCGATCGCCAGAGCCACGGCCCCGGTCACGCCGAGCGGTACGAACTTGGTGCGGTTGATGCTGGCGAACATGGGAATTCTCCCCTCTTTCACAATCAATTGGACCCGCGCGCGACCTGGGCGGCGAGTTCGGCGACATCGGGCAGTTCATCGAGCAGCTTGTCGAGCGCCTCGGTCACCAGTTGCTGCGCGCTGCGGTTCCGCAGGGCGCAAGCAAGGCGCAGCTTGAGGTGGCGATCCGCGTCGACGCGCAGGGTAAAGGCGGCGCGGCGGCCATCGGCAAGCGCCGAGCGACGTTCGGTGCCGATGCGACGGGCCGCTTCGCTGCGCTGGCGGACCACTTCGGGCACCGGCGCATAGACTGGAGCGAGCGAATCGGGCGCGATCGAGACAACTTCGGCGCTGTGCTGGGGCACTGACGCATCGGCATCGTGGCCCATGTCGTTCCAGCCCAGATCGTCAAGCTGGCGCGCCAAGGCATCGCCACCGATCGGGCCCAGCTGCGGGCGCATCGCCGGACGCGCGCCACCCTTGCGGGCGAGCAGCGTGGGCGAAAGCGAAGCGAAGGATTTGGGTTCGTTCATGCCCCCAGCTCCCTCTTGCTTACGAGCCGGCGACGCGGCGACCGAAGCCACCGGCCGGACGACCCGCGCCCGGCATCATCGCAACCGAGGTCGGCGCAGCAAACACGGTCCGGCGGAAGTTCTTTTCGAGGCGGTCGGAGATATAGTTCCACAGCGCCACCACTTCCTGAGCGGAGCGGCCGTTGGGTTCGACTTCCATCACGGTGCGGCCGTCGATCATCGAGGCCGCAAAGTCGGTCCGGTGATGCAGGGTAACCGGAGCAACGGTGCCGTGCTGCGACAGGGCGACAGCGGCTTCAGAGGTGATCTTGGCCTTCGGGGTAGCGGCGTTGACCACGAAGATCAGCGGCTTGCCAGCGCGTTCGCACAGGTCAACCGTGGCGCCGACAGCCCGCAGGTCGTGCGGGCTCGGGCGGGTCGGCACGACAATCAGTTCGGCGACCGAGATCACCGACTGGATCGCCATCGTAATGGCCGGCGGCGTATCAATAACGGCAAGCTTGAAGCCCTGCTGGCGCAGGACCGCAAGATCGCTCGCCAGGCGCGCCACGGTGGTCTGGGCGAAGGCCGGATAATCGTCCTCGCGCTCGTTCCACCAGTCCGCCAGCGAACCCTGCGGGTCGATGTCGATCAGCACAACCGGACCAGCGCCGGCGCGCTGTGCCTGGACGGCGAGGTGTCCGGACAAGGTGGTCTTGCCGGATCCGCCCTTCTGCGATGCCAATGCCAGTACGCGCAAAGCCTGTTCCCCCTGCGAAATGCCACTACGGTCAAAATGACCTTGGTCCGGGGGATCGCAGAACGTTCCTAATTTTGGGTTAACGACCAGCGCGGGTCTGTTGCGTGGGAGTACGGAATCACGGCGATAAACTCTTTGCTAACCTGTGCTTTACTATGTCAGTTAAGCGAAATGCATCGCGGGGCAGCAGGGCGGAGGAGCGGATTGTGCCCCGCCAGCTTAAGCGGGGGTCGAAGCCGGGAAGCCGCACATGGGTCAAAAGAATTTTCTCATCGGCGGGCTTGGCGGCGCTGCAATCGCGCTGGCCAGCCCGATTCTGGCCGATACCCGCGCGGGTGTCGACGCCTGGACTCGAGGGAACTTTCCAGCCGCGGTCCAGGCCTGGCAGGTCGAGGCAAGCAAGGGCGATGCCGATGCCATGTTCAACCTGGGACAGGCCTACAAGCTGGGTAACGGCGTGAAGCAAGACCTGGCCATGGCCGAAGCCTTGTTCGGACGGGCGGCAGCACTGGGCCATATCCAGGCCAGCGACAATTATGGGCTGCTGCTGTTCCAGCGCGGCCAGCGTTCACAGGCCCTGCCCTTTATCCGCGCCGCTGCCGATCGCGGGGATCCGCGCGCGCAGTACCTGCTGGGGATCGGTCACTTCAATGGCGATATCGTGCCCAAGGACTGGGTCCGTGCTTATGCCCTGGTCAGCCTGGCCCAGCAGGCGGGTCTGACCCTGGCCAGCAGCACGCTGAGCCAGATGGACGAGCAGGTACCGATGGCCCAGCGTCAGCAGGCGGTGGAACTGGCCGCCGAACTGCGCAGCGAGGCCGATGCGACGCGCGCGCGGCAGATGGCCGCCGCCGAACTTGGTGCCACGGTCCCGTCTGACCTTGGGCCAGTCGCCGCCAGCGCCGCAAGCCGCGTGGTGGTTGACAGCCCGGCCACCGCCGGGGCGGACTATGCCCGGCCGCTTTCGGCACGGTCGGCCACCCTGGGCCAGCGCGTTCCGGCCGCGGTCGCCGCCGCTCTGCCCGCCCGGGAATCGGTCAAGGTGGCCCCTGCTCCCGCGCCTGCACCCGTCGAGGCGGCCGCTTTAACCGGATCGTGGCGCGTCCAGCTCGGCGCCTTTGGCCAGCCGGCCAATGCCGATGCGCTCTGGAACCGGCTCAAGGCCAATCCGGCTCTGGCCGGCAAGCCTCGCCTGAACATCAAGGCCGGGACGGTGATCAAGCTTCAGGCCGGTGGCTTTGCCAGCGAGGCCGCCGCCCGCGCTGCCTGCCAAAGTCTGACCGCCGGCGGCCAGACCTGCATCGCGGTCAAAGGCTGAGATGCCCGGCAGCGCGGCGCCCGATCGGATCGCCGCGCTGGATCTGGTGCGCGGGATCGCCGTGCTCGGCATCCTGACCATCAACGTGGCCGCCTTTGCCGGCGGCTCTTCGGCCGTGCTCAGCCCAGGCCTGCATGGTCCGGCCAGCGCGACCGATGCGGTGACCTTCACGGCCGGCTTGATTCTGTTCGAAGGCAAGATGCGCGGGCTGTTCACTCTGCTGTTCGGGGCCTCAATGCTGCTGTTCGTCGATCGGCGCGATGCGGCGGGAGAAGACGGCGGCCTGCGCCAGCTCCGGCGGCTCGGGTGGCTGCTCCTGATCGGCTATGCCCACCAGTTGCTGCTGTGGAGCGGCGATATCCTGATGCTTTACGCCATGGTCGCACCGCTGGCGCTGGCGCTGCGGCACTTGCCGGTACGGCGCCTGATTGTGCTGGCGCTAGCTTTCTTCATGCTGTGGCATGGCGCCTTTACCCTGACCGGGTGGTCCAGCTTCACCGCTGTCGAAGCCGTCCGTGCCGGCACCGCTGACCCTCAGACCCGGGCTGCGGTCCTGGCCCAGGCCGATGCGATTGCAGGCGAAGCACGGAACGAAGTCGCAATCCTGCTCCAACCCTATCCGACCATGCTGGCCGAGCGGTTTGGCGATAGCCTGACCCTGCCGTTCCTGGTCACGCTTCTTTCGCTGGGGGAGACCGTGCCCCTGATGCTGCTGGGCATGGCGCTCTATCGCAGCGGGTTCTTTACCGGCGGCTGGCCGCGCCGGTGGTTGTGGCAGCTCGCCGCAGCCAGCCTCGCCCTTGGCCTGCCGCTCGCGCTGATCCAGAGCTGGTGGGCCTGGAGCCGGGGCTTCCCCCCCGAAGCCATGTTCGAACTGCTCATCGGCCCCGCCGGTCCGCAGCACCTGGCTCTGACCCTGGCCTGGGCGGCGCTGCTGGTTCTGGCCGCCCCGGCCCTGCTGCGAACCTGGCTGGGCGAACGGCTGCGCGCCGCCGGGCGAATGGCGCTCAGCAATTACCTGCTGACCTCGCTGGTCATGGCCTTCTGCTTCTTCGGTTGGGGCCTGGGCCTGGCCGGGCAGGTCGGCGCAGCGCAGCAATGGTGGTTCGTACTACTCGGCTGGGCGGTGATGCTGGCGTGGAGCAAGCCCTGGCTGGCGCGCTTCCGCCAGGGGCCGGCCGAGTGGCTGTGGCGCTCGTTGACCGAGGCTCGCTACGTGCCGTTCAAGCGCCTCTTGTGATTGCGAACGATTCGCATTATTAACGAGTCGCAGCCAACGGGAGCCGCTGATGTATATCTGCGTCTGCAATGCCATCCGCGATAGCGAACTGCGCGCAGCCGCGCGCCGCTGCCCGGGCGATCCCGATGCCGTTTACGAAGCGCTGGGTTGCCGCCCGCAATGTGGCCAATGCCTTGACGAGGCGGCCGAACTGCTGATCGAGGAACGCGCCAAGGCCGCCACCGAAGGCTTGCAGACCGCCTGATGCGAGTGCCTTGCAAGTGCAGCTGATGCACTTGCGGCCATCGCCGGAAATCCGCAGAAATTCAAGGAAATCGGGCTTGCCCTGACCCGCTGTTGCGGCGCATAGTCGCGCCTGCACAACAATCCTCCAACCTCCCGGGAGAACACGCCGTGAAGGGCGATAAAACGGTTATCGAGTACCTCAACAAGGTCCTGTTCAACGAGCTGACTGCGGTCAACCAGTACTGGCTGCACTACCGCATGCTCGACAACTGGGGGATCAAGAAACTCGCCGAGCATGAACGCCACGAATCGATCGACGAGATGAAGCATGCCGACCAGGTGGCCGAACGGATCCTGTTCCTGGAAGGGCTGCCGAACTTCCAGAACATGGGCAAGCTGCGGATTGGTGAGAATGTCGAGGAAATCCTCAAGGCCGACCTGGCACTTGAGCATGATGCGATCCCTGACCTGCGCGCCGCGATTGCGCACTGCGAAACGGTCCACGATTTCGTCAGCCGCGACCTGTTCCGCTCGATCCTCGCCAGCGAGGAAGAGCATGTCGATTTCCTCGAAACCCAGTTCGAGATGATCGCGCGGATGGGCCTGCAGAACTATATCCAGCTGCAAAGCGAACCAGCGGGCAGCTAAGCCTGCCCTTGCCAGCCCGAAGGCCTACTTTTTGGCGAAGGGGTTCTTCGGGCTGCGCAGCATCAGCCGCACCGGCACGGCATCAAAACCCAGCTCACGCCGCAGCCCATTGACCAGATAGCGTTGATAGCTGGCCGGCAGTTCATCCAGCCGCGTCCCGAACAGCACGAAGCCGGGCGGGCGGGTCTTGGCCTGGGTGATATAACGCAGCTTGATCCGGCGTCCGCCGGGCGCGGGCGGCGGGTTCTTGGCCAGGGCATCGTCAAACCAGCGGTTGAGCGCGGCAGTCGGCACACGCCGCGACCAGGCATCGCGCAGTTCGAAGGCGGCGCGGATCAGGTCATCGAGGCCCTTGCCGGTACGGGCCGAAACCGCCAGCAGCGGCAAGCCCTTGACCTGGCTGAGGCCGTCATCAAGCGCCTTGCGGATCCCGTTAAACAGGCCCGAGGCATCCTCGGCCACGTCCCACTTGTTGATCGCGATCATCAGCGCCCGGCCCTCTTCCAGCACCATGCTGGCGATCTTGAGGTCCTGGTGCTCCAGCCCGCGGGTGGCATCCAGAAGCAGCACGACCACTTCGGCAAAGTCGATCGCGTGGCGCGCATCAGCGACGGCCAGCTTTTCCAGCTTGTCGACCACCAGCGCCTTCTTGCGCATTCCGGCGGTATCGATCAGGCGCACCGGCCGGTCCTCGCCGCTGGCGGAATCGTGCCAGTTCCAGTCGATCGCGATCGAATCGCGGGTGATCCCGGCCTCGGGTCCGGTCAGCAGCCGGTCTTCCTGCAGGAAGCGGTTGATCAGGGTCGACTTGCCGGCATTGGGGCGCCCGACGATGGCGAGCTTGAGGATCGCCTTGGGGTCGTATTCCTCCTCGTCGTCCAGCTCGGCCGCAATCGCCGCCTCGGCGTCCATCTCAAGCTGGCGCTCATTGAGATGCGGCAATAGCGCCTCGAACAGATCGGCCATGCCCTGGCCGTGTTCAGCCGAGAGCGGGACCGGATCGCCGAGGCCCAGCGAGAACGCTTCGTAAATCCCGTGATCGCCGGTCTTGCCTTCGGCCTTGTTGGCCACCAGCACGATCGGCACGTCGCATTGCCGCAGGTGCCGGGCAATTTCCTCGTCGAGCGGGGTCAGTCCGGCGCGGGCATCAATCACGAACAGCGCCACGTCCGCACCAACCAGCGCCGCCTCGGTCTGCTGGCGCATCCGGCCCGGTAGCGTATTCTCGTCCTCATCCTCCCAGCCGGCGGTATCGACGATGGTGAAATCGAGGCCCAGCAGGTGCGCCTCGCCAAAGCGGCGGTCGCGCGTGACCCCCGGCTGATCGTCGACCAGCGCGAGCTTCTTGCCGACCAGTCGGTTCCACAGCGTGGACTTGCCGACGTTCGGGCGCCCGATGATGATGACCTGGGGGAGTTTCACGCCGACTGCCCTGACGCCTTGCGCTCCAATTTGCAAGCCGCACAGCCATTCGTTGCCGCGGCGTTAACCATAAGTGGCAGGCCGGGATTAACCGTGATTGCCGAGAAGGCGCCCCATGCCTTTGCTCCGCTCGCTCCTGCCCGCCGCGCTGTTGCTTGCCCTGGCCGCTGGCCCGGCCCATGCGCGTGCGATCGATATCGATGATCGCGATGCCGGCGGCGCAGCGGTGGATGACCTTCCGCCCTACCTGCAATGCGTGCCCTATGCTCGGCAGGTTTCCGGCATCCAGATCTTTGGCGATGCCCACACCTGGTGGGACCAGGCCGAGGGCCGCTACGCCCGTGGCTACAAGCCCAAGGTCGGCGCGGTGATGGCCTTCCGCCCCAATGGCACTTCGCGCCTCGGCCACGTTGCCGCGGTCAGCAAGGTGATCGACTCGCGCACGGTATTGATCCGGCACGCCAACTGGAGCCCGATCAACGGCCGCCGCGGCCAGATCGAGGACAATGTCCGCGCGATCGATGTCTCGGAAGACAACGACTGGAGCGCTGTTCGCGTGTGGTACGGCCCGAGCCAGGCACTGGGCGCGACCCACTGGCCACTGGCCGGCTTCATCTATGCCAGTAAGCCCAAGAAGAACGAGCGCCTGCTGCGCGAGTCCACCCTTGCCAAGGCTGACAAGTCGGCAAAGGCCTCCAAGGGCGAGCTCGCGGCCCGCGATGAAGATCCCATCGCGGCCATCATCAAGCGCGAGCTGGGAATTTAGGCCTTAGCCACCGGCGGATTGTCGCCCAGGTCCTCAAACCAGGCTTCGACCGGGCCGTTGAGCTTCAGCGTCAGCGGCTGGCCGTGGCGGTCCATGGTCTTGCCGGCCTGCACCCGCACCCAGCCTTCGGAGATCGAGTATTCCTCGATATTGGTGCGGACTACACCCTTGAAGCGGATACCCACGCCGCGCATCAGCACGTCCTGGTTGAAATGTGGGCTGCGCGGGCTGATCGCGAGGCGATCGGGCGGCACGTCGGGGCCGGCGGCGCCAGTGGCCTCAGGGGCTGCGGGGGTTTCTTCGCTCATGGGTGCGCCTCTATCCGCCTTTCCCCGCTTGTCAATTCGCGTCGCTCCCTCTAAGGGCGCGCTTCCGCAAGGAAGTGGGCGCGTAGCTCAGCGGTAGAGCACACCCTTCACACGGGTGGGGTCACAGGTTCAATCCCTGTCGCGCCCACCATCTTTTCAAGAACCTGGAAAAGATGGTCCCCACTTCCATGAAAACATGAAAGACTTTGTCTGGCTGCCGTCATGACGCACGGGCGCAAGGCGATCCGGACCCGGGCTTTGCCTGAGGCCGGGTTTGGCAATGAAGCTCGAACCACTGCGCGACCGCCGTGGCCGCGCTGCGGGCTCAGGCAAATTGAACGCTCATGCGAGATCGGCTCAGGTGATCAACCACGGCCGAATGGAGGGCGCGGTCGAACTCTACTCCGACAATCCGGTCATTGACCCAGCGGACTCGGCCGGTCCACGATTCCATATTGTCAAGTTTGATGGTGACGAACTGTCCGGGTCTGGCAGATGTGTTGAACAGATCGATCTTGCAGCCATGCTCTGAGATATCCAGCAAATGGCCGCCGATATGACCCTGCGTGATGTTCCGAATGAGTGCTTCGGTCTTGATGGGTCGACGCGGGTCTTTACGTTCTATCAGTACCCTAGGGGCGTCCTCGGGCGTTTCATCGGTCGGCAGCATCACACATTCTCCACGACGATCCGTCACCTGTCTGGACGAATTTGGTGAAGGGTGCGTAAATACCCCTAGTCAGTCATACACCCTTGGCTAAGCTCCGATTGGGGCACCTTGATCAGACACTTCTGGAAGCAATCATCGTCATCATCGATAGGCGACACAGCCAGCAACGACCCTGCGGCGCATTTCCGGGAGTCCGCGTCAAAGGATTGTGTAATGCAGAGTATCGCCAGCTTCTCAGCAGCGCGCAGCCCGAAACAGGCAAGCGGGGCAAACCTATAAACTTAGGTGCGCTTTGGCAGTCCGGCTTAAGGCCAGCGGCGCGTGAAGCCCTTCGTCAGCGCTGCGGGCTGAACTAGCGCAGCTCGAACGAGGGGTGTGACCGGCTGAGGTGGTCTACGACGGCTGAATGCATCGGCCGCTCGAAGCTGACCCCGATCGAGGATCCCCTGACCCACATTACGAAGCCGATCCAGACCTCAAGGTTCTCCAGTTTGATCGTGATCTTCTGGCCAACCGAGGCTTCGATATCAAACAGTTCAATCTTGCAGCCATGCTCCGAGATATCGATCAGCCGGCCGCCGAACTGCCCGCTTTCGACATTCCGAATCCTGGCTTCAGCCTTCAATGGCCGGCGCAGATCGGTCCGGTCCACGATAATCCGGGGACGTCCCATCAAGGCATCATCGGCAGATGGCATGGATCAATCTCCGCGCGACCCTCCCGCCTGGGTACATCGCACCTGGCGGTTAAAAGTCTGTGAAGCGCACAGTTTCGCGTAAACCAATTGGATGCCACTCGCGATCACGCAACGATCAATCGAGATGTGCGAATGACCGGCCTCAATTGACGAACATTGGCCGGGACGAACCTGCCTGATGGTCAAGCGAACTGCGTTTAGGTCAGGCCCAGCGCAACTGCGCGCGCGGCTGCTTCGGCACGGTTGTTGGCGCCGACGTTAGCCATGACTTGCGCCACATGGGTTTTGACCGTTGCTGGCGAGAGGCCAAGCAGCTTGGCAATTTCTTTGTTTGAATGGCCTGACGCCAAAAGCTTGATGACCTCATGCTGGCGGGGCGTGATCCGGCTGGCACTCGCCGGTCCGGTTCTGGCAATATTGCTGGCGAGTTGAGCGATCCTTGGCGGAAAGTAATGGCCGCCCGCAACCACGAGCTCGATTGCAGCTTGCACAACCGCTCCTGATTCAGCTTTTGAGATGAACCCTTCGACCGGCAAATTGACAAGACTTAGCAAGAGATCATCATCGATCAGACCGGTCAAAACAATGATCCGGGCGTTTGGAAGACGGCGGCGAATCCGGGCAATGCCGTTAAGCGGCGTTGCACCGGGCATTGCAAGATCGGTCAGCACCAACGCAGGGTCTAGTTCACACAGCGCTTCAGCTTCGTCGAACGAACCCGCGCGGTCGATGATGACGTCTGGCCAGCGGTGCAGGATGGTTTGTGCCATCGCGCCCAGCACCAGGGGGTGATCATCACAGATCAGCCAACGAGGAGCATCGCCTCCCATCAAATAGGACGGCCAGCAGCGGCTCGACGCGGCTGGCCAGATCGGGCGGGGCGCTGACGCCGGACTGGTGCATTCATGATCACAATGCCCGAGGTGTCCAAATGCGGGCCTGCCGTCAATCTCCCCCAAATGGATCATCCATTCGGATGAGCCATGAGGCTGATAGGCATGACCGTCAGCATCGCTAACGATCCTAGGGCCTTAGGCATCCACAGGGGGTGCGCTTGGTCAAACGGAATCGGGAGTTTTTATGAGGGCATTTTTTAGAACTGTCGCGGCGACGGCGATTGCATCCAGCATGGCCACGGCCGCCCAGGCCGCAGATGCGGATGACAAGGGGCTCTATGTCGCGGTCAATGTCGGCAGTGCAAGTCTCAGCGATCCTACGATCACCTACTATGACGTTGGTGGGACTTTCGGAGGCGCCGGCCCAACTGATACTGCCAATGCTTCGTTGGACACCAAGAGTGCCACAACATTTGGCGGCACGATCGGTTATGACTTTGGCACGATCCGCACCGATCTCGAGATCCAGTACGGCCGGCACAACATCAGCAGCCTGACCCTGATCGGTTTGAACGGCACGGCTACCACTCTTTCAGCAGCCGAACGGGCCGATGTGTGCGACTATCTTGAAGCAGACACTTGCGGTGGCACCGGCAATACCTTTACGATTCCCGGTTCGCGTGTCCGCCAGTTGTCCGCGATGGGCAATCTTTGGCTCGACCTGCCGATCGGCGGCAGCATCGTTCCCTATGCGGGTGGCGGTCTGGGCATCAGCGGATTCGAAGTTGACGGAGAGGGCAAGGGCAAGTTCGCCTGGCAGCTGGGCGCTGGTGTCGCGGTCCAGCTATCCTCAGCCTTCGCCATTACCGCTGACTATCGGCACCGCGAGGTTTCCAACACCGAAATCGCTTACGATAACGCGAGCGGGTTCCGCGTTAGCAAGCTCAAGACCGACAGTGTTCAAGTCGGATTGCGCGTTATGTTCTGACCCCGTTCCTGCACCTGCTGGTGCAAGAACTGCCGCAGGCGGGCGCGACCCCGCCTGCGGCAGACCTTAACCGAGATTACCGTTGGTCCGATTGCGATTGAATTGATCTGCTGTGCCGTTCAATCATCGCCGCAACGATTCGCAGAGACTGGCGCGGTCGGATCAGCCCAGGTTTGTGATGCCCCCGCCAAGACAGCTTAGTTCCACAGTACGTTCAGTCCCTGCTTTACTCTCATTGCCTGGCATCGAGAGCTCAGGCGGCTTGCCGAAAGCATTCAAAAGGGCCGTTCCGTCGATCGTGGCAATTACGGTGATGTGCACCGTGCTGCTATTCATCAGGGCCGAGTTTGCCGGGCTGGTTAGGCCTGGCCTGCTCAATCCCTGGTTGGCCTATATGTACGGCTGCGTCGCCTTTCTGTCTGGCACCTTTGTCAGCTCCACGATCCCGAAAGTTCGGCGGGCACGGGGCCGCCTGTTCTGGTTGAGAATGGGGCAGGTTTCATCGATCGCATTCTGTATCGGCATCGCGACAAGCGTCTGGATTCTGATGCCGCCGGCAGACGATGTGCTGCGTTTTCTGATGGTCCTACTGTGCATGTGGTTCATTGCCATGGTGATCATCCTCAATGCCGATCTCGTCTCGGTTTTCGGATCGATCGCGGTGGTTGGATCGATGACCGTGTTCACCCTGGTTTACAGACTGCCTTACGCGCTGCCTTTGGCGGGATTTCTGGTCATGGAAGGCGTGGCACTCGTGCTGATCCGCCAGCAGATCTGGCGCGCAGCAGCAACGCTTGAAGCCGCCTTAACGCTGGTTCGGAGCGAGCGTGATGCCAAGACCCGCTTCATCGCTTCGGCTTCCCACGATCTGCAGCAGCCGCTGATGGCTGCCAGCTTGTATTTCGAGCACGCGATAAGCAGCGCCGACGGGCCCGCGCGTGAGGCGGCAGTGGCTGGAGCCCAGCAAGCCTTCGCTTCAACCCGGGCCCTGCTTCAGGGGATGCTGGAGCATCTGCGTCTTGAATCCGGCGCGGAACGCGCTCGTATTGAAAGAGCTGATCTGGGTGCAATTGTTCGGGACGCCGTTATCGAACAAAGTGCTTTGGCGATTGCCGCACAGATTCAGCTCATAACTGTTCCTACCCGCCAGATCGGTCTTTGCGACCCTCGCCTGGTTTCCCGGATCCTCAGCAACCTAGTCTGCAACGCGATCCAGCACTCGGGCGGAACCCGGGTACTGATTGGCGTCACGCGGCGGAATGGCCAGGTCCAGCTGTGGGTCATCGATGATGGCCTTGGGCTGCTCGACGCCGACACAGACCGTGTGTTTGAGGACTATGTCCAGGGCAATCGATCAGATTCGAGCCCGGGTGGCTTCGGACTTGGGCTTGCCTCGGCTCGGCGCATGGCAGAGCTGATGAATGGCTCACTCGAGTTAGACCGGCGCTGGCGCAGCGGTGCTGCCTTTGTCTTGACCTTGAATGCCTCCTCTACCTGATAGCGGCCCGGACGGGTTGGTTGAGAGAGCTAAATCCCGTTCTACGTACCTGTCCGTAAGGCGCCGAACGCCCAAGCTTCATGCGGGGTAAGCATAGCGCTGGCTGGAATCGATGAACTGACAAGGGCCGTGCTGTGAAGGGCATAATCTTCAATTTGCTCGAAGAGGTTGTGTGTGAGCACCACGGGGATGCAGTCTGGGATGACCTGCTAGAGGCAGCGGAAAGTGATGGGATATACACATCGCTGGGAAGCTATCCCGACGCTCAATTGGTTGCGCTCGTCGAGGCAGCATCCCAGTTAACGGGCACCCCGGTCCGTAGCTTGCTGCACTGGTTCGGGGTGCAGGCGCTGCCCAAACTGGCGCAGCGCTATCCGAAATTCTTCGATGACGCGCCCGACGCGCGCAGTCTCATCCTGTCCGTCAACACCATCATCCACCCTGAAGTCCGCAAGCTGTACTCAGGCGCGTCCTGTCCGCATTTCCATTTTGTCGAGGCGCCCGGAACATTAAGCCTCGGATATACCTCCCCTCGCAAGCTCTGCGACCTCGCCCATGGTTTTGTCGAAGGGGTGGCTGCCCACTATAATGAAACCATCACCCTCGAGCAGCCAAGCTGCATGCACGATGGTGCCGCTGTGTGTCAGCTAGTTGCAACCTGGCACTGATGAGCGCGCAGCCCGACGCTTCGCAATTTGAGCTGTCGGCACAGCAACGCTGTGAACGGCTGGAGCGGCGGCTGGAGCGGGAGCGACAGATCCGGCTAAAGTCAGAGGCCATCGCAGAACGTGGTCTACGAGAAGCATACCTAGCGACCCAACGTTTCGAGCTGCTCTGCAGGATTGCCGATGCTGCCAACTGCAGCACTGACCCAATGGAGTCGCTCCAATTTGCAATTGCCGAGATCCTGAGGACATATGACTGGGACTTTGCCCATGTCCTTCTGGTCGATCGCCGCGACGAGGACGTCCGCCTTATAGGAACGGAACTCTGGCATGCCCCGCAACCAGACAAGATGTTCGCTTTTGCAGAGCTTTCCAATCGCTTCGTCGCTTGGCCGTGCTCGTCCATCCCCGGCAAGCTGCTGATCGACAAGGCTGCAGTGTGGACCGCCGACTTGACGGCGAACTATGGCTGCCGGCGTAGTGAAGAGGCAGCGCGGTGCAACCTCCGCTCGAGCTATTCCGTCCCGATCCTCCAGGGGCAGGAATTGGTCGCGGCGATGGAGTTTTTTGCCCGTTCCGAGGTCAAGCCTGACCCCCAGCTCCTGGAAACTCTCACCCAGATCGGAACGTAAATCGGACGGGTGTTCAAACGCAGAAGCAATGAGGAAAAGCTCCTCAAGAACGCGTTGCATGATCCGCTGACAGATCTGCCAAATCGCGCATTGTTCGAGCGAGCGATCGAAGAGGCCTTTTTGCAAAGCCAACCGAGCAATTCAGCCCGGGTCTCGGTCATTTACATCGACCTTGATGGCTTCAAGCTGGTGAACGATGCATTCGGTCACGTTGCTGGCGATCAACTCCTTGTTGCCATGACATCCCGAATCAGCGGGGTCATCTCGGCCAGCCCTGAAACGCGCACCTATGGTTCCCGAACCAAAGTGCTGCTGGCGCGGATAGGCGGCGATGAATTTGCGATTCTCATTGAGGCACAAGACCACACGGAGATCGCCTCCAAGCTTGCGGCCGATATTCATGACTGCCTGGCACCTGCGCACATGATTGACGGCAGAAAGGTACACTGTGCCGCCAGTTTAGGGATTGCCCACAACGATGGAAGCTACGCGAATTCGGCGGACCTCGTTCGCGATGCCGATCTGGCGATGTATGAGGCCAAAGCCTCTGGCACAGCCCAAACAGTAACATTTGACCAGACACTTCGAAGCACGGCCCTGTCGCGAATTGCGCTCGAAGCCGAGCTAAGATCGGCGATGATCGAGGGCCAGTTCCGCCTGCATTTCCAGCCGATCGTCAATATCGCCCGTAATGCAGTGGTCGGATTTGAGGCATTGGTGCGCTGGCAGCGCGGCGATGCCTTGGTCATGCCCGACGAGTTTCTCCCCGGCATTCAAGACGCCGGGCTGATGAACGCGTTCAGCAGCTGGGTGTTGCGTGAAGCCTGCAATACTTCCGCGAAGTGGCGACGCGAATGCCCGCAAGCTGCCCCCTTTCATATCAGCGTCAATGTCACTCCCTGCCAGTTTCTCCAGCCGGACTTTGCCAACCAGGTGCAGGCGATAGTTTGCGAGACCGGTGTCGACCCGCGTTCTCTCATCATTGAAGTGACCGAGCATGCCGCGATTGCTAACCGCGACATGGCCGCTCTGATAACGAAGCAGCTTCAGGCGATGGGTGTCCGGATCAGTCTGGACGATTTCGGGACCGGCTATTCGTCATTTAGCCATCTTCAGGCCCTGTCTTTCGATGCCATCAAGATCGACCGATCCTTCGTTTCCGATGCGCAATCCAAGTTGAACTGGAGCATTGTTGAGGCGGTGCTCAAGATCGCCAATGTGGCCGAGATGCAGGTCATCGCTGAAGGTATCGAGAATGAAGCACAGGCAGCCCGCTTGGCTGACGGAGGCTGCGTGCTGGGCCAGGGCTTCTTATACAGCCGCGCAGTACCGGCGGCCGAGGCACTGGACATGCTCTTGGCCAGCACTTGCCATGGCTCGACCGGGCTAGCCCGATCTGGTGTGGTGCGCGGCCAGGCTATCGTATGATATGATCAGCAAGCACCACACCAAAGAGTGAAGCCAGCACCGTGGTTGCCAATCCGAGCAGAAAGCCAAGGCTGATGCTCAGAACCGGTACCCATACTCTCGATGGAGCCTGGCCCATTGCCAACGTTTCCGGCTCCGATGTCTTTGGCCCTATTTCGCCGGTACCTGTATCTGGCAGCGCGACTTGTGCTTCAGAGGTCTGAATGAAGACATCCTCGAGCTTGGCGAGATCCGATTGCCGGAAATAGCGTTGCACCTCTCGCCGCGACAGCAGGCCGTACTTTCGCCGCACAGTCGCCAGGCGTTGCTCAACCGTCGACGGCGAGATGTTAAGAAGACGCGCAATTTCCTTGTTCGAATGGCAGTCTACCAGCAGCCTGACCGCCTCCTTCTGCTTGGCTGTCAGTTCAACGAGTGGTGGCGCAGGGCAGTCTTGATCCGACATTCTCATACCTCAAGAGCGGATCCAGAACCTGCTCCCGATTGCGTTGCCGATCACAAAATGGGTGATGTTAAATTTTGGTTAGCAAGAAATTTTAAGGGCACCTGGTAGCACTACTTATCCCGGCGTTCTTGTCCCCAACCTTCCCAGTCACCCCATCGTTCGCTCTAATCTGCCGAACCCAAGGCGGGCTCACCGCTTACACGGGCGGCGGCGCGGGTTTAGTCCCGGCCGCGCCCACCATTTCCCCCCTACCTTGATGCCACGGCATTTGGCGGGCATAGCGCCTGCGCTATGCATGACATCCGCCTGATCCGCGACGATCCCGCCGCCTTCGATGCCGCCCTCGCCCGCCGGGGGGTTGATGCCGTTTCGGGTTCGATCCTGGCACTCGACACGGCGCGGCGCGCGGTGGCGACGGCGATGCAGGAGGCGCAGAACCGCCGCAACGAGGCCTCGAAACTGATCGGCGCTGCCATGGGCCGCGGCGACAAGGATGAGGCCGAGCGGCTGAAAGCCGAAGTGGCCGAAATCAAGAACACCCTGCCCAAGCTGGAGCAGGAAGACCGCGAGCTTTCGGCCGAACTGCAGGAGGCACTCGCTGCCTACCCCAACCTGCCCGATCCGGCCGTGCCCGATGGCGAGGACGAGGCGCAGAACGTCGAAGTGAGCCGGTGGGGCACGCCGCGCCAGTTCAACTTCGCACCCAAGGAGCACGCCGATCTGGGCCCAACGCTTGGCCTCGATTTCGAAACCGGCGCGGCGATCTCTGGCGCGCGTTTCACCTTCCTGCGCGGGCAGATGGCGCGGCTGCAGCGCGCGCTGGGCCAGTTCATGCTGGACAAGCAGACCAGCGAGAACGGCCATTTGGAATGCGCCACCCCGCTGCTCGTCCGCGAGGAATCGCTGTTCGGCACTGGTCAGCTGCCCAAATTTGCTGAAGACAATTTCCAGACCACCGATGGCCGCTGGCTGATCCCCACCGCCGAGGTATCGCTGACCAATTCGGTGCGCGAGCAGATCCTCGACGGCGCTACCCTGCCGCTGCGCCTGACCGCGCTGACGCCGTGCTTCCGCTCCGAAGCCGGGGCGGCCGGCAAGGATACCCGGGGCTATATCCGCCAGCACCAGTTCGAGAAGGTTGAGCTGGTCACAATCTGCGCGCCCGACCAATCCGAGGCCGAGCATGAGCGGATGACGGCGGCCGCCGAATCGATCCTGCAGGCGCTGGAGCTGCCCTATCGCAAGGTCCTGCTCTGCGCCGGCGATATGGGCTTCACCGCGAAGAAGACTTTTGACCTTGAGGTCTGGCTACCCGGCCAGAACGCCTACCGCGAGATCAGCTCGATCTCCAACTGCGGCGATTTCCAGGCGCGGCGGATGAACGCGCGCTTCCGCGCCGAGGAAAAGGCCAAGCCTGAATTCGTCCACACGCTCAATGGCTCGGGCCTGGCGGTTGGCCGCACCTTGGTGGCCGTGCTGGAAAACTACCAGCAAGAGGATGGTTCGGTCGAAGTGCCGGCGGCCTTGCTGCCCTACATGGGCGGGATCGACCGGCTGGTGCCGGCCTGATGCGCATTCTTCTGACCAACGATGACGGCATTTTCGCCCCCGGCCTGACCGTGCTGGAAGCCATTGCGCGGCAGTTCTCGGACGATATCTGGATCGTAGCCCCGGCCGAGGAGCAGTCCGGCGCGGGGCATTCGCTCACCCTCTCGCGCCCGGTGCGGCTGCGCCAGCATGAAGAGCGGCGCTTTTCGGTTTCCGGCACGCCGACCGATGCCGTGATGATGGGCCTGCGCGAGGTTATGCCGCAGGCGCCTGACCTGATCCTGTCGGGCGTCAATCGCGGCGCCAATCTGGGCGATGACGTGACCTATTCGGGCACCGTCTCCGCCGCGATCGAAGGGGCGCTGGCCGGCATCCGCTCAATTGCGCTGAGCCAGGTCTATGCCAGCGAGGGCATGGGCGATGCCGTGCCGTTCGGCGCCGCCGAGGCCTGGGGAGCCAAGGTCATCGCCCCGCTGCTCGACCTGCCGTTTGCGCCGCGCACGCTGGTCAACGTCAATTTCCCCGCGCTGCCGGCCGACAAGGTCCAGGGTATCCGCGTCGTCCGCCAGGGATTCCACGACTATTCGCGCGGCACCATCGTCGAAGGCATGGACCCGCGCGGCTACCGCTATTTCTGGTTTGGCCTGGACGGGATAGAACATACCCCCGGCCATGCGACCGATCTTGAGGCAATCCAGGATGGCTTTGTGGCAGTAACTCCCTTGCAGCTTGACTTGACGCACGAGGCTTCGCTGGCAGAGCTTGCGGGACGCTTCGCCTGATGCGGCAGGCCGGTCTTGCACTGGCCCTGGCGGTTCTGGCCGCTCCGCTGCTGGCAGATGACGATCCCAAGGCTGCCACCGAATATGTCGTGAAGCCGGGCGAAACGCTGGGCGGCATTGCCAACCGCGTCGAAGTGCCGCGGGTCTTGATCATCGAGGCAAATGGCCTGAAAGCCCCCTATACTGTCCGTTCCGGGCAGAAGCTGATCATCCCCCGCCGCCGCACCCATACCGTCAAGGAGGACGAGACCGGCCTTGGCATCGCGCTTGACTATGGCGTGGCCTGGTCGGCCATCGCCGCAGCCAACGGGATCGATCCGAAGAAGCCGGTCAGGGCTGGGCAGAAGCTGGTGATACCGACGATCACCAAGGCCCCGCAGCCGGTCGAGGTGGCCGCCAGCCCCGCGCCCAGCGCTTCGCCGAAACTGGCGCCCGATCCCGGCCCTGCGCCCGGCGCGCCCAAGACCCTCGCCCAGCCGCCTGCGCGGTTCGCCTGGCCGGTCAAGGGTGAGATCAACCGCGCCTTCGCGGCCCGGGGCGGTGACAAGGCCTTCCATGACGGCATCGACATCAAGGCAGACAAAGGCACCGCCGCCCGCGCCGCCGCCGCCGGGACGGTGATCTATGCCGCCCAGGGGCCCAAGGAATATGGCCTGACGGTGATCATCCATCACGGCGGCCGCTGGACCACGACCTATTCGTTCCTCGACAAGATCACCGTAAAAGACGGCGACAAGGTCAAGGCTGGTGAGCGAGTCGGGCTGGTCGGCAAGACCGGCCTCGCCACCGAACCGCAGCTCCACTTCGAGGTCCGGCGCAATCGGGTGGCGCTCGATCCGGTCAAGTACCTGCCAAAGGCCGACTAACCGGACCCTGCAAACAAAGCGCTTGACCCTGACATGATGTGAAGGTCCAAAAGGCCCGGCGTCATCGCAGGAGTCGATAGAAATGACGCAACACCACCATTGCCACAATGGTCACGATCATGTGGCTGACGACCACCAGGGCCACATGGTCCACGATCCCGTTTGCGGGATGACGGTCGATCCGCGCACCACCCCGCACCACGCCCAGTTCGATGGGCAGGACTGGCATTTCTGCAGCGCCGGCTGCCGGGCCAAGTTCATCGACGATCCGCAGCGCTACCTTGAGCCGCAGCCCGAAATGGCCGTGCCGGAGGGGACCATGTGGACCTGTCCGATGCACCCCGAAGTGCGGCAGGATCACGCGGGGCCCTGCCCGATCTGCGGCATGGCGCTGGAGCCGGAACTGGTGACGGCCGACAGTGGGCCCAGCCCAGAACTGGCCGACATGACCCGCCGGTTCTGGATCGCCCTGGTCCTGGCTTTGCCTGTCTTCGCGCTGGAAATGGGCAGCCACCTGTTCCCCGCCTTGCATCACCTGGTGCCGATGGAGCGCTCGATCTGGATCCAGCTCGTGCTCGCCACGCCGGTGGTGCTGTGGGCCGGGTGGCCGTTCTTCGAACGCGGCTGGGCCTCGCTCAAGACCCGCCACCTCAACATGTTCACGCTGATTGCCATGGGGACCGGGGTGGCCTGGACCTACAGCATTGTTGCCACGCTCGCGCCGGGCCTGTTCCCGCCGGCCTTTCGCGCCGCCGATGGAACTGTCGGTGTCTATTTCGAAGCCGCGGCGGTAATCACGGTGCTCGTGCTCCTGGGCCAGGTGCTTGAACTGCGGGCGCGTGAGCGGACCTCGGGGGCGATCAAGGCGCTGCTCAACGTCGCGCCCAAGACTGCCCGGCGCATGCTGCCCGGCGGCGAGGACGAGGAAGTTCCGCTGGAACAGATCATGGTCGGTGACCGTCTGCGCGTTCGGCCGGGCGAAAAGGTTCCCGTCGATGGCACGGTCGAAGATGGCCGCTCCGCGCTTGATGAAGCCATGGTCACCGGTGAAGCCATGCCGGTTGCCAAGGCAAAGGGCGATACGGTCATCGGCGGAACCTTGAACCAGACCGGCGCGCTGGTGATCACGGCCACCAAGGTCGGCCGCGATACGATGCTGTCGCGGATCGTCCAGATGGTCGCCGAAGCACAGCGCTCGCGCGCACCGATCCAGCGCATGGCCGATCAGGTCGCGGGCTGGTTTGTCCCGGCGGTGATCGCGGTTGCCGTGCTGGCCTTCCTGGGCTGGTCGCTGTGGGGGCCGGAGCCGCGCTTTGCCCACGGCCTGGTCGCGGCGGTGGCTGTGCTGATCATCGCCTGTCCCTGTGCCCTGGGGCTGGCCACGCCAATGTCGATCATGGTCGGCATCGGCCGCGGCGCCGGACAAGGCGTGTTGATCCGCAATGCCGAGGCGCTCGAACGGCTGGAGAAGGTCGATACCCTGGTGGTCGACAAGACCGGCACCCTCACCGAAGGCCACCCGGCGGTGACCGCGATCGTGCCGGTGCCGGGCCAGTCTGACGAGCAGCTGCTCCGTCTGGCCGCCGCGGTTGAGCGTGCGTCCGAGCATCCGCTGGCCCAGGCGATTGTCGCGGCAGCGCGGCAGCGGGGCATCGCCCTGCCCGAGGTGACCGACTTCGATTCGCCGACTGGGCGCGGCGCAATCGGCACGGTTTATGGCCAGCGGGTCGTGTTGGGCAATGCCGCCTTCCTGCGCGAGCAGGGCGTGGCCACCAAGGCCTTTGCCGCGACGGCCGAACAGCGCCGCCGCGATGGCGCGACGGCGATCTTCGTCGGCGTGGACGGCCAGCCGGCGGGGATCATCGCGATCGCCGATCCGATCAAGCCGACCACGCCCGCCGCGCTGGCCGCGCTGCAGCAGGAAGGCCTGCGGATCGTGATGCTAACCGGTGACAACCGCACCACGGCCGAGGCGATTGCCGCCAAGCTGGGCATCGGCGAGGTTGAGGCCGAAGTCCTGCCCGACGAAAAGGGCGCGGTGGTTGCGCGCCTGCGTGCCGAGGGCCGGATCGTCGCCATGGCCGGTGACGGCGTGAACGATGCCCCCGCGCTGGCGGCCGCCGATGTCGGCATCGCCATGAGCACCGGATCAGACATCGCGATCGAAAGCGCCGGCGTTACCCTGCTCCAGGGCGACCTGGGCGGGATTGTCCGGGCGCGGCGGCTTAGCCGGGCAACGATGGCGAATATCCGCCAGAACCTGGTCTTTGCCTTTGCCTACAACGCGGCGGGCGTGCCGGTGGCGGCAGGCTTGCTTTACCCGGTCTTCGGGCTGCTGCTTTCGCCGATGATTGCGGCAGCCGCGATGGCCCTGTCCTCGGTCAGCGTGGTTAGCAACGCGCTGCGGTTGAATGGAGTAAGGCTGTGAACATCGGTGCAGCATCCCGCGCCAGCGGCGTCTCTCAGCGCATGATCCGCCACTACGAGCAGATCGGGCTGATCCCGGGTGCGGCGCGGCGTGACAGCGGCTATCGCGATTATAGCGAGGCCGATGTTCACCGCCTGCGCTTCATCGCCAATGCCCGCGATCTGGGCTTTGCGATCAGCGAGATCGCGAAGCTGCTGGCCCTATGGTCCGACCAGGACCGCGCCAGCAGCGAGGTGCGCAGCCTGGCGCTGGCCCATGCCGAAGAGCTTGGCCGCAAGGCCCAGGCGCTGGAGGCGATGCGCCAGACCTTGCTGGACCTCGCGCGGCAATGCCATGGCGATGATCGCCCGGACTGCCCTATCCTCCAGCGGCTGGAGGACTAAAGCGGCTTGAACGTGACTTTCAGACCGTCCTTGGGCTTGGGAATTGGCCAAGGCTGCCACTCCGGCGCGTAACCCGGCGCGATCTCGATCTGGTAGCGGCTCAGCAGGTGGGCCAGCAGGATCTTCACCTGCATATAGGCAAAGTGCAGCCCCAGACACATGTGCGCCCCGCCGCCGAACGGGACCCAGGCGTACTTGTGGCGCCCCGCTACCTGTTCGGGGGTGAAGCGCAGCGGATCGAACTTCGTCGGTTCGGGCCAGTGTTCTTCTTCCATGTGCACCGCCGCCGGACTGATGCCGACGGGGGTACCAGCGGGCACACGCACGCCCTTGAACGTGAAATCCTTGAGCGCGCGGCGCGGCAATGAAGGGACGGGCGGGATCAGCCGCAACGCTTCCTTGAAGGCCATCTCGGTCAGCTCAAGCTTGCCAAGATCGTCATAGGACAGTGGCCGTCCTTCTCCCCCGGTGACAGCCAGGATTTCGGCGCGCAGCTTGTCCTGCCATTCGGGATTCTTGGCCAGCAGCCAGACCAGCGAAGTGGCCGAGCTGGTGATCGTGTCATGCGCTGCCATCATCAGGAAGATCATGTGATCGACCACCTCGTCGACCGGCAACAGCGATCCGTCCTCGCGCGTGGCGGTGGCGAACTGGCTGAACATGTCCTGCCCGCCGCCCGCCTCACGCCGCTTCAGCGTTTCGCGGGTGAAGTAATCGAGCAGGAACTTGCGCCCCGCGACGCCGCGGCCCATCGCCGTGAACGGCAGCGGCTTGCGGACCACGCCGATCGAGGCCTGGACCATGTCGACAAAGGCCTTATTGATCGCATCGGCTTCGGGACCCAGCGGCACGCCCAGGAAGCTGTCCGCCGCGAGATCGAGCGTCAGCTGCTTGATTGCCGGATAGAACAGGATCGACTGCCCGCGCCATTCCTCGGCCCGGGCGGAAATCCCGGCGTTGAGCGCGCCCGAATAGTGCCGCATCGGCCCGGGTTTGAAGGCGATCGACAGCGCGCGGCGATCGGCGCGGTGGTGATCGAAATCGAGCAGCATCAGCCCGCGCGGGAACAGCAGGTCCAGCACCGGCCCCCAGCCCTGTTCGGACGAGAAAATCTTGTCGCGATCGAACAGCACCAGCTCGTTGGCATCAGCGCCGAACATGACAACACCGCGCCGGCCGAAGCTGTTGTTGCGATAGATATCGCCATATTTGGCGCGCATCCGATTGCCGAAGCCAGATGGGTCGGCCAGCAGTTGCAGCGTATTCCCTAGGATTGGCCAGCCATCCTCACCGGGAATGTGGGCCAGCGCGTCCTTGGGCTGGGACTGGTTCCAGTGGGTGAACTTGGGGGCATCAGGGGCAAGCGTGGCCATTGGGGGTCCTCTTGGCGTTACTGACAGCGATGTAACTTAATCGAACGATTAAATCCATCCCCCAAGCTCGCGCCGCACCAGCGCCTCGAGCATGGCCATCCCCGCATCCGATGTATTAAGGCAATCGAGCGCGGCAAATTCAAGCCCCCCGGCTTCCTCGAACACCTCGCGTCCGCGGATCGCCAGTTCCTCGCGCGTTTCTAGGCAGTCGGCCGAGAAACCCGGTGCCGCGATGGCGAGCCGCGTGACCCCGCCCTTGGCCAGCGCCGTAAGCGTGTCTTCGGTATAGGGCTCCAGCCACTTGGCGCGGCCAAAGCGCGACTGGAAGCTGGTCTCGATCCGCAGGCCGGGGAAGTCCGCCGCCAGCGCCTCGCCGACCAGCCGCGCGGTCTTGCGGCACTGGCAGTGGTAGGGATCGCCCATGTGCAGCGTGCGTTCGGGCATGCCGTGGAATGACAGCAGCAGCACTTCGGGCACGAAGGGCAAGGCCCGCAGCTGCCGGGCCAGATCATCGCGCAGCGCGGCTACATGGAGCGGATCGTCGTAATAGGGCGGCAGGGTGCGGGTGCTGGGCTGCCAGCGCATTGCGGTCAGCTGCCGGCCCAGTTCGTCGATCGCAGTGGCGGTCGTGGCGGCCGAGTACTGCGGATAGAGCGGCGCAACCAGGATCCGCTCGCAGCCCGCCGCTTTCATCTCGGCCAGCACGGGCCCCATCGCCGGATTGCCATAACGCATGGCCCAGCGGACCATGATCCCATTACCCAACTGCGTCTGCAGCCCTTCGGCCTGAGCCTTGGTAATCGTCGCCAGCGGCGAGCCATCCGGGCCCCAGACCTGGGCATAGGCATGGGCCGATTGCTTGGGCCGGACATTGAGAATGAGGCCGTTGAGGATTGGCCACCAGACCAGCTTGGGAATCTCGACCACGCGCGGATCGGACAGGAATTCCTTGAGGTAGCGCCGCACCGCCTTGGGCGTGGGTGCATCGGGCGTGCCCAGGTTGACCAGCAGCACGCCGACGCGCGGTGCGATAACAAAAGGGTGGCCGGCAGGCAGGTTCATCCGAATTCCCCGGTAAGCGGCAAGGCATGGGCGCGGGTATTGCCCGCCGAAAAGAGCGCATTGGCGATTGCCGGGGCGGCCACGGCCACGCCCAGCTCGCCCGGATCGAAGGGCGGTGCATTGCCTTCCATGAATTCCACGTCGATCTCCGGGCAATCGGCCAGCAGCGGCAGGCCTAGCTGGCTTAGCCGACCGGACAGCGGTAGGCCATCGGCATAGGCCGTGGTCTGCCCCCGCACCAGGCCCAGACCGAACAGCAGCCCGCCCTCCACCTGCTGGCGGGCAATGTCGAGGTTCACCACCCGGCCGATGTCCAGTACGGCAGTCAGCTTGTCGACCCGGATCCCGCGCTCGTCGCGACGGGCCGAGGCGACCAGCGCGATCCGGCCGGCACGGTCATTCAGCATCATGCGGTGGCAGGCCAGACCCTGACCCGAGCCACCGCGCCCGCCACTCCATTCGGCGAGCGTCGCGGCGCGTTGCAGGCAGGTGGCAAGGCGAATGTCCTGCCCAAGCATAGCCATGCGATAGGACAGCCCTTCGCGGCCCGAGCGCGCCGCCAATTCATCGACGAAAGTCTCGATCAGGAAACAGCCGAGCGCAGCGGCGTTGCCACGCAGTCGCCCGGTCGAAAGCGGCAGGGCAACCGGCACATGCTCCACCACCAGGTGCGGGATAGTGTAGGGCGGAATGCAGCCGGCCATCGCCAGCGGGTCGGCCCGATCTTGCGCGGCGCGGGCGGCCAGCGGATCGGCGCCCTCGAACAGCCGCGCGCCGAACTCGGCCGTGGTCGCCGGCATGGCAACCCGAACCTTGAGCGCAGCCAGCGACCCGTCCTGCGCGGTCTTGGCCACCAGCGCTGCCTGGGCTGGAGCCCGAGGCAGGTCGCGCACCGCTTCCTGCCAGCGTGACCAGGTCAGTTGCACCGGCTTGCCCACCTCGCGGGCGATGATCGCAGCTTCGACTGCATGCGGCGTATCGAGCCGGGCATCGAAGCTGCCCCCGGCTGGCGCCGGGTAAAGCACCACCTGATCAAGCGCGCGTCCGAGCGCGTCTGCCACCGCCTTGCGGGTTGCCTGCGGCGCCTGGCTGGCGATCCACAGCTCGATCTTGTCATCGCTGATGCGTGCCGTCGCGCTCGCAGTTTCGAGCGGGGCGTGGAGCGCTGGGGCGATGCGATAGAGCCGCGCATGATCAAACGGCGCGTGCAGCATGGCGGCATCGCCGTTCTCGGCAATGATGCTGCCATCGCCGGTCCGCAGCGCTTCGCCGAGCAGCCTTTCGATCGCGGCGCTATCGGATTTTTGCTGCGCAGCAAAATTGGGCGCAATCAGCGTCAAAGCGCGTTCAGCCGACCACCAGTCACGCGCCACCGCAGCCAGCCAATCCGGCCCTTCAACTAGCCGCAGCATGCCTTTCACGCCTGCAGCATTTTTTGCAGCATAAGTGCCTAACTTGGCCTCGCCCAAAGGTGCGTGGCGGATCGCGGCAAAGACCATGTCGGGCAAGCGAACGTCGCCAGCAAAGATATAGCCGCCATCGACCTTGGCTGGCAGGTCGAGCCGGGGGAAAGCGGGGCGAGCGCCTTCGGGCTGATCGACCGCGCGCTCTGCCGCCGCAGCCGGACGCAGCACCGGCGGATCGGGCGGATCAAAGCCGGTTGCCTCTTCCACCAGCTCGGCAAAGCTGGCCTTCTGCTTGCCGTGGGTCACGAAGCCGCCCTGCGCCTCGCACTCTTCCCAGGCCACGTCCCAGCGCTCGGCCGCGGCCATGGTCAACATCGCGCGGGCCGCTGCGGCAGCCGCGCGGGCAGCAGCTTCGTGCGCGGCGAGGCTGGAGCCATCGGCGGTGACCATGAAGGCCTCACGCTCGCCAAACCGCTTCGCCAGCACGCTATCCTCGCCTGCGGCCAGGTCCGGGGCGAGCGGCATCCACAGGCTGCGCCATGCGGCGGCGAGCGGTGCATTGGCATAGGCGCCGCTGACCGGCGCCGGCTCGACCGCGATCTGGCGCCAGTCTGCGCCCAGCTCAACCGCAACGATCTGCGCGATCAGCGTCGAAATGCCCTGCCCCATCTCCAGATCGGGCACAGCCACCGTGACCACGCCATCCTGGCCGATCCTGAGCCAGGCATTGAAGGTGTGCTCGCCCTCGCCTGCGGCCAGCGGCGGATCGAAGCGGCGCGGCAGCAGCGCCCAGGCGACCAGCAGGCCGCCGGCCGTGCCGGTTCCGATCAGAATGCCCCGCCGCGAGAGCTGCATCAGCTGTTGTCCAGCCAGGTCGCGACGCGCCGGGCCAGCGCGAGGAAGGCTTCGGCCTGCGGACCATCGCCGGCCGCAGGCGGTACGCCGGCATCACTTGCCTGGCGGATCATCATATCGAGCGGGATGCGGCCCAGGAAGGCGTGACCGAGCCGCGCCGCCTCAGCCTCGGCCCCGCCCCGGCCGAACGGATCGGATACCTCGCCGCAATGTGGGCAGACATAGCCGGCCATGTTCTCGACCAGCCCGATGACCGGGACCTGGCCGGCCTCAAACAGTTGCATCGCCCGGGTTGCGTCGATCAGCGCCAGGTCCTGCGGGGTCGAAACGATCACGGCGCCGGCGGGCTTGTGGCGCTGAAGCATGGTCAGCTGCACATCGCCGGTGCCGGGCGGCAGATCGACCACCAGAATCTCGGCCGCGCCCCAATCGGCATCGACCAGCTGGCCCAGGGCATTGCCCGCCATCGGCCCACGCCAGGCAATCGCCTTGCCGGGTTCGATCAGGTTGCCCATCGAGAGGACCCCAAGCCCGAATGCGGTCGGTACCGGGATCAGCTGCTTTTCGCGGGC
The DNA here is from genome assembly GCF_007954425.1 of Novosphingobium ginsenosidimutans. Classification (NCBI taxonomy): domain Bacteria; kingdom Pseudomonadati; phylum Pseudomonadota; class Alphaproteobacteria; order Sphingomonadales; family Sphingomonadaceae; genus Novosphingobium; species Novosphingobium ginsenosidimutans. Next base: position 1,739,714 of record NZ_CP042345.1, on the reverse strand, counting down.
ATCGGGGCGTTTGCCCTCAGTCCCCAGCAGGCGCGGCTGGGAAGGCCCGTAGATGTCGGCATCGACCAGTCCGACCTTGCGCCCGAGCCGGGCCAGGGCGACCGCGAGGTTGGCCGAAACGGTCGACTTGCCGACGCCGCCCTTGCCCGAGCCGACCGCGATGATCCGGCGCCGCGGCTTGTCCGCCATCATCGCCACACGCACTTCGCTCACCCCCGGCGCGGCAGCAAGCGCTTCCTTGATTGCCGCTTCCAGTCGGTCTCGCTCGATCCCGTCGAATCCGCTGGCGTCGAGGATCACTGTCGCGGTGCCATCGGCCAGCCGCAAAGACTGCAGCCGGGCCTGGGCGAGCGGGGGCAACAGGGACTTCAAGGCATCATTATCGCTCAAGATAGGGCTCCGTTTGCTTCGACCAGCCCCCTAGCAAGGAAAAAGCGCAGCGAGACCCTGTTTTTTGGTCCAGCACTTCCTATAACGAGGTCCATGAGTGGAATTGGCAGTTTCAGGCCGGGCCAGTGGCTGGCCATGGCAGGGCGCAAGAGCCCGTGGGGCAACGGAAACAATGCTGGCGGCAGCGGAGGCGATGAGCCGCCCGCGCCCCCGCCGGGCGATGGTGCGCCAGGCGGCGATCCCGCCGGCACGCCGGGACCGCGCAACCCGTGGCTCAAGCCAGACGATTACACCGGCGGGGAACGCCGCTCGCCCAATATCGAGGATATCTTCCGTTCCAAGCGCAAGGGACCCGGTGGCGGTGGCGGCGGCGGCGGCTTCCCCTCGCTCCCGCCGCGCGCCAACGGCAAGAGCTGGTGGCCCCTGGTCGCGGGCAGCATCGCGCTACTGTGGCTGTTCAGCAGCTCTACCCACCAGCTCAGCCCCAAGGAGCAGGGGATCGTCACGACCTTTGGCAAGTACAGCCACACGATTGGTTCGGGCGTGAACTTCACCTTCCCGTGGCCGTTCCAGACGGTCCAGACCCGCGATGTCACCTCGGTCACCAATGACGTGATCCCTGAGGGCGAGGGTGAGAATCTGGTGCTGACCAGCGACCAGAACCTGATCGACCTTTCGTACCAGGTGCGCTGGAACATCAAGAACCTGGAGCAGTTCACTTTCGCTTCAACCGATCCGCAGAACACCGTCCGCGACGTGGCCGAGGCCGCCATGCGCCTCTCGGTGGCCGAAGTGCCGTTGAAGGCCGTTTGGGATGGCACCGGCCGCGGTCAGCTTGAAGCCAACACCCGCCGGCGGATGCAGGACATCCTTGATGCCTACCGTGCCGGGGTCAACGTGATCGGGGTCGATATCAAGAAGGCCGACCCGCCCGAAAAGGTTGCCGACGCCTTCCAGAAGGTCAACGTTGCCCAGCAGCTGGCCGAGCGTGACAAGAACAACGCCCAGGCCTGGGCGCAGCAGACCCTGGCCCGCGCCGAGGGCGAAGCCGCAGCCTTTGACAAAGTCTATGCCGAATACAAGCTGGCCCCCGAGGTGACCAAGCGGCGGATGTATTACGAAACAATGGAACGCGTGCTGTCTGCCAATGACAAGGTCGTGGTCGAAGCCAATGGCGTAACGCCTTACCTGCCCCTGCCCGAACTGCGCCGCCGCGCGCAGGAAGCGCCTGCTGCGGGAGGCCAGTGATGCTGACCGACCTGTGGCAACGCAACAAGGCGCTGGTCCTTGCCGGCATCGCTGCCGTGCTGGTGGCAATGTCTTCGGTCGTGATCGTGCCCGAAACCCAGCAGGTGGTGGTGGTGCGGCTGGGTGAACCGGTCCGCAAGATCAACGCCTTCAAGCCCAACCAGGAGTTTGGCAGCACCGGTGCCGGGATCAGCTGGCGCATCCCCTTTGTCGAACAGCTCGTCTGGATCGACAAGCGTCTGCTCTCGTTCCCGATGGAGCGGCAGACCGTGCTTTCGACCGACCAGCTCCGGCTCGAAGTAACAGCCTATGCCCGCTTCCGCGTGATCGATCCGGTCAAGATGGTGAAGACCGCCGGTTCGACCGACCGGGTCATGAGCCAGCTCCAGCCAATCATGACCTCGGTCCTGCGCCAGGAATTGGGCAAGCGCACCTTCCAGTCGCTGCTCAATGCCGAACGCGGCGCAGCGATGATCCGGATCAAGGAAAATCTGGACAAGCAGGCGCGTGAATATGGCGCCCAGGTGATCGACGTGCGGATCCAGCGGGCTGACCTGCCGGCCGGCGCACTCGAATCCGCCTTTGCCCGGATGCAGGCCGCGCGCGAGCAGGAAGCGACCACGATTCAGGCCCAGGGCCAGAAGCAGGCCCAGCTGATCACGTCGGAAGCCGAGGCCCGCGCGACCCAGATCTACGCCGCCGCATTCGGCAAGGATCCAGCTTTCTATGACTTCTACCGCGCGATGAAGAGCTATGACGCGACCTTCGCCAACCAGGCCAACAAGGGCAGCAGCACGATTATCCTGTCGCCCGACAACGAATACCTGCGGCAGTTCAAAGGGCGCTGAATGACGTTGGTGGAATCATTCAATTCCCGTTCAGGCGGCGCAGATTGAATCCACGGTGCGCCCCTTGCCGGGTGAGACGATTTTGAAGAGGAAGCTCAACACGTGCGATACGCCTATGGAGTAACGAGTGCGCTGCTGGTTGGCGGTGCGGCCGTTTCGGTGCTGACTGGCATTCCCGCCGGGGCCCAGGTGGCGCAAAACGATGCCGCCCGGATGGAAGCCATGGTCCCCCGGGCCGGCGCGCCGGCCAGCTTTGCCGAGCTGACCCAGCAATTACAGCCTGCGGTGGTGAACATCGCCACCCGCCAGCGGGTCCGCGTTGCCAATGGCAACCCCTTTGCCGGGACGCCGTTCGAAGACCTCTTCGGCGGCGGCGGCGGCGGGGCCACGACGCGCGAAGCCCAGTCGCTCGGTTCGGGCTTCATCATCTCTGCCGATGGCTATGTAGTGACCAACAACCACGTGATCACCGCCGATGGCCAAGGCGAAGTGCAATCGATCACCGTTACGCTGAGCGACGGGAGCGAACACACCGCCCGCCTGATCGGCCGCGATGCACAGTCGGACCTGGCCGTGCTCAAGATCGATGCCGGCAAGACCCTGCCCTTCGTCAAGTTCGGCAACAGCGAAGCTGCCCGCGTTGGTGACTGGGTGATCGCCATTGGCAATCCGTTCGGTCTGGGCGGCACGGTCACTTCGGGCATCGTTTCGGCGGTCCACCGTTCTTCGGGTGCCAGCCGCTACATCCAGACCGATGCCTCGATCAACCGCGGCAACTCCGGCGGTCCGCTGTTCGACATGAAGGGCAACGTGATCGGCATCAACAATGCGATCTTCTCGCCCACTGGCGGCAATGTTGGGATCGGCTTTGCCATTCCCGCCGATATTGCCTCGCCGATCGTCGACAAGCTGATGCGCGGCCAGGCGATCGAGCGCGGTTACCTGGGCGTCCAGATCGTGCCGGTGACCGAAGACGTGGCGGATTCGCTGGGCCTTGCCCGCAACCGCGGTGAACTGGTCCAGACCGTCCAGCCGGGCCAGGCTGCCGCGAGTGCCGGCCTTCAGCCGGGTGACGTGGTGGTCAAGGTTGATGGCCAGGAAGTCTCGCCGGACAACACCTTGTCGTTCATCGTCGCCAATACGGCGCCGGGCAAGCGCATCCCGATCGAAGTGATCCGCAACGGCAAGCGCATGACGCTGACCGCCACGGTCGGCAAGCGGCCAAGCGAGGAAGAGCTGGCCAAGCAGACCTTCGCCCCAGGCACGCCGGACCAGGATGACCGCTTCAACCGCGCCCCGGAAAAGCAGGGCGAAGGCCTGGCCGAACGCGCGCTGGGCCTGTCGGTGCTGCCGATGACCCCGCAGATCGCCGGCCAGATCGGCTTGCCTGCTGATACCCGCGGGCTGGTGATCTCGGTGGTCGATGGCTCGTCCGATGCCGGCGCCAAGGGCCTGCAGCGGGGCGACGTGATCCTGTCAGCCAACTACCGCGACGTGCTGACCGTGGCCGATCTGGAAGCGATCATCCGCAGTGCCAAGGCCGAAAACCGCGCCGCCGTGCTGCTGCGCGTCCAGCGTCGCGGCCAGCCCGCTGCCTACCTGCCGGTCCGTCTGCGCTGAGCGATTCTTCACCACTGAAACAGGAAACCCCCGCCCTGATCCGGCGGGGGTTTTTTGCGGGTCAGTTCGGCCGCGCGCCAGTTGCCTCGCGCAGGAACTCGTCGTTGGCGGCGGGCGGCGGCGCCTGCTGGTCGGGCAATTGTTCCTGCGGCAGGTCCTGGCGGCTCGGTTCGACCATGTTGCCCTGATCATCGGCATAGTAATATTCGTCGGGATTGCCGCTCAGCTGCGCCTCGTCGTCGGGCTCAAGCTGCCAGGCAGGCAGGGTAACCTCGGTATCGAACTTCTCGATCGGCCGGCCTGCCACGGCGACGGTCATATAGGCCGCGAAGGCCCGCGCCGGCGCGGTGCCACCCTGCAGCAGGTTGCCAACTGACTTGGCGTCATCGCGCCCCATCCAGACGCCTGTAGTAATCCCGCTGGAGAAGCCCAGGAACCAGCCGTCCTTGTTGGAGTTGGTGGTTCCGGTCTTGCCCGCGACGGGCCGCCCGATCTGCGCGGCGCGGCCGGTGCCGGTGCTGACCGCGCTCTGCAGCAGATCGGTGATCCCGGCGGAGACATATTGCGGCACCAGCAGCGGTCCTTCGCGCACCGCCCGCTCATACAGCACCTTGCCGTCGACCGTCTGGACCTTGACGATGCCATAGGGGTCGATGGCCCGGCCCTTGGCCGATACGGCAGCAAAGGCACGGGTCATGTCGATCAGGCGGACATCGTTGGTGCCCAGCACCATCGAGGGGACCGTCGAGATCGGGGTGGTAATCCCGAACCGCTTGGCGATGCCGGCGACGGCGCTGAAGCCCACTTCGTTGCCCAGCTGCGCAGCGACGGTGTTCTTCGAATAGGCAAAGGCGGTGCGCACATCGATTTCACCGGCGTAGCTGCCGTTCGAATTGCGCGGGCTCCAGCCATCGATGGTGACCGGCTCATCGACTACCCGGTCGTTCGGCGTATAGCCCGCCTCAAGCGCCGCCAGATAGACGAACAGCTTCCATGCCGATCCTGGCTGGCGCACCGCGTTGACCGCACGGTTATAGTTGGACGAGACGTAGTCCGTCCCCCCGACCATGGCCAAAACCGCCCCGTCGCGGTCCATGCTGACCAGTGCGCCCTGGGCACCCTTGGGCGTATTGGACTCAATCGCCTTGGTCGCCGCAGCCTGCATCTTGGGATCGAGCGTGGTCCACACCTCGATCGCCTGGGTGTTGTCGGGCACTAGCAGGTCAAGCTGCGGCAGGGCCCAGTCGGTGAAATAGCGGACCGAGTTCTGGTTCCTTTCCGCAGCGAACTTGATCGCGGTAAAGTCCACCCCCGTGGCCTGCGCCGGGGTCACATCGCCATTGCTCTCCATCACCGAAAGCACGACCTTGGCGCGATCGACCGCTGCTTCGGTATCGGCCGTAGGTGAATAGTGCGACGGCGCCTTGACCAGGCCGGCAATGATCGCCGCTTCGGGCAGGGTAATCTCGGTACCCGGATGGCCGAAGAACTTGCGGCTGGCGGCATCGACACCATAGGCGCCGCCGCCGAAATAAACCTTGTTGAGATAGAGCTCGAGGATCTGGTCCTTCGAGAATTTCCATTCCAGCGCCAGCGCCAGGACAGCCTCACGCAGTTTCCGGGTATAGCTGCGACTGCTGTTGAGGAAGATGTTGCGGGCAAGCTGCTGGGTAATAGTCGATGTTGCGCGCGGCCCCTTGCCAGTCACCACCGACAGGTAACTGGCGCGCGCGAGGCCAAGCGGATCGACCCCCGGGTGTGAGCGAAAGCGCCGGTCCTCGACCGAAACCATCGCGGTGCGCATCACCTCCGGAATCTGGTCGTACTTCAGCCAGCGGCCATAGCTTGGCCCGATTGAGACCAGCTCAGTGCCGTCACGCGCACGGACCAGAATGGTCTGCCCGACCTGGCTGCTTTTAAGTTCATCGAACTCGGGCAGCGAACGTGCGGTCAATCCGACTGCAACAGCCAGCACCAGCAAGCCAACAACGGCCAGCGAAGCGCCCCAGACAAACAGCTTGCGCATGAATCGCCGAAAGCCGCTTGGCTCTTCCTTGATCGGCGCGCTGCGCCCCTTACCATCCTTGCGCGCCATTGTGGTGTGCTAATCCCTCCAGCGGGCCGCGGCCGGCCCGGTCCCGTTCTGCATAGGCCAATTGTAACCTGCGGTGAATCGCAGATTTGGTGCAGAGCCCGTGCTTATTCCTTCGGTTCGAAATCCAGGCTGGCGCTGTTGATGCAATAGCGCAGTCCCGTGGGTGCCGGACCATCGGGGAAAACGTGTCCCAGATGCCCGTCACAGCGGGCGCAGCGTACCTCGGTGCGGATCATGCCGTGGCTGGTATCAACCAGCTCGTCGATCGGCGCGCTGGGCAGCGGGGCCGTATAGCTGGGCCAGCCGCAGCCGGAATCGAACTTCTCGTCCGAAGCGAACAGCGGCGCGCCGCAGCCGCCGCAGACATAGGTTCCGGTGTCCTTGTTGCGTTCATACTTGCCGGTGAACGGACGCTCGGTCCCGGCCTGGCGCAGGATATGGTAGCGTTCGGGCCCCAGCTTCTCGAGCCACTCGGCCTCGGTCAGGTTCAGTTTGTCTGCCATGACAGATACTCCTTGAGGCCAGAATATGGGGTCAGTGCAGGTGCTCGACAAGCAGCACCGCACCATCGTTGCCCGCAACCCGCATCCGCGTGCCCGGTTCCGCTTCGGGGCCGCGCACCAGCCATTCAGTATCGCCATGCCGCGCCCGTCCGGTGCCGCCATCGATGGCGTGGGTAATGGTCACCACTTCACCCTGCAATCGCGCCCCGCGGTCGTTCATGCCGGGGTCGGCTTCGTGAATCGGATTACGGCCAAGATACCGCTTGCCGATAAAGACCGAGACAATGGCCAGCGCAGCGAACAACACGATCTGCACCGGCAGGCCGATGGGCAGGACCCAGGTAGCGAGGCCGGTCAGAATTGCCGCTCCGGCCAGCCAGATCAGGAACACGCCGGGTATTGCCATTTCGGCAACCGCCAGCACGAGCCCGAGCGCGAGCCAGTTCCAGTGCGGGTCCAGGTTAGGCAGCCATTCCATCGCTTCAGACCTTCTTCTCACCCAGCGCATCTTTGACCAGTTCGCCAATCCCGGCGACCGAACCGATCAGCTGGGTGGCCTCGACCGGGAACAGGATGGTCTTGGCGTTCGGCGACGAGGCGAAGCCCGCGACGGCGTCGGTATACTTCTGGGCAATGAAGTAGTTGAGCGCCTGGGTGCCGGACTTGGCTATCGCATCAGAGACCATCGTGGTTGCCTTGGCCTCGGCTTCGGCCTCGCGCTCGCGCGCCTCGGCATCGCGGAAGGCGGCTTCACGGCGGCCCTCGGCGGAGAGGATCGCCCCCTGCTTCTCACCCTCGGCGCGCAAGATTTCAGCCGCCCGCAGGCCTTCGGCTTCAAGGATCTGAGCGCGCTTCTCACGCTCGGCCTTCATCTGGCGGGCCATGGCGTTGGAGATATCGGCTGGCGGACGGATATCCTTGATCTCGACGCGCGTGATCTTGACGCCCCACGGCGAAGTGGCGTGATCCACCACCGAAAGCAGCCGGGCATTGATCTCGTCGCGCTTTGACAGCGTCTCGTCGAGATCCATTGAGCCCATCACGGTGCGCAAGTTGGTGGTCGTCAATTGCATGATCGCGACGTACAGGTTCGATACCTCGTAGGCCGCCTTGCCGGCGTCGAGCACCTGGAAGAACACCACTGCATCAACCCCAACCATGGCGTTGTCACGCGTGATGATTTCCTGGCCTGGAATATCCAGCACCTGTTCCATCATGTTCACCTTGTGACCGACCCGGTCGATGAACGGGATGATGACGTGCAATCCTGGCTGGGCGGCCAGGGTGTACTTCCCCAGTCGTTCGATCGTGTAGACATAGCCCTGCCGGACCACCCGCACACCCATCAGCAGGAATACGAAAACCAGCAGCAACAGCGCCAGCAAAAAGCCTTCCATCACAAACTCCTAGAACAGTCTGGAACCCCAATGTTAGCGTCCCGCCAAGGGCGGGCAAGCGAAACCGGACATCGTGCCTTGCTTAACGGCTGGGTAAGCACAGTTCCTTATGGTGCAGTCCGGTCAGAGATTTCGGAAAACGAGATGATCCAGCACAAGCCGATGGATTTCGGACAGGCCTTCTGGGGTTCGGAGCATCCGGACACCGCGCGGTTGCGCGTCCAGCAGGACTATGTCGACAAGATGATCGCGCTGAAGCGCGAGAACATGGACCGCGTTTCGCAGTACGTCGACGATCTGATGGCCAAGGCCAAGGAAGAGCTAGGCCACGCCCGCAGCGGCAGCAACGAACTGCGCAAGATCGCACTCGCCCAGCATATCGACGAAACCGTTTCGTACCTGCGCGGTCAGGGGATCGAGATCGAAGCGCCCGAGAGCCGCGCAGAGGGTGGCCGCCAATCCTATCTGCTCGAGAGCGTGCCCGCCTTCTTCGGCCGGGTCCGCTGCGTGCTCGACCAGTGGCATGCCAGCCACATGATCGAGCTTTATGACGAGATGGTCACGCTGGTGAAGCTGAAGAAGCAGGTCCCGACGGCCGACTAAAGTGTCCGGAACAGCGCCAGCATCCGCTCCCACGCGCGGTCGGCCTGAACCTTGTCAAACACCGGCGAATCGATCGTGCACCAGCCGTGGTCGGCGGGATAGACTTCCACTTCGGCCGGACGACCCGCCGCTTTCGCCGCATCGCGTAGCGCGTCCTTGTCCCCCGGAGAGCGGGCATCGTCATTGCGGGCGATGGCGAAGAGATAGCCAGCCTTGGTTGCTTTCAGCAGCTGGTGCGGGCTGTCGGGCTTGTCTGTCACCAGCGAACCGCCATGGAACGAGGCCGCCGCGCGGACCCGGCCCGGTACGGCGTGGGCCGTGCGCACGGTGAAAGGCCCGCCCATGCAATAGCCGGATGAGCCGATGCCGCGCTTCTTGTCGACCGCCTTCTGGCCATCGAGCCAGGCGACAGCCGCCTTGGCATCGCGCTCGATCGCTTCGGGTGTGAGCAGCGGGATCATCGGGCGCAGCTTGGCCTGGCCCTCGGACGTGCGCCACTGGGTGATCGCGTCGAAATGCGGCGCGGGGGCGGAACGGTAGTACTGGTTCAGCACCAGCACGGCGTGCCCATCGGCGGCCAGCCGCCGCGCCATCACCTTGTAGGCTTCGCGCAGGCCGGCAATGTCGGGCCAGAGGATAACGGCGGGGTGCCGGCCCTTGGCCGGGTGGACGAAAAAGGCATCAAGCTTGCCATCGGGCGTGGTCACCGTGACCATCTGCTCGGCCAGCCCGGCCGGGGCCTTGGCCGCCAGTGGCGCGGCCAGCACGCCCAGGCCCGCTACGCCCAATGCAGCAAAGCTGCGGCGATCGATCCCGCGCGCGTCCAGCGCCTGTTGTTCCTCGATCGCGGTCAGGTCATCACACATCGCCAAGCTCCTTGTGCCCCACCCGGCGCGATCATAACCGGGACTGCACAAGAGGGCTAGCTTAACCGCGCGATTAACGGCAGAGTGCCCGAACAAAGGAGCCGGATCCGGGAAGATCCAGGCCCGTCGCATGGAAGGGGATGGATGCAATGCGTTTGAGGCTGCTTGCTGCTGCCGCGCTGCTGGCGCTGGCCGGGTGCGGAAAATCGGTTTCACCACCGGCGACCGAGGGCGTGACCGACGCCAAGATCCTGGCCGCGGCAGAGGGCGAATGGCTCTCTTACGGGCGCGACTATGGCGAGCAGCGCTTCTCCACCCTGACCGCGATCAACGATGGCAACGTCAGCCAGCTAGGCCTGGCCTGGTCGGCCGATCTCGATACGGCGCGCGGGCAGGAAGCCACGCCGCTGATGCACGATGGCGTACTCTACACCACCACCGCATGGTCGATGGTTAAGGCCTATGACGCCAAGACCGGCGCCCTGAAGTGGTCCTATGATCCACAGGTGCCGCGCGAAAAGCTGGTCGAGGTCTGCTGCGATGCGGTCAACCGCGGCGTCGCGCTCTATGGCAACAAGGTCTACGTCGGCACGCTAGACGGGCACCTCGTCGCGCTCGACGCCAAGACCGGAAAGGTCGTCTGGAAGAAGCTGACCATTCCCGAAGGCTCGCACATGGCGATCACCGGGGCACCGCGGATCGTGAAGGGCCGGGTGCTGATCGGTTCGGCCGGGGCGGAATACTTCACCCGCGGCTATCTCGCGGCCTTCGATGCCGAGACCGGTAACGAGCTGTGGCGCTTCCACACCGTTCCGGGCGATCCGTCGAAACCACAGGACGGCAAGTACCTTGAAGCGGCAGTCAAGACCTGGAGCGGCGACTTCTGGAAGCGCGGCGGTGGCGGCACGGTGTGGGATTCGATCACTTATGATCCCAAGACCGATCTGGTGTTCTTCGGCACGGCCAATGCCGAACCGTGGAACCCGGCCTATCGCAACACCGATGGCGCGGGCGACAGCCTCTACACTGCCTCGATCGTGGCGATTAAGCCGGACACGGGCGAATATGTCTGGCACTTCCAGGAAACCCCGGAAGATCGCTGGGACTTTGACAGCAACCAGCAGATCACCGTTGCCGACCTGACCATTGGCGGCAAGCCGCGCCATGTCATCATGCACGCGCCCAAGAACGGGTTCTTCTATGTGCTCGATGCCGCAACAGGTGAGTTCATTTCGGGCAAGCCGTTCGTCGAAGGCATCAACTGGGCCAAGGGCCTCGATCCCAAGACCGGCAAGCCCGATGTCAATCCCGAAGCCAAGTACGAGCTGACGAACAAGCCCTTCCTGGGCTTCCCTGGCGCAGTCGGGGCCCACTCGTGGACCCCGATGAGCTACAGCCCCAAGACCGGCCTGGTCTATATCCCGACCAACAACACCCCGCAGGTCTATGCCCACGATCCGGAATGGAAGCCCGGCACGACCGGCTTCCAGCTGGGGATCGATGCCTCGGCCGGCAACCTGCCGCCGGACCAGGCAGTCCGCCAGGCAACGGCGGCGGCAATGACCGGGGCGCTGGTCGCTTTCGATCCGGTCACCGGCACGATCAAGTGGAAGGTCCCTCAGGAAACCCCAACCAACGGCGGCACGCTCGCCACGGCCGGCAACCTGGTGTTCCAGGGCACCGCGCTCGGCGAATTCCGCGCCTATGCCGCCGATACCGGCAAGCAGCTGTGGTCGTTCCCGGCACAGAGCGGGATCCTGGCCGCGCCGATGACCTACATGATCGACGGTGAACAGTATGTCGCGGTGATGGTTGGCTGGGGCGGCGTCTGGGACGTTTCGGCCGGCAAGCTGGTGACCAAGCGGATCACGCCCAACATCAGCCGCCTGCTGGTGTTCAAGCTGGGTGCCAAGGGTACCTTGCCGACCGCGCCCGAAGAGGTGAAGCGCGTGCTCGATCCGCCGCCGCCCAGCGGCACGCCGCAGCAGCTGGCGATCGGCATGAAGGCCTATACCAATTCGTGCAGCGTCTGCCACGGCTCGACCGCGGTGGCAGGGGTGCTCAACCCTGACCTGCGTCACTCGGTGGCGCTGGGCAATCCCAAGCTGTGGCAGGAAATCGTCCACGATGGCCTGCTCAAGCAGAACGGGATGGTTGGCTGGAAGGGCCAGTTCACGCCCGAACAGATCGAAGCAATCCGGCTCTGGGTGGTCATGCGCGCCAATGAGGACAAGAAGCTCGGCGCGCACTGAGCCAGCGCCGCAAGGCTGAAACAAGGAACCGGTCCGGCCCAGCGCCGGGCCGGTTTTTTGTTCAGATCACGAAATCGAGGATCGCCGGCATCTGCTTGGTGCGGCGGTTTTCGACCATGCGCTCGTGCAGGGTCGAAATCTGCGCCGAGCCGGTCTTCACGAACAGGAACGGGAAGATCCCGTGGAGCAGGCAGGCAAAGCCGCCCAGGATCATCCGCACGCCAAAGCCCGACGCCATGGCCAGGTGCTCGGCATAGGTTTCATCGACGCTGGCCGGGTGCTCGGTGAACAGGGTCTTGAGTGACATTGGCTGGCTCTCCCCAAATCTGACGCAAAGATATCGCGGCCTGGATGCAAAATCATCACCCTTTTTATGGCATGTGCAGCATTTCAGTGCTATTTTATCCCAATGCAGATCGATATTTTGCAATTGGATTCGATAGACTGGGCGATCCTGGGGGTTTTGCAGTCGGACGCTTCGCTCGCCGTGCAGGACGTGGGGGACCGGGTCGGCCTCTCCAGCAATGCCTGCTGGCGGCGGATCAAGCGGCTGGAAGACAGCGGGATCATCGCCCGCCGGGTGGCGCTGGTCGATCCGGCCAAGCTGGGGCTGGCCACCACGGTCTTCGTCTCGATCCGCACCAACCGCCACGACCCGGCCTGGCTTGAGGCCTTCTCGCGCGGGGTCGCGGCCATTGACGAGATTGTCGAGTGTCACCGCATGGCCGGCGATGTCGATTACCTACTCAAGCTGGTGGTGCGCGATATCGCCCACTATGACCGGATCTATCGCAAGCTGATCGCCGCAATCCCGGACCTGGCCGATGTCAGTTCCAGCTTCTCGATGGAGCGGATGAAGGCAACCACCGCCCTCCCGCGGCCTACTTAGGATTGTCGTCCCCAGGTTCGTCAGCCCGGACTTGATCCGGGGTCCCGCTACCTTGTCCAGCCTCGCGAAAGAAAGCGGGATCCCGGGTCAAGCCCGGGATGACGGATAGGGTTGCCGATCCATGTTAATTCCGCAGCAGCCAGCCGAACACTTCGGGCAGGCGCCGGGCCCAGGCGTTCTCTTCGTGCTCGGCGCCTTCGTAGACCTTGCTTTCCCAGTCGCGTCCGCGCTGCCAGCCGCTGGCTGCGAAGCGCGCGTCAATTTTCTGCTGGTAAGGCGCGTAGAAGGCATCGAGCGTGGCCGTGCCGTGGTCCATCCAAACCCGGCGGCCATTGGGCTGGCCGAGCCGCGCGGCAAACCAGCCATCCCACAGCGCGATCAGCTCCGGATTGGCCGGCCCGACCTTGGCCGGATCAGCCGCCGGCCAGTGCGACGAGACGCAGCCCGCCCGGCCATAGGTTTCAGCGCGTTCCAGGAAGGCATAGCAGCTCATCAGGCCGCCCATGCTCGATCCCATGATCGCAGTATCGTCGCGCCCCGGCCGGGTGCGGAAGCTGGCATCGACCCATTGCTTGAGCGGTCCGGCCAGCCAGGCAAGGTAGGCATCGCTGACCACCGGCCCCTCGATCATCGCGTCCATCGCCGCGCGCGGGGTGCCGCTCGTGGCCTGGTAGATCGTCTGCGGCAGATACTGACGATAGCGGTCCCGGCCCGGCGCCCAGACGCCGATGATGATGTGCGGTTCCACCTTACCCGAATTGACCGCCGCCAGCATCGCCTTGTCTGCCGCCCAGACCTTGTTGAAGTTGCTCTTGGCCGGATCGAACAGGTTATGCCCGTCATGCATGTAGAGCACCGGGTAGCGCTGCTTGCCCTTGTCATAGCCCGGCGGCAGCCAGATCGTCAGCCGCTGTTCGGGCAGGCCTGCGGCGGCGACATGTTCGTATTCCAGGAAGCGTCCGGCCTGCTCGCGCGCGAGCGCGGGGGCGGCCAGCATGGCGCCAAGCAGCGCCAGCAGGCCGCCCAGCGCCCTCACTTGGCCGGTACCAGCCGGATCGCGAAGCCGCCGCCCGGCGCGATCCGCATAGTCAGGCTGTCGGCGCTGGTCAGCACCTTGCTCTCGATCGCGATCGAGTGGCGCTTGTCGGTGCGGTAATCGGCATCGTCGCCATCGCGATAGATCTCGGCCTTGTAGCGCTTGCCGGGGGTCAGGAAGTCGAGGTTGAACGAGACGGTCTGAGCGTTCTCATCGCCCACCGCGCCAACGTACCAGCCCTCGCCGCCACGCTCCTTGCGGGCGATCGTGACATAGTCGCCGATCTCGCCATTGAGGACGCGGGTTTCCTGCCAGTCGGTCGGCACATCGCGGATGAACTTCAGCTCCTTCGGGAACTTCGCGTAGTTCTCGGGCGTGTCAGCCACCATCTGCACCGGCGAATAGATCACCACGTAAAGCGCCAGCTGCTTGGCAATGGTCGAGAGGATGTCGCTGTTCTCCGAGCCCTTTAGGCTCAGCACGCCGGGGGTGAAGTCCATCGGCCCTTCGAGCATCCGGGTGAATACCAGGTTCGCTTCGTGCTCGGGCGGGTTCTTGCCGCCGATCCAGGCGTTGTATTCCATGCCGCGCATGCCTTCGCGCGCCACCCAGTTGGGATAGGTGCGGTGCAGACCAGTGCCCTTGACCGGCTCGTGGCTGTCGAAGGCGATCTTGTACTTTGCGGCAGTCTCGGCGACGCGGACGAAGTGGTTGGTCATCCACTGGCCCTCAAGCCATTCGCGGTGCTTGGTCCCATCGGGATCGACGCGCTCCAGCTGCGCAGCATCGGTGACATAGCCGGTCTTGACCACCATCATCCCGTAATTGGCGGCAAAGGCAAAGCTGCGGTCCAGCTGATTGTCGTAGTGGGTTACCGCGCCGCCGGTCTCGTGGTGGCCAACCAGCCGGACGCCCTTCTTCTTGCCGTAAGCGGAAAGCATGGCGATATCGAAGTCTTCGGTCGGCTTGGTGAAGTCCATGGCCCAGCCGTTGCCGAACCAGTCACCGTCCCAGCCCACGTTCCAGCCTTCGACCAGCACGTTGGGGATGCCGTTGGCGGCGGCGAAATCGATGTAGGCCTTGACGTTGGCATTGGTCGCGCCGTGCTTTGGCCCGCGCGCCCACGACCATTCGCCCTTGATCATGTTCCACCACACGCCGGCAAACTTGCCCGGCTTGAACCAGCTCATGTCGCCCAGCTTGTTGGGTTCGTTGAGGTTCAGCATCAGGTGGCTGTGGTAAATGCCAGGGGCATTGTCGGCGATGATCAGGGTGCGCCAGGGGGTATTCCAGGCCCCGCTTTTTTGAACCTTGGGCCCGCCCGCGCCGGGGGTTAGATTGGCGCGCAGGGTTGTGCCTTCGGTCCGGGTCACATTCATGCCCGAAAAGTCGACCAGCGCGGCTTCGTGCAGCGCGACATGGGTGCCATCGGTCAGCTTGATCGTGATCGGCGTCGCGGCGGTCGAAACCGATGACAGACCGGTCTTGTTGTAGAGATATTCCTCGCGGTTCCAAAGATAGGCCGGCTTCCACCAGGCGGTGCCATCCTGGGCGAAGGCAAATTCGGTCAGCTCGTCGGCCACGTTGGTCTTCGCCATGTTCGGCTGCTGCGGGAATTCGTAGCGGAAGCCGACGCCGTCTTCATAGAGGCGGAAGGTAACAGTGAAGACCCGGGCCAGCGCCGTCGTTTCCTTCAGATGGACCTTGAACTCGCGGTAGCGGTTGCGAATGCTCGCCCATTCGCCCCAGGGCTGGGTCCAGGTCTCGTCAAAGTCCCGCACTTCCTGCCCCGTGATGGTCAGGCGGCGCTCGATCTTGGCCTCATCAGTGAACAGGAAGCCCAGGCGTGAGGGCGCGATGATCGGCTTGCCCTTGCGGGTCACGGCGTAGGCCGCGCGGCCATCGCCATCGATCGAAACGGTGACGCTGACGGTGCCATCGGGCGAGCTGGCCGTAACCGGCACCTGCTGGGCCAGCGCCGGCGCGGTAGCCAGCGCAAGGCCAAGGCCAAGGGCAAAACGGATCGGCTTCATGTCAATTGCTCTCCCGGATGAGAACCGCCCCGAAGGCGGGCAAGCGGCTGGGTTCTGCCCCGTTGACCGCGAAGAGTGGGGTGCCGGCGGTGCTGAGGCCTTCCGGCCAGCCCGGATCGGCAGCGGAGATATTGAAGACTGCCAGCACGCTCGCGCCGCCCGATGTGCGGCGCAGGACCAGCCGCGCCGCGTCGGCCAAGACCACTTCGCAAGTGCCATTGCGGAGCGCCGGGGTCTGGTGGCGCAGCGCCAGCAGGCTGCGGGTGAGGTTGAGCAGCGAGGCCGGATCGTTGTCCTGCCGGTCAACCGCCCGGGCCATGTTCTCCTCGCCCAGCGGCAGCCAGGGGGCTGAGCTGGCGGTAAAGCCGCCCTGCTCGCTCTGCGCCTGCCACGGCAGCGGGGTCCGGGCACCATCGCGGGCCAGGGTCAGCGGCCAATTGGCAATCGCTTCGGGGTCCTGCAGCTGCTCGAATGGGATCTCGACCTGGGTCAGCCCCAGCTCTTCACCCTGGTAGACGATGATATTGCCGCGCAGTGCGGCAAGCAGCGTCACCTTCAGCCGGGCAAAGGCCTCGCGCTGATCGGGCGTGCACCAGCGCGAGAGCGCGCGCGGGGCGTCGTGGTTTTCGAAGGCCCAGCTGGGCCAGCCGATGTCAGGTCCATCGGGCCACTGTTCCAGCGCGCGAGCGACTACGGCAGGGGTCAACTGGCTGGCATAGAGGAAATCGAAGCCATACGCGCTGTTGAGCCGCGCTTCACCGCTCGTGAACAGCTTCATCTCGCGCTCGGCATCCTTGCCGCCCACTTCGGCCACGGTGAAGATGCCGGGATAGCGGTTGGTCAGGCCGCGGATCCGCTCGATGAAACGCGGAATGTCGGCGTGCGACTGGTTGTACAGCTGCTGCTGGAAATCGAACGGACGCGTGCGCGGCTTGCCATCGCATTCGGCCGGCGGGTTATCGCGCAGCAGCGGATCGTGCATCGCAAAGTTCAACGCATCGATCCTGAAGCCATCGACGCCGCGATCCAGCCAGAACTGCGCCACGCCGAGGAGGGCATCCTGCACCGCCGGGTTATGGCAGTTCAATTGCGGCTGGCTGGAGAGGAAGTTGTGCAGGTAATACTGGCAGCGCCGCGCATCCCAGGTCCAGGCTGGACCGCCGAAGACCGACTGCCAGTTGGTCGGCGGCGAGCCATCGGGCTTGGCATCGGCCCAGACGAACCAGTCCGCCTTGGGATTATCCCGGCTGGCGCGGCTCTCGATAAACCAGGCGTGCTGGTCCGAGGTGTGCGAATAGACCTGATCGATCGTGACGCGTAGGCCCAGCTCATGCGCGCGGGCAACCAGGGCGTCGAAATCGGCCAGCGTCCCGAAGATCGGATCGACGCCGCAGTAATCGGCCACGTCATAGCCGAAATCGGCCATCGGCGAGGTGAAGAAGGGCGAGATCCAGATTGCATCGACGCCCAGCTTGGCGACGTAATCGAGCCGCTCGGTGATCCCGGGCAGATCGCCAATCCCGTCGCCATTGGAATCGCGAAAGCTGCGCGGATAGATCTGGTAGATCGCCGCACCGCGCCACCATTCATGGCCGACCTGATCCTGGCCGGCGGATTCAATTCGGGTCAGGCGATTCATTTGGAACTCACGTTGGATTCCTGCGCCGCGCAGACGGCATAGCCGAACGGCGGCAGGGTAATGGTCAGGCTGCCGGGAGCGTCAGCGGTCAGCGCGCACTGGCCAGCCAGTGGCTTGAAGGTCAGGCTGCGCGGCTCGGTTCCAATCCGCTGGGTAACAGGCTGGTTCGAGGTGTTGAAGGCCAGCACCACTTCCTGCGCCGTTTCAGGATCGATCCGCGACACGGCATAGAGCCCCGGCTTGTCCGAAAAGGCGCGGCTGATCGTCGCACCGGCATAGAGCGCGGGCGTTGCCTTGCGCACTTCGGCAAGCGTCGCGATCTGGCGGTAGAGCGGGTGATTACGATCGAAGTTGGCCTGGGCCGTGGTCGCATCGGTGCCGATCAGGTCATTGTCGTTATAGACCGCGACCTTGGACGGGAACATGTCCTCGCGCGCCAGCTGGTCGTTACCGTCCGAGACGAAGCCCTGTTCGTCGCCATAGTAAATCACGGGCACGCCGCGCAGGGTGAGCAGCATGGCATTGCCGAGCATGACACGGGCCAGCAGTTCGTCCTGGCTGATGCCGGGATTGAACTGCTTCACGAACATCGCAAAACGGCCAAAATCATGGTTGCCGAGGAAAGTCGGCAGGTTGAGCGCCCCCTTCTCACCGCCTTGGTAAAGTAGGTCATCCTCGAACAGGCGGGCCAGCACAGCCGTGCCAAGTTTGCCCGAGGTGGTCTGCACCACCGCACTGGCAAAGGCCATGTCGAGGTTTGAAGTAAGCCCGCCCATGCGCGTCCAGCGCGCCAGCAGCGCCGGATCGACATCCTGCGTCGCCACCTCGCCGAAGATGTGGAAGTTGGGAATGCCCTTGTCGCGGGCAATCCGCTCCATCGCCGGCACGAAGGCGCGCCAGAACTCGGGATTGACGTGCTTGGCCGTATCGATCCGGAAGCCGTCGATGCCGAAACGTTCGATCCAGCTGCCGTAGATCTCGATCATCCCGGAAATGACGCGCGGGTGCTCGGTCGCGATATCGTCAAGGCCAACAAAGTCGCCGAACACGGCGCTCTCGCCCACCCAGTTGGTGTTGCCGCGGTTGTGGTAATAGATCGGATCGTTGAGCCAGGCCGGCACCTTCACATTGGCCTCTTCCTTCGGCACGAAGGGGGTATAGGCCCAGGTCGGATCGGTCAGCTTTGCCCAGTTTTCCGGGCTGGCATCGGCATCGCCGTTGAAGCCCGGATTGATCGGTGCGCCGCCCACGCCGCCGCGGCGCGAATAGGGATAGTCGGCCTTGCCGCGATAGGCATAGTCCCCGCCTTCGCGGTACTGGATCACATCGGCCGTGTGGTTGGCGATGATGTCCATGTAGACCTTCATGCCGCGGGCATGGGCGGCATCGACGAAGGCCTTGAAGTCCTCGTTCGTGCCAAAGTGCGGATCGACCTGGGTGAAGTCGGTCACCCAATAGCCGTGGTAACCAGCGCTCTCGTCACCCTTGGGACCCTGGACCGGCTTGTTCTTGAAGATTGGCGCAAACCAGATCGCGGTCGCACCCAGCCCCTGAATGTAATCGAGCCGGCTGGTTAGCCCCTTGAGATCTCCGCCATGGTAGAAGCCCTTGTGCACCGGATCGAAGCCGTGCTTCAGGCGGTCACCCTTGATCCCGCCCGTATCGTTCTTCGGATCGCCGTTCTCGAACCGGTCAGGCAGGACGAAGTAGACGATCTCCTCGTTCGGCGTACGCGCGCGCAATTCGGCCTTGGCCGGACTTTCCTGCGCAGCGAGCGGGGCGGAAAGCGACAGCGCGGCGAGCGCAAGGCCAAGCGTACGGATCATCAGGCAGCTCCCCTTGCAGCCTCAGCCGTGACCAGCGAGGCTAGATAGTCGATATGTTGCGGCATCGGCCGGACGGCCTCGATTGCGGCGCGCTCAACGCCGTCCAGAAACCGGCCAAGATCGGCGTCAGACAGGCCATCGGCGATCGGGTTCCAGCTGGCGGGCTCCAGCCCCTGGCCGACCATGACCTGGAGCCAGCCCACCTCGGTGAACAGCTCATCAGCACTGGGCTGGATCACGCAGGCGGCCTGGAACTCTTCGATCCGGGCCTTGAGGCTGTCCGGCAGGTCCATGTTGCGGCAGTGATCCCAGAACGGCTCGCCGTGGCGCTGGTTGGCCCAGTAATGCAGGATCAGGAAATCGCGGATCCGCTCAAACTCCAGGGCGGCGCGGCGGTTGAAGCCGTCGCGCACCGCATCGTCGACCGGACCGCCCGGCAGGACCGTGAGGAAGCGTGTGATGGTCGATTGGATCAGGTGGATCGAGGTCGATTCCAGCGGCTCCATGAACCCGCTCGACAGGCCGACAGCCAGGACATTGCGGTCCCAGAACTTGCGCCGCCGTCCGGTGACGAACTGCAGCGGGCGCGGATCGGCAGCAGGCGGACCATCGAGATTGGCCAGCAGCACCGCCGTCGCCTCATCATCCGAAATGAACTCGCTGCAATAGACATGGCCGTTGCCGATCCGGTGCTGCAGCGGAATGCGCCATTGCCACCCGGCCGAGCGGGCGGTTGAGCGGGTGTAGGGCGTGAAATCACCCGAGGCCGCACAGGGCACGGCGACCGCGCGGTCGCACGGCAGCCAATGGCGCCAGTCCTCATAGCCGGCGCCCAGTTCCTGCTCGATCAGCAGACCGCGGAAGCCCGAGCAATCGATGAAGAAGTCACCTTCAAAGCTGCGGCCATCGTCGGTCGTCACCGCGGCGATATCACCACTCTCGGCGCGCTGGACCGAGGCGATCTTGCCTTCATGACGAGTAACGCCGCGCGCTTCGGCATAGCGGCGCAGATAGCCGGCATAGAGCCCGGCATCGAAGTGATAGGCATAAGGCAGCGAAACGCCCGGCGCGCCCGGCCCGGCCCGGCCGGTGCGGGCAGCCAGTTCGTTCGGCGAATAATGCGCCAGGGGCTTAGCCAGTCCAAGCTTGCGGCCGCGCGCCCAATAGTGGCGGAATGGCAGCAGGCCAAGCTGGCGGCCAACCTCGCCAAAGGCGTGCATGTAGGAGTGACCGGGCTTCAGCCAGCCGGCAAATTCGATGCCGAGCTTGAATGAGCCCATCGTCTCACGCAGGAACTCGGCCTCGTCGAGCTCAAGCGCCTGGTTGAACAGCATGATCGCGGGGATCGTCGCCTCGCCGACGCCAACGGTGCCGATTGCCTCGCTCTCGATCAGGGTAATCGAATGGGTGGCCGGGGCAAACCGTGCCAGGGCGGCTGCGCTCATCCAGCCGGCGGTCCCGCCGCCGAGGATGACTATCCGATATGGCCTGCCATCACCCATGGGTCATCTCCGCGCGCAATTTGTCCGCGCGTTAGTCTCGTATTGGACTGGATAATCAAGCGAAGATCGATGGGGCTCCGGCGGTGCGACCCGTGCCGGAAACCCCATCTCCCCCCTCATGGACTTCAGAACTTGTAGTTGAAGCCTGCCAGGAACCGGCGACCATAACGCTGGTAGTCGATCACCTGGCGCACATCGCCCGGATTGGTGGTGATGAACGGTTCGTTCGTCAGGTTCTGGCCCTGGATGTAGAGCGAGAGCCCTTCGAGCGCCGAACCGGGCTGGAAGTCATAACCGATCTGGGCGTCGATGATGGTTTCCGGAGCAGCGCGGCGACGGACGCGGTTGGCTGCAAAGCCCGAAACTTCACCCACGAAGGTCGAACGGTAACGGATCGAGCCGCGGACGTTGAAGCCGCCCTTTTCGAAGAACAGGGTGCCGTTGGCGACCCACTTCGAATAGCCCGGCAGATCTTCGGCCTTGCCACCAGGGTTCGGCAGGATCTTGGTTTCGGTGTAAGAGACACCGCCCGTGATCCCGAAGCCCGACAGCGCCTGGCTTAAGGTGTCAAACGGCAGGGTACCGGCCAGTTCGACACCATAAAGCTCGCCACCCTTGCCATTGATCGGCACATTGATCTTGGCAACCGGAGCAACCGCGATACCCGGAGGCGGCGGCGCCAGCACCAGTTCCGAGGCCGGGATGTCGATATCCTGGTTGTAAACGTAGCTCTTCAGATCCTTGTAGAACAGCTGCAGCGCCAGATAGCCCTTCGTTCCGAAGTACTTTTCGAAGGTCAGGTCGATAGCATTGGCGCGCCACGGACGCAGGTCCGGGTTGCCCGAACCACCGGTGATGAAGGCCGTCGGCACGCCCCCGACTGTGGCGAAGGTGTAGCTGAAGTTCAGCGAGTTCTTCATGTCATCCATGCGCGGCCGGATGATCTCGCGCGCCGCGGCAAAGCGGATCACCATATCGTTCGGGAAGCGCAAGGAGAGGTTCAGGCTCGGCAGGATGTCCGTGTAGCGAACCGAGTCAGACTGCGTGCGGACACCGA
The DNA here is from genome assembly GCF_007954425.1 of Novosphingobium ginsenosidimutans. Lineage (NCBI taxonomy): Bacteria > Pseudomonadati > Pseudomonadota > Alphaproteobacteria > Sphingomonadales > Sphingomonadaceae > Novosphingobium > Novosphingobium ginsenosidimutans. The sequence continues at coordinate 1,717,910 of NZ_CP042345.1, read as the reverse complement.
TGTTCGGAGCGCCATTCGGCAGCGCGCCAAGGTAGGTGGCCGAAGCGCCAACCGACTTCTGTTCGGTGAAATTGGCCTGGACCCCGATGTTGCCGGTCAGGTCAGCCGAACCCAGCGTACCCTTCAGGTTGGCCTGGAGGTAAGGGGTCAGGATCTTTTCGCTGACCGCATAGCTCTTCACCGCCACGTCGCCGTAAGCGTTGGGCACTAGCTTGTAGATCCCGGCGTCAAGCAGCGCGAGCGGATCATAGCTGATCATCGGGCCCAAACCGAGGAAGGACAGGTTGGTCGTTCCAAGGCGGAACTGGCTGGGCACCGCGACACTGGTCGTGCCATTGGTGTTGGCAGTCAAGCCCAGGAAGTACTCATCCGGAACCAGGTTCTTCGAGCGATCGGTGTAGTTCGCCCCGACCTGAACGCTCGAGATGAAGCCATCGAGGTCCTTCGAAATTTCGGCGCGGGCCTGCCAGATCTCGTCCTTGACGATTCGGTCGTTGTAGTAGCCGTCCTGGCCGTTGATAATGGTCGTGCCATTAGGGGCGGTCTGGTTTCCACCCCAACCCTGCGGGCTGGTCAGCAGGATCAGGTTGTAATCGCCGTAGTTGAGGGTCGGCGCGAACACGGTGCCCTCGGTGCCGCTGGTAAAGCGGATCGTGTCGGTGGCGCCGACGGCGTTACGGCCGGTGCCCGAGTACGATTCGAGGTTCAGCTCGTTACGGTCGGTCTTCGAGTAGGACAGGTCGAGCACGGCCTTCCAGCCATCATCGCCTTCGTACTTGTTGTTCCAGCCGAAGCTGTAGAGCTTGGCATTGCGCTGGAACACGTCGTTGCGGACCACGCCCTTGACGCCGTTGTACTGACCGGCAGTGATGAACTTGTTGCTACGGGTCGGGTTCGACAGCGTGGCGGCCGACCAATAGAGCGGCAGTTCGATGCCGCGCTTGATCTGGTCATCCTTGAAATCGGTGTAGAAGGCATCAAGCGTCGTGGTGAAGGTGCTCGAGGGCTTCCACTGCAGCGTACCATTAAGGCCGAAGCGGGTCAGCTGGGTGCTGGTGACGTAGGACTTCGAACCACCGATCACGGCATCGCCGGCATCGGTCGGGTAACCCCAGGCGTTGAATTCCTGGATCTGGTAAGGTTCGTCGACGTACGAGGCGCCCAGCGCAATGCCGATGGTGTCATCGGCGAACTGGTCAACATAGAGCGCGTTGACGCGATAGCCGAAGTCCTTCGAACCGGCGTTCAGCTTGCCGAGATCGGCATAGGAGCCGCGGGCACCGATGGTGAGGATTTGCTTGCCGGCGTCGAGCGGGCGGATCGTGCGCATGTCGACGGTGCCGGACAGGCCCTGGCCGATCAGCGAAGCCATCGGGGTCTTGTAGACGTTGACCTGGCTGACGACTTCCGAAGGGTACTGATCGTATTCGACGGCGCGGTTGTCACCGGTCGAGGTCTGCTCGCGGCCGTTGAGCAGCGTGGTCGAGAAGTCCGGGGCGAAACCACGGATCGAGATCGAGTTCGACCGGCCCGACAGGCGCTGCGAGGTCAGACCCGGCAGACGGGCGATCGATTCCGCGATCGAAGCATCGGGCAGCTTGCCGATGTCTTCGGCCGAGATCGATTCGACGATCACTTCCGAGGTCTTCTTCTTGTTGACGGCGGTTTCCAGCGATGCGCGGAAGCCGGTGACGATGATCGCGCCGTCTTCGACAGCGGCTTCATCAGCTTCAGCGCTATCCTGCGCGAAGGCGGCGCTGGGCATGGCCACAGCGGAAATTGCAAGTGCGATGGCCGATACCCCAAGGCCACCGGCAAGACGGGTGCGAAGTGCCACGATGTACTCTCCCTAAACCGCGCCGACAGGTCCAGTCCCCCGGCGCAATGCCCCATGCGGAATCAGGCCGGGTATGCGGCTCCTCCTCCCGTGGAAGCCTGCAGATACGGGCCAAGCCGCCTCGGCAGGAAGATGGCATACGTATACGCATATTATGCGAAGGGGCGGGCGTGGCCATTCTGCCACGCGGTTTTGCCAGTTGGTTGGCGGCATTCGGGCGCTTAACCTGTGCGCTGAAAATACAGGAGACGTGTCATCGCTTACCAGAACCGCCGCGTTACCATCGCCAAGCGCCCCGCCGGCATGCCTTCGCTGTCCGACTTCGGCATCGTGGATGAAACGATCGAACAGGTCCCGGCCGGCCAGGTGCTGGTCAAGGTCGATACCCTCTCGATGGACGCCTGGATTCGTACCACGCTCGATGCCGAAGGATTCCACGAGAGCGTCACACTTGGCTCGACCATTCGCGCTTTCGGGATTGGCCAGGTCGTGGCCAGCAGCGATCCCGGCTTTGCGGTCGGTGACTGGGCCTATGGCCTGCTTTCGGCCCAGACCATGGCGCTGATGGACGCCGCCGCGCTGACCAAGGTGGTGCCCGAACAAGGCGTTTCCCCATCGGACTTCATTGGCCTGCTCGGCATCACCACGGGCCTCACCGCCTGGGTCGGGCTGGTCGCGGTGGGCGAGGTGCAGCCGGGCGATGTCGTGCTGGTTTCGGGTGCAGCCGGGGCGGTCGGCTCCTGCGTGGTGCAGTTCGCCAAGGCGCGCGGCGCACGGGTGATCGGGATTGCCGGCGGCCCGGCCAAGTGCGGGTTCGTCACCGGCCTGCTCGGCGCCGATGCGGCGATCGACTACAAGGCCGGCGATGTCGGGACGCAGCTCGCGCGGCTGGCGCCTGAGGGGATCGACCTGTTCTTCGACAATGTCGGCGGTGAGATCCTCGATGCCGCGCTCGACAACCTGCGCCCCAGAGGCGGCGCGCGGGTGGTAATCTGCGGGGCGATCTCGCAGTACCAGAACCTCAACGACGTGCGCGGACCCAAGCTTTACCTGCGGCTGGCCGAACGCAACGCCTCGATGCGCGGCTTCGTGGTCAGCCACCACGCCGCCCGGTTCGGTGAGGCAATCAAGGAGATCTCGCAGCTGATCCGCACCGGCAAGGCCCACTTGCCCGAGCACGTGGTTGAGCCGATCGACCGCTTCCCGGAGGCCTTGATGATGCTGTTCACCGGCCAGCACAGCGGCAATCTGGTGGTCAAACCCTGACCGGATCGGCGCCTCGCAACCAAAAATGACAATTGTCAATTCGCCGCCGCGCGCGCGAGAGTAACAAGACCCGGGTTGGGACTGAGGAAACTGCAATGGCTCGCAATACGCTGATCGAAATGACCCGCTCGCTGATCGCCCATGGTGATGCCGGAACGATGGAACTGGCCGACGAAGTGGTGCGCATCCCCGCATCGGCCTATACCGATGAGACGCTGTTCGAGCGCGAGAAGCGCCAGATCTTCCGCCGCCTGCCGCTGATGGTTGCGCCATCGTGCGAACTGCCCGAACCCGGCGATTACAAGGCGATGGACATCTGCGGCGTGCCATTGCTGCTAACCCGCCAGAAGGACGGCACTGTTGCGGCCTTTCTCAACATGTGCACCCATCGCGGCAACCCGGTCGCTTCGGGCAGCGGCAATGCCAGCCGCTTTACCTGCGGCTACCACGGCTGGACCTTCAAGAACGACGGCGCGCTGATCGGCGTTGCCAGCCCGCAGGATTTCGGCGCGATCGACAAGGCGGCGCATTGCCTGACCCGCTTCCCGGTCTACGAAAGCGCCGGGCTGATCTGGGCGACGCTCGACCCCAATTCCAAGCTCGATATCGCCGATTACCTGTGCGGCTATGACGAGCTGCTGAAGGCCTTCGAATTCGATGGCTGGCACCTGTTCAGCCAGCGCACCCTCTCCGGCCCGAACTGGAAGACGGCCTACGATGGCTACCTCGATTTCTACCACCTGCCCGTGCTCCATGCGAACACCTTTGGTTCGGACTTCTACAACCGCGCCAACTACTTCGCCTTCGGCCCGCACCAGCGACTCTCCACCCCGTCGCGCTATGCGATCAAGGTGTCGGGCGAAGACGATATGAAAATGGACCTCGCCGCCATGAACGATGACGAGATCCCGCAAGAAGTTCTGGTCCAGGGCGTCTGGACGATCTTTCCGCACATCTCGATCGCCAGCTTCTATGGCGGCGGCCTGCGCGGGGCGATGATCAGCCAGCTGTTCCCAGGCGACAAGGTGGGCGAAAGCTATACCACCCAGTTCTACGTGATGGAGCACAAGCCGACCGACGAAGCGGCGATCAAGGCCGCGCACGACCAGTTCGATTTCCTCGAAATCGTGGTGCGGGATGAGGACTACAAGACCGGCAAGCGCCAGCACCAGGCGCTGCAGAGCGGGCTGATGAAAGACGTGCTGTTCGGCCGCAACGAGCGCGGCGGACAGGTGTTCCACCAGTGGGTCGACAAGCTGACCAATGCCAGCGATGACGACCTGATCGAGATCTTCGCGGCCGAGCAGCCCAGTCTGGCAGCCGAATAGAAAACGGCGGCGGAGCAAGGCCCCGCCGCCGCAATCTCTGACCTACCGCTCAGCCGAACGCAGGGCGGTGGTTCTTTTCGCCCCAGTCCTGCCGCGGCGCCCATTCGGCCATGCTTTCCAGCTTGCCTTCCAGTTCGGGGAAGCGCTCGTAGACATGGTCCATATCGACCGCGAATGGCTTGGTCGGGGCGGTGTTGTTGTAATCGTAGAAGGCCTCGATCCCCTTGGCGAATTCCTCGCGCATCGCCGCCGGCATGCCGTCACCGGCCGCCTCGACGAGGTAGCGACCGAACTCGGCCGGGGTGCAGGGATCGTACTTGATCGGCTTGCCCAGGGCATCGCTCAGCACCTTGGCAACCTGCGGCCCGCGCATCCGCTCTGGCCCGCCGATGTTGAGCCAGGCGCCTTCCATGTCGGGTCGCTCGAGCGAGGCCAGCATGAACTTCGCCACGTCATCGAGGCTGATCCAGTTGGCCTCCAGCTCCGGGTTGTGCGGGTAGACGTAGCGCCCCTCGCCGACGATGAACGGCCGTGCCCAGTTGGTCAGCAGGTTGTCCATGAACAGGACCGAGCCGAACACTGTACCCGGCGCGCCGGAGCGCCACAGCGCGTTGATACCCTTGGTGTTGCCGGCATAGGTGAAGGCATCGCCCGGCTTGTCCGGAATCCAGCTCGAGGTGTTCCAGACCACCCGCTTGACGTCGAGCGCGGCCGCCGCAGCGCCGACCTGGCCGACCAGCACGGCGCGGTCGGCCCGGGCCTGGAGCGGGTGGGTGTAGAAGATGTAATCGCTGCCCTCGAGCGCGGCGGCATAGCTATCGGTATCGTAGAGATCCATCGGCCGCAGTTCGACCGAGTCGATCCCGGGAAAATCCTCCCCGGCAAAGGGATCGGCGCTGCGGGTGATCGCCCGCACCTTGTAGCCGGCGGCCAGCGCCTGCCGCACCTGCGCCATGCCCTGGCGGCCACTCGCGCCAATGACTGTGATCAAGGCCATTTCGATAGTCTCCCTCTCATCTGTTGCCCTGACGTTACGGCAATGCGGCGCCCCCCGCGCTCGGCGAAATTGATAGCCGTGCCGGTGGACGCTTTGCGCCTATGGTGCTGGCGATAGGATTTTAGAGAGGCCGTTCATGAACAACCGTTTCTGGCGACTGGATGCGCGCCCGGTGGGCAATGCCTTTGCCGAAGCGCTGTCGCTCCAGACCGTGCCGCTGGCCGCGCCGGAAGCCGGCCAGATCGTGATCCGCAACCGCTACCTGTCGATGGATGCCGGCACGCGGATGTGGATGACCGACCGCACCGATGGCTATCAGCCGCCGCTGCCGCTGGGCACGCCGATGTCCGGCCTGGTACTGGGCGAAGTGATCGCCTCAAACGCGGCGGGCTTTGCGGCAGGTGACTGGGTCCGCGCCTTTGGTACCTGGAGCGATTACTCGGTGGTCGATCCGGTCATGGCCGGGGCCTTCAAGGTTGATGCCAGCGTGGCCGACCTGCGCGATCATCTCGGTCCGCTCGGCATGAACGGCTGGACCGCGCTGTGGGGGATCGAACGGACGGGTGCGACCAAGGCTGGCGAGGCCGTGGTCGTCTCTGCCGCCGCCGGATCGACCGGGCTGCTCGCCTGCCAGATCGCCAAGCTGCTCGGCGCGGAGGCCTATGGCATTGCCGGCGGGGCAGAGAAATGCGCGCTGCTGGTGCGGGACTATGGCCTGGCCGCCGCCTATGACTACCGCGCCGGGGGCCTGCGCGAAAAGCTGGTCGAGATACCCGGCGGGATCGACGTCTATTTCGACAATGTCGGCGGACCGATCCTAGAGGATGTCCTTGCCAACATGGCGCTTTATGGCCGCGTCGCCGTCTGCGGGCTGGTGGCGGAATACACCGCCGGGGAACGGCGCGGGCCAGCCAATTTCGATCAGGTGCTGATGAAGCGCCTCAGGATCGAAGGCTTCTTCTCGCCCGATTTCATGGACCAGGGCAAGGCGCTGACCGCGCGCCTGCGCCAGTGGGTCGATGCCGGCCAGCTCTCGCTGCCCTATGACATGACCACGGGCCTGGAAAACACCCTTGCCGCCTATGCCCGGCTGTTCACCGGGGGCAATTTCGGCAAGGTACTGGTGGAGCTGCCGCAATGACCCTTTCACTCGCAGACAAGGACGCGATCCGTGATGTGCTGACGGCCTATGCCCACGCCATCGACCGGCGGCGGTGGGAGCTGATGCCGCAGATCTTCCACCCGGAAGCGACCTTTGCCTTCGGGCCGATTAGTGGATCGTGGCAGGACTTCGTCGGCCAGGCCCAGGCCGTGATCAACAATTGCGTAGCAACGCACCATCAGCTCGGCCAGATGCTGATCGCCGCCGATGGCCCCGATGCCGCCATTGCCGAAACCTATATGACCGCGATGCACATCGTGCCGCCGGGCTATCCCCTGCCCACCGTCTTCCCCGACCGGGGCGAGGACTATTCGGCCGTGATCGCCGGCCGCTATGTCGACCGCCTCGTCCTTTACCGCGGCGAATGGCGGATCATGCAGCGCACCGGCATCTACGACTGGCGCGAATTCCGCGAGATCGGCGCGGCGAACCTGTCCGCCGTGCCGCAGGAAGCGCGCGGGCAGCATGACGCGGGCGATCCGGCTTGGCCGGTGGCGGCGGCTTGGGCGGGTTAATCCTTCCGCAAGATCGTATAGACCCCCGTCATCGTCATCAGTACCTCGTCGCCGCGGCGGATTTCGCCGCTGCAATAAGCGATGCGCTTGCCTTTGCGGTCAAGGCGGCAGGTGGCTTCGAGCCAGTCGCCGCTTTTGGTGCCGGACAGGAAGTTCACCGTCAGCGTGTTGGATACGACCGCCAGCGCGGGCCGCTCGCTGTCGTGCACGGCGAAGGACAGGGCGACATCGGCAAAGGTCGCTAGCACCCCGCCGTGGGCGACGCCAACGTAGTTGGCGTGGGCCTCCCCCACCCGCAGGCCGAGCCGCGTCTCCCCCTCGCCTCGGTGGATGAAATAGGGGCCGGACAGGGTCAGGAACCCGGGCGAGAAATTGGCCGGGACGAAGCCGGCGGGGACGTCTGGCGCATTGGGTTCCATGGGCATTGCCTCCTGCCGGCACAGTCCACCATGCACGCGCGCGGCGGGACTATGAAATGTGCCAATGGTTCGCGGGGGCCAAGTTCCTAAGGACAAGGCCATGGGACAGACATCGACCGAAGCCGCGCCTGCCGTGCAGTTTGAAACCGTTGTGGCCGCCGTGCGCGCCCATGCGGCGGACAATCCGCAGGCCATGGCCTTCACCTTTGGCGACGAGGTGATGACCTTTGCCGAGCTGGACGCCGGATCGAACCGCGCCGCCAATGGCCTGACCGCGCTGGGTGTGCAGGCGGGGGACCGGATCGCCTATCTGGGCAAGAACATCCACCTCTACTTCGAAGTGCTGCTGGGCGCGCTGAAGATCGGCGCGGTGATGACCCCGGTGAACTGGCGCCTGGCCGTGCCCGAAGTGGTCTATGTCCTCAACGATTGCCAGGCGAAGGTGCTGTTCGTGGGCGAAGGCTTTGCCCCGCTGGTGGAGCAGGCCCGCGCCGCCGTGCCGCGCCTCGCCACCGTGATCGGCATCGATACCTCCGATGGCGCGGCCGACTGGACCGATTACCGCAGCTGGCGCGATGGCTTCCCGGCGGACGATCCGCACCGCGAAGGCGGGACCGAGGACGATGCGATCCAGCTCTATACCTCAGGCACCACGGGCCATCCCAAGGGTGCGATCCTGACCAACCGCTCGATCCTCTCCTCGCGGCCTTCAGCGGTGGCGGTGGAAGACATGCGGCCCTGGCAGGTACCGATCCCGGGCGAAGTGACGCTGCTGGCCATGCCGTGCTTCCACATCAGCGGCACCGGCACGGGCCTGGGCACGATGTTCGCCGGCACCGGCGCGATCGTGCTGCCGGAATACGATCCGACCAAGGCACTGGAGATGATCGAGAACTATCCGATCTCCAAGATCTTCATGGTCCCCGCCGCGATCCAGATCATGCTGAACCACCCGCGCGTGGCCGAGGTTGATTTCAGCCGGCTGAAGTTCATCACTTATGGAGCGTCCCCCATCCCGCTCGACCTGATGCGCGCGGCGATGGACCGCTTCGGCTGCGGCTTTGTGCAGATGTACGGCATGACCGAGACCAGCGGGACGATCGTGACGCTGGACCCCGAGGATCACGTGCCCGAAGGCAGCCCGAAGATGCGCTCGGTCGGCAAGCCGCTGCCCGGCGTGGAAATCAAGATCATCGACAGCGAGGGCAACGCCGTGCCGCCGCGCGTGGTCGGCGAAATCGCCACCCGCAGCACCAAGAACATGAAGGGCTACTGGAACAAGCCCGAGGCCACCACTTCGACCATCGATGCCGAAGGCTGGTTGCGCACCGGCGATGCCGGCTACATGGACGAGGACGGCTATCTCTACATCCACGACCGGGTGAAGGACATGATCATCTCCGGCGGGGAGAACGTCTACCCGGCCGAGGTCGAGAACGCGATCTACTCGCACCCCAAGGTCGCCGATGTCGCGGTGATCGGCGTGCCCGATGCCAAGTGGGGCGAGGCGGTCAAGGCCTGCGTCGTGGTCAAGCCCGGTGAGACCCTGACCGAGGCAGAAGTGATCGCCCACAGCCGCCAGCACGTGGCGGGCTACAAGTGCCCCAAGTCGGTCGATTTCATCCCGGCCCTGCCCCGCAATGCCTCGGGCAAGGTGCTGCGCCGCGAGCTGCGCGCACCCTATTGGGAAGGCATGGACCGCGCGGTCAACTGACATGACGCTGGCCGATCTGCCCCCGCGCCAGATCGCCTACTTCGTGCCCGACATCCGCGCAGCCGCGCTGGCGCACCACCGCCAGTTCGGCTCTGGCCCGTTCTTCGTGATCGACCATGTCGCGCTGAGCCGCTCGGAACATCGCGGCACGCCCCGCCCGCTCGATCACTCCAGCGCCTATGGCCAGTGGGGCGGCGTGATGGTCGAGTTCGTCCAGCAGCATAACCCGGACCCGAGCGCCTATCACGACATATACCCGGCGGGCGGCAACGGCCTGCACCACGTCGCGCTGTTCGTAGGCGATCTGGGCGCTGCGCTGGCCGAGCACGCCGCCGCCGGCAACCAGACCGCGCAATATGCCGTGACGGCGACTGGCACCGCCTTTGCCTTCATCGATACCACCCGCAGCCTGGGCCACATGCTGGAACTCTATGAGCCCAGCCCCGGCCTGACCGGTTTCTACGCCATGGTCGCCGCCGCCGCTGACGGCTGGGACGGCAGCGACCCGATCCGCACCATCAACCTTTGAGGAGAGAGACTATGCCCGGCGAAGCCCAACGCGTGATCGAGGAATTCTGGCGGATCCAGGACAGCGGCGACTATACCAAGCTGGTCGACCTCTTCGCCGAGGATGCCCTGCTGGAGGACCCGGTCTATGGGACTTACAATGGCAAGGCGGCGATCCACCAGTTCATGTCCAAGATGGTCGAGGAAATGGGCGACCGCAAAATCCACTTCACCATCGACGAAATCTGCGGCGACGATCACGCCGTCTGGTCCCGCTGGACCATGCACTCCCCCGCCGGCACCAAGGGCGGCTGCGGCATCTACAAGGTCGCAGGCGGCAGGCTGACCTATTACCGCGACTACATGGACCCGCCGCTGGGCGAATAGCCTACATCGGCCGGTACATCGGGTGCCCGCTGGCGATGATTTCCAGGATCGGCAGCGGCAGCACCGGGTTGGGCGTGCCGTCGTTCTGGGGGCCAAGCGGGACCGACCAGTCCATCACGTATTGTCGCTTGGCGATCCGCCATTCACCCTGTCGCCGCGCGAATTCATCAAGGTAGCGGCCGCCATAGAGGTTACCAGTCCAGACCCCATCGGTTTCGCGGATGCCGGTGGCAAGGCCATAGCATTCGACGCTCGCCGCATCGGGGCCGGTGAAGGCGATCTGGACGCTGTTCAGCATGTGCCAGCGGCGCTGGCTCTGCCGCTCGATCGCCATGACGACAGGCAGGAAATCGGCCGCCGTGCCGCTGAAGAAGCCGTAGTCGACCTGGGCATCGGGCCAGTAGCAGGTCGCCTGCCCTGCATCGTCAAGCCAGTCGAGCGTGCGCGAATAACGGGCGATGACCTCGGTGATGGCCTGCTTGTCGAGCAGTTGCTGTAGCGCCGGGTCCATCAGGCGCGCTCCTTCCACCAGGCTGGGATGCTGAGCGGGAAACGCTCCTGCGCGGTGCGCTGGGCCGGGGTCGCGTCAGCGGGAAGCGGCGGATCGTCGGTATGGCTGAGGCCGCCGTCGGCGCCCTCAACCGGGTCGATGTATTCCAGCTTGATCCCGGCCAGCACGTCACCAAAATCGTGGCCTTCGTGGTGGTCGGACATCTGGTGGTGATAGAACGCCCATTTGTCGGTGAAGGACAGCAGGCAGTAGTAGGAATTCTCCTCCTGACCCTTCCAGTATTCATAGCGGCGCACGCCCGGTTCGGTGGCGAAGGTCTGGGCCACCATGTCGCGCATGATCGCTTCCCATTTCTCTTCCTTGCCGGGCTTGATCCGGATGTGGGCGAGGAGCGTGGTCATTCAGGCCTCCCGTGACGGGGTGAAGGTGAGGTTGAGGCGGTTGGTGCCGAGCATGATGCCCGGCTGGTGCAGGAAATCGTTGTCAGGCGCGTAGGCCATGCCCTCCAGCCGATCGAGCAGGCGGTTCCAGGCGATGGTCTGCTCCAGCCGCGAAAGGCCCGCCCCGGGGCAGACGCGCGGCCCGGCCGAGAAGGCCAGGTGGCGGGTCACGGCCTTGCGATCGAGCTGCAGTTCCTTGGCGTGCTCGAACTCATCGGGATCGATATTGGCGGCGCCCCAGCGCAGGTGGAGGGTCGATCCGGCGGGCACTGCGACACCCTGGAACACCTCGTCCTGCGAGGTTACCCGCGTCGAAAGGCCCTGGGTGGGAGAGCGCAGCCGCATCCCCTCTTCGATGAAGGTGCGCACCAGGCTCCGGTCGGCGCGCAGCCGTTCGAACAGGCCGGGCGTTTCGCAGACCAGCTGGGCCTGTTCGCAGATCGCGTACTGGGTCGTCTCCAGCCCGCCGATCACCATGGCATAGACCACGCCGCCGATCTCGCCATCGGTCAGCTTGCGGTCCAGCGCCTGGTAATGGACCTGGGTCAGGAACGAGATCATATCGTCCGCCGGGCGGGCGCGCTTTTCCCGCACCTGGTCCTGCACATAGTCGGCAAAGCCCGCCAGCAGGCGGAACTTCTCGGCGGTCTGCTCGGGTGTAAGCTTGTTGTTGTGCCCGCAGCCGTGGACATAGGACATGACCTGGGCATTGCCCCAGATTTCCAGCCGGGGAATGTCCTCCAGCGGAAAACCCAGCACCGATGCCATGGTCCGCTGCGGCAGCGGCCGGGCGAATTGGCCGACGAAATCTACCCTGTCGCCAGCGATCCAGCCATCGATCAGGGCATCGACGTGGCCTTCGATCATCGCCTTGTGCCGCGACGCGCCGGGGCCGACCCAGGGGTCGGTCAGCTCCTGCCGGTGCGCGCGCCACAATTCTGGCGTGGGGCGCAGGGTATAGATCGACTGCACCATCGCATCGATATCGGGCATCTGCTGCGGCAACTGGCCGGTCAGCCGGATCTGCTCAAGCAGCAGCGAGAGTGTCGGCGGGAAGCGCGCCCAGTCCTTCACCACGCGTTCGATGTCGGCATATTTGGTCAGGATAAAGGCATCGCGCTCGCCCGTCAGACCCTCGCCCGGCAGCCGCAGCACCGGAGCCTCGGCATGGAGGATGTCATAGGCCTCATACCAGTGCTCAGCCGCGCCGGGGCCGAACAGATCGACGTCGGACAGGCTGGCCGGGCAGGCCATCGCGCTCAGCTGGTGGTTGCAGTGCTTGGCCAATCGACATTCCCCGCCTGCATCAATTCGCCAGTTCTTGGCCCCGGCAATGAAATCTATCCTCCCCTTCCCCGCCATTGGCAGATTGGAGAGGCATGTTGAGCCGGATCAGCAAACTGGCCCCCAGCGAGTGGGACCCGCGGCTGCAGGCCGCGATCGATCCCGACAGCCGCAGCCCGCTGGAACAGGGGCTGACGCGGTTCTTTGCCCATTGCCCGGAACAGGCGCTGGGGCTGATGAAGTTCGCCGGCGCGCTGAAGGTCGGCCGCGCGCTTCCGGAGCGGCTGGTCGAGCTGGTGCGGCTGCGGATCGCCTTCTTCAACCAGTGCCGCAGCTGCATGGCGATCCGCTATCGCGATGCGCTGGATGACGGCCTTGACGAAGCCCTGGTCTGCTCGCTGGAACGCCCGCAGGAGGCGGAGAACCTGTCCGACGCCGAAAAGGCCGCGATCCGCTTTGGCGAGCTGATGGCGACCGACCACCTGGCGATCGGCGATGCCCACTATGCCGAGCTGCGCCGCCATTTCAGCGAGGCTGAGATTGTCGAGCTGGGCATGACCTGCGCTTTCTTCGTCGGCTTCGGCCGGCTCGCCGCGACCTGGCACATGGTCGAGGAACTGCCCGAGGCCTTCCAGCACGCCGAAACGATTGCCCCCTGGGGCCAAGCCAGCATCGAGGTCCGCTAAATGGCCAGCAAGTCAGACGTCGCCGTCAACCTGTTCGATCCGGGGGTACAGCAGTGCCCCTATGCCGCGTACAAGACGCTGCGCGACGAGGCGCCGGCTTACAACATTCCGGGAACCGAAATCTGGGTGATCACCCGCTATGAAGATGTCCGGCGGGTGCTGACCGATGCCGAAGCCTTTCCCAGCACGTCCAAGAACACCGCCTTCCGCGCCGGCGACGGCACGCTCGAACGCGCGGCCAAGGTGGCGAGCCGCTTTGCGGAAAAAGGCTGGGTGCCTGCGCCGACGCTCAACGGGCGCGATGATCCCAATCACAAGCAGATGCGGGCGATGTTCAACGAGGCGTTCAAGCCAAGCCGGATCAAGGAGATCGATTCAAAGGTCGAATCGCTGGCCTATGACCTGATCGATGCCTTCCTGCCCGACGGCCATTGCGATTGGGTGAGCCAGTTTGCCGTGCCCTTGCCGCTGTTCATCATCGGCGAGCAAATGGGCGCGCCGCGTGAGGACATGTGGCAGATCAAGCGCTGGACCGATGCCTTCTTCCAGCGCATTTCGTTCATGCTGCCCGAGGATCAACACCTCGAAATGGTCGACCGCGAGATCGAGGCGCAGCACTACTTCCAGCCGATCTTCGAACGCCTGCGCAAGAATCCGGATGAATCGCTGATCTCCGTGCTGGTCAACACCGTGATCCCCGAATGGGGCCGGCCGCTCAACGACAACGAACTCCACGCCGAGATGATGGCCGATACCTTCGTCGGCGGCAGCGAAACCACCACCAATGCGCTCGCTGCCGGCATGAAGCTACTGATCGAAAACAAGGATATCTGGCATCAGCTGAAGTCTGATCCCGAGCGCTACATGAAGACCTTTGTCGAAGAAGTCGTGCGGCTGGAGAGCCCGGTGCAGAGCCTGATGCGGTTCTGCGCGCGCGACACCGAGCTGAGCGGGATCACGATTCCTGACGGTGCCATGGTCAATGTCCGCTTCGCCGCCGCCAATCGCGATGAACGGGCGTTCGACAATCCCGACAAGATCGACCTCGATCGGCCCAAGGCCGGGGCGCACATGGGCTTTGGCTCGGGCACGCACCATTGCCTCGGCGCACCGCTCGCCCGGCGTGAGCTGACCTGGGGCTTCACTGCGGCAGTCGACCGGTTCGAGGACATGTGGTTCGCCGAAGGCAAGAACGACTTCGCGATTCGGCCCCACTTCCTGCTGCGCAGCCTGGCCGAACTGCACATCGAATTCGAACCGAAGAGGCGCTGACATGGCCACCCTTGCCCGCCCCACCAACGACCGGATCGACAAGACCGCCCAGCCGCGGCCGCCGCTCAGCACCGATCCGATCAGCGGTGAGCGATACTGGTCGTCCGAGTTCATGCAGCGCGAGTGGGATCACATCTGGACCAAGGCCTGGCTGATCGGCGGGCTGGTCGAGCAGATCCCTAACGCGGGCGATTACTTCACTTACGAGATCGGCCGGGAATCGATCCTGGTGACGCGCGGTGAGGATGGCCAGGTCCGCGCTTTCTACAACGTCTGCCCGCACCGCGGGAACCGGCTGGTCGAGGCCGAGCAGGGCCATGCCAAGACGATCGCCTGCGCCTATCACGGCTGGCGGTTTGCCCCGGAAGGAGACTTGAAGTTCGTCCCCTGCCCAGAGGATTTTGCCGGCGGCACGCCCTGCGGCCGGGTGAAGCTGAGCGAGGTGCGCTGCGAGGTCTTTGCCGGGTTCGTCTGGGTCAACCTCGATCCCCAGGCGCCGACGCTGGCCGAACATCTGGGTCCGGTCATGCCGCAGATCGCCTGCTATCAGATGGAGCAGATGCGCCGGACCCACTGGGTGACGCTGGAGGGCGATTTCAACTGGAAGATCGTCCAGGACAATTTCAACGAGAGCTACCACCTGCCCTTCGTCCACCCGCAGACGCGCTACATCATGGAGCAGAGCTACAAGGACTGCCAGTTCGACATGTACCATCCGCAGGGTCATGCACGGATGCTGATGCCGGGCTCGCGCCCCTCACGCGCGCTGGCCGGGCATACCGATACGGTGCTGGCGATGATGGAACGGGAACTGCGCTATTGGGATCTCGATCCGGAGCAGTTCCGCAGTGATCCGCTGGCGATCCGCGCCGCGCTACAGGATGCGAAGCGGGCCGGCGGGGCAGCCAAGGGTTATGACTACAGCCAGTTCCACGATGACCAGCTGACCGATCATTACCACTACACCGTCTTCCCCAACATCAGCTTCAGCCTGAAACCCGACGGCTGCATCTGGCTGCGCGCCGATCCGCACCCGACCGACCCCGAACAATGCGTGTTCGACATGTGGTACTTCACCTGGTTCCCCGAAGGTAAGGACCAGTACTATTCCTATTCGATGGGCGAGCTGGTCGACCTGTCAAAGCCGGTCGAACACAAGCGCGGCAAGGTGGGTGAGCTGAGCTGCGGTCCCGGGATCGACCAGGACGTGTCGGTCTGGTCAAACCAGCAGAAGGGCCTGCGCTCACGCGGATACCAGGGCGGGGTGCTCGCGGGCCAGGAGAACCGGGTGCGGTACTTCCACGATACGATCGATCGCTGGCTGGCAGGCTAAACGTTGCTCCGGCGCGCGGCGGCCTGCCCGGCGATATAGCCAAAGGTCAGCGCGGGGCCGAGTGTGCCCCCGGCACCGGCATAGATCCCACCGGTCGGACAGGCGATGGCATTGCCCGCACCATAGAGGCCGGGAATCGGGGCGTTGTCGTGACCCAGGATCCGCCCCGCAGCATCGGTGCGCGGGCCGCCGTTGGTGCCGAGCAGCCCCATCTCGATTCGCGCGGCGTAGAATGGGCCCTGCTCAACCGGGCCGAGCGTAACCGCCGTGCCGCTCCGGCTGCGGTCGCCATAGAAGTGGTCATAGGCCGAAGTACCGCGCTGAAAGTCGGGATCGTGGCCGGCGCGGGCATGTTCGTTGAACCGCGCGACGGTTGCCTCAAGCATCGCGGGATCAAGGCCGATCAACTGGGCCAGTTCGGCCAGGCTATCGGCGCGCGGCACCCAGTCCGGGATCGGCGCGGGCGGCAGACGGGTGCCGAGCGGATAGCGCGCCGCATATTGCGCATCGAACACCAGCCAGGCCGGGATGTTGAGATAGTCATAGCTCTGCGGATCGAAGGCATGAAACGCCCCGGCCAGCGCCGAATAGTTCGCTGCCTCGTTGCAGAAGCGCTGCCCGGCGCGGTTGACCAGCAGGCCGTGCGGCACGGTCCGCTCGATCAGGACCGGCTCGGCGCGCTGCTCCCCGCCTAGCCAATGGCGTCCCGGCGGGGCCAGCGTCGGTGCCCACCAGGCCTGGGTCATGTTGCCCAGCTTGGCCCCGGCGGCCATGGCCAGCTTGAGGCCAGCACCGGCAGCCGTCGGCGGTGAGGCCGGTGCCGTCACCGGTCCGCGCAGGAAAGCCTGGCGCAGCTCCGCGTCCCATTCGAAGCCGCCCGTGGCCACGACCACGCCGTGGCAGGCGCGGATCACGGTGCCATCGGCCAGTTCGACCCCGGTGATCCGGTCGCCTTCGCGGGTAAGCCGCACTACCTCGCAGCCCAGCTCCGGTTCGATCCCGCGCGCCAGACAGGCCTTGAGCATCCGTCCGACCATCGCCTGTCCAAAGCCGCGCTCCTGCGCGGCCATGCGCCGGCCGATTTCCTCGGGCGCAACCACGCCGCTGCCGCCGCCCAAGGGCGTTTCGCGCAGCATCATCGGCTTAGGCTCGTCAATTGCGAAGATCCGCGCGGCCCAGTCACCCAGTTCGGTCAGGGCGAAGAGATCGTGGTCAAGCGCGCGGCCGCCCCCCGGCTTGGCCCCGGGGCGGTCGAGGTAATAGTCCGGATACCCATCCAGCAGCGCGACCTTCAGCGCATCGATCCCTTCCAGGAAGGCCAGCGCCTCGGGACCCTTGTCGACAAAGGCTTCGAGCGTTTCGTCAACCAGATCGCCGTGGTCGAGCGCGCGGAAATAGGCCAGCGCCTCGTCCCGGCTGTCGGCCATGCCGGCCGCCTGCATCCGGGGGTTGTTGGCGACCCAGATCACCCCGCCCGAGACAGCCGAGGTTCCGCCCACCTTGTCGCCGCGCTCGAGCAAACGGACCTTGGCCCCCGCTTCGTGTGCCGCCAGGGCCGCGGTCATCCCCGCAGCGCCGCTTCCCAATACCAGGACATCGCAATCGCTCATGGGCCGATTTGGCCCGATCCCGGCCCGCTGGAACACCCTTCATTTTGGTGAGGTGCACTGCCGCTACGGCGGCCCTAATCAGGCCGCAAAGGAGAACGCGATGAAACTGCAGGGCAAGATTGCAGCCATTACCGGAGGCACGGCAGGGCTGGGGCGCGGCATGGCCGAGGCCTTCCTGGCCGAGGGCGCCAGCGTCGCGCTGATGGCCCGCAATCCCGAAAAGGGCGCCAAGGTGCTGGAGGAACTTGGCGTGGGCGACCGCGCGATCTTCGTGGCCGGCGATGCGATGAACCAGGCCGACGTCGAAGGCTTTATCGATGCGACCGTGGCCAACTTTGGCCGGATCGACATCCTGGTCAACAATGCCGGCGGTGCTGGCGATCTGCAGCCGATGGTCAACCTGTCGGACGAGGCGTTCGACCAGGCGATGAAGTGGAACGTCTATTCGACCTTCTGGGCCACCCGCCGCGCGCTGAAGCCGATGCTGGCGCAGAAGCACGGACGGATCATCAACATCTCCTCGATGGAGGGGAAGCACGGCAAGCCGATCTTCACCGCCTATACCGCCGCCAAGCACGCGATCAACGGCATGACCAAGTCACTGGCCCGCGAAGTCGGGACCGAGGGGATTACGGCGAACTGCATCTGCCCGGGCCTGGTGATCACCGACATCATCAAGGATAACGGCCCCGCCGTCGCCGCGACGATGGGCATGACGCTGGACGAGATGATCGCGCACTTCGCGCAGGAATCGGCGATCAAGCGCCCCAACAAGGTTGAGGAAATCGCCGCCGTGGCGGTACTGCTGGCCTCGGAAGCCGGCGCCGGGATCACCGGCGCCATGTTCAGCGTGGACGGCGGGACCGCCCAGTACTGAGCGCTTGGCTCAGCTGCCGCCCTGCAGCTTCGCCATCGCCGCGCCGACCGAGCGCTCAATGTCGCTCGCCTGCGGGTTGCCGCGCAGGGTCAGGCCGCCGTTCGGCTGAATGTTCTGGCCGGTCAGGAAGGCTTCGTCGGTGCAGAGCCACAGGCAGGCGTTGGCGACGTCTTCGGATGTGTTGAGCCGGCCCAGCGGATAGCGCGGCAGGAAGGCATCGACCAGGCCCGGCACGGCGAACGACTGCTCGGTCATCGGCGATTCGGTGAAGGCCGGAGAGACCGTGTTGGCCTTGATCCCATAGTGTCCGTAATCGTTGGCAACGCAGCGGATCAGCGCCTCTGACCCGGTCTTGGTGCCGATATAGGCGGCGTGGTTGTTGATCACCGCGCGGGTCGTGGCCGAGGAGATCGAGATCAGCGAGCCGCCGCTGGGCTGCTGCGCGATCATCTTCTCGACAAAGGCCTGGAGGAAGTGGTGCACACCCTTGAATTGCAGGTCGACGATCTGGTCGAGCTGTTCCTCGGTGGTGTCGACCAGACTGGCGAGCAGGCCCCAGCCCGAGGCGTTGATGGCGGCATCGACCCGGCCCATCTTGGCCACGGCGGCATCGGCCATGGCCCGGACCTCGGCCCGCTTGGTAATGTCGCACAGCGCATAGTGCCCGCCGATTTCGGTCGCGAGCGCCTTTAGCGGTTCTTCCTTGCGGCCGGCGACCATCACCTCGGCCCCTTCGCGCGCGAACAGGCGGGCAATCGTCTGGCCCATGTTGTCCTTGGATGCGGCGCCCAGAACCACCGCCTTCTTGCCTGCCAAACGGCCCATTGCATCGCTCCCAAATCTTGTGATGAGCGGGTTCTACCGCTGAATGCAGCACAGCGCCCTTCCCAAAAATGGGCATTGTCGCCCCTGCCCCTCCCCGCCGATAGCATGGGCAAAGGAGAGGCCAGAATGTTCAGCGGACCACTGGAGGATCGCGTCGCGATCCAGGAGCTTAATGGAACCTATGCCGACGGCGTAGTGCGAGCCGATGCCGAAACCTGGGCCACGGTCTGGGCCGACGATGCCTATTGGAACCTGATGGGCATGGAAGTGAACGGCAAGGAAGCCATCGTCGGCATGTGGAAGGGCGCGATGGGCGGGCTGGAGGCAGTCAGCTTTCACTGCGTGCCCTGCATGATCGCGGTTGATGGAGACAAGGCGACGGCCCGCGTCCAGACCCAGGAAATCATGCTGACCAAGGAAGGCAAGACCCGCGTGATCGGGGGCCTTTACGAGGACGAACTGGCCCGCCGGGGCGGCGCCTGGGTCTTCACCAGCCGGAAGTTCCGCATTGTTGCCGAATACAATCCCGAAGGAGCAAGCCACTGATGGCCAAGATCGTCATTTCCGCCCAGATCGACCTGGACCCCGCCAAGCGCGACGAAGCGCTGCGCACCGCCCAGCCGTGGATCGACGGCGCGCTGAGCCAGCCCGGCTGCATCCACTATGACTGGAGCGCCGACCTCAACAACCCGAGCCGTGTCAACGTCTTCGAGGAATGGGAAAGCGAAGAATCGCTCGCCGCGCATTTCGCCGGGCCGCAATATGCCGGGATGCTGGGCCACATCGGCCAGTCGGGCCTGATCGGCGCGGTCAGCCGCAAGTACCGCGTCGATGCCGAAGGCCCAGTCTATGGCGATGACGGCAAACCGACCGAGAAGTTCGGGTAAGAACCAGCTCTAATCCAAACACGTCACCCCGGACTTGATCCGGGGTCCCTCTTTTCCAGCAACCAAGGAAGAAGATAGCGGGACCCCGGATCGAGTCCGGGGTGACGCGCTTTGGTGCTGTAGCTTTTACAGCTGCAGTAGCTGCTTGCCGCGGTTGGCACCTACGAACAGGCGCTTCAGCGTGTCGGGCGCATTTTCGAACCCGTGCTGCACGTCTTCCTGGTAGGCCAGCTTGCCTTCCTTGACGAAGCCTTCCAGCCGCTTGCGGATCGCCGGGAACTCGGCTGCCCAGTCAAGCACGATGAAGCCGGCCATGGTCCCGCGGCGGAACACCAGGTTGAAGTAGTTCTGCGGGCCGGCGGGTAGCGTGCCGGTCTCGTACCGGCTGATTCCGCCGCAGATCACTACGCGCGCGCCGGTGGCGATCTGGCTGAGCATGTCGTTAAGGATCGAGCCGCCGACGTTGTCAAAGATCACGTCCACCCCGCGCGGGCAGTGCTCCTTGATCTGGTCACGGACTGACCCCGCCTTGTAGTCGATCGCCGCGTCATAGCCGGCCTCGCGGACCAACCATTCACACTTGTCCTTGCCCCCTGCGATCCCGACGACGCGGCAGCCGGCGATCTTGGCGAGCTGGCCGACGATCGACCCAGTCGCCCCGGCCGCGCCAGAAACCAGCACGGTATCCCCCGCCACCGGCTTGCCGACCTTGAACAAGCCGCAATAGGCTGTGACGCCCGTGGTGCCGAGGACCGAGAGTACAGCCGTCGGCGGCAGATCGGTTTCGACCTTCGACAGCCCTTCGCCGTTCGACACAAAGTGATCGGTCCAGCCAACTGAACCGAAGACCATGTCGCCGACGGCGAACCGGCCGCCATTGCTGGCCAGAACCTCGGCGATCACACTGCCGCGCATCACCTCGCCGATCGCCATCGGCGCGACATAGTCGGCGATGTTTTCCATCCAGCCCTTCTGCGCCGGGTCAAAGCCCAGGTAGCGGGTCTTGAACAGCATCTCGCCGGGACCGGGATCGGCCAGCTGGACTTCGGCGAACTTGAAATCGCTGTCTTCGATCCCGCGACCACGGGGGTGGCCATTCAGCAGCCATTGGCGAGCGGTAGTGGGCATCTGGGTTACTCCTGATCAGGCAGCGCCATAGGCGCCGCGATAAAGCGCGCTGTCGGCGGCGTAGAAATTGCAGTGGAAGCCCGAAGGCACGCGGAACGGAATCTCGACCGTGCAGAGCGGCCCAGCGGCGATATTCTTGGCATCGAAGATCGCAAGTTCGCTGCCCGGCTCGTTGGCGCGGTGGACCAGGGTCATGGCATAGCCATCCGCCTCTTCCGTGCCGCCGAGCTTCGGCGCGAAGATCAGCTCGCCGGCCGAAGCGCCCTCGCCGAAGTGGTAGATGTCCTCGGCCCCGGTCACCGTGTCGAACCTGAGGACGGCGTCCATCCCGTCAGCCCGGCCATCGCGCGACTTGAGGTTGATATTGCCGAAGGCCTGGCGCGAGGCGCGGGTCATCAGCCGGTCGTCGGGCCGGGGGAACTGGATATCGCGCTCGTTCAGCACCTCTTCCTTGATCCAGGCGGTGTTGGCCTTGGGATCGATGATCCAGCGGCGCAGGCTTTGCAGCGTTTCGGCATGGGTGCGGCGCACCCCGTCCTGGTTGGGGAACAGCGCCGTGCCATTGGCCGCGGCAACATCGGCGACGATCCGGCCCTGCTCGTCCTCCCAGACGTTGCATTCGTGGAACATGTGACGCGGATCGTATTCGAACCAGCGCACATCCTCGGCCGTGCCATTGCGCGGCATGATCGCCAGCTTGGTCGGGCGGCCATCGACCCAGGCGGTCATCGGCCCGCCCGACATATAGCGCGAAAGATCGCTGTCGATCGGGATGATCGGGAAGACCACCCAGTTTTGCGTCACGAAGAAGGTGTGGATCAGCGCATGGTGCGGCACCTTGATCCGCTCGGCCTTGCGGACCGAACCATCGGGACCGATCACGTCATAGCGGATTTCCGGTTCGCCCATCGGCCCGTTGATCGAAGCGCCGATGTTGATCAGCTCACCGGTGAAGTGATCGACCTTGGGGTGCGCGCTGAAAGTGGTGGTGATCGTGCCGCCGTAGTCATGCTCGCCCAGGGTATCGAGGCTGCGCGGATCGAGCTCGACCGCCGGGGCGCCTTCCATCAGCGCCAGCAGCTTACCGGCGTGGATGATCACATTGGTGTTGGCGGTGTTATAGCGCTTGCCCTGGACCGAGGGATCGGCGGTCATCGGGTTGCCGAACACGCCGAACAAGCGCTTGCCTGCTGCTTTCTCCAGCTCGAACTTCTCGGTCCGGACCCAGCGGTTGCGCATCGAAACGCGGCCGTCCTCGATCTGGAAGGCATAGACCATGCCATCACCATCAAACCAGTGATAGTCGCCCTCACGCGGGGGATGGAGCGGCTCAGGCCCGTTGCGCACGAAGACGCCAGCCAGATCCTGCGGCAGCTCGCCGTGGATGATCAGGTCAGGCGCATCGGCCTCGAACCGCTGCGGTGCGTGGTGGCCTTTGAGGAACGGGTGATCGAAGAAAGCTACTGCCATCGGTTGTGGCTCCAGAAAGGGTCCATCCGAGCGGCCTAGTGCCGCAAGCGGCGGGCCGCTTCAGCTAGCAAAAGTAACCGGCGCAGATTTCCGGCCTAGGCCGCATAAAGGCGGCATTGGATGGGATATTTGCCGGAGCACCGCGATGACCGTCGCTACCCACAAGACGTTCTGCCGTTTCTGCCACGCCAACTGCGCCATGCTCGTCGATGTCGAGGACGGCAAGGTGAAGGCCGTGCGCGGCGATCCGGATGATCCGGAATATGGCGGCTATTCCTGCATGAAGGGCCGCGAGCTGCCGGATTCGCACAACGCAGCGCACCGCCTGCACCATTCGCTGGTGCGCGGCGATGATGGCGAGTTTCATGAAACCCCGATGCCGCAGGCGCTGGCCCATGTGGCAAGTGAGCTGCGCCGGATCATCGACCAGTACGGGCCGGACAGCGTCGCCGTGTTCATGGGCTCGGGCGGGTTCCAGAACAGCGCCGCCTGGGCCGCTTCCTACAGCTTTGCCCAGGCCGTGGGCTCGAAGCACTTCTTCACCTCGGTCACGCTCGATCAGCCGGCCAAGGTTTTCACCACAGCCCGCTATGGCAAGTGGGAAGGCGGGGTGAACAACTTCTCCGAGGCCGACGTGGCGCTGTTCATCGGCAATAATCCGATCGTCTCGCACTATGCGCCGGTTGGCGGCGTGCCGCCGTTCAGCCCGTCGAAGCGGATTCGTGACCGCAAGAAGGAAGGCCTCAAGCTGATCGTCGCCGATCCGCGCCTGGCCGAAGTGGGCTTGCTGGCCGACATCTATCTGCCAGTAAAGCCGGGTGAGGACCCGGCGCTGCTGGCCGGCATGCTCAACGTAATCATCAACGAAGAGCTTTATGATCGCAATTTCGTTGCCGCTCACGTTGACGGGTTCGAGGAACTGAAGGCCGCCGTCGCGCTGTTCCCGCCCGAAGTCGCAGCCGAACGCGCCGGGGTTGAAAAGGACGAACTGGTTCGCGCCGCGCGGATGTTCGCCGGCGGGACCAAGGGCTGCGCCGTGACCGGCACCGGGCCGGAAATGGCCGGGAACGGCACCCTGACCGAATACCTCGCCACCTGCCTCAACACGATCTGTGCGCGCTTCAAGCAGGAGGGCGAAAAGTCAGGCGCGCCGCGCGTCTTCACCTCGCCGCGCGGCAGCACCCGCGCCCAGGTGGCCGATCCGGTGCCGATGTACGGTGCCCCCGGCATGGCCAAGAGTCGCTTCCGTGGCCTCGGCCAGCTGGGCGTCGAAATGCCCTGCAACGTCATGGCGGATGAGATTCTGACGCCAGGGCCCGGCCAGATTCGCGCGCTGATCTCGGTCGGCGGCAATCCCGAAGTCGGCTTCCCCAACCAGCTCAAGATGCGCCGAGCGCTCGATGATCTGGAGCTGTTCGTTCAGGTCGATCCGTGGATGAGCGCCAGCGCCAAGCGCGCCGACGTGGTCCTGGCCCCCAAGCAGTGCCTTGAGCGCGAGGATATCTCCAACCTGTCCGAATGGTGGCACGAGCGCGCCTATGCCCGTTACACCGAGGCCGTGGCCGAGGCGCCAGGCGATGTGATCGACGAGTACGAGATGTTCTGGCACCTGGCCAAGCATCTGGGCATCCAGATGCAGCTGATGGGCGGGCCGCTGCCGATGGACGGCGATGCACCGCCGCCGAAGGAAGTGTTCCTCGACCTGATGGCCGCCGGCTGCCTGGTGCCGCCGAGCAAGGTTCGCCAGGACGTGCAGAAGGCCGGCGGCGCGGCGGTGATCTATGACGAGCTGCACCCGCTGGTCGAAGCCGGCGAGCCTTCGGCCCAGAACCGCTTCAACCTGACCGCCGGGGACATGCCGCACCAGCTGGAGAAGTACAGCGCCGATGCGGCCCGCGCCGCCGGGTTCGATTTCCGCCTGATTTCGCGCCGCTCGAAGCACCGCTTCAACTCGATCGGCCAGCCGCTCAAGAACCTGGGGATGAAGGTCACCACCAACCCGGCCTATATCCACCCCGAGGATATGGCCGCGCGCGGTCTGAAAGACGGCGACATCATCGAGATTTCCTCGGCCCATGCCTCGATCCACGGTGTGGTCGAAGCCAGCGACCGCGTGCGGCGCGGGCTGATCTCGATGGCCCACGCCTTTGGCGATAGCGAGGCCGGCAAGCACAACGTGCGCGAAATGGGCGGTTCGACCAACCGCCTGACCAGCGACGAGGTGGACTTCGATCCGATCACCGGGCAGGCGCTGCAAAGTGCGATTCCGGTGCGGATCGCCCCGGCCTGAGTTTCAGACAGAGGACTTTTCATGACCGTAAATCGACGTTTCCTGCTGTGGCGCCGCCCGCAGGGTGAGCCGGTGCCCGAGGATTTCGAACTCGTCACCGAGCCCCTGCCCGAGCTAGCCGAGGGGCAGTTCCTGATTCGCAACCACTACGCCTCGCTCGATCCGGCGATGCGCGGGTGGATGGACGATGCCGATAGCTACATGCCGCCGATCCCGCTCGGCGCCCCGGTCCGCGCCAGCACGATCGGCGTGGTCGAGGCGAGCAGGGCCGAAGGCTTTGCGCCTGGCCAATGGGTGATGGGCCTGAACGGGATCGAAGACTATTCGGTCGGAACGGTTGGCGGCTTTACCCAGCCGATTGACCCGGGCCTGGTGCCCAGCGTCACCAACTACCTCTCGCTGTTCGGCGCCGTAGGCATGACGGCCTATTTTGGCCTGTTCGAGGTTTGCGAACCCAAGCCCGGCGATACCGTGCTGGTCAGCGGCGCGGCTGGGGCGGTCGGCTCGATTGTCGGCCAGCTGGCCAAGATCCATGGCTGCAAGACCATCGGCATCGCCGGCGGCGCGGAGAAGTGCAAGCGCCTGACCGAGCGTTACGGCTTCGATGTGGCGATCGACTATCGCGGCAAGGACGAGGCGGCGCTGACTGCCGAGATCGCCGCCGCCGCCCCGAACGGCGTCGACGTGATCTTCGAGAATGTCGGCGGGATCATCCTTGATGCCGGCCTCGCCAACCTTGCCATGAACGCCCGCGTTGGGCTGTGCGGCCTGATCAGCGAGTACAACAGCGAGGAGCCGGTCGGCGCGCGCAACCTGTGGCGCCTGATCGTCAAGCGCGCCTCGATCCGCGGTCTGCTGGTGGCGGACTATGTCGCCCGCTTTGGCGAGGGTGCAGCGAAGATGGGCGAATGGGCGGCGCAGGGCAGGATCAACATCGACGAGCATGTCGATGAAGGGATCGAGAACGCCTATTCCGCCTTCATGCGGCTGTTCAGCGGGTCCAACCAGGGCAAGATGATCCTGAAGATCTGATGCAGGACCTGCTCGTCCTCTCAGGGGGCCACCCCTATGACGAGCCGGCCTTTGCCGAGCTGCTGGGCAGCCTCGACGGCTGGCGCGTCACCCACCTGCTGCATCCCGAAGCGGAACGGCTGGTGGGTGAAGGCCGCGCGGCCGAGGCGGACGGCCTGCTGTTCTATGACATGCCGGGTTACACCTTTGCCGACGGCAAGGTGGAAACCCGGCCGCCCAGCGAGGCCTTCCGCCGCGCGATTATGGACCGCTTTGCCGCGGGCAAAGGCGCGGTGGCGTTGCACCATGCAATCGCAGGCTGGGCCGAATGGCCAGAATGGGCCGAGCTGATCGGCGGCCGGTTCCTCTACCAGCCGGGCAAGGTGCGCGGACAGGAGAAGCCGGATTCGGGCTATCGCCACGAGGTGGCTTACACCGCCGAGGTGGTTCTTGATCATCCGGTCACTGCGGGCCTGCCAAAGACCTTCCCGGTGACTGACGAGGTCTATCTGGCCGAGGTCTTTGCCGATTCCATCCAGCCGCTGGTTCGCGCGCGGCACGCCTTCGTGCGCGAGAATTTCTACTCCGCCGCTGCCGCCGTGGCCGGGCATATGTTCGACAATGCCGGGTGGGACCACGCCCCCGGCAACGATTGCGTCGCCTGGGTGAAACCGGCCGGCGCGGCGAACCTGGTCTACCTGCAGTTCGGCGACGCGCCCGAGACTTATGCCAACCCGGCGGTGCGACAGATTCTGGCGAATGCCCTGCGATTCACCGCCGCTTCCTAACAAATCTAAGCATCGCATTCCCTCGCGCGGGCGGACTAGGGTTGAGGCTCAGGAATCCTCACCGGAGTAGGCTGGAATGAACGCGCAGACGCACATGTTTGCCAAGGAAACGCTGATCGATCCCTTCGCGCATTACCGCGCGATGCACGAAGCCGGGACCGCGATCCAGCATCTGCCGGAAATGAACACCTACGTGGTATACAGCTACGACCTGTGTTCCGAGGCAACCGGCCGCACGCAGGAATTCTCGAACGATTTCAGCTCGCTGATGGGGTCGGTCGATCCCGAGATCGAGGCGATCCTGGCCGAAGGCTATGACAGCCCGGGCACCCTGCTGACGGTCGACGCGCCGATCCACACCCGCAACCGCAAGCTGGTCAACCTGGCCTTCTCGGCCCCGCGCGTGAACGCGATCGAGCAGGACATGCGGACCAAATCGATCGAACTGATCGAATCCTTCGCCGACAAGGGCGAATGCGAATTCGTCGAGGCCTTCGCGATTCCCCTGCCTGTGGCGATGATCGCGCAGCAGATCGGGCTCGATAACGATCCCAAGCAGGTCAAGTACTGGTCCGACTGCGCGGTCGACCGGTTCAGCCAGATGGTTGACCGCGAGCGCGAGCTAGAATGCGCGCGCAGCTATGTCCAGTATCAGCACTACATGAAGGGCAAGATCGACGAGCGCCGCGCCAATGGCGGCAACGATCTGCTGACCGATCTGGTCCAGGCCCGGGTCGAAGGCGAGACCCCGCTGACAGACGAGGAAATCATCTCGATCATGCAGCAGTTCATGGTCGCCGGTAACGAAACCACCACTTCGACTATCGCCGGCGGGCTCCTTCAGCTGATCCGCAATCCCGACCAGATGGCCAAGGCCAAGGCGGCCGCCGGGGGCCGCGATCCCAAGACCATCACCAACCTGGTCGAGGAAGCGCTGCGCTATGAAACGCCCAGCGCCGGTATGTGGCGGATCGTCCGCGAGGATACCGAACTGGGCGGGGTCAAGATCCCCAAGGGCGCGACGCTGCAGCTGCGCTATGCCGCTGCCAACCGCGATCCCAGCAAGTTCCCCGATCCCGACAAGTTCGACATCGAACGCGCCAATGCCCGCACCCACATCGCCTTCGGCAAGGGGCCGCACATGTGCGTGGGTAACATGCTGAGCCGCAAGGAAATGTTCGTCGCCTTTGACGAGCTGCTCGAGCGGCTCGACAACTTCGCGATCCCCGAAGGCGGCGAAATTACCGTATTGCCCAACATTCTGCTGCGCGGCGTAACCCGGCTGCCGATTACCTTCACGAGAGCCGCATGAATTTTGACCTGACTGAAGAACAGGAGCTGTTCCGCAGCTCGATCGAACGGTTTGCGGGGGACCTCGATTCCCCCGCCCGCCGCGCAATCCGCCTGGCGCCGGGTGGATATGACAAGCGGCGCTGGGCGGCCTTGGCCGAAATGGGCTCGCTGGCTCTGGCTGTTAGCGAGGAACAAGGCGGGCTTGGCGGCCAGTCGATTGACCTCGCCGTGATCGGCGAGGCTCTGGGCCGCGCGATAGCGCCCGATCCCTGGCTTGAGAACGGCGTGCTACCGGCCCGGCTTCTGGCACTTGCCGGTGAGAATGACGTCCTTGCCAGTGTGATGGCGGGCGAAATCGTCGTCGCCGCAGCGCTGGCCGAGCGGCAGGCGCGCTACAGCGTGCGGCCCCGCCAGACCAAGGCCAAGACCAGCGGCTCGGGCTATGTCCTCACTGGCGAGAAGACCTTTGTGCTGGGCGGCGGTCTGGCCGACAAGCTGATCATCTCGGCCGATCTCGATGGCGCGACCGCGCTGTTCCTGGTCGATACGGCTGCCGCCGGGATCAACCGGCGCGATTACCGGATCGTCGATGGCAGCGTGGCGAGCGAGCTGCAGCTGCTGGACGTGCAATGCACCGCCGAGAGCCGACTGGCGCTCGATGCCGCCGCGCTGGATAGCGCTGTGGCCGAGGTCCGCCTGCTCGCCGCCGCGGAAATGGTCGGTCTGTCGCAGCGGCTCTTTGACGATACCCTGGCCTATGTGAAGCAGCGCGAGCAGTTCGGCGTGCCGATCGGCACCTTCCAGGTGATCCAGCACCGCATGGTCGATTGCTATGCCAAGCTGGAACAGGCCCGCTCCACCCTGCTGCGCGCGGCCATGGCCGATCCGGCTGGGGGGCAAGTCTGGCGCCGCACCGCGCTGGGGGCCAAGGCCTATATCGGCGAAGTGGCCGATCACATCGCACGTGAGGCGGTCCAGCTGCACGGCGGCATGGGCATTACCGAGGAACTTTCGATCGGCCACGCGATGAAGCGGGTTCTGATGCTGGCCAGCCTGTTCGGCAGCAGCGACGCCACCCTGGCCGAATATGCGGAGGCGGCATGAGCGTTCTGACCCCGATTGCCGAAGACCTCTGGACCAACGAGGCCGAACCGCGCCTGATCGGCGGCAAGCTGGATTCGGGCAAGATCGTCTTCCCGATGCCGGCCGGCGATGCAGCCGCCGGCGTCGAGCCCTATCCGCTCTCGCGCAAGGGCACGCTGTGGTCCTTCACCCGCCAGGATTTCCGCCCCAAGTCCCCCTATGAGGGGCCGGGCGAAAGCCAGCACGATTTCGTCCCCTACCTGCTCGGCTATATCGAGATTCCGGGGGAAGTGATCGTCGAAAGCCTGATCGTCGATGCCAAGCTGGAGGATCTCAAGCTTGGCATGCCGATGGAGCTGACCATCGTGCCGTTCAACAGCCAACACACCACCTTTGCTTTCCGTCCGGAGCGCGCAGCATGAGCGACGTCTATATCATCGGCGCGGGGATCCACCCGTTTGGCCGCACCGACCACCGCAGCGGGCGTGATCAGGGCGTTTACGCCGTGCGCCAGGCACTTGACGATGCGGGCCTGGAATGGAGCGACATCCAGTGCGCCTATGGCGGCTCGGCCGCATCGGGCTCTGCCGATATCATGGTCAACGAACTGGGGCTGACCGGTGTGCCGTTCATCAATGTCGCCAATGGCTGCGCGACGGGCGGCAGCTCGCTCGCTTCGGCGCAATATGCCGTGGCCTCAGGCGCCTATGACCTGGCGCTCGCCACCGGGTTCGACAAGCATGATCGCGGCGCCTTCAACGCCGACCCCAAATCCTATGGTCTGCCCGAATGGTACGGCCAGACCGGGATGATGCTGACCACCCAGTTCTTCGCGCTGAAGATCCAGCGCTATATGCAACTCCACGGGATCAGCCGCCGGACTCTCGGTCTGGTCGCCGAGAAGGCCTTCCGCAACGGCGCCAAGACCGACCATGCCTGGCGCCGCAGCGAGGTCGATCTCGATACGATCCTGAACGCGCCGATGATCAACGATCCGCTGACCAAGTACATGTTCTGCTCGCCGGCCGAAGGCGGGGTGGCGCTGATCCTGGCGAGCGAAAAGAAGATGCGCGAACTGGGTGCCGATGGGGTCAAGATCGCCAATATCGCGGTGCGGACCCGCCCACCCAACTCGTTCGAAGTGTTCCAGCCGGCTATCAGTATCGAGGAAGGCGGCAAGCCGACCGTGCTCGCTTCCAAGGCCGCCTTCGAAGGTGCAGGGATCGGGCCTGAGGATGTCGACGTGGCCCAGCTTCAGGATACCGAAAGCGGGGCAGAGATCATGCACATGGCGGAAAACGGCTTCTGCAAGGACGGCGACCAGGAACAGTGGCTGGCCGAAGGCCGGACCGAGATCACCGGCAAGCTGCCGGTCAACACCGATGGCGGCTGCCTGGCCTGCGGCGAACCGATCGGCGCCTCGGGCCTGCGCCAGATCTATGAGAACGTGCAGCAACTGCGCGGCAGAGGCGGGGCACGGCAGGTGCCGACCCAGCCCAAGGTGGGCTATAGCCACGTTTACGGTGCGCCGGGCCTGGCGGCCGTGGCAATTCTGCAGCGATAGGGAGCCGTCGGATGGGGAAGATGGACGGCAAGGTTGCGCTGGTTTCCGGCGGTGCCGAGGGAATCGGGGCTACAGTCGGGCGGATGATCGTGGCCGAAGGTGGCAGCGTAATGCTGGCCGACGTGCAGATCGACAAGGCCCGCGCGCTCGCCGCCGAACTGGGTGACCGGGCCGAGGCGATCGAGCTTGATGTGCGCGATCTCGATGCTTGGCAACGCGCGGTCGATGCCACGGTCGAGCGGTTCGGCAAACTGACCGTGCTGTGCAACATCGCCGGGATTTCCGAACCCGGCAACGTGCCGGACGGCTCGCTCGACGTCTGGCAGCGGACGATCGATATCAACCTCAACGGCCCCTACTATGGCTGCCGGGCTGCGATCCCGGCGATGGAAAAGTCGGCCGAGCCCTGCGCCATCGTCAACATCGGTTCAATGATCGCGATCCGCGCCGCCGCTTTCGTCGCGGCCTACAGCGCCTCAAAGGCCGGCCTCATTGGTCTGACCCGCTCGATCGCGCTCGACTGTGCCGAGCGCGGGTTGCCGATCCGGGCTAACATGGTCCACCCCGGCGCGATCCGCACGCCAATGTACAATCGTTACAAGTTCTCCGGCGCCGACACGCCCGAGAACATCGAAACGAATTTCGCCGCGACGCATCCGATGAACCGGATCGGGGAGCCCGAGGAAGTGGCCAAGGCGGTCGTCTTCCTTGCCAGCGACGATGCCAGCTTCACCACCGGCTGCGACTTTACGGTCGACGGCGGCGGTTCAATCAGGTCCTGAAAATATGAGCCAGACACCCCCCGCCCGGATCGACGCGCATTTCGTGGCCGCCGGCAAGTATCACGATATCGACCATGCCCGGCTCGAAGTGCTCAAACTGCTGGCTGAACACCCGCAGATCCGCACCACCGTGGCCTGCAATTATGGCGATATCGAGCGGCTCAAGGCCTGCCAGTTCCTGGTAACTTACACCTGTGATCTGATGCCCAGCCCTGAAGAAGCCGCCGCGATCCGCGCCTGGCTGGAACAGGGCGGGAAATGGCTGGCGCTGCACGGCACCAATTCGATCCTGGTCTTCACCGAAAGCGGCCTGGTCGATGCGCCGAATGACCGGCCCGACGTGATGGACATGCTGGGCACCCAGTTCAAGGCGCACCCGCCAATCGGCCCGTTCAGGGTCGAGGTGTGCAACCACGATCACGAGCTGAGCCGCGGGATTGCCGATTTCGACGTGGTTGACGAGCTCTATCTCTCCCACACCACGGCCGAGATCGACGTGCTGATGCAGACCCGCTTCGAAGGCGAGGCGACCGGCTTCATCGATGGCCAGTGGGCCGATACGGTCGTGCCGATCCTCTACACCCGCGACATCGGCCAGGGGCGGATCGTCTACAACACTTTGGGTCATTGCCGCGGTCATTATGACCTGCCAGGCATGGCCGACTTCTATCCGCACCCGGAAAAGTGCGCGTGGAACTATGACGTCTATTACGACTTGCTGCGCCGGGGCATCGCCTGGGCAATGCGGGCCGAAGCCTGAGGGATTGCCGCGATGGACATGGACTTCTCACCTGAGGATCTGGCCTTCCGCGAAGAGGTACGTGCCTTCCTCGCCGAAAGCCTGCCCGAGCACCTCAAGGTCGGCGCGCGGCGCACGCCCGGCGTCTTCGTCGAGCCGGACATTGGCCTTGAATGGCACAAGATCCTTTACCGCAAGGGCTGGGTCGCGCCGCACTGGCCCAAGGAAGACGGCGGCACCGGCTGGACCCCGACCCAGCGCTTCATTTTCGAAAAGGAATGCGCGCTGGCCGGCGCGCCAGCGCTCTCGATCCTGGGACTGCGGCTGGTCGGCCCGGTGATCTGCCACTTCGGCACGCAGGAGCAGAAGGACCGGTTCCTGCCCGGCATCCTCGCCGGTGAGGTCTATTGGTGCCAGGGCTATTCCGAACCCGGCAGCGGATCCGACCTCGCCTCGCTGAAAACCGCGGCACGGCTTGAGGGCGACGAGTACGTGATCAACGGCTCCAAGATCTGGACCACCCACGCGCACCATGCCGACTGGATCTTTGCCCTGACCCGGACCAATCCCGAGGTGAAAAAGCAGGCCGGGATCACTTTCCTGTTGGTGCCGATGGACCAGCCGGGGGTTGAGGTTTCGCCGATCGTTTCGATGTCGGGCGATCACGAGGTCAATCAGGTGTTCTTCACCGATGCCCGCACCGGCGTCGAAAACCGGATCGGCGAGGAAGGCCAGGGCTGGACCATCGCCAAGTTCCTGCTGGAAAACGAACGGGGCGGATCGTGCTTTGCCCCGCGCCTGCTGCAGGGCATTGCCGAGCTGGAAGAACTGGCGCGGACCCAGCCTTCGGGCGTCAACGGCGCCATGGCCAAGGATCCGCGCTTCCGCGACCGGCTGGCCCGCGCCCGGCTTGATGCCGAAGCGCTGGAAGTGACCGAGCTGCGCATCCTGGCCGAACTGGCCAAGGGCCGCCAGCCGGGGCCGCAGACTTCGCTATGCAAGCTGCTGGGTTCCAACATCGGCCAGACGCTCGATACACTGCGACTGGACCTGCTTGGCTACGATGGCCTGCAATTGCCGCCGGAGCGGCCGCTCTATGGCAACGAAGGGCCCGAGCCGGTCGGCAGCGAGCGGGCGCAGATCGCAATGGCGCGCTATCTCAACAACCGCGCGGCGACGATTTTTGGCGGTTCGGACGAAACGCAAAAGAACATTATTGCCAAGTCCGTACTCGGTCTCTGACCGGCACCGTCTTGTCGCAACAATGTTACCAATTCCGTAGCGTCACGCCTGGTTTCTTGCTAGCTTCCGATTCGCAAGATCGCCCACCAAAAACACGGGCGACGGGAGAGGAACTGTGAGCGAGGAAGCCGTTTCCGGCAATGTCGTCGAACTGCGTACGCCGCTCGGGCGGGAGAATGCGTCCCAGTTGCTCGAACTGGTGACGATCCGTTGCCTTGAAGACATTCACGATGCCGCCGTGGCCATGGCCCGGATCGCGCAGGAGCGTGGCCTGCAGGTGGCGATGTGCGACGACATTTCATCGAAGGAACCGATGGTCGATGCCGAAGGCACGATCCTCAACGCCGACATCTTCCGCTGGCTCGATGAAGGTGCGCGCTGGTGGGAGGACCACCGCCTGGCGCTGCATTCCCCCCTACCCCGCGCCTGCCGTTATGAAAGCGAGCCGTTCTGGGCCAACCGCCACGGCTTTCACGGCTATTGGCGCAACTCCTACCTCGATGACATGGACATTGTCGATTTTGAGCGCCGTGCCCTGTGCAAGGCGGCGATCGTGGTGCCGGTCCACCTGCCGTTTGGTCAGATTTCGGCCAACAGCTTCATCTCCATGGACCGCGAGAAGGAAGACTTGTCGGCCGAATTTGCGGAGCACGGCAATTTGCTGGCCCAGCTGACCCGGCGCTTTGTCGCGGGCTATGTCCAGGCGCATCGCACCAAGCGGCGGATCCGGTCGGACTGCGTCCTGTCAAAGCGCGAGGTTGAATGCCTGCGCTGGGCGGCTATCGGCAAGACCGACAAGGAAATCAGCATGATCCTGGGCCGGAGCCATGCCACGATCCGCTATCACATCCACCGCGCGGGCGAAAAGCTGGACTCGGTCAACCGCGCCCAGACGATCTTCAAGGCCGGCCAGCTCGGCTACCTCGGCGCCAGCGACTGAAGCCGGGGGCCTGGCCTCAGCCCAATTTGCGAATCGGGTCGCTGCCGTCCCAGGCGGCGGCGGCCTGCTTCATCATGTTGAACAGGTCGGCCGTGCCTGGCTGCGGCTGCAGGATTTCGACCACCGAGCCGGGCCCGTTGCCCGGATCGGCATAGATCACCCCGCCGCTGTCACCAACCTTGCCTTCGACCAGGATCTTTGCCCCATGTTCGGCACAGGCGGCATAGCCATCGGCGATATCATCAACCAGCAAGCAAACGTGGTGCATCCGGTCGCGCACCGCATAGGGTCCGTTGTAGATCGACGGTGCGTCATTCTCGGGCCGGATCAGCTCGATCTGGACATCGCCCCAATAGGACAGCGCGAGGGTAAACACCGCATTGGTCGGCTCACCCATATAGCGCATATCGGCCAGCGCGATGTTCTCCATGATGAAGAACGGACCGACGCCCATGGTCTTCGTCCAGTGGTCCAGCGCTGCGTCAAAGTCTTCGGGCAGCCAGGCCAGCTGCATGACGGGGCCAAGCCGGGCGAGTCCCTTGACGGCCATAATCGGGTTCCTCCTCACAGTTACGCTAGGATGCGATGGCGGCAATCTGTGGCAGTTTGGAGCCCTAGAATACTGCGCAAATGGACAGTGAGGTTGGGTGTCCGATGAACGAAGTGACCAAGATCGAGCGTGAAGATCGTTGTCCTGGAATGACCTATACCGAGATGCTTGAGGGCGATACTCGGCGGGTGCCGGATTACCTGTTCGAAGAATCGAACATCGACATGCCGGACGATCCGATTTCGATCGAGCCCTATATCAGCGAGGACTTTGCGCGGGCAGAGCGTGAGCGGATGTGGCCCAACGTCTGGCTGTTCGCCGCGCGCACGGATGAAATGCCCGATCCGGGCGATACCGTGGTGTTCGAGATCAACGAAAAGTCATTCCTGCTGGTCCGCCAGCAGGATGGCAGCGTCCGCGGCTTCTACAACGTCTGCTTGCACCGTGGTCGCAAGCTGATGACCAAGTCGGGCCGCGCTACCCAGCTGCGCTGCCCCTTCCACGGCTTTACCTGGAATAACGACGGTAGCTTGAAGGAAATTCCCTGCGCCTGGGACTTCAAGCACCTGGAAGGCAAGGAGATGGGCCTGCCCGAAGTGCGGGTAAATGTCTGGCAGGGCTTCGTGATGATCACGGAGAACAGTTCGATCCCCGATTTCAAGGAATGGCTGGGCCCGGCGGCCGACCATTACGACGCCTATGATTTCGAGAACCGCTACACCGGCATGTGGGTGGCGCGGAAGGTACCGGCCAACTGGAAGGCCACGGCGGAGGCCTTCATGGAGGCCTGGCATTCCATCACCACGCACCCCCAGCTGCTCCCCTTCCTGGGCGATGCCAATACTCGCTACGACCTGATCGGCGACAACTTCAACCGTGCGATCACGCCTTCGGGCGTGCTCAGCCCGCATATGAGCGGCAAGAGCCAGCAGTTTATCCTCGACAAGATGGGCGAGTTTTCGGGCGGCAGCGATGCCAGCACCAACCGCCGCTTTAGCGCAAGCACAGGGGATAACCCGATCGACGAGAACGACCCGCTCCAGGCCCGCAAGCTTCTTGCCGAAGCAAGCCGCCAGGGCTTCCAGGCGCAGTACGGCTATGACTATTCGGACAAGTCCGACGCTGAGATCCTCGACAATTTCACCTACAACATCTTCCCCAATTTCTCGCCGTGGATCGGCTATCTGCCGACCCTGGTCTATCGCTGGCTGCCGGGCGACACGCCCGACTGGTGCACGATGGAAATCCGCCTGCTGTTCCCGACGCCAAAAGGCCAGGAGCGTCCGCGCGCGGTCGAGAAGACCGTGATCCCCGAGGACCAGCCCTTCGCCTGGGCCAAGGACAAGATGGGCGAGGCGCTGGCCGGGGTGTTCGATCAGGACCTGGCCAACCTGCCGCATGTCCAGACCGGGATGAAGGCCTCGGCCAATGGTGTGATGGAGCTGGGCCACTATCAGGACAGCCGCGTGCGTCATTTCCAGACCACGCTGATGAAATACATCAACGGGGAGCTGCCGGGCTAAGGCGCGGCTGGCACCATGGCCATTCGCAAGGTTATCGTCCTGGGCGCTTCGGGCGACCAAGGCATCCCGCTGGTCAATTCGCTGCAGCGGCGCGGCTTTGCCGTGACCGCCGGGGCGCGCCGGGCCGATGCTATGGCGAACACGCCCTTCCCCGATCTCAAAACGGTCCACGCCGATATCACCGACAGCGCCAGCCTGGCCGCCGCCTTTGCCGGCCAGGACGCGCTGGTGATGCATCTGCCGTTCGAATTCGACCGTGCGAAAGCCGCTGCCATGGGCGCAACCATCGCCGCCGGAGCACGCGGATCGGGGCTGCAGAAGATCGTCTTCAACACCAGCTGCTTCATCGCCGATCACGATCTGGACCTGACCGCCCACGATGGCCGCCGCGATATCGAGCGAGCGCTGGCGGAAACAGGCATTCCGTGCGTGTTCATCGAACCGACCGTGTTCATGGACAATATCATCCGGGTCTGGACCAAGCCCTCGATCGTCAACCGCGGGGTCTTTCCCTATCCGGCCGCGCCGGAGCTGAAGATCAGCTGGATCGCGTTGTCGGACGTCGCCGAATACATGGCCGCCGCGCTGGAGACTGACCGCGCCGATGGTTGCCATGTCCCCGTCGGCGGGCCGGAAGCGCTGACCGGCGATGAAGTGGCGTTGCGGCTATCGGCCGAGGTCGGCAAGACAATCCAGTTCCGCAGCCTGGAACCCGACGATTTCGCCGCCAACATGAGCGAGCTGGTCACCGGCTCGCGCGAGCTGCTGCCCGGCACGCCCTATGCCGGGATGGCCAAGTTCTACCGCTTCTACAACACGCAGCCACAAAGCCCGCTGGTGGTCGACCCGCGCGAAACCGCGAAGCTGCTTGATGTCGAACCGCTGCGGATGAGCGTCTGGCTCAAGCAGTGGGACTGGACCAAGCCGACCTGAGGGTCAGGCCTCCGCCGCCACTTCGGCGGCGTCGAAGTAATGGATCCGCAGTTCCTGCAGGATACCATCCTTGAACCGGCCTGCCTCGTTGACGGTCTGGCTGAAGGTGCGACCGGTGCGTTTCGAGGTCATGGTCAGGGTGAGGACAACGACGCCCCATTCCTCGCCGCCGACGATCTCGTGGATGTCGACCTTGGCGGTCTCCCACGTGCCGTACATCGCAGTCGCCACGCGTTGCAGCGCATCCTGCCCGCGCCATTCGCCGCCGTAGGGCAGCCCCGGGGCCTCGTGGACCACGAAGTCCGGCGCACAAAGCGCGGCCACGCCGTCCCAGTCGCGCAGGCCGGCGAGGCGATAGACCTCGGCCAGCAAGAGCCCCGCCGGACCGGTCACTCGATCGTCCCGATCAGATCGCCAACCTGATAGACCGCGCCTTCCTCACCGGTCGGGCGGATGATGCCCGAAGCCTGGGCCTCGATCTCGGCGGTCGTCTTGTCGGTTTCAACGGTGTAGATCACCTCGCCCTCGGTCACCTGATCGCCATCGCCGAACATCCATTCGAGCAGGGTCATTTCGGTGGCGCTCATGCCGAGCTTGGGAATGCGGATTTCCGTCGCCATCAGCCCTTCCCCAGCGCGGCCTTGATCTGGCCGATGATCTGGCCCTTGTTCGGGATCCAGGCCTGTTCCAACACGGTCGCGAAGGGTACGGGTGAGAATGTCCCGCCGATCCGGCGGACCGGGCCCTTCAGGCTGTCCCAGCACTTTTCCTGGATATTGGCGGCCAGCTCCGCGCCGGTACCGAACGGGCGGACCGCTTCGTGCAGGGTGATCGCCAGCCCGGTCTTGCGGACCGAGGCCAGCACCGTCGCCTCGTCGTACGGGGCAATGGTGCGCAGGTCGATCACTTCGACCGAGATGCCTTCCTTGGCCAGCTCATCCGCCACAGCCAGAGCATCGAGCACGGTGCGGCCATAGGTGATCAGCGAGATGTCGCTGCCTTCACGCGCGACTGCGGCCTTGCCCAGCGGCACGCGGTAGCCCGGACCCGGATCTTCAGCCTTGAGGCCGTAACACAGGATATTCTCGATGAAGATCACCGGATCGTTGCAGTCGATCGCCGCGCGCATCAGCCCGCGCGCGTCGGCGGCGTTGGACGGCGTTACCACGTGAATGCCGGCAACGTGCGCGAACCAGGCCTCGAGCATGTCCGAGTGCTGCCCGCCAAAGCCAACGCCGACCCCGGTGGTGGTACGGATCACCAGCGGCACGTTGGTCTGCCCGCCGGACATGAAGCGCAGCTTGGCCGCATGGTTGACGATCTGATCCATGCAAACGCCAACGAAGTTCATCAGCATGATCTCGGCAATTGGCCGCTGCCCGGCCAGCGCCGCGCCGACCGCCGCGCCAACGATGGCGGTTTCCGAGATGGGCGTCGCGCGGACGCGGTGCTCGCCGTACTTTTCGGTCAGGCCCGAGGTGATCTTGAACACGCCGCCGCCCTGCTTGGCGGAAACGTCCTCACCCAGGCAGAACACGCCTGCGTCCTCGGCCATGGCCTCATCAATCGCTTTGTTGAGCGCCTGCGCCAGGGTAATCTCGGCCATCAGCGTGCCTCCACCAGCGGGGTTTCGAACACATCGATCGCCAGTTCCTCTGGCCCCGGCAGGTCGGCGGCGAGCGCGGCGGCGACGGCGCCGTCAATCTCGGCATCGATATCTGCAACGATGGCGTCGAGCTCTTCCTCGCTGAACTGGTGATCGAGCATCACCTGCCGCAGCTTGGGCAGCGGATCCTCGCGCTGCATTTCGGCCAGGTGTTCCTTGGGCATGTAGGAGAAGTCCGCGCCAAAGAAGTGGCCCATCATCCGGTAGCACATCGCTTCGACCAGGGTCGGGCCTTCACCCGCGCGCGCGCGGTCCACCGCTTCCTGCACCGCCGGATAGACCGCGTTCACATCGTTGCCGTCCACCAGCACGCCGCGCATCCCGTAACCGGCCGCACGGGCCGAGATCGATTCGCTACTGGTGTGATCGGCAAAGGCGGTGTGCTCGCCATAACGGTTGTTCTGGCACAGGAAGACGACCGGCAGCTTGTAGAGCTGGGCCATGTTCATCGCTTCATGGAAGCCGCCGATATTGGCCGCGCCATCGCCGAAGCTGACCAGGGTAACCTTGCCATCGCCGTTGTTCTGGCTGGCCATGGCCAGGCCCGTCGCAATCGGCAGGCCCGATCCGACCACGCCAGTCGTCACCATGATGCCCTTTTCAGGGTAGGTGATGTGCATGGTCCCGCCCTTGCCCTTGCAGGTGCCGGTCACCTTGCCGAGGCATTCGGCCCACCACAGCTCTGGCGGGATGCCCTTGGCGGTCTGTTCGCCCTGCCCGCGATAAGTGCAGACCACGTAGTCATCGTCGGTCAGCGCCGCCATAGCCGCGGCCGAGACCAGTTCCTGGCCCCGGACGCAGTAGTACATCACCGCAACCTTGCCCTGCATCAGGAGCGACCGGAACTTCTCGTCGGTCCGGTTCACCTTCATGGTGCGGGTATAGATGTCGAGCAGCTTGGCCCGGTCGATCGTGCTCATGGCAGGGCTGGCCTTCGGCTTAGAACTGGACGCGCTGGGTGAAGCCGCCATCGACCACCACGTTGGCCCCGGTCATATAGGGGCAAGCCGGACTGGCGACGAAGACGATCGCCTTGGCCACTTCCTCAGGGTTGCCATAGCGACCCATCGGCATCTTCGCGAGGGTGGCATCGTAGAGCGCCGGCACGTGCTGGCGGATGGTCTCCCAGTTGCCATCGGCATAGTGGATTGCGCCGGGGGACACGGTGTTAACGCGGATGCCCTTGGGCGCGAGCGCCTGGCTGAGCTGCGAACCGTGCGTGATTAGCGCGGCCTTGAGCGCGTTGAAGGCCTGCGGGGCAATGAAGGTTTCGAGCGCCGCGGTCGAGGACAGGAACACGATCGAACCGGTGCCCGACTTTTCGAGGTAGGGCGTCAGCACTTCCACCCCGTGGACCGCACCCATGATGTCCATGTCGAGGCCCTGCTGCCAGTCACCCGTGCCGCCGGTGCCCGAAGAGCTGGCGGTGTGGATGAAGATGTCGCACCCGCCCAGCGCCTCGGCCGCCTTGGTCAGCCAGGCCTTGTAGGCATCGCCGCCGGCGGCCATGTCGAACACCTCGGCAAAAACCTTGCCCGGCCCGGCGGCTTCGATCGCGGCTTTGGCAGCCTCGATCTTTTCGGCCTTGCGGCTGAAGAAGGCGACATCCGCGCCCTCGGCCGCAAAGAGCTTGAGCGAGGCCAGGCCCAGCCCGTGCGCCCCGCCGTTCATGATCACTTTCTTGCCAGCCAGACCCAGGTCCATAAGTCGCTCCTCTTGCCGAGATTGATATTGCGGCAGGGTCTAGGCTGCGGGAGGCACGGCGTTAATCCGCAAAAATGGGAGCGGCGGCCTGGACGCACTGCGGCTAGCAAGGCGGCGAACCAGCGCGGGAGCAGGCCAATGGGTAACCTTGCAGGCAAAGTGGCCATCGTAACCGGCGCGGCCTCTGGCATCGGCAAGGCAACAGCGATCCGGCTGGCAGCGGACGGCGCGCAGGTGATCGCCACCGATCTAGCGCCTGCGCCGGCCTATCCGGCGGGCATCGAGTTCCTGCAGCAGGATGTGGCCGATCCCGCGCGCTGGGCCGAAGTGGTCGATCATGCGGTCTCCAAGCACGGGCGGCTCGATATCCTGGTCAACAACGCTGGATACACCGTGCAGAAGTCGATTGAGAACGTGACCATGGCCGACTGGGATCGCGGCATCGGGGTGCTACTGACCGGCGTGATGCTGGGCTGCCAGACGGCGATCAAGGCGATGAAGGCCAATCCGGGCGGATCATGCGGCGCGATCGTCAACGTCGCCTCGACCACGGCCTATGCCGCGCTGCCGGGCGATGTCACCTACACCAGCGCCAAGAGCGGGGTGCGGATGCTGACCAAGTCGGTCGCGGTGCACTGTGCGCAGCAGGGCTACAATATCCGCTGCAACGCCATGGTGCCGGGCGCGACCGATACCGGCGTCTTCACCAAGATGGACGCGATCGACCCGCAACTGCGGCACCTGGTAGCGAAAACCTCACCGCTGGGCCGGCTGGCCGATCCGGCCGAGATCGCTAATGCCATTGCCTTCCTTGTCTCGGACGGCTGCGGCTTCATGACCGGTTCGGAGCTGCTGGTCGATGGCGGCGCGCTGGCGGTGCACCCAGGCTTCTAGGCCCGGCCCATCTTTGCCAGATAGCCGCTGCTGCGCATCTGCGCGGCGGTCCAGATGAAGATGGCCAGCGCCACAATCCCGGCCCCCAGGCTGACCGCGAACATCGCCATGCCCAGCCCGCGCACGCCCATTTCCGGCTGGAAGCTGTCGCTCAGCCAGCCGATCAGGCCAAGGCCCGCCGCCTGTCCGATCAGGTTGTTGAAAAACATCGCGAAGGCCACGGCAAAGCCGCGCTGCGATGGTTCGACCGCGGCCTGGATGCCCGACATGATTGGTGCCTGGCTGGACACGAAGATGCCATAGGCCACCGAGAACAGGATCAGGAATGGCCAGAGCGTCTGCGCTTGCTGGCTGAACCACAGCGGCAGCGCGCAGGCCAGGCTGGCAAGGCCCGGATACCACGCACGCCAGCGCTCATCGCGCCGGGTCAGGGCATCGGTGATGAAACCGCCCAGGATCGGCCCCGGCAAGCCGCTGATCATGAAAGCCAGGCCGAGGTAGATCGCGACATCGCTGACCGAAACCGAGAACTGCCGGATCATGATCGGCGCCATCCAGAAGGCCATGCCATAGCCGATCATGATCTGGACCGCGTAGCCCATGACGATGCCAAGGTAGACCCGGTTGGCGACCAGGGTGGAGAGCGTCTCGCGTACCGAAGTCTGCTCGATCCGCGCGCCCTCTGGCGCAAACCGGCCGCGACGCGGCTCGATCACGGTCAGGTACAGCAAGCCGCCCAGCAGCATGCCGGGAAGCCCCATCAGAATGAAGGCCCAGCGCCAGCCGAAGGCCTCTGCCAAGAGGCCGCCGGCCATCAGCCCGGTAACCGTGCCCATGGTCGAGCCAACGGTCAGGAAGCCCATGGCGCGGGCCAGTTCATCACGCCGGAAATAGTCGGCAATCATCGATTGCGAGGCCGGTCCGCTACAGCCCTCGCCCACCCCGACACCAGTTCGGGCAAAGAACAGTGACCAAAAGCCGACCGCAAGGCCGCACAGCGCGGTCATCAGCGACCAGAAGGTAATCGCCCCGGCCACGATGTTCTTGCGCACCGAGCGGTCCGCCAGGCGCGCCGCCGGGAAGCCGGCGAACATGTAGGTCACGGTGAAGGCCACCCCGCCGAGCAGGCCCAGCTGGGTGTCGGTCAGCTTGAACTCGGCCTTGATCGGCTCGATCAGGATCGAAAAGACCAGCCGGTCAGCCACGCTGAACAGCAAGGTCAGGATCAGCAGGCCCAGTACGTACCAACGATACCAGGGCGCTGCGTTCTCAGCGCGGTCGCTGCCCTCAGCGCGAGGGGCGGGCGAAGAGGCCATTGTCCACCGGGATCTCGACACCTGTCAGGAAGCGCGCCTCGTCACTGGCGAGGAAGAGCACGGCGTTGGCCACATCGCGCGGCGCGCCGAGCGACTCCTTGGGCAGGATCCCGTCCGGAATTTCCATCAACTGCTGACCCGCACGACCCGAGATATCGCGAACCATCGGCGTCTCGATCCCGCCCGGCATCAGCACGTTGACGCGGATCGGATAGCCTTCATCCTGGCAGTGCATCGCGATAGACTTGGTCATCGAACGGATCGCGCCTTTGGCCGCGGTATAGGCTACGATCGTGCCGTACCCCATCAGCGAGGCGGTGGAGGCCATGTTGATGATCGCCGCCGATTTGGATTTCTTCAGCAGCGGCAGGCAGACCTGGCAGCCCAGGAAGGTGCCTTCGACGTGGATCGCCATGTGCAGGCGGAAATTGTCGAGCGAACAGTTCTCAATGCTCTCGAAAATGACGTTGCCGGCGTTGTTGACCAGGATATCGAGCCGGCCATGGTCAGCCGCGATCCGGTCAGCCACGGCCTGCCACTGTTCGGACGAGCGGACGTCGTGCTTCATCGCCACGCCGCCGATCGCCTTGGCCACGGCTTCCGCCCCGGCGAGGTCGATATCGGTGACATAGACCGTGGCCCCTTCGGCGGCGAGCCGCTCGCAATCGGCCTTGCCTAGGCCCATCGCCCCGCCAGTAACCAGTGCAATCTTGCCTTCGACCCGTCCAGCCACAGTCATCCCTCTCGCTTGTGTTTGTTGCGCAAGGTCTATCGCAGGGGATGGTGGGTCCAAACTCACTAAAGCGCGAGTGCCGCCTGGGCCACTGGAG
Organism: Novosphingobium ginsenosidimutans; assembly: GCF_007954425.1. NCBI lineage: Bacteria > Pseudomonadati > Pseudomonadota > Alphaproteobacteria > Sphingomonadales > Sphingomonadaceae > Novosphingobium > Novosphingobium ginsenosidimutans. Next base: position 1,674,307 of record NZ_CP042345.1, on the reverse strand, counting down.
GGATAGTCTCCGCGCCATAGGAGAGTGATGATGGACCAGGCCGAAGTTGCCGCACTTAAGGCGATGATGGAGTGGGAAGGCCAGCGGGGTGCCCCGCCGGCGGGCTTCCCCGCCCTGCCCGACCTGCCCGCGGCGCGCTATACCAGCCCGGAATACTTCGCGCTGGAACAGGCGCACATCTTCAGGAAGTCTTGGCTTTTCGCCGCGCACATCGACGAGATTCCGGAGCCCGGCTGCTTCATGCGCTGGGACAATGCGGGCGAACCGCTGATCATCGTCCATGGCATGGATGGCGCGGTGCGGGCTTTCTACAACACCTGCCGCCACCGCGGCGCGCCGGTGGTGACGGCCGATCGCGGCAAGTCGGCGCGGCTGATGTGCGGCTATCACAACTGGACCTACAAGACCGACGGGACACTGGTCGGCGTGCCCGAAACGCGTGATTTCGCCAACCTCGATCTGACCTGCCGCAGCCTCATCGGCGTGCGGTGCGAACGGTTTGGCAATGTGATCTTCGTCAACTTCGACGATGACGCCGTCCCCCTGCTCGACTGGCTTGGGCCATTGGCCGACGAATGGACCGAGTTCGGGTTTGACCGCGTGCGCCTGGCTGCGCGGCACAGCTTTGACCTGAACTGCAACTGGAAGGTGGCGATGGAGGCCAACATGGAGGTCTACCATGTCCCCTTCATCCACCCGGATACTGTGGCGCCGCTGGTCGATTCGAAGCGCAATTTCAACACGCTCTATCCGCACGGCCACGCCCGGATGCTCGCGCCGCCGCCGCCCCAGACCAACCGCGAGCACGTCCGCGCGATCGACAGCCCGCCCGAGTGGCAGCAGATCGATACCGTTGGCGAACTGGGCCGGACCTGCACACAGAGCTATACCCTGTTCCCCAACTGGGTCTCGCCGCTCTCCAGCTATTTCATTCCGCCGTTGGTGTTCTGGCCGACCTCGCTCACCACCACGCGGCTTGAACTGGTGACCATGGCGCTCGACTGGGGCGATGGTCCTGCGCCGGACCTGTGGACCGTGCCCGATGCCAGTCAGCCCAGTGGCCGGCAGATGAGTGCGATCATCCAAGAGGACACCCAGTTCGGCGAGGCGATCCAGCGCTCGATGGAGTCGAGCGGCTTTCGCTCTGTGCCGCTGAGCTATCAGGAAGCGCGGATCTATTACTTCCACCAGAACTGCGATGCGATGATCGGGGTGGAGCGAATTCCGCCCGAGCTGCAGGTCGAACCAGTACTCGATCAGGCCTGGGTCTGGCCCCGCGATCCCCGGCGCGAATCCGTTCTGGCAGGCTAGATTGCCGCTACGGAATGCTGCCCATCAGGCAAGACCGATAGCCCTATCGGTTTTGCTAAATGTGTCCTTGCCCCACACCACATACACCTTTCACCTCGGTTGAAGCATCGGCCGCGGGCAACAGTTGCGTAACGATAACAGCCCCGCGGACCGTTTTGGGAGGATGGTCATGATAGGATCTGCATTCGGATTCCGTAACTCGAAGAAGCTGACACGGCTGCTGCTGTGTTCCGCTTCCGGCCTTGCCGTGCTGGCAACGCCGCAGCTGGCCTTCGCCCAGGCGGCACCCGCCGATGAGCAGGCATCTGAGGACGTGATTATCGTTACCGCGCGCAAGCAGGATGAAACCCTGCAGGAAGTGCCGGTCACGATCACCAGCGTCGGCGCCGATACGCTTGAGAAGTACTCGGTTGACGAAGTTTCCGACGTCACCAGCCGCGTCCCCACGCTGAGCATCCAGGTCGGCGGTTCCGGTTCGGGCGGCCAGATCTCGCTGCGCGGGGTCGGCTCATCGAACATCTCGGCCTCGTTCGATTCGGCCGTGGCCTTCGATTATGACGGCGTCCAGGTTTCGACCATGCGCATGGTCCAGTCGGCCTTCTTCGATACCGCCCAGATCGACGTGCTGAAAGGCCCGCAGTCGCTCTACTTCGGCAAGAGCGCTTCGGCCGGCGTGTTCTCGATCAAGTCGCAGAACCCCACCTCCACTTGGGAAATCGGCGCCAAGGCCTCTTACGAGTTCGAAGAGCGCGGCTATGTCGTTGGCGGCTACATCTCGGGTCCGCTGACGGACTCGCTTGGCATCCGTCTGGCCAGCCAATACAACAAGATCGACCGCTTCGTTGAGCTTCAGCCCGGTACGCCCGCAGTCAACCAGTTCCGCGGACTGACCAACTTCGTTGGCCGTTTGACCCTCGATTTCAAGCCTGACGATGTCTTCAGCGCCAACCTCAAGGTCCAGTACAACCGCCAGACCAACGACGGGGCGATCAGCCACTCGGACGTCAATTGCGGGGTCAATGGCCGCGCCGATGTGGTGACGCTGTTTGGCGGCGCGATCTCGATCCCGGCGGGATATGACTGTAATGACAAGGACAACAAGATCTTCCTGCCCGATACGGCTGTTGCACTTGCCCGCTCGGTGCCTCTGGCGACCGGTCCGACCAAGGCCCAGGGCTACAACGGCGTGCCGTTCGGCGAAACGAACCTGTGGTTCGCCCGCCTCAAGATGGACTGGAAGCTGGCCGATAACCTGACGCTCTCGTCGGTCACCGGCTTCGTCAACCTCGATGCGACGGACGTCGACAACTACAGCTACGGCGGTATCGGCAAGGCCTATATCACGGCGCTGGGTGGTCCCGGCCCGGTCAGCGACGCGATCATTGCTGCCAACTTCCCCGCGCTCGCCGCGACCAACAGCGTTGGCGCGCCGTTTGGTGTTGGCACCAGCGATCCGCGTAACGCGCTGAAGCAGCTGAGCCAGGAACTGCGCCTCGCCACAAACAACGAGGGCATGTTCAACTTCATGATCGGCGGCTTCTATGAATGGCGCCGGTTCATCTTCGATACGGCCCAGAATGCGGTCAACATCTCGCTGATCGCGCCCGATCCGATCACCGGCTACACCTGGGACTATGACAAGAACCACACCACCAAGACCGAGGCGACCTCGATCTTCGGTAGCGTGATGCTTGACCTGACTGACCAGCTCGAACTGTCGGGTGGGGTCCGTTACACCAACGAAAACAAGACCCAACGGATCACCGTGCCCTACGTGCACCGCCTGCTGGGCCCTGGCCCAGCCTTCATCGGCAGCGGTTTCGTTTCGCCGAATATTGACTTCAGCGATGACAACCTCTCACCGGAAGTGACGCTGAAGTATCAGGTTACTCCGGACGTCAACGTCTTCGCCTCGTACAAGACCGGCTTCAAGTCGGGCGGGGTCGATAACTCGGCACTGCCATCGAACAGCCTCAGCCAGGCCGCGTTAACCGGCAACTTCAACTCGCTGATCTACAAGTCGGAAGATGCCAAGGGCGGGGAAATCGGGGTCAAGTCCCAGTTTGCCGATCGCAGCATCACGCTGAACGCGACGGCCTTCTATTACAAGTTCACCGACCTTCAGGTGCAGGTCTTCAACGCGGTGGCGGTCCAGTTCGTGACCTCCAACGCCGGTGAAGTCACCACCAAGGGTGTGGACGTGGGCTGGGCCTGGCGTACTCCGGTGGAAGGGCTGCGCTTCTCGGGCAACCTGTCCTACCTCGATGCCTACTTCAGCGCTGACTACATCACCTTCAAGGGCGTCAATCTGAATGGCCGCAAGGCCGCCCGTGCACCGAAGTGGTCGGGTAATACCGCATTCGATTACTCGGTCCCGCTGTCTGACGGGCTGCAGTTCTCGATCAACGGCAACGCCCAGTTCAGCAGCGCATACTACACCAACACTACCTCCTTCGCCGACTTCCGGCAGAATAAGTACTGGCTGTTCGACGCTTCGGTCTCGATCGGCGATCCGGACGGCAAGTGGAAACTGTCACTGATTGCCAACAACCTGACCAACAAGCTGTTTGTCAGCTCGTCGGGTGACCGTCCGTTCCTGCCGGTGGGTGGTGACGACATCATCAACAGCACCAACCGTGGCCGCCAGGTCTTCGTGGAAGCCTCGGTCAAGTTCTAAACCACAGATACCTCACCTCTACGGGCCCGCAGTCTTCAAAGGCTGCGGGCCTTTTCTTTTGTCCTTGGCATATGGGATGGCTAGCGCGGGCCAAGCAAAGTTAACGGCGCGCGAGGATTGCTCCTCGCGCGCCGCCCCCTTTTCGTTGACCCCTCGGGTCAGCCGAACAGTTGTTCCGGATCCTCGATCAGGCCCTTCAGCGTGGCCAGGAACTGTGCGCCCGCCGCGCCGTCGATGGCGCGGTGATCGACTGACAAGGTCAGACTGATCCGCGTGGCGAAATCGATCCCGCCATCGGCCGTCTCCACCGCCTCGCGCCGCGCCCGGCCGACCGCCAGGATCGCGCCCTGCGGCGGGTTGATCACGGCATCGAAATCATCGATCCCGAACATGCCGAGGTTGGAGATGGTGAAGGTCCCGCCGTCTAGATCCTCCCACGACAGCCGCCCGGCCTTAGCCTTGTCGATCTGCGCCGCCGTGGCAGCCGCAAGCTGCGGCAAGGTCATGCGGTCAACCTGGCGGACAATCGGCGTGACCAGCCCTTTGGGTGAAGCCACTGCCACCGCGATATCGGCGTGTGGGAAGTGATGCACGGCATCGCCATGCAGCTGCACATTGACGTCGGGATGCCGCGCCAGAGCCTTGCCGGCAGCAAGCACCAGGTAATCGTTGATCGAGGCCTTGATGCCCAGCACCAGGTTGGCCGTCTTGCGCAGCGCCAGCAAGGCATCGACATCCACGGCAACACGCAAGTAGAAGTGCGGGATATCGCGCTTGGCGGCGGTCAGCCGCTGCGCGATCACGCCGCGCACCTTGTCGAACGGCGCGATCCGGGGCGTGTTGGCCACGGCCACAAAGGCCGCACCGCCACTGGCTGGAGCCGGCACTGCGGCCAGCACGTCATGCTTGGAAATCCGCCCGCGCGGGCCGGTGCCGGTCAGGCCGGACAGGTCCACCCCGTGCAGCGCCGCCAGCCGGCGCGCCAGTGGCGAGGCAAAGATCCGCAGGTCTTCCGGCGCAAGCTCAGCCGCGCCGCGCAGCACCGGTGCCGCCTGGGGCCGCAGGTGCTGGTAAACGTCCTGATAGGTAATCCGTCCGCCGCGGCCCGAACCCTCGATGGCATCGAGATCGGCGCCCTCGCGCTCGGCCAGTGCCAGCGCCTCCGGGCTGATCGGCCGGTTGGTCGCGATCTTCTTCGGTGCAGCTGCCGGGGCGGCAGCAGGCTTGGCCGGCTTATCGCCGCTTGCGACCGGGGCTTCGCCAACGCCGCCCTCAGCCGGCACGAAGGCGGCGATAAAGGCATCGACTTCGGCCGCCGGAACGTCGTCGTCACCGAACACGGCCAGCAGCGCACCGACCGGCAGCACATCCTGACCCGCCGGGGCCAGCACGCGCAGGATCACGCAGTCGTTTTCGGCCTCAACCTCGTTGGTGATCTTGGCGGTTTCGATCAGGCAGAGCGTATCGCCACGCTTCACCCGGTCACCCTCGCCGACCATCCATTCGGCAATCGTACCTTCGGTCATTTCGATGCCCCACTTGGGCATGCAGAAGGGGCGGAGCTTGCTCATCTCTCGCCTCCTAGCGGTAACCGAGGACCTTGCGGGCCGCCGCTTCGATCTTGGCCGCCGACGGCAGGTAGGCCTGTTCCAGCTCCAGCGCGAAGGGCACCGGCGAATGCGGCGCGCAGACCATTTCGATCGGCGCCTTGAGGCTGGCGAAGGCCTTCTGCGCGGCGAGCGCGGAAATATCGGTCGCCAGGCTGCAGCGCTGCGGCGCCTCATCCACCACGACCAGTCGCCCGGTCACCTCGACCGAATCGAGGATCGCTTCCTCATCCATCGGGCTGGTGGTGCGAAGGTCGATCACGTCGCAGCCGATCCCGTCCTTGGCCAGGGCATCGGCAGCGGCTTCGCAGCGGCTGACCATCAGCCCGGTCGCGACCAGGGTCAGGTCCTGGCCGGCGCGGGTCAGGCGGGCATGGCCGAAGGGAATGGTCCAATCGCCATCGGGCACTTCGCCGGTCACGCCGTAGAGCGCCTTGTGCTCCAGGAAGATCACCGGATCGTCCCCGCGCAGCGCCTCGCGCAGCAGGCCGCGCACGTCTTCGGGGGTGGAAGGCATGACGACCTTGAGGCCCGGCATAGCGGTCAGGAAGTGGTGGACCGACTGGCTGTGCTGCGCCGCCGCGTTGAAACCGCCGCCATAGGCCATGCGGATGATCGCCGGGCAGGTCGATTTGCCGCCGAACATGTAACGGAACTTGGCGATCTGGTTCCAGATCTGGTCGAGCGACACGCCGATGAAGTCGGCAAACATCAGTTCAGCGATCGGCTTCTTGCCGGCCAGCGCCAGGCCGCCAGCTGCGCCGACGATGGCGCTTTCCGAAATCGGGGTGTCGATCACCCGGTCCGGGCCGAAGGCATCATAAAAGCCGGTCGAAGTTGACCAGATCCCGCCGATCGCTTCGGGCCCGCCGGCCGTGCCCATGCCGCCGACCACGTCCTCACCCAGGACCACAACCCGCTCATCGCGTTCCATCGCTTCGAAAATCGTCGAGCGGACGGCATCGCGGTACATCATCTTGGCCATTGCGAAGTCTCCGGCTCAGTAGGCAACGTAGACGTCGGCCAGGACGTCTTCGGGCGTGGGGCGCGGCGCGGCGCGGGCGGCAACAACCGCCGCCTCGATCTGGTCGAGCACCTCGGCGTCAATGGTATCGAGATCGGCGTCGGTCAGCAGCTTGGCCGAAACCACGCTCTGGCGGAACTTCTTCAGGCAATCGCGGGTCTCGCGGATCCGGTCGAGCTCACCCTCGCCGCGGTAGCGCTGCGGATCGCCCTCGAAGTGACCGAAGAAGCGCTCTGTATCGAACTCGACCGAGGCCGGACCATTGCCGGCGCGGACATAGTCGAGCAGTTCGCGCATCGTTTCGTGGACTGCGAAAAAATCAGTCCCGTCAGCGCGCCAGACCTTCATGCCAAAGGCTTCGGCGCGGCTAGCGATGTCTTGCTGGGTGCCGACGGCATATTCAAAGCCAGTGTGCTCGGAATAGTGGTTGTTCTCGAACACGAAGATGCAGGGCGCCTTGGTGACGACCGCCATGTTCATCGCTTCAAACGTCGTGCCCTGGTTGCAGGCCCCGTCGCCCGAGAAGGTGATTGCGACCTTGCCCTTGCCATCAAGCTTCGCGGCCAGCGCCGCGCCGACCGCGATCGGTGCGCCGGCGCCGACGATGCCATTGGCGCCCAGCATTCCCACATCGACATCGGCGATATGCATCGAGCCGCCCTTGCCCTTGCACAGGCCTTCGCGGCTGCCCCAGATTTCTTTCATCATGCCATCGACATCGCAGCCCTTGGCCAGGCAATGCCCGTGGCCGCGGTGGGTCGAGACGATCTTGTCATCGGTATCAAGATGCTCGCAGACCCCGACTGCAACCGCTTCCTGGCCGCAATAAAGGTGCGTGAAACCGGCAATCGCGCCGGTGGCGATATCGATATGCAGGCGCTCTTCAAACTCGCGGATGATCTTCATCCGGCGGTAGGCCTGCAGCATTTGCTCGCGACTGAGTTGCATGGTGTTCTCTCGGTTGCCTGGCACGGTCGGGCCCGCCAAAGCGAACCTTTTCCCAGCATGTCGTCATGCGGTGAGGGGCCGGTCCTGCCCATTCGCCAAATTGCTAGTTTAGCGCCGCAAGCCCCGCCAAAATGGTGGACTTGGCAATTGCGCTGGGCGGCTGAAGCGCTATCCTGCGCGGCGTGTCGGCATCAAGACCGGACGGGGCAGGAGAGGAAATGGGCCGCAAGCCCTCAGCCAAGCCGACGAGCTTTGATATCGCCTATCTGGCGGGGGTTTCGCAGCCTACTGTCAGCCGCGCGCTGCGCGGCTCCAAATCGGTCAGCCTGGCGACCCGCCAGCGGATCCAGGAGATCGCGCGCGAGCTGAACTATTCGGTCGACAAGAACGCCTCGTCGCTGCGCTCGCAGCGCTCGCACACCATTGCCCTGCTGTTCTTCGAGGACCCGACGCCCGACGGGGCCAATATCAACCCGTTCTTCCTCGCCATGCTCGGCGCGATCACGCGCGCGACGGCAAATCGCGGGCTGGACCTGCTGATCTCGTTCCAGAAGCTGGAGGATGACTGGCACACCCGCTACCAGGACAGCCACCGCGCCGATGGCCTGATCCTGCTCGGCTATGGCGACTACACGCTTTACACCCAGCGGCTGACCGAACTGGTCGAACACGATACACGCTTTGTGCGCTGGGGCTCGGTCCGCGAGGATACGATCGGGGCGACGGTCGGCACTGACAACGTTGCCGCTGGCCGGCTGGCAGGGGAACACCTGCTAGAGCTCGGCCGGCGCAAGATCGCCTTCCTGGGCCATGCCGACGAGCATTATCCCGAATTCGCCGATCGCTATCGCGGCCTCTGCGAAGCAATGGCGGATGCCGGGCTGGCCGCCGACCCGGCGCTGCAGGTCCCCGCGCTATCCAGCGAAGGCGATGGCCGGGCCGCCGTTCGGGCATTGCTGGACGCCGGGGCGGATTTCGACGCAGTCTTCGCCGCGAGCGACCTGATTGCTATCGGTGCCATGCGGGCACTGGCCGAAGCGGGACGCAAAGTGCCTGGCGATGTCGCAGTAGTCGGTTTCGACGATATCCCAGCCGCCAGCCTGACCAGTCCGCCGCTGACCACCGTCCAGCAGGACCTGATCGCAGCTGGCGAACTGCTGGTCGAGACGCTGGCCGAGCAGATCGAGGATCGGGCCCAGGCCAATCGCAGCCTGCCGCCACGGCTGATCGTGCGGGCCAGCACCACCGGCTGAAGCCCTTACGTATTCGTATGCCTCTTGCCTGCCTGCGGCGGGCATGCCAGCCCTGCAATCAATAAAGGGGAGAGGCATGGCTACCGAGAAACCACGGCAGAGCTGGGCCGGGCTGTTCAACATCAGCTTTGGCTTTTTCGGCATCCAGATCGGCTTTGCGCTGCAGAACGCCAATATGAGCCGTGTCTTCCAGTCGCTTGGATCGTCGATTGATGATCTGCCGGCGCTGTGGGTCGCCGCTCCGCTGACAGGCCTCTTGGTCCAGCCGATCATTGGCCACCTCTCTGACAAGACCTGGCTCGGCCGCCTAGGCCGCCGCCGCCCGTTCTTCCTGCTCGGCGCGGTTCTCGCGGCGCTCTCGCTACTGGCCATGCCGGAATCGAACGTGCTGCTGATGGCGGCAGTGCTGCTGTGGGTGCTTGATGCCAGCCTCAACATCTCGATGGAGCCGTTCCGGGCCTTTGTGGGCGATATGCTGCGCAAGGACCAGCACACGGCCGGCTATGCCGTGCAGACCGCCTTTATCGGTGCGGGCGCGGTGGTCGGCTCGATCTTCCCCTATCTGCTGGAGCATTGGGGCGTGTCGAACGAGGCCCCGCTTGGCCAGATTCCCGATACGGTGCGCTTTGCCTTTTGGGCGGGCGGTCTGGCGCTTTTCGCGGCGGTCATGTGGACCGTGCTGACCACCACGGAATATTCGCCCGAGGAAATGCGCGCCTTTGACGAGGCTGAGGAAGCCGATGGCCCGACTCTACGTGCCCTGGCCGATCGCAGCACGGGCGGGCCATTCTGGTGGATCGCCGGCGGCGGCTTCCTGGCGGTGGTGACTGAAGAGTGGGGGCTGGAAAAGGAAGTCTATCTGCTCGCCATGTTGCTGGTTGCCTACGGCGTGCTCAGCTACCTTGCCATTCGCATGGCCCGTTCGGGCAAGAGCGCCAACATGCTGGCCAGCATAGTGGGCGATTTTTCCGGCATGCCGGAAATCATGCGCAAGCTGGCGCTGGTGCAATTCTTCAGCTGGTCGGCGCTGTTCATCATGTGGATCAACACCACGCCGGTGGTGGCGCAAAACTTCTTCGGCTCGGCCGATCCCGCCAGCGCAGCCTACCAGGAAGGCGGCAACTGGGTGGGCGTGCTGTTCTCGGTCTACAACGGCGTGGCGGCGATTGCTGCGCTGACCCTGCTGCCCTTCCTTTCGAGCCGCTTTGGCAAAGCCAAGACCCATGTTTTCGGCCTGCTCTGCGGTGCGGCGGGCTATGCCAGCTTTTTTGTGTTCACCACACCCGAGCAGCTGATCATCAGCGAAATCGGCGTGGGCATCGCCTGGGCATCGATCCTCGCCATGCCTTATGCAATCCTGGCGAGCAGCCTGCCGCAAGCCAAGCTTGGCATCTACATGGGGCTGTTCAACGTCTTCGTGGTCGTACCGCAATTGCTGGTAGCGACGGTGATGGGCTCGGTCATGAAGGCCTTCTTCCCCGACCAGCCGATCTGGACCATGGCCTTCGCCGCCGGCACGCTGGTCCTGGCCGCGGCGGCGATGCTGCGCGTGAAGGTGCCTGGAGAATAGTTTTCTTCCACTAACCGTGGGGCAACACCAGCCGATGGCGGATGCCATCGGCGCACCCCACAGGGACTCCTAGAAGTCAGCGACGAGCTGCAACGTGATCTGGCGCCGGTTCGAATAGGTGAACCCGCCCGATCCGTTCACGTTCCAGCCGTATTCGTTGAACAGGTTGAGCACCATGGGCCGCAGCAGCCAGGTCCCGCCCGCCGTTATAAAGCGATAACGCGCGCCCAGGTTGAACGTGGTGCGCGGCGGCGCGATCAGCGTGTTGGCGGCATTGCCGACGCGGCTTGAGAGGCTCTCGACCGAAGCGTCTAGCGACAGCGGCCCATGCCCCTCGTCCATCCGCCAGTCGATCGTTGCCACCGAGCGGCGACGGATCTGTCCGACCGGGCGCGGGCCGATGAGACGCGTCTCGACCGCCTCACCCGAGATGGTCGGATCGAGGAACAGTGAGCCGCCAACGATGGTCAGTCCGGGGGCAAGCTGTCCGGTCAGTGAAACTTCGACCCCGCGATTGGTCAGCTCGCCCAACTGGCGATAGCGCAGCGCCGGATCGAGGTTGTAGTAGGGCTTCTTGATCGAAAAGGCCCCGGCGATGAAGGTCAGCTTCGGGGTGACCGCCCAGCGCGCGCCGGCTTCGACCTGGCTGGTGCGCAGCGCCGGGGGGGCTTCGGAGCGATTGGTGGCGATATCGGGAGCCACCAGCGCTTCCTCTTGCCCGCGAGTGTAACCGGCATAGAGCGACAGCCCGCGCGCCACATGGACCGAGCCCGCCACATTGAGCAGCAACGGATTGTCGCGCGTTACCGGATCGGCCAGCGCCGGATCGGCGAAATCGAGCGCCTTGCGGTAGCGGCTCTTCGAAATCCCGACGTCCAGGCTGAAGTGCTGCGGCGAAACCATCGACCAGGCCATACCGCCAGTGATCTGGCGCACTTCGTCGCGGTTCTTGGCCCCTTGCGTCCAGACCGGCTCGGCGCGCAGATCGGGGCGCAGGATGGTCGAAGGGCCGAGCGTCAGCACGCTGCCCCCGCCGAAATCGCGATTGCGCGAACGGCCGCGGACCGAGGCGATCAGGCGGTGGTTGATGCTGGCGCCGACCAGTTCCTTGACCAGCCGCACTTCGCCCGACCACGAGCCGTCGTAATTGTCACGCTCGGCAATGATGCGGCGGTTGGCGACCGAGCCGTCGGTGCCGACACCGCGCATCAGGTCGGCATAGACGCTGTGCTGGTCCTTGGCCGAATAGAACAGCCCTGCTTCCAGCTTCACGCCCAGCAGCGGCGTCTTGACGATTGCCCCGCTGGTCCAGAGGTCCTGGCTGCGGCTGGCCCAGGGCTGGCTAAGGTCGAGCCCACGCTCTGCCTTGGGCGGCGGCTCGGTGCCAACGGGATAGTAGAACGGCCGCAGCTCGTCGCTGCGGTAGATGAACAAGCCGCCGAACAGCAGCACTTCGGTGCCCTGCTGCGGGCGCCAGGCCATGGTCATGCCGATGGGGCGGTACAGGCTGTGCCCGCCTTCATAGCGGGTGGCGTTGCGGAAACCGACCCCGCCGGAGATGCCAAAGGTATCGCTGAGCGGCTGCTTGAACTCGATCGAGCCACCCGGCCCGATCGAATTGGGCGAGCTGTATTCGAGGTTGAAGCTGTAGCTGGCGTCCTTGCCCGGCTGGGTCAGGTTGTAATCGACCAGGCCTGTCGGCGCCGGGAACGGATAGCGCAGCGCCGCCGCGCCGACGCGGATCGTGTTGCCATCGACAATCCGCGAGGAAATCCGCTCGACCTGATCGAAGTACAGACCCTCGAGCCGGACGTTCCCCGCGTCGACCGGATTGAATCCCCGCACATCCTCGTTGTTGTAAAGCCCGGTCTTTTCGCTGCCGACCGAGCGGCCGAAGGCATCGCTCGACTGAGTCGCGGCATTCTCACCCGCGCGCTGGGCCAGCGCAGGCGTGGACAGGACGGCAAGGCCAAGCGAGAGGAGAACGGACGGACGCACGCCCGGCCCATACCGGATTAACTGCGCGATGAAACCCCAGCTTCAGCCAGTGGCTCAGCTATCCCCGCGTTCGGCCGGATCCTCGTGCAGCCACGATGCATGGCGCGGCGCGCGCTTGGTTTCACTCCATTCGTGCAACATGGCCGGGGCGACGGCGGCCAGTTCGGCATACTGGTCCGGCGTGCCGATATCGCAGGCCAGCTCCAACCGGTGCCCGTTGGGATCGAAGAAATAGATCGAGCGGAAGATGCCGTGATAGGTCGGCCCCAGCACTTCGATCCCCTGCGCCTCGATATGGGCTTTGGCCGCGAGCAGCGCGTCAAGATCGGCCACCTTGAAGGCGAGGTGCTGGACCCAGGCCGGGGTGTTGGGGTCCTTGCCCATTTCCGGCTGGTTCGGCAGCTCGAAAAAGGCGACCACATTGCCGCCGCCGCAATCGAGGAAGACATGCATGTAGGGGTCGAATTCCCCGGTCGAGGGCACGTGATCCTCGGCAAAGGCGGTGGTGTAGCGCATGCCAAGCACGCGGCTGTACCATTCAACCGTCTCCTTGGCATCGCGGCAGCGATAGGCGACGTGGTGGATGCGCTCGAGCGTGGGGACCGCGGTCACTGTTCGGCTCCTTCGACCTGCAGCGCGCCGCGGCGGATCTGGTCGGCTTCGATCGACTTGAACAGGGCGGTAAAGTTGCCCTCGCCAAAGCCCTCGTCCTTCTTGCGCTGGATGAATTCGAAGAACACCGGCCCGATCATGGTCTGGCTGAAGATCTGCAGCAGCAGGCGCGGATCGTTGTTCTGGGTCGATCCGTCGAGCAGGATGCCACGCCTTTGCAGTTCGCCAACCGGTTCGCCGTGGCCGGGCAGGCGCTCATCCAGCATCTCGTAATAGGTCGCAGGCGGGGCCGGGGCGAAGGGCGTGCCCAGCGCGGCCAGCCGGTCCCAGACGGCGTAGAGATCGTCGCAGGCAAAGGCGATGTGCTGGATCCCCTCGCCGTTGTAGGCGCGCAGGTATTCCTCGATCTGGCCGCCGCCACCGGCGCCTTCCTCGTTGAGCGGAATCCGGATCTTGCCATCGGGCGCGGTCATCGCCTTGCTGGTCAGGCCGGTGTACTCGCCCTTGATGTCGAAATAGCGGATCTCGCGGAACCCGGCGATCCGCTCATAGAAGGCAGCCCAGTGGGCCATGCGCCCGCCATAGACGTTGTGCGTCAGGTGATCGATCAGCTTGAGGCCGGTGCCGACCGGGTGGCGATCAACGCCGGCGTGGTAGACGAAATCGATGTCATAGATCGACAGGTCGCTGCCATAGCGGTCGATCAGGTAGATCATCGAGCCGCCGATCCCGCGAAAGGCCGGCAGGCGCAGTTCCATGACCCCGGTGCGGCTTTCGACCGGCTCAGCCCCGCGCTCGATCGCCTCGGCATAGGCCTTGGCCGCGTCACGCACGCGCCAGCCCATCCCGCAAGCCGAGGGGCCGTGTTCCTGGGCGAAGTACCAAGCCGGGCTTTTCGGTTCATAATTGGCGATCAGGTTGATATCGCCCTGGCGCCAGAGCTGGACGTCCTTGGAGCGGTGGCGGGCAATCTCGGTAAAGCCCATCGCGGCAAAGACTGGCTCCAGCACGCCCTTTTCCGGCGCGCAGAACTCGACGAATTCGAACCCGTCGAGGCCCAGCGGGTTTTCGAAAAGGTCGGCCATGGTGGTCGTGCTCCTGTCACGAATTTCGGTTTCAGTTGAAACTAAATGCGCGATGGACCGGAGTCAAGGATTCGTCAGACCGAAACCGCCTTCAGAACCGCGGCATCTGCTGGCTGGCGCAGTGGAACGAGCCGCCCCCGGCGAGTACCGCATCGGCCAGCACGCCGACCACCGCTCGGTCCGGAAACAGCGCCTGGATCGCCGCGACGCCGTCCTCGTCATGGCGCGTGCCATAGGTCGGGACGACCACCACATGGCTGGTCACGGCAAAGTTCATATAGCTCGCCGGCTCGATCCGCCCGCCCTCGCTTGTCACCCGGCCCGGCGACGGCACTTCGGCGACTTTCAGGCCAAGTGCCTCCGCCCGCGCCTTGGCATCGGCATAGATCGCGGCATTGGGATCGTCCGCCCCGGTGGGGCGCGGGACAACCAGGACGCCGGGCGCAACGAACCGCGCGAGGTTGTCGACATGGCCATCGGTGTGATCGTTGATCAGCCCTTCGCCCAGCCACAGCACCTTGTCGAACCCAAGGTCTCGCTCCAGCCGCGCTTCCAGATCGGCGCGCGCGAGCTGCGGGTTGCGATTGGGGTTCAGGAGGCACTGCTCGGTCGTCGCGACAAGGCCCGTGCCATCGCAATCAAGCGCCCCGCCCTCCAGGATCCAGTCGGCCGTGGCGACGGGCAGGCCGGCGCTTTCCGCCAGCTCCGCGCCGATCTCCTGGTCGCCGTCCATCAGGTACTTGCCGCCCCAGCCGTTGAAGCCAAAGCGCTGGCCCAGCGCCGCGCCATCGCGCTGCACCACCAGCGGACCGGTATCGCGCAGCCAGACATCGCCATAGCGGCGCGTCTCCAGCTTTACCGCCGCGCTGCACAGCGCGCTGGCGCGGGCGTGGTTGGCCGCATCGCGGACGATCAGCCGCACTTCCTGCCCGCTTTCGGCCACGGCATTGGCAAAGGCCGCGACCTGTTCCTGGGCGCGTTCCAGAAAGCCGGGCCATTCGACCGGATCGTGCGGAAAGCCGATCCAGATCCAGTCCTGCGGATGCCATTCGGGCGGCATCCACACTGTCGCTGCTGCCATTACTTGGCGCCCTTCCGGCTCTTGTCGCGGATCGCGCGGAATTCGTCGGTCGGGTGCCAGTTGGGCCAGTCGCTGGTCATCGCCAGGCTGCGGCCGAGGCGGTAGAACAGCTCGCCATCCTGCAGCATGCCCGACCAGTCCCAGTTCGGATCGAATTCGTCCTCCGGCCCGTGATAGGCTTCCGCGTTGTAACGCTTCGCTGCCGCTTCGCCGGCCGCCTTGCCGCCCAGCACCCAGTCATTGCCCCGGCCCAGGTTGAACATCGGCACCCCGCGCTTGGCCATGCTGAAGTGGTCGGAGCGATAGTAATACCCGCGCTCGATGTCGCTCTCGGGCGACTGCGCCAGGCCCATCGCCTTGGTCACGGCATTAACGTAGCGGGTCAGTTCGCTCTTGTCCCCGCCGACCACCTGAAAATCGCGCGAAGGCGATCCGGGCGAAAGCGCATCCATGTTCACCCCGCCAACCGTCTTGGCCAGCGGATAGACCGGGTTGGCGCCGTAGTATTCGCTGCCAAGCAGGCCCGATTCCTCCAGCGTCACCGCCAGGAACACCTGGCTGCGATCGGCCGGCCCAGCCTTGACGTTGGCTTCGGCCAGCGCGGCGAGCATGGCCGTGCCGGTGGCATTGTCGACCGCGCCATTGCAGATGTCGTCACCCTTGGCGTTGGCCTTGCAGCGACCGAGGTGATCCCAGTGGGCGGTGTAGAGCACGTATTCATCCGGCCGCTTCTTGCCGGGGAGAATCCCGATCACGTTCTTCGACATGGCTGTGCGCAAGCTGTTGTCGAAGTTCATGCTGGCCTTCAGGCCCAGCGGCACCGCCTTGAACCCGCGCTGCTTGGCCGCGGCGGTCAGCTGGGTCAGGTCCTGGCCCGCCGCCTTGAGGATAGCTTCGGCAACGCCCTTCTGGATCCAGCCGTTGGCCTCGGTCTGGTCCATGCCCTTGTTGGCCTTCTGGACGAAGTACTGCGCTCCGGTCCACGAGCTTTCGACCACGTTCCAGCCATAGGCCGCCGGGAAGGTATCGTGGATGATCAGCGCAGCCCGCGCGCCCTGCCTTGCTGCTTCCTCGAACTTGTAGGTCCAGCGGCCGTAATAGGTCATCCGGCGGCCCTTGAACGGGCCTTCCTCGGTGGCGGTTTCATAGTCCGGGTCGTTGACCAGGATCACCGCGACCTTCCCCTTCATGTCGAGGCCGGCATAGTCGTTCCAGCCGAGTTCCGGGGCATTGATCCCGTAGCCGACGAAGACCAGCTCGGCGTCCGCAATCGCGGTCCGGTCAACCGCCCGATAGGACCCAGCGACGAAATCCTTGCCCGGCGCGAACAGCATGGTGCTTGGCCCGCCGGTGATGGCCAGGCCCGCCACGTTGCTGGCGGTGATCTCCACCGTCGGCACGTCCTGCGTCCAAGAACCCTTGTTGCCGGGTTGGAGCCCCGCCGCCTTGAACCGCTCGATCAGGTAGGCAACGGTCTTTTCCTCGCCTGCCGTACCGGGTGAGCGACCCTCGAACTCATCGGAGGATAGCGTCTTCACCATCTCCACCAGCGCCGGCTCGTTGAGTGCGACTGGCGCGACATTCGGTACCGGGACGGGCTTCGCCTGGGCAGCGGCGGGAACAGCAAGGGCGGCAAGCAGCAGGGCGCGGAGCTTCATCTGCGGGATAACCTTTCGGAGCTTCAGATTGGTCCGCCGATTGACAGAGCCTCGCCCCCTTCGCAAGCACAGCGATGATGAACGCCGACTGGACCCATGCCCTGGCGCGCGCCCGCGCCCATGCTCCCTTCCTGGAGCGCGGCCTGGCGCGGATGCCTGAGCTGGCAGCCCTGCTCGCCGCGGGGGATGGCGAGGCGGCACTGGCATGGGCGAAAAAGTCAGGCAGTGATGCACCTTCGGTGGGCTCGGCCCTGCGACGCGAAAAGCTGGCGCTCGCCGTGGCACTGGCCGTGGGCGATCTTGCAGGAGCCTTCCTGCTGCCGCGGGTCACGGGCGAGCTTTCCGCCTTTGCCGATCGCGCGCTGGATGCCGCGATTGGCGAGGCGATCCGCCGCCGTGTGCCCGATGCCGAGCCAGCCGGGTTCATCGCCCTGGCGCTTGGCAAGCATGGCGCGCAAGAGCTGAACTACAGCTCAGACATCGATCCCATCCTGCTTTATGATCCGGACCTGCTCCCGCGGCGCGAGCGCGACGAACCGGGCGAAGCAGCACAGCGCGTGGCGCGCAGCCTGATGGAGCTGATGAGCCACGTCGATGAGGAGGGCTATGTCTTCCGCGTCGACTTGCGCCTGCGCCCGGCCAGCGAGGTCAGCCCACTGGCAATTCCGATTGATGCGGCGCTGACGCATTATGAAAGCTCGGCCCTCGCCTGGGAGCGCGCCGCCTTCATCCGCGCGCGGGCCTGCGCCGGCGACATTGCTGCGGGCGAGAACTTTCTGGCGGCGATCCGGCCGTTCGTCTGGCGCAAGAGCCTGGACTTTGGGGCGATTGCCGAGGTCGGGCGGCTGACCGGCCGGATCCGCGCCAACCACCACGGGCCGACCGCGCCCGCCCCAGGCTTCGATCTGAAGAAGGGCCGCGGCGGAATCCGCGAGGTCGAGTTCTTCGCCCAGATCCATCAGCTGATCCATGGCGGACGCAATCCCTCATTGCGGCTGCGCGGCACCAGGGCCAGCCTCGATGCCTTGGCCGAGGCCGGACTTGTTGAGCGCGGCGACGCTGTACTGCTGGGCGAAAGCTATGACCGGCTGCGGGTGATCGAGCATCGGCTGCAAATGGTGGCCGACCAGCAGACCCACAGCCTGCCGCTTGACCAGGCCGCGCTCGACAATGTTGCACAGCTCGACGGGCTGGCCGATGGCGCGGCGCTGATCGCCGAACTGACCGAGATCACCGAAGCGGTCGGCCAGCGCTATGACCGGTTGGTGGCTGAACACGCCGGCGAACAGACGAGCGTCGCCGTCTCGGCGCCGCGCAGCGGCGCGGCGCTTGCAGCCGAGATCGAGCGGCTCGGCTTCCCTGAGCCAGAGGCGCTCGCCACGCGGATCGAGGGCTGGCGCAGCGGCAAGCTGCGGGTGCTCCGCAGCGAGGCGGCGCGGGCCGCCTTCGATGCAGTCCAGCCGCGCCTGCTCGCCGCCTTTGCTGCCGCGCCCGAGCCGCTCCACGCGCTGCTGCGGTGGGAGCAATTGCTGACGGGCCTGCCCAGCGCGGTGAACCTATTCCGCCTGCTCGAGGCGCGGCCAGGCCTGGCCGATCTGGTCGCCCGCGTGCTGTGCATGGCCCCGCCCCTGGCCGATGCCCTGGCGCGGCGGGCCGACCTGCTCGATCCGCTGATCGATGCCAGCGCTTTCGACCTGCCCGGTTCAGTCGAAGACCTGGCTGAGATCATGGCATGCGGGGAAGTGGGCGATGATTATGAAGCCTTGCTTGGCCGGGTCCGCCGCAAGGTCGGCGAAATCCGCTTCGCGCTGGGGGTCCAACTGATCGAAGGCACCCGCGATCCGATCGAGATCGGCCAGGCGCTGAGCCGGGTCGCCCAGGCGGCGATCCACGTCCTGACCCGCGCTGCCACCGCCGAATTCGAGCGGGTCCACGGCAAGGTTCCGGGCGGCGAGTTGCTGATTGTCGGCTATGGCCGGCTCGGCGGCGGGGTGCTGACCCACGCCTCGGACCTGGATGTCGTGTTTCTGTTCACCGGCGACCATGCAGCCGAAAGCAACGGCGGCCGACAGCTGGGGGCGACGCTCTATTTCAACCGGCTGGCGCAGCGCGTGATCGCGGCACTGTCGGTCCCGACTGCCGAGGGCGCGCTTTATGAGGTCGATACCCGGCTGCGGCCGTCCGGCGCGCAGGGGCCGATCTCGGTTAGTCTCGACGCCTTCGAGCGCTACCAGCGCGAATCGGCCTGGACCTGGGAGCATATGGCGTTGGCGCGGGCGCGGGTGCTTTACGGCTCCGACTGCGCGCGCACGCAGCTAAACGGGATTATCCGCGGGGTGCTCGTGCTGGACCGCGATCCGGTCAAGCTGCGCGCCGAGGTGCTGGAAATGCGCGCCACCATGGCCCAGCATAAGCCAGCCAAGGGGCCGCTCGATGTAAAGCTCGCGCGCGGCGGGCTGGTCGATGCGGAGTTCATCGTCCACTATCTGCAATTGCGCGATCACGTGGCGCTGAAGCCGTCGATACCGGTGGCCTTGGCCGGACTGGTCGCGGCGGGCAAACTCGATTCTGGTATTCTCGATGCACACCGCACTCTGGCTCGCTTCCTCATCGCCTCGCGCCTGCTTGCACCCGACGGGACCGAGCCGGACTACGGCGCAAGGACCGTACTTGCCAGCGCCTGCGAATGCGACGATTGGCGCTGCCTGACGGAAAAACTGACCGAATCGCGCCGTACCCTGGCCGCCGCCTGGGCCGCGACGTTCGGTGAAACGCTGGAGATCGATCAATGAGCATTGCCCCCGGTGACAGCCTCCCCGACATTGCCCTGACCCGGCCCGACGGCACCGCCGTGCGCCCCGCCGACTATGCTGGGCAAAAGCTGGTGCTGTTCTTCTATCCCAAGGACGATACCCCCGGCTGCACGACCGAGAACCTCGATTTCTCGGCGCTCTCAGCCGACTTCACCAAAGCCGGCACGGCACTGTTGGGGATCAGCAAGGATCCGCCGAAGAAGCATGAGAAGTTCATCGCCAAGCATGGCCTGACCGCGCCGCTGGCAAGTGATCCCGAGGAGGGCGGTCTGTCCGACGCGCTCGGATTCTGGACCGAAAAGTCGATGTATGGCCGCTCCTACATGGGCATGGTCCGCTCGACCGTGCTGGTTGGCGCCGATGGCAAGGTCGCGCAGGTCTGGAGCCCGGTGAAGGTCAAGGGCCACGCCGCCGAAGTGCTGGAAGCGGCCAAGAGCCTCTAGAGGCCACCGTGAGAACGGTTGCGGCGGCGATCCGCACCGCCCTGTTGACTGGCGAACCCTCGGCCAAGGCCTTTGCCGCCCGCGCCACCGCGCGTGATTGGGCGGCGGGCAAGCTGGACTTCGTATTCGACTGCACCATGCCGGATCGCCCGGCGCGACCGGCCCAACCCGAACTGCTCCCGCCCAGCCAGATGCCCAAGCGCAACAAGGCCGGGTCTGAACGTGGGCGGATTGCGCTGTGGCATGCACTGGCCCACATCGAATTCGTCGCGATTGATCTGGCGCTCGATATGGCCGGACGCTTCGGGGCGGAGATGGGACCGGAATTCGTCTCCGACTTCCTTTCGGTGGCGGCCGACGAGGCTATGCATTTCGCGCTGCTCGCGCGGCGGCTGCGCAGCCTCGGTTCGCATTACGGCGCGCTGCCAGCGCATGACGGGCTTTGGGACGCGGCGCACGAAACGCGCCACGATGTCGCCGCGCGGCTGGCGGTCGTGCCGATGGTGCTGGAGGCGCGCGGGCTGGATGTGACGCCGGCCACCCTGGCCCGGGTCCGCCAACTTGGCGACGAAACCGGGGCACGGATCCTCGAACGAATCTTTGACGATGAAATCGCCCACGTTCGATTCGGCGCAAAGCACTTTGCCGCGGTCTGCTCGGCGCGAGGGGATTCGGCGGAAATCCTATGGAAATCCTTGGTCGCGACTCATTTTCGGGGGTCCGTTAAGCCGCCGTTCAACGACTCAGCGCGTCTCGCTGCCGGTTTATCGCGGTCTTTCTACGCGGGGGTTGCGGCATCGCAGTGACCCCGCTTTAACCACTTCAACGAGACGGCGGGGGGTCCGACCATCTCAAAAAACGGGTTGCAGGCCTCTGTGGCAGGCAAAGCATACAGGGGTCCGAGCGGACTGATCGGTAACGATTGGCCCGCTTAACTTTAAGGTTTTTAAGTGGTCGCATTTTCGCTTCTTACCAAGGCACGCAACCTGATCGGCACCATCGCCGCGCTTGCCAGCCTTGGGCTTGCCTCCCCTGCCCTGGCCAACTCCAGCGCAACCGCAGCCGATATTGCTGCGCCGCTCCGTGAAGCCCAGGCCGCGAAGGCCGGTACGCGTGGTGGTGACGAAGAATTCCGCCGCCTCTTTGCATCGTGGAACGGCACAAGTGTCGCTTCGGTTCCATCGCGCCCCCGCACTGTTTCGATTCCTTCGCGGATGCCGCTTGAAGGTGCCGCGCTGACCAGCGGTTTCGGCATGCGCACCCACCCGGTGCTCGGCGGCCGTCGCGGTCACAAGGGGATCGACCTGTCGAGCCCGATCGGCACGCCGATCTATGCGACTGCCGATGCTGTCGTGACCCGTGCTGACTGGTTCTCGAGCTACGGCCTGTTCATCTCGCTCGATCACGGCGCCCAGCTCGAAACCCGCTATGGCCACCTGTCGCGCCTGAACGTTGCCGAAGGCCAGGTCGTCAAGAAGGGTGACCTGATCGGCTACGTGGGGTCGACCGGTCGCTCGACCGGCCCGCACCTGCATTATGAAGTCCGCATCGCCGGCACCGCCGTCAACCCGGTCCCCTATATGCAGGGCGATGCCTGGACCGGCACTCTCGCTGCCAAGGACGGCGATGGCGAAACGGCCAAGGGCGGCAGCAAGTAAGCAGCCGCCGAAAGGTCAAGGGAAGCAGGGCGACGGGTAACCGCCGCCCTTTTTCTTTGCCCAAAGGCGCCGTAGCGTCCTTTTGCGCTTGCCGGGTTTAATCGACCGGTTAAAAGTCGCTCCCGGATGGTAACCGCCACCACTGGAGAGTGATTCCCGATGCACCCGTCGATCCATGCCAAGACCAATCCCGACCGCCCCGCGATCATCATGGCCGGCAGCGGCGAGACGGTCACCTTTGCCGAACTTGACCGCCGGTCCAACCAGGTAGCCCAGCTGCTGCGCAGCCGCGGCATCAAGATCGGCGATACTGTCGCCATCTGCATGGAAAACCACCCCTGGTTCTTCTGTCTGACCTGGGGCTTCCAGCGCTCGGGCGTGCACTATGTCGGCATTTCCAGCCGCCTGACCCCGCCCGAAATCGCCTATATCCTGGAAGACAGCGGCGCGAAGATCTTGTTCGGCTCAGCCTATCTGGCCCCGACGCTGGATGAAGTGGCCAAGCTGGCGCCGGTCGAACAGCTGCGTTTCGACACGCCCGGGCCGATGTCGGCCGAAGATGCCCTCGCCGCCATGCCTGACACCCCGATCGCCGACGAGCGCGCCGGGGTCGACATGCTCTATTCCTCGGGCACGACCGGCCGCCCCAAGGGCGTGAAGATCCCGCTGCCCGAAGACCCAGCGATCGATCAGGCCAATTCGCTGGTCGGGCTGGTGCTGATGGCCTTCGGGATCAAGCCCGACGCGGTCTACCTGACCCCCGCTCCGCTCTATCACGCCGCCCCGCTGCGCTGGTCGATGACCGTGCAGAAGATCGGCGGCACCGTGGTGGTGATGGAAAAGTTCGATCCCGAAGCGGCGCTGGCCGCGATCGAGAAGTACAAGATCACTGACAGCCAGTTTGTGCCGACGCATTTCGTCCGCATGCTCAAGCTGCCCGAGGATGTCCGCAAGAAGTACGATACCTCGACCATGAAGTGCGCGATCCACGCCGCCGCGCCGTGCCCGGTGCCGGTCAAGCAGGCGATGATCGAGTGGTGGGGCCCGGTGATCTATGAATATTACGCCGGAACCGAGGGCAACGGCTTCACTTTCGTCACCAGCCAGGAATGGCTGACCAAGCCCGGCACAGTTGGCAAGGCGCTGACCGGGATCATCCGCGTTTGCGACGAGAATGGCGACGAGGTGCCGCGCGGGACCGAAGGCCAGATCTTTTTCGAGCCGACCGAAGGCATGGTCCCGTTCGAGTATCACAACGATCCCGCCAAGACCGCCGATGCCCGCAACAAGCACGGCTGGTCGAGCCTGGGCGATGTCGGTTACCAGGACGAGGACGGCTACCTGTTCCTGACCGACCGCAAGAGCTTCATGATCATTTCTGGCGGGGTCAATATCTACCCGCAGGAGATCGAGAACCTGCTGGTCACCCACCCCAAGGTGGCCGACGCCGCCGTGATCGGCGCGCCCGATCCGGAAATGGGCGAAAAGGTCGTAGCGGTAATCCAGCCGCTCGACATGGCCCAGGCCGGCGAGGCGCTGGCCGACGAGATCCGCGAATACCTTTCCGGCCAGCTCAGCCGGGTAAAGATGCCGCGCCAGATCGATTTCCGTGAACAGTTGCCGCGCGAACTGACCGGCAAGCTCTACAAGCGACTGCTGCGTGATGAGTACAAGGCGGCCTACGAAGCCGCCCAGGCGGGGGCCTGACATGGCCGGGCCGGTCGCCAGCCCCGCCGACGCCATCGCCGTCATCGATCCCAATTCCTATGCGGATTGGGACACGGCGCTCGACGTGTTCGACCGACTGCGCAGCGAGACGCCGGTGGTGCGGATTGAAAGCCCTGACGGCGATTTCGATCCGTTCTGGCTGCTGACCCGCTATGATGACGCGATGCGGGTGTCGAAAGACAATGCCCGCTTCCTCAATGCCCCGCGCGCCACGGTCTTCACCAACAAGACCGGGGAGGCCTTTGCCCGCCAGATCACGGCCGCCCAGGGCGAGGAGAGCCCCAACCTGGTTCAGTCGCTGGTCCAGCTCGATGCGCCCAAGCACACCAAGCTGCGGCGGCTGACGCAGGACTGGTTCATGCCCAAGAACCTGCGCACGATCGAGGCGCAGGTCCGCGAACTCGCCGCCAAGACCGTCGACCGGCTCATCGCCGCCGGGCCGGAATGCGATTTCGTGCCGCTGGTTGCCGCGCCTTATCCGCTCCATGTCGTCATGCAGATCCTGGGCGTGCCCGAGGAGGACGAGCCGCGGATGCTGTTCCTGACCCAGCAGATGTTCGGCGGGCAGGACGAGGATCTCAACAAAAGCGGGCTCGCCAATCTGACGCCCGAACAGATCCTGCAAATTGTCAGCGGCGCGGTGAAGGATTTCGAAGCCTATTTCGAAGGCCTGGCCGCCCAGCGCCGCGCCAATCCAACCAGCGACGTCGCGACGATCCTGGCCAATGCCATGATCGATGGCGAGCCGATCTCGGCCCGTGACCGGGCCGGCTATTACATCATCGTCGCCGCCGCCGGCCACGATACGACCAGCGCCTCTACCGCCGGGGCCATGCTCGCGCTGGCCCGCGATCCAGAGCAGTTCGCCAAGGCCAAGGCCGACCGCAGCCTGGTGCCGGGCATTGTCGAGGAAGCGATCCGCTGGACCAGCCCGGTCCAGCACTTCATGCGCACCGCAACCGAGGACACCCAGTTTGGCGATGTCACGGTCAAGGCCGGTGACTGGCTGATGATCAACTATGTCGCCGCCAATCACGACCCGGCGCAGTTCCCCGATCCGCGCCGGTTCGACGCCACCCGCGACCAGACCCGCCACCTCGCCTTTGGCGCCGGGGCGCATCAATGCCTGGGGCTCCACCTTGCGCGACTGGAAATGCGGCTGCTGTTCGAAGCGCTGCTTGACCGGATCGATACGGTCGAACTTGCCGGAGAACCGCGCCGCGCCAAGAGCACATTTGTTGGCGGGCTTAAGACCCTGCCGCTGCGCTTTACGGCTTCCTGAGCAAAGAAAGCCCCTGCCGCCCGGAAGGGTGGCGGCAGGGGCAGGTTGCAGGCGCGGTCAGGGGGTCAGAGTGGCGCCTGCAACGCGGGAGGCTTTGCTTATTCGCTCGGCTGGACAGTGCCGCCACGCTTGGCGCCACCGAATGCCTTCTTTTCAGAGCCAGCTTCCGACGGCGCTGCCCGGGCAGCGGCAGGCTGGGTTGCGGCCGCCTTGTCGGCCAGCGCTTCCTGGCGCAGCGCACCTTCGCCCATCGCCGAGACCAGGGCCGAGCCGCTGGCGCTGAAGTTGCCCGACGGAACCGTGGCGAGGCCATCCTTGGTCTGGACCACCACCGCCTGGACGTGACCAGCCTGATCGGTCACCAGCTGGCGCACCCGACCGATCCGGTCCCCATCAGCATCAAGCACTGGCATCTTGGGGGTCACGGCAAAGTTGCCCGAGCCGCTGGCGGCGGCGCTGCCAGCAGCAACGAGTTGCCCCGGAGCCGACATCAGCCCGCCCATCGCTGCGCCCGAACCCTGGCCCGAGCCGCTGTCCGAACCCGCCCCGTTCGCCATGCCGCTGGCGGTCCCGTTGGCCTGCCCTGCGGCCGCGCCGGTCATGCTGCGGGTCTTTTCAACCGTGCCGCGCACCTGTCCGGTCGCCTGACCGGCAAGCCCGCGCACCGCGTCGGTGCCAATCAGATCGGCTGAGGCCGAACCCTGGCCCGAACCGTTGGCCGAGCCGCTGGCCGTTCCGCCAACTGGCGCCAGCGGGCTTTCCAGCAGCGAGGCGCCGTTGGCGTTGGCATTGGCTGAAGCGCTACGGTTGGCTTCGACCTTGCCGGCCTTGCGATCGACCCGGTGGCTGCCGCTGGTTGAGGCAGTAGCATCGGCGGCACCGCGCGTGGTCGAACGGACCGTCTCGGTGGTGGTGCGGACCGTTGAACTGAGCGTGCCGCCGATGCTACCGCCCAGGCCGCCACCCAAGCCGCCGCCCAGGATCTGGCCGTGAGCCGAAGTTGCGGTAAGCGCCAATGCGGCCGCGGAGATAAGAAGCTTGTGCATGGTATCTTTCCTTTCCTGGCAATGCCGGATGGTGTGAAAAACCATCTGCATGATCAGGAAACGGATCGCCCCGCCGGTTTAATTCAGGCTACGCGAAATTTTCTCAGCGAGCCGGGCGGCAGGTGCCACACAGCAGGCCACGGCCAAAGAGCTTGTCCGGCCCGCGCGGACCAAGATCGCGTGCTTCGCCGTCGAGCCTGAGCTGCCAGCTACCGCCAGCATCAAGCGCAGCGGCAACGCGCGCGGCCACCAGCGGAGCGGCAAACGAAGTGCCGCGCACCTTCACCCGCCCCCCTGCTGCATTGGCAGCATACAGGTCTGCGCCGGGTGCCGCGTAATCAAGATGCAGCGCACGGCCGGCTTCGATCAGCGGGCGGTCACGGCGGTCTACCCCTGTCACGGCAAGCACACCGGGATAGGATGCGGGATAGGCTGGCGGCGCGGCGGGACCATCGTTGCCCACTGCAGCCACCACAACCACGCCGCGCTTCTGGGCTGCTGCAACGGCGCGAGCGAGCACCGGGTTGCTTGGGCCAACCAGGCTGATCGTGACCACCTTCGTGCCGCCCTGGGCCAGCCAGCCGAGCGCCTGAGCAATCGCCAGGGCATTGCCGCCCGCCGGATCGGCCCCATAGACATCGGCCACCCGGACTGAGCGCACACCGGCTCCGGCCAACAGCGAGACGACAGCACTGCCGTGATTGCTTGCGCGCGGGGCGCCTTTGGCAAAACCGCGCTGGCCGGCGGCGCCGGATCCCGCGCCACCGTCGATCACGCCAACGGGGGTTGAGATGGCGGCAGCGCTGGCCGGCCGCCCCGCATTGGCCGATCCGCTCGCTCCGCGCCCGGCCTCGAGATGCAGGTTGTCTGCGCTGACAGTCGCACCGGGAAGCAGTTCTTCCAGCCGCGCCTGCGCCTTCGCCAGCGATTGACCGGCGGGGACAGCCAGCCGCACAACGGTCAGGTCCAGCCCTTCAATCTGCTCGCGCGTGATCACCGTGAAGCCTGCGGCCCGCGCCCGGTCAAGCGCGGCTTCATCAGCGTCCATCACCAACAGTTCGCCGCGCCGGGCGAGCTCGCCAAAGCGGTCACGCTCGATCGTGTCGCGATTTGCCCGCAGCAGGCGATCAAGCGTCCGCGCGCGCAGTTCCAGCAACTCGGCAGCGCGAGCACGGACGGTTTCGTCGAGCCTAGCCAGCAGGCCATCGACCGGTGCGGTGACATCGCCCAGGCGCGGCACGGGCAGCGCAGGCACGGCCAGTTGTGCCAGGCCCGGCCCGGCAAGGCCGCCAATCAGGGCGATCATCAACAGCAGTCTGCGGTGCATGGGTGCGTCTTTCAGCAGGAATTTGCATTAATCATGGATGAAACGGATAGTCCCGCTCGTTTCATCCACGAAAGGCACTGAAGCTGTCCGACGCGTTCGAGCATGACCTTCTGGCCCTAGTCCCCCGGTTGCGACGCTTCGCCGCCGGGCTGGGCGGTAATGCCGCCGACGGGGACGACCTGTGCCAGACAACGATCGAACGCGCGCTGGCCAATCGCGACAAGTGGCAGGCAGGCACGCGGCTCGACAGCTGGATGTACCGGATCATGCGCAACCTGTGGATCGATGAAGCCCGTTCCCGCCAACGCCACGGCCAGACCTTTGCCGAGGAAGAGGCGGGCCTGGGTGTAGGTGCCGATGGCGGACAGGAAGCCCTGGTCGAACTCGGCAATGTGGATCGCGCCATGGCCAAGCTGCCCGCCGAACAGCGCGAGGCCGTGCTGCTGGTGATGGTCGAAGGCTATGGCTACCGCGAGGCGGCTGAGATCGTCGGCTGCCCGGTCGGTACACTCAATTCCCGCCTGGTGCGTGGCCGCGACGCCTTGTTGGCCGAGCTTGGAGGACTGCAATGACCGTCTCCCCGGAAGAACTGGCAGCCTTTGCCGATGGCCAGCTCGAGCCGGCCCGCGCCGCTGAAGTGGCGGCGGCGGTGGAGGCCGATCCAGCGCTGGCGCGGCAGGTCGAGGCGCACCGGGCGCTGAAGGGTCTGCTGACCGCGCATTACGATCCGATCGCGGCCGCGCCAGTTCCAGACCGGTTTGCCGCCCTGCTGGGCGGTGTGCGAGCTGACGAACATGCAGCGGCCGAAGTGGTCGACCTCGCGGCGGCGCGCGCTGCCCGCACTTCGCGGCGCATTCCGCGCTGGGGCTGGGTCGTCGGCCCCGCGCTGGCCGCATCGCTGGCATTGCTGCTGATCAACACGCCAACGCCGGGCACGGGCGGCAACTATGCCGATGCGCAGCTTGCCGCGGCGCTCGACACCCGCCTTACGGCCGACCCGGCAAGGCCCGGCCAGCCGCAAGTGCTGCTCAGCTTTGCGCGCAAGGATGGCCAGCTCTGCCGCACCTATGCTGCTCCGGCCGGGTCGGGAATTGCTTGCCGCGATAGCGCAGGCTGGCGGATCGAGCGAAAAGGGCCCGGGATCGATCCCGCCGCCAGCGACTATCGCCAGGCCGGCAGCCCGCTTGAGGATCTTATGGCAGCCGCGCAGGACATGGCCAGCGAAGGCGCGCTTGATCCCCAGCAGGAAGCGGCCGCCCGTCAGCGCGGCTGGCGCTGACACGCCTTTACCGCACAGCAAGAAGGGGACCGGATCGCTCCGGCCCCCTTCCCTGCGTGACGATCTGTAGTCGGCCTATTCGCCGACGTAGACGCGGCCTTCGCGGTAACCCTCTTTGGCCATGGTCTTGGCGTAGTGCTTGCGTTCCTTGGCCAGCTCGGTGCCGTATTCTTCCCAGGCGTCGCGGCGGTCCTCGATATCGTCGGCGCCGCGCAGGTCGGTGGACAGCTCCTTCTGCGCCTCGGTCACGTTGATGCGATAATCATACCAGGGGCTGTTATAGATCCCGGCAATCGGCGCCTGATAAATCCGGCGCTCTTCCTCGCGGGCATAAGCCTCTTCGTAAAGCATCGGCAGCGCGGCCTGGGCGGTCGTCGCCGCGGCCACCAGGGCCAGCACGGCGGTGCGGAACATCGGCTTGGTCATCGTTCGTTTCCTCTGTTTTCAGACAGGCGAAGTGCGTTCTGTCAGCAGGGAAACGAATGGCCTGCGGAATTCCATCCACCCGGCAGCGGATTTTTTCAGGCCGCGAGCGGCAGGGCCACGTCCTCTGGTTCCGGCAAGCCGGCGGTATGGTTACCCCAGTCGGCGGGGATGCCGGGGATGCTGGCAAGCCAGCTGATCCAGTCGAAGCGGGTGTCTGTCTGGTCCATGAGCAGGAAGGTCTCATGGCCGTGTTGCAGCTTCGTGACGGGCGCTGCGCCCTAGCGCGAGATGCGGGCGAACAGGGCGTCGAGGCTGCCGGCCATCCAGCCCGCATCGATCCCGGCATAGGGGATCGACAGCGTATCGCCCGGCGCAACCTTGAAAGCGCTGCGCTCGATCGCCTGGATCGCCAGCTTGGCCTGGCCATCGCCCAGTTGCAGCGTCAAGGCGGCGACACGGTTGCCGTGAACCTTGAGCACGAAGCGCTTGACCGCGCTGGTCGCGCCTTCCTCGGTCAGTTCGAACTCGTCGCGGTCTTCCAGTACGCCATGCGCCAGGGCGACCAGCCCGGCCAGCACCGGGGCTTCGGTCCGTTCCCAGACCAACCGGTCGTGGAGGGTCTTGTCGACGGCTAGGGAGAGGCGGTCGCATTGCTGCGCGAAACGGGCCTGGGGCACGGCATTCCTTTGGTCAGGCGAAGGAAGAAGGGCCGGTCGCCGGGCGGCCCTGTCCTGTTAGGACCAAGGTGTGAAAGATTTGCGCAGGCCCGGGATCAATCGACCGTGCGCCATTCGCCCGGCGCCAGCCCGTCCAGTGACCAGTCGCCGATCGCCCAGCGCACCAGCCGCAGCGTGGGGAGCCCGACCGCCGCGGTCATCCGCCGGACCTGGCGGTTGCGGCCTTCGCTGATCGTCAGGCGCAGCCACGCGTCCGGCACGGTCTTGCGGAAGCGCACCGGCGGATCGCGCGGCCAGAGCTGCGGCGCCTCGATCGCCTCGGCCTCAGCCGGACTAGTCATGCCATCGTTGAGCCGCACGCCTTTGCGCAGCGCCGCCAGCGCCTCCGCGCCAATCGTGCCTTCCACTTGCACCAGGTAGGTCTTGGGCAGCTTGAACCGGGGATCGGCAATCCGCGCCTGCAGCCGGCCATCGTCGGTCAGCAGCAGCAGGCCCTCGCTGTCCCGGTCAAGCCGCCCGGCCGGATAGACGCCCGGCACGTCGATATAGTCCGACAGCGTCGCCCGCGGCGAACCCGCTGTCCCGGCATCGGTGAACTGCGAAAGCACGTTCATGGGCTTGTTGAAGGCGATCAGCGTCATCGCCGACCGGCTTAGATCGCCATTGGTCGAAGCGGAAGGGCGATTGGCAGGAGCGAGGATGGCAGCTAGCCTCAATACCGGCTTCACTGGAACGGAGCGACGCTCCATGTAACGCCCGTCGCACATGAGGGACAGAACCGACATGACCAAGTTTTCCGCCGGCCTTGCGGCCGCCACGATCGCCCTGTTTGCTGCGACGGGTCTCTCTGCCCAGACCGCCGCGCCCCTGCCGCCGCTTTCGCCCACGGCCAATGCTGACGCGCGGCTGACCGATTTCCTCGACGCCGAATTCGCCGCCTATGTGAAAACGCAGCCGCAGCTCGCCACCCGCCTGGGGATCAAGGACGGCGGCGACAAGTGGAACGACATCAGCGACCAGGCCGCCGATGCCCAGGTTGCCTGGCGCAAGGCCAGCGTCGCGCGGATGAAGGCGCGGTTCAACCGGGCCGAGCTCTCCCCCGAAGGCCAGGTGAACTATGACATCTGGGCGCTGGAGGCGGATCGCGCCGCGCTCGCCAACCAGAACCGCATCTATCGCCCGCCGTTCTATTCGCGGCTCTATTCGGCGCACAGCCAGCTACCGGACTTCCTGATCAACACCCACACGGTCGGCGATGTCGTCGACCTCAAGAACTACATCGCCCGGCTGAACGGCATGCCGGCGGTGCTCGACCTGGCCCTGGCCCGCACCAAGGCGAGCGAAAAGGCCGGGATCCGCCCGCCCAAGTTCCAGATCGAAACGATCATCTCCAGCAGCGAACAATTGACCAGTGGCGCACCCTATGGCCCCGGCCCGGACGCGGCGCTGTGGGCCGACGTAAAGGCCAAGACTGCCGCGCTGGTTGCCAATGGCAAGCTGACCCAGGCCGAAGCTGATCAGCACCTGGCCGCAGCCAAAGACGCAATCGTTGCGCTGAAGCCCGCCTATGGCCGGATCATCGCCTGGGCCAAGGCCAGCCTGCCGACCGCCCCCAGCGGCAAGGTCGGCGCGCTGACCCTGCCGGGCGGCCTGGCCTATTACGCCAACGAGCTGAAGCTGGTCACCACCACCGACCTGACGGCGGATCAGATCCACCAGATCGGCCTGAAGGAAGTGGCCCGGATCGAGGCCGAGCAGGATGCCCTGGCCCGCCAAGCCGGGTTCAAGGACCGCGAGGCCTTCTACCAGGAGCGCAAGCGGCTCTACCCGCCGCAGCCCTTCACCGATGAGACCCGCGCCGAATACCTCAAGACCGCAAACGAGTTCGTCGCCAAGACCCGCACGCTCCTGCCCGGCTATTTCGGCATGCTCCCGGCCTACGGGATCGAGGTGGTGCGCGAACCGGCCTTTTCCGAAGTGCCGGGCGGCGCGGCCCATGCCAGCCAGCCCAGCCCCGATGGCAAGCGCCCGGCGCGGACCTACGTCCACCTGGTCGGCACGCGCCCCGATCCGGCGGCGCTCTATACCCTGATGTGTCACGAGGCGGTGCCCGGCCATAATACCCAGGGCGATATCCAGGTGCGCCAGCAGGGCGGGCCGAAGTTCCGCTCGGTCACCGGCTATGTCGCCTTCGGTGAAGGCTGGGGCCTCTATGCCGAGGCGGTCTGCAAGGAAATGGGCGCCTTCCCGGATATTGCCGCGGACTTCTTCCGGCTCGACGCCGAACTGTTCCGCGCCGCGCGGCTGGTGGTCGATACCGGGCTCCATGCGAAGGGCTGGACCGAGGAGCAGGCGGTTACCTACATGAACACCACGGGCCGCCAGCCGATTGAGCGCTCGCGCTCGGAAGTGCGCCGCTACCTGACCCTGCCGGGGCAGGCGACTGGCTACAAGATCGGCATGCTCAAGATCATGGAACTGCGCCAGCGCGCCGAAACGAAGCTGGGCGCCAAGTTCGATGTGAAGGCCTTCCACGACCTGCTGATTGCCTCCGGCTCGCAGCCGCTCTCGATCCTCGAACGCCGGGTCGACGAGTGGATCGCGGCGCGGGCAAGCTAAGGAACAGGGCCCGCTGCGTGACCCAGGCAGAAGCCACCACCGCTAACCAGTTCGACTATATCGACGGGCAGCTCCGGCCGTCGCACGCGGCGCTGTTCGAAGCCTTTGCCGAGGCGAATGCGGCGGCGGTGCGGGCGGGAGAGCCGGCGCTCGACCTGCCTTATGGCCCGCATCCGCGCCAGACGCTGGACCTGTTCCGCGCTGCGGGGACGTGCCGCGGGGTGGTGGCCTATCTTCACGCCGGCTACTGGCAATCGCGCGATAAAAGCGGCTTCCGCTTCCTGGCCCCGCCGCTTGCGGCAGACGGTTTTGATGTGGCGGTGATCAACTATCCGCTCAGCCCCGAACTGGCGGTGATGGATATCGTTGCGGCGGCCGCGGCTGCGCTGCCGGCATTGGCGGCTTTGACTGACCATGCTCCGCTGATCCTGGTCGGCCACTCCGCCGGCGCACAGATTGCCGTGGAGCTTGCCATGTCTCCGCCTGCTGGAATCGGTCCGATTGCCGGGATCCTCTCGATCAGCGGAGTGTTCGATCTGGCGCCGCTGCTCGACACCACGGTTAACGCCAAGCTCGGGCTAGAGGCCGCGGCCGCCCGCGCGGCATCGCCGATCCACCGCGTCGCCCCCGGCGCGCCGCGCACCCTGTTTGCCGTCGGCGCGCTGGAAACCCAGGCCTTCCGCGACCAGACAGCGCAGATGGCCAAAGCCTGGGCAGCGGCCGGCAACGCGGCCGATCAGCTGACCGTGCCGGACGCCGATCACTTCTCGATTCTAACCGAGCTGTACCGGGAGCATGGGGCGCTGAGGGCCGCGCTTGGGGCGCTGGCACCGGCCTTGGCTATGCCTTGATACGCCGGCGGCAGCGGGTGACTTCGCGGCAGGTGCGGAAGTCAGGCCCAAGCAGCGATTAGCTGCAAAGGTATCGCACGATCCGGCTATCGCCCGATCCGCGGCTTATGCTGTCCTGGAAGGCCGTTCGGCCAAAAGTGGCGCAGTGATCGCGCGCCAGGGTGACGGTGTCATCGAGTTGCTCACCCTTGATCCGGTAGGTCACGCCGCCGGCGTCGGCCTGCGATACCACCGGCTTGGATTGAAAGGTTGCGCAACCGGCCAGCACGGTCACCGCTGCAAGCGCGGCTAGATTGACGAATTTCATGAACTCTTCCTCGACATTGGGTGAGCGCGGCTTGGGCTCTGCAAGGTCCGCGAAGCGCCGGGGACGATCTGCAAACTGATCCCGCAAACGATTGTTCCGGCTTCGCACGGCCATGCAACAAAGCCGCCGTTCGTGGGTTTGCCATTCCCAGGGAGAAACCAACTACCATGTCCGCGGTGTCACCAATCCTCGTCGTTGAAGACGATGCGCTGATCCGCATGGCTTTGGTGGCAACGCTGAAGGGCGGCGGCTACACCGTGGCCGAGTGCAACAGCGGCGCTGCGGCAATGATCCTGATCGACGAGTCAGCGGAGCTTCAGGGCCTGATCTCGGATATCAACCTGGGTGACGGTCCGGATGGCTGGGCCGTTGCGCACCATGCCCGGCAGAGATATCCCGCGCTCGCCGTGCTCTATGTCAGTGGCGAAAGCGTAGCCAGCTGGACCGCCGAAGGCGTTCCCAACAGTCTGATCCTGCAAAAGCCCTATGCCGAAGCGCAATTGATGACCGCGATTGCCAGCTTGCTGATCGAAGCCGCCCCCCAGCAGGCGCAGGATGGTCCACCCACCGATTGAATGGGGGGGTTCGATCCAAAGGTGCTATATCAATAGCGTTCTTCGAGTCACGGATGACGCGACAGACAACCGGGTATGGCTTTCGCAGTGCGAGCCTCCGGTCTCCGAAGGCTTCGGCCATGGAATTATTTACGCATTTTGATCCTGAAAACTCCAGCAGCCTTGGCATGGCGCTGGTTTTATCGTCAGCTACTCCGCTGCTGCTGCTTGATGAGCAACTCGTGATCAGAGCCGCAAGCGAGACCTTTTGCCGGACCTTCGATCTGCCAGTCGATGCCGTTGTCGGAACTTCGCTGTTCGCGTTGGGCAACGGCGAATGGGACAAGCCGCAGCTCCGCACCCTGCTTGAGGCAACCGCCCGCGGCCAGGCCGCAATCGAAGCCTACGAGTTTGAACTGAAGCGCAAGGGCAAGCCCGATCGCATCCTGGTGCTGGCCGCCCATGCCCTGGATCACCTTGAAAACGATGCCTTGCGGCTCGTCCTTGCGATCCTGGACCACACCGCCTTGCGCACTGCCCAGAATGCTGCGCGGGACCAGGCCCTGAGGAACGATGTCCTGGCCGGTGAAAAGCAGATCCTGCTGCAAGAGCTGAACCACCGCGTCGCCAACAGCTTGCAGATTATTGCCAGCATCCTGATGCAACGCGTCGAAGGGGTGCAATCGGAAGAGGCCCGCGCCCACCTGCGCGAAGCCCACCACCGGGTGATGTCGATCGCCACGCTGCAACGTCTGCTCGCCTCGACCGCAACCGGCGATGTCGCGCTGAAACCTTACCTTTCCGATCTGTGCGCCAGCATCGGGGCTTCAATGATTGCCGATCCGGAGCGTCTTTCATTGGACGTCGTTGCGGACGGCAGCGTGATGAGCCCTGATCAGTCGGTCAGCGTGGGCCTGATCGTCACCGAGCTCGTGATCAATTCGCTCAAGCACGCCTTCTCCGATGCAGAACAGAAGCGGTGCCATATCAAGGTGGACTTTGCCGCCAGTCCGTCAGGCTGGGCGCTTACCGTCGGCGATAATGGCTGCGGCTTGCCGGGCAGCCATGCCGAGGCAAAGGTCGGCCTCGGCACCGGCATCGTCAACGCGCTTGCCGGGCAACTCGATGCGATCGTGGCAGTGACCGACAACGGCCCCGGCACCATGGTCACGGTTTCGCACCTTGGTGCTTTTACCGGTTCAGCGCCTGCCGAAAGCCAATAGGTTTTCGAAGGGTGGCAAGCAGATCCACCCTACCCCGGCAGCCCACCTGTCTGCCTTAACGCCTCCCCCAAAGCTAAGGCGGCCGAAGTTGCCAGATTGAGCGAGCGAACCTCGGCCCGCATCGGCAGGCGCACCCGCGCATCGGCGGCGGCGAGGACTTCGGCGGTGACACCGGCGCTTTCCTTGCCGAACAGCAGCACGTCATCGGCCCGGTAGGGGAAGGCGTAAGCGTTCTGGTCGGTCTTGGTGGTGAAGAGGACCAGGCGGCTCTGCCCCAGCGTGGCCAGGAACGCGGCGAAGCTGGCGTGGCGGGTGACCGCGACGTGATCGATATAGTCCATCGCCGCGCGGCGCACGCGGCGGTCATCCCAGGCGAAGCCCAGCGGCTCGATCAAGTCAACGCTGGCACCCAGGCAGGCGCACAGCCGCATCACCGCGCCGACGTTGCCGGCAATTTCAGGTTCGAACAGGGCAATCCGCATCGCGGCTGACTGGCAAGGCTGAAGCCGGAGCGCAAGGGCGCGCAAAAGCGTTTTCCTACACGCGCCAATGCCGTCACACTCCGGTCGGCTCTTTCTAATCGTCGGTTCTTGTCCATGCCGGCGCGGCGGAGGTGCGGCGGCTTTTGTGCGCTGCTGCCTATACCGCAGTGCGGACGTGTTTTATCAACTAACTCGGGAAAATCGTTTGAAATCAGTGGGGCGAAAATTCAGCCCAGCAGCCGTTTCGCCATGGCGCGCACTTCTTCGCCCAGGTCCTGGCGCTCCAGCGCCAGCGCCAGCGTCGCCTCGAGGAAGCCGATCTTGCTGCCGCAGTCGAACCGGCGGCCGGCGAAAGTCACAGCATGGAACGGCTGCTGGCCGATCATCCGGGCCATGGCATCGGTCAGCTGGATTTCACCGCCGGCCCCGGCCTCTTGCCCCTCGAGCACGCGCATCACTTCGGGCTGGAGGATATAGCGGCCCGAGATGATCAGGTTGCTGGGCGCATCCTCACGCTTCGGCTTTTCGACTAGGCCGGTCACCTCGGTCACCTGGTCGCTGATCTTCGCCCCCGGCGCGATCACGCCGTAGGACGAGACGTCCTCTTCCGGCACTTCGAGCACCGAGATCAGGTTGCCGCCGTGCTCGTTATAGGCCGCGACCATCTGTTTCATGCAGCCTGCCCCGCCCGGGTTGGCGATCATCAGTTCGTCCGGCAGGAATATCGCGAAGGGTTCATCGCCGACAATCGCGCGGGCGCACCAGATCGCGTGGCCCAGGCCCTGCGGCACCTGCTGGCGCACGGTGACAAGGTTGCCTGGCTGGATCCGGGTCGGCTCCAGCACTTCGAGCGACTTGTGGCGATCGGCCATGGTCGTTTCCAGCTCGAACGCCATGTCGAAATGTTCGACGATCGCGGTCTTGCCGCGGCCGGTCACAAAGATCAGCTGCTCGATCCCCGCTTCGCGCGCCTCGTCGACCGCGTACTGGATCAGCGGGCGGTCGATGATCGGCAGCATTTCCTTCGGGATCGCCTTGGTCGCCGGCAGAAACCGGGTGCCGAGGCCGGCCACAGGAAAGACAGCTTTCTTGATCGGCTTGCGAAGCGAAGCATTGCTCATGGCGGCGCGTTTACCATCCTGTTGTTGCAGCGGGGTTAAGGCCGGCAGCCCGGGCTTGGCAACCGGATTGTGCCCCCGTTTGTGCCCTAGGTGTGCATAGCATTGCACAGCGCTTGCCGGTTCCCGCAATCCCGCTAAATCAGGCGGCCATGGACAAGATCATCATCCAGGGCGGCAAGCGCCTGTCAGGCACCATCCCGATCTCGGGCGCCAAGAACTCTGCGCTGACGCTGCTGCCCTGCGCGCTGCTGACGGACGAGCCGCTGACGCTGCGCAATCTGCCACGCCTGGCGGATATTGACGGGTTCCAGCACCTGCTAAACCAGTTCGGCATTTCGACCACCATCGCCGGCAGCCGGCCCGAGGATTTCGGCCGGGTGATGACGCTGGAAGCGCCGCGGATCACCTCCTCGATCGCGCCCTATGAGCTGGTCCGCAAGATGCGCGCCTCGATCCTGGTGCTCGGCCCGATGCTGGCGAGGATGGGCGAGGCGACCGTATCGCTCCCCGGCGGCTGCGCGATCGGCAACCGCCCGATCGACCTCCACCTCAAGGCGCTTGAAGCGATGGGCGCGACGATCGAGCTGGCGGCGGGCTACGTCCGGGCCATCGCCCCTGATGGCGGCCTGCCCGGCGGGCGCTATGCGTTCCCGGTGGTCTCGGTCGGCGCGACCGAGAATGCGGTGATGGCCGCCGTGCTCTGCACCGGCAAGACCGTGCTGCACAACGCCGCGCGCGAGCCGGAAATTGTCGACCTGTGCAAGCTGCTGGTGGCGATGGGCGCGCAGATCGAAGGGATCGGCACCAGCGACCTCACCATCCACGGCGTGCCCCGGCTCCACGGCGCGACCTACCGCGTGATGAGCGACCGGATCGAGGCCGGCTCCTATGCCTGCGCCGCAGCGATCACCGGGGGCGAGGTGTTCCTGAAGCACGCCGTCGCTGACGAAATGGATGCAACGCTCCAGGCACTGCGCGACGCCGGGGTTGGCGTTGAGCCGCATAGCGATGGCATCAAGGTGTGGTGCGACGGCCCGATGAAGGCCGTGACGCTTTCAACCGCCCCTTATCCGGGCTTTGCCACCGACATGCAGGCCCAGCTGATGGCCATGCTGTGCCTGGCCGAAGGCAGCTCGGTCCTGACCGAGACGATTTTCGAGAATCGCTACATGCACGTGCCCGAACTCAACCGCATGGGCGCGCATATCGAGACCAAGGGCCGCACCGCCGTGGTCCACGGGGTCAAGAAGCTGACCGGGGCCGAAGTCATGGCCACCGATCTGCGGGCCTCGATGAGCCTGGTGATCGCCGGTCTGGCTGCAGAGGGCGAAACGCAGGTCCACCGGCTCTACCATCTCGACCGGGGTTACGAGCGGCTGGAAGAGAAGTTGGCGCTAGTCGGCGCGGCAATCGAACGGGTCGGCGGAGACTGAGCCGATCGCCGGAACCAGGCGGCACCTGATCCCTTAGGCTGGGGCATACTTTTGCGCAAAGGAGCCCAAGCAATGCTGCTCAAACTCGCCTTCGCCGGTGCCGTTGGCTACGGTCTGTACCGCTACGCCACCCGCCAGGCCGAAACCGCAACAACCCCGGTTGCTTTTGCCGCAGGCGAGGCCACGGATGGCTTCGCCCCGGTCCGCAATGCGGGTCCCGAGGCCATGGCCAGCGATCCCAAGAAGTGGGACGAGGTCGATCAGGCCAGCGACGAAAGCTTTCCGGCCAGCGACCCGCCAGCCGCCGGCAAGTTTACCTAAGACCTCTTGACCGTGCCCCGCTGCCGTAGCATTTCCTGCGGCATCGGGGCCACGCAACCTCCCGGTCAGGCGCCACACCGCCCAAGCGTTGCCTGAATTGCCTCGCCCTTCGGCGATGCGTTAGGCATGGAGCAAGGCGTGACCGCGCGATCGACCCCGACTTTCCAAGAACTCGTCACGACTTTCGCCCGGATCGGCTGCCTCAGCTTTGGCGGTCCGGCCGGCCAGATCGCGCTGATGCACCGCGAAGTGGTGGAAGAGCGCGGCTGGATCAGCGAAGACCAATACCTCCACGCGCTCAATTTCTGCCACTTCCTGCCAGGACCCGAGGCCCAGCAGCTTGCCACCTGGATCGGCTGGAAGCTGCACGGCTGGCGCGGCGGGCTGGCGGCGGGGCTGCTGTTCGTAATCCCCGGCGCGCTGGTGATCCTGGCGCTGTCGATCCTCTATGCTGCGGCAGCCAATCTCAGCTGGTTTGCCGCGCTCTTCCTGGGGATCAAGGCAGCGGTCCTCGCGCTGGTGGTCCAGGCGCTGCTGCGGATCGCCGGACGGGCACTTGATACGCGCCTCAAGCAAGGGCTGGCGTTTGCGGCATTCCTGGCACTGGCGCTGTTCGCCTTGCCCTTTCCTGTGGTGGTCCTCGGCGCGGGGCTGATCGGCTTTGTCGTCGCCGCGCTGCGGCCGGACCTGCTGGCGCTGAAGCCAGCCGGAGATGCCATGCCGCTGCCGCCGCGCCCCTGGTTGGCCTCGCTCAAGTCGGTGCTGGTCTGGGGCACGATCTGGGCCCTGCCGATGGTGCTGGTGCTGACTCTGCTCGGCCGCGACCACGTGTTGTGGCAGATCGGCAGCTTCTTTTCGCAGCTTGCGGTGGTGACCTTTGGGGGGGCCTATGCGGTGCTGGCCTATATGGCGCAGGAGGCGGTCAACGGTTTTGGCTGGCTACGCCCCGGCGAGATGGCCGACGGCCTGGGCCTTGCTGAAACGACACCGGGGCCGCTGATCCTGGTGACGCAGTTCGTCGGCTACCTTGCCGCCTTCCGCGCGTCTGATCCGTTTACGCCGCTGGTCGCAGGAATCCTTGGCGCGGCACTGACAACCTGGGTGACCTTTGCCCCCTGTTTCCTGTGGATCTTTGCTTTCGCTCCCTGGATCGAGCGGATGGAACGCGCGGTCCGGCTAAAGGGCGCGCTGGCGGCTGTCACGGCCTCGGTCGTCGGCGTGATCGGTAGTCTCGCCCTGTGGTTCGGCGGCCATGTGCTGTTTCGAACCTATGCCGCTGGCCTGCCGGTCTGGAGCAGCCTCGATTGGCGCGCGGGCCTGCTGACAGTGCTCTGCGCAGTCCTGCTGTTTCGGCTGAAGTGGGGTGTGCTGCCGGTGCTGGGCAGCGCGGCCCTAGGCGGGCTGTTCCTCGCCCAGATTTGAGGGACTCAGCTTTGAAGCGAGCCAGGCAATCAGCCAGACCCGCACCGCCCCCGCCAGTCCCGGCGGAGTCGGCGCGACGATCCGCTCGCTATCGATCCGCGCCACCAGCGCGCTGATCGGCAGGCCTTCGGCGGCGGCGGCTTGCTTGAGCAGTTCCCAGAACAATGGTTCGAGGCTGATCGAAGTTTTGTGCCCGGCGATCTCGATCGAGCGCTTGATGGGTGGATGGAACAAGGTGGTCATGGCGCGATCTAGCGCGAGGCGCGCCCGGGAACCTACGAAAAATTTGGGGTGGTCGCTGCTCGGACCGCCCCCTACATCCAGGCCATGATCCAGCGCCACCTGTCCTTAACCGCTAAGGAGAAGGAAACGCTGCGCCTGTTGGTGCAGGGTTACGACGCCAAATCGATGGCGCGGCACCTGGGTCTTTCGGTCCACACGGTCAACGAGCGGCTGCGCGATGCGCGGCGCAAGATGGACACCTCGTCCAGCCGCGAAGCCGCACGCCTGCTGCGTGAGGCGGAGGCGCAGACCCCCGAATTGCTTGGGGACAAGGCTTTGGGGGATGCCCCGCCGGTCAACACGCAGCAGATGTCACCTCAGCCAGCCCAAAGTCGCGGCATACTCCGCCGCACTGGCTGGATCATCGGAGGTTCGATCATGACTGCAACGCTTGCCCTTCTTGCCCTGTCCGCCCTGTCCGGAGGCGGCCAGACAAGCACTGCGCCGCTTACTGCGGCCGCCTCCGTTTCCGCCACGCCAGCCAGCGAGCAGGCAGCGGTCGAGGCCGCGCAGCAATTCCTGGCACTGGTCGATCGCGGCGACTGGACTGCTAGTTGGCAAACAGCCCACAAGTCGTTCAAGCTGCTCAATACCGCCGACTGGTGGGCGGACGCATCGAACAAGGTTCGCAGCGAAATGGGCACTATCCAGTCACGCGAGCTGGCAACGGTGGACTTCCGGCCGGCGCCGCCGAACGGCTATTGGATCGTGTCCTTCAACGCGAAATACAGCAAGAAAGGCCGCGCGGTCGAAACGCTGCATATGGCTTGGGAAGATGGCACCTGGAAAATGACGGGGATCACCGTCAACTAAGGTCAGGCCGCGCGGACAGCCCAGCCCTTGGTACCCTGCGCTTCGGGCGGGTCATCGGGGTAGGGCTGGACCGCCAGGAGATGGCGGGCCAGATCGGCCAGCGACATCGTGTCCTGGAAGACGATGCCGTGTTCCACACCCTTGCGCCACAGCACATGGCCATAGCGCACCGGGAAACCGATGAACTCAACTCGGACGAAGGCGCCCTGCGGCCATTCGCGGTCGGCCCGCAGCTTTGCGCCGGTGCGCGACACATCGAGCAGGCGGGCACGGCAGTCACGCCCATCGATGGTGACCAGCACCGGGCGCTCCAGCCTGAAGCGGATGGCACGGTGGTTATGCGGGCTTGGCTCGGCGATGAATTCGTCGACGTCGATTTCGTTCGCCGCGCGGTAGCCGGCCTCATAATCCCTGACCCAGGCGCGCTCGATCGGGTAAACCGCGCCGTTAGCAAGCTGGAGGAAGATGCGCGTCTCGGGCGGGACATCGTGAAAGAAGCGCAGACCGACACCGCCGGCCGACACATCGCGGACCAGGCATGGATACTCGCCGCTCTGGCATACCACCTTGGCGGTGCGCAGCATCAGCGAAGAGCGCGGCGCAGCGCGCAGCTCGGCGGGATCGGATGGTGCTTGGTTCGGCATGGCTCTGCTCGTTCGTCGCGTCCGGCGGATCATGGAAAACGAAAGCTAACCGCGCGTGGCTAACCAAGCGTTAAACCGGACCTCAGGGGACGGACCCACGTGGCCAGAATTGCCTTTCCTGGATGCCAGCAATCAGCGGGCGTGATTGCCGCTCTTTGGAAATCGTTAGACAGTACCGGCGCTCAGTACATATGCTGGCCGCCATTGATCGACATGGTTGAGCCGGTCACGAAGCCGCCGTTGTCGCTGGTCAGGAAGGCGACGCCGCGGGCAATTTCCTCGGCCATGCCCAGCCGCCCGACGGGGATCTTGGCAACGATCTTTTCCAGCACCGGCGCGGGGACGGCAGCCACCATGTCGGTATCGATATAGCCAGGGGCGATAGCGTTGACGGTAACGCCGAACTTGGCGCCTTCCTGGGCCAGCGCCTTGGTAAAGCCGTGAATGCCGGACTTGGCCGCAGCATAATTGACCTGGCCGTACTGCCCAGCCTGGCCATTGATCGAACCGATGTTGACGATCCGGCCCCAGCCGCGCTCGCGCATGCCGGGAAAGGTTGCCTTGGCCATGTTGAAGCAGCCGCCCAGGTTGATCCGCAGGACCTCGTTCCAGTCCTCAAAGGTCATCCGGTGCAGCGTGCCATCGCGGGTGATCCCGGCATTGTTGATGACGATATCGATCGGGCCAAAGTCAGCCTCGACCCGCGCACAGCCTTCAAGCGTCGCCTCATGGTCACCAACGTCCCAGCGATAGGCCGGGATGCCGGTCGCCGCGGTGAAGGCCTGGGCCTTTTCCTCGTTGCCGGCATAGTTGGCGATGACCTGGTGCCCCTGGCGCTTGAGCCGCTGGCAGATCGCTTCGCCAATCCCGCGCGTGCCGCCGGTAACTACTGCCACTCGTGCCATCAGAGCTTCTCCCGCTATTGGATTCCGTAGCGGCAGGTCTAGCAAGCCCAAGCGGGCAGGCAAGGCTGGCGAATAGCTATTCGTATGCCGCGTTCAGAACTTGAACTGGGTGCCGACGTAGACCGCCTGGTTGTCCTTGCGGCCATCGCTCAGCGGCGCAAGCCGATCGCGGTCAGAGGTGCTGCGCACGCCTGCGGTGACGTTGAGGTTGCGGGTGAGGCGATAGGACCCGCCCAGATCGACCACCTCCTCGGTCTGGCCCTGAAGCGTGCGCGGCGAGCGGCCTGCCGGTTCACGGCCATCCAGCGCGATCCGCGGGGCGAAGCGCGAGGCATCTTCGCGGGCGCCTGGCGAGGGCTTGAAGCTGGCGAGATCGGGCATCTCGACCTTGCGGAGTTCGGACACTGCCGTGCTGTTCTGGGCAAAGCCCTTGTAGCCGCGCGAAACGCCGAGGCTGTAAGCAGTCGGAGCAATACCGAAGCCGCCGTTGTCGCTCGCGGCGAGCGCGGCGCGGACCGGGCGGGATGTGCTGCTGTCGACCCGGACTGCCACCGTGACCGAGCGGTCCAGCCGGTTAGGTGCGGCGCCGGGGGTAAAGCGGAAGGTCTGCCCAGCACCCAAAGCGCGGACTGAGATCGAGCGGGCCAGACGAGGGTCAACCCGGGCCGGCTGGAAGCCATTGTCGGCAGCCGCTTCCGTCTTGGCAGTCAGGCGCGGGCCGATTCCCACCGACAGGGCCAGCACGGCGCTGGGCAGCGCCAGGACTGCCACCGCCGCAGCAAGCAGCAGCGCGGAAGCGGCGCTGTTGCGCGCTTTGCCCTTGCTGCCGGTTGTCATTGCCACGGTCATGTCCTGCGCGTTTCCGTTCTTTTCGGGGAGACTCGGCGATGTTCGCGC
The DNA here is from genome assembly GCF_007954425.1 of Novosphingobium ginsenosidimutans. Classification (NCBI taxonomy): domain Bacteria; kingdom Pseudomonadati; phylum Pseudomonadota; class Alphaproteobacteria; order Sphingomonadales; family Sphingomonadaceae; genus Novosphingobium; species Novosphingobium ginsenosidimutans. The sequence continues at coordinate 1,630,930 of NZ_CP042345.1, read as the reverse complement.
GGATGGCCCCCGAATCCAAGCACTATCTGGTGCCGCGGGGGTGAATTGCAGCTTAACCGGACGGACAGCTGTGCATTCAGCGGGGGTTCACGGCAACGGCGGCCAATGCGCACTTGCCGCCTTGGCCGCCTTGGCTATAGAGGCTGCGCAGGTTTCGTGCGGGGGCCAACCCTCGCCGCCAAGACAGGATCGTAGCTTGACCATGATGACTTCCGGCCACAGCACCCTCTTCCGGATCGGCCGCACTGGCCTCGTCGCCATGGCGGCGCTCGCGCTGGTCAGCTGCGGCGGCAAGGACCGCCCGAAGGCCGATCTCGCTGCCTCGAAGATTACCACGATCGGGGTCAACAGCTACCTGTGGCGCGCCAGCCTCGATGCGCTCAGCTTCATGCCGCTGGTCCAGACCGACAGCAACGGCGGCGTGATCGTGACCGACTGGTATGCCAACCCGAACAACGCCGGTGAGCGGATGAAGGTCACCGTGACCATCCTTGATCAAGACCTGCGCGCCGATGCGCTGCGCGTTGCCGCCAGCCGCCAGGTCGCCCAGAATGGGGTCTGGGTCGATGCTCCGGTCCAGGCTGCCACGGTGCAAAAGCTGGAAGACATCATCCTGACCAAGGCCCGCGACCTGCGCCGCGGTGCGGTTGCCGAGTAAGCCACCCCCTCGACAAGCCGCGCCCAGCGGCTAGAGGGCAGGACATGACTACCCAGAACCAAGATTCCGGCCGCTTCGATGCGGCGCGCGCCGATTCGCGCTGGCAGCAAGCGTGGGACGAACGCCAGACCTTCCGCGCCGACGATGCGAGCAACAAGCCGCGCTCCTTCGTGCTGGAGATGTTCCCCTACCCGTCGGGCCGGATCCACATTGGCCACGTACGCAATTACACGATGGGTGACGTGCTGGCCCGGACCAAGCGGATGCAGGGCTTCGAAGTGCTCCACCCGATGGGCTGGGATGCCTTCGGCATGCCGGCCGAGAATGCGGCCATGGAAAAGGGCGTCCACCCCGGCGGCTGGACCCGCGACAATATCGCCAACATGAAGGCCCAGTTGAAGCGCCTGGGCTTTGCGCTCGACTGGAGCCGCGAACTGGCGACCTGCGAGCCGGACTACTACGGCCAGGAACAGGCGCTGTTCCTTGATCTCTATGCCGCTGGCCTGGTCTACCGCAAGGAATCGGCGGTCAACTGGGACCCGGTCGACATGACCGTGCTCGCCAACGAACAGGTGATCGACGGACGCGGCTGGCGCAGCGGCGCGCTGGTCGAAAAGCGCAAGCTCAACCAGTGGTTCCTCAAGATCACGCAGTTTGCCGATGATCTGCTGTCCGGTCTGGGCGAGCTCCAGGACTGGCCGGAAAAGGTCAGGCTGATGCAGGAGAACTGGATCGGCAAGAGCCAGGGCCTGCGCTGTACCTTCCGCTTTGTCGACAGTCCGGACGGCATCGAAGTCTATACCACCCGGCCCGACACGATGTTCGGGGCGAGCTTCGTCGCGATCGCGGCGGACCATCCGTTTGCGCAAGCGATCGCAGCCACCTCGCCCGAGCTGGCGGCGTTCATTGCCGAATGCAAGCAGGGCGGGACCACTGCAGCTGAGCTGGAGACGGCCGAGAAGAAGGGCTTCTTCACCGGCTATTCGGTCGAGCATCCGCTCAAGAAGTCATGGCACCTGCCGGTCTATGTCGCGAACTTTGTGCTGATGGACTATGGCACCGGCGCGGTCTTCGGCTGCCCCGCGCATGACCAGCGCGACCTGGACTTTGCCCGCAAGTATGAGCTGCCGGTAACCCGCGTGGTCAGCGATGGCGACCAGACCGACGCCGAGTTCGACGGCGACGAGGCCTACACAGGTCCGGGCCGGATCGTGAATTCCGAATGGCTCGACGGCATGACCATCGATGAGGCCAAGGCCGCGATCATCGCCAAGGCCGCGCACGAAGGCTGGGGCCAGGGCGAAACGCAGTACCGCCTGCGCGACTGGGGCGTATCGCGCCAGCGCTATTGGGGAACGCCGATCCCGTTCATCCATTGCGGCGATTGCGGCGTCGTGCCGGTACCCAAGGACCAGCTGCCGGTTACGTTGCCCGAGGATGTTAGCTTCGAGGTGCCCGGCAACCCGCTGCTGCGCCATCCGACCTGGAAGCACACCCCCTGCCCCAAGTGCGGCAAGCCGGCCGAGCGCGAGACCGATACGCTCGATACCTTTGTCGACTCCTCGTGGTACTTCCTGCGCTTTGCCAGCCAGCCGGGCGACAAGCCGTTCGATCCGGAAGTGATCAAGCAGTGGCTACCAGTCGAGCAGTACATCGGCGGGATCGAGCATGCGATCCTCCACCTGCTTTACGCCCGCTTCTGGACCCGCGCGCTCAATCACATTGGCCTGATCGACGTGAAGGAGCCCTTTGCCAGCCTGTTCACGCAAGGCATGGTGACGCACGAGACCTATTCGCGGATCGATCCCGCCAATGGCCAGCCGGTCTACTTCAGCCCGGCCGAGGTCGAGCGCGGCGGCGAGAACGCCACGCTCAAGGCTGATGGCCAGCCAGTCGAGATCGGCCGCGTCATCAAGATGTCGAAGAGCAAGAAGAATGTCGTCGATCCGGACGACATCATTGCGCAGTACGGTGCCGACGCGGTGCGCTGGTTCATGCTCTCCGACAGCCCGCCGGAGCGCGACCTGCCCTGGTCCGAAGCCGGGATTGAGGGCTGCGCGCGCTTCGTCCAGCGGCTGTGGCGCCTGTTCGGCCAGTACGATGCCGCTGCAACCGGCGAGGACAAGGCGCTAGATCGCAAGGCCCATCAGACTGTTCATGCCGCAACACAGGACATCGCGGCACTCGGCTTCAACAAGGCCGTGGCGCGGATCTACGAGCTGACCGGGGCGACCGAAAAGGCCGCGCCCAGCGCCAGCCGCTCGGCTGCGATCCGCACGCTGTTGCTGCTGGTTTCGCCGATGATGCCGCACCTGGCCGAGGAAGCCTGGGCCGCGATTGGCGGGGAAGGCCTGGTCGCCGATGCCGCCTGGCCAGCGGTCGATCCGGCCCTGCTGGTCGAGGACGAAGTGACCATCGCGATCCAGGTGCTGGGCAAGCTGCGCGATACGATCACCGTCGCCAAGGGCCTGCCGCGCGAGGAGCTGGAGGCGCTTGCGCTGGCCAGCGACAAGGTGCAGCGTGCACTCGATGGCAAGGCAGTGAAGAAGGTGATCGTGGTGCCCGACCGGCTGGTCAATCTCGTCGCATGAAGCATTTTTGCATCCTCGCCGGGGCGCTGTTGCTGTCTGCTTGCGGATTGCAGCCGATGTATGCCGGCGGGGCGAGCGGACAGGTGGCGCAGGGGCTGGCGGCAGTCGAGGTTCCCGCGATCGAGGGCAAGGCCGGCTGGCTGGTCCGCAACGCACTGGTTGACCGGCTCGGGGCGGCTGGCCGGGTAACTCCGCGCTACCGGCTCGACGTGCGGCTTGATGACAAGCTTGAAGGTCTCGGCCTGCTGTCCGACGATACCATCGGCCGCGAACGGCGCACCCTGCGCGCACGCTACCAGCTGGTCGATACCGCCAGCGGCGCGATCGTACTGGACGCCACTGCCGGGTCGGATGCGGGGATCGACGTGGTAAGTTCCGAATATGCGACGATTGCCGCAGAACAGACCGCGCTTGAAAACCTCGCCAAGGTAGTCGCGGACAAGATCGTCGCGCGCCTGGCGCTGCAATTGCGCGAAGGCCAAGCGGGCGCTCAGTGAAGGCCACCCAGAAGGATTTCAAGTCGATTGCCCCGCGCGCGGTGCGCGAAGCCCGGGTGTTCTTCCTGTGCGGGCAGGACGACGCCGGTATCCAGGATGCGGCCCAGTTCCTGATTGCCGCGCTGCCCGATCCGGGTGAGCGGATCGAACTTGCCGGTTCGGACCTGCGCAAGGACCCGGTACGCCTGGGCGACGAGGCCCGGTCCAACTCCCTATTCGGCGGCAATCGCCACATCCTGGTCCGCGCCAGCGGCGACGAGGCCCATGACGCGATCGAAACCATGCTGCAGGGCGAGAGCGAGCCCTGTCCGGTAATCGTCATGGCGACGAGCGCGACCGACAAGTCCCGCACCGCCAAGTTGCTGGCAGGTAGACCCGATGCCCTGGTCGCGATGTTTTACCCGCCCGACCTGCGCAGCGTCAGCAACGCCGTCCGCGACATGGCCGGGGCTGCCGGGCTGAACCTGAGCGGCGATCTGTCCGAACGGATCGCCCGGGCCGCTGCACTCGACACCCGGATCGCCGCGAGCGAGGTCAACAAGATCGCTCTTTACCTTGATGCCACGCCGCTTGCGCCGCGTACTGCCGATGCTGCGACGCTGGACGCGATCGGGGCGCGGACCGAGGACGACGGGCTGATGCCACTGGTCAATGCCGTTCTCTCGGGCGAGGTCCAGCGGCTGCCGGGTGAGTTACGGCGAATGCGCGAACTGGGGCTGAACCCGGTCGGGCTGCTGCTAGCGGTTGAGCGGCGTGCAGCGCAATTGGCGCAACTGGCCGCCAAGCTGGGGCGCAGCGGCGACATCGAACGTTTTGTCGAGGCCGAGACCGCGGCCCGCCGGATCTTCTTCAAGGACAAGAGCGATATCTTGCGCCAGCTCCAGAAATGGCGCGGCCCCCGCCTCACCCGGCTGGTCGATAAGCTGGTCGGGCTGCACCGTGCCCTGCTAACCAACAGCCAGCAGGCCGAACTCCTGCTGGCCCAGGGCCTGACCGAGATCGCGCGCGTGGCTGCGCCCCGCAAATAGCCCTTGGCCAAGCAACTGATCCTGCTAGGGAACTCATAGTTTCGCTTGGAGGGGTCGCACCGCTCCGATTTGATCGGACCAATTGATGACATGACGGCGCAATCGTTTACCGTTCCACCATCGCTGGAGCGGACGAGGCTGCGGATCTATGCCATTCAGCTGCTGCTGGACGGTGCCATGCTGCTGGCCGGCTTCGCCCTCTCGACCTGGCTCTACCTTGGCAGCCCGACGGATGACACCGTCTGGGGATCGGCGCAATTGGCCTTACCGCTGTACTGGACCGTCGCGCTGCTCAATCGGACTTATAGCGTCCAATCGCTGATCGCGCCGGAATTCGGGGTGCAGCGGGCTTCATCTGCATTGCTGCTGGCCAGCCTGCTGGTGCTGCTGGCGCTGTTCCTGGCGCGCAGCAGCCTCAATCTCTCGCGCTTCGGCTATGGCCTGGGGTGCTTTGCCGCCTTATTCCTGATGATCTGGGCACGCTACAATCTCGAGCCACTGGTGCGGAGCTGGGTTGGCGCGCGGGCGATCAACCTGCTGGTGATCGACGATGGCGGGCCGCCAGTTGACCTGACCAAGTGCCACCGGGTGGATGCGCGTGCCCTGGGTCTGCCGCCGCAACTCGACGATCCGCACGGTCTCGACCGCCTGGCCAAGCTAATCGGGCCGATGGACCGGGTGATCGTAACCTGTCCGCCTGAACGCCGCCGCCTGTGGGCGATGGTGCTGAAAGGCGGGCACATGCGCGGCGAGATCGTCGATACCGAGGTGATCGATCTGGGTATCCTGGGTACCAGCCGGAGCGAAGGGGTCGGCACGCTGGTGGTCGCGGCGGGTCCGCTCGGCCTGCGCTCGCGGCTGCTTAAGCGTGGGTTCGACTTGGCCATAACCTTGCCGCTGCTGCTGGTGCTGGCCGGACCAATGCTGCTGGTTGCCCTTGCCATCCGGCTCGAAGACGGCGGGCCGGCGCTGTTCCGGCAAAGGCGGGTCGGCCGCAACAACCGGTTCTTCGACATCTACAAGTTCCGCACCATGAAGGTGGCCCAAACCGACCAGGCAGGCGCCCGCTCGGCCAGCCGCGACGATGACCGGGTCACGCGGATCGGCCACTGGCTGCGCCGCACTTCGATCGACGAATTGCCGCAATTGCTTAACGTGGTGAAAGGCGAAATGAGCCTGGTCGGACCCCGTCCGCACGCCCTTGCCTCGCAGGCTGGCGACAAGCTGTTCTGGGAAGTCGATGACCGCTACTGGCAGCGCCACGCGCTCAAGCCGGGCATGAGCGGACTGGCACAGGTCCGGGGCTTTCGGGGTGAAACCCGCGAGGAATCCGATCTATCGCAGCGCCTGCAGGCCGATCTGGAATACCAGGCGGGCTGGACCCTGTGGCGCGATGTAGTGATCATCCTGCGCACCCTGCAGGTGGTCGTGCATGAACGGGCCTATTGATTGTTGCAAAGCAGCATCACGGTTAACAAATGCGTCCAATCCACCGAGATTCCGAGACTTTTCCGCTTTACTAAGAAATTCTCCCTATGATACGCGCGCTCTCTAGATGCCGGGACGGAGTTTACGGTGGCGGGTTACATCTTCGGTACACTGGCAGCCGCTGCCCTGGCCACCGCAGGTGTCGCCGCGACCGCTGGTCTGCGCTCGGCTGATGCGCTTCCGGTTCTCGCCCTGGCCGAAGGTGCCAGCCAGGCCGGCCAATGCTCGGTGAAGGTTGTCCGAACCGGTGCGCCGGGCACTGCAGACATCGTACGCGACCAGCTTGCGGATGGCAGCTGCGTCTGCGTGGTGACCACGGGTCCGGCCGAGAACAATGGCGCGGCCGAGGATACCGTCACAAACCTCTTGCGAGATCGAGAATGTTCGAGCGCTCCGGCAGCAGGCGAAGCGGCCAAGGGCGCCGGATTCGGTCCTGCAGGCAGCATCTTGCCGGCTATTCTTGGCGCAACTGGCGCGGGCGGCCTGGCCGCCGGTCTCGGGACCGCTAGCAACGGTTGAGTGGCGCTGCGTCTCAATCCACTTGATCCAAAGGGCCCTGGCCGCATGGCTGGGGCCCTTTTGTCGTGGTGCGCGGTCGGGCGATGAACCACTCCGGCGCGTTCAGCCATGACCGGGCGCTAACCTGGCTGGCTTTCGTCTATGTTCTGGCGCAGCTGACCCTTGGCGGCGGCGGCACTCCGGCGCCGCTGATGGAACTTGCGTGCCAGCTCCTCGCGGCCGTGGCGCTGATCTGCTGGGTCGCCTTGCGCGGACCGGACCATTTGCGGGACAGCACGCCACTGTGGTGGGTCATCGGTCTGGTCGCAATCGTTCCGGCCCTGCAGCTGATCCCGCTTCCCCCGGCGCTCTGGCAGGCTTTGCCTGGCCGGGACCTGCTCCGCGAAAGTCTGGCGCTGGTCGGGGCGGAACAATCGTGGTGGCCGCTCTCGGTCGCGCCGCAGCGGACGCTCGATGGTCTGCTGGCCTTGCTGCCACCCCTGCTAGCCCTGGCCATGGCCGCAAGCCTTTCCAGCGACGGCCGGCAGTTGCTGCTCAAGGCCATTGCCGGGTTTGCCTTGCTGTCCGTCGCGGTTGGCGCTGCGCAGCTGGCCTCAGCCGGCAAGGGAGCCCTGGCGTTCTATGTCGGCAGCGATCCCGGCGTGCTGGGCGGGTTCCAGGCCAATCGCAATGCCCAGGTCGATGTTCTGCTGATCGGCCTGACGGCGTTGATCGGCGCCTGGTACGAGCAAGCCGGACGGAGCCGTGCCATGCTGGCGACGGTGGGCGCGCTGGCGCTTGTGCTGCTGCTGGGCGCTTTTCTCACCGGCTCGCGTACTGGCATTGCCCTGATCCCGTTCGCATTGGCCTGGTGCCTGTTCCTGGTGCGCGCAGAGCTGTCCAGCCAGACCTCGCTATTCCGGCTCCGCAACCTCGCCCTTGCCGGGGCTATCGGCATGGGCCTGGCCGCTGCGGCCTGGCAGACCCGTCCGGTCCAGCAGGTGCTGCTGCGCTTTGGCTTCAACGGCGAATATCGCCCCGATATCTGGCGGGATACGCTGTTCGCGATCGAACAGTACTGGCCGATCGGCAGCGGTGTTGGAACCTTTACCCGCGTGATCGGCCCGGCTGAACGGCTGGAGGCAATTGGCCCGGTTCTGCCCAACCGCGCTCACAGCGAATATCTTGAGCTGCTGCTCGAAGGCGGACTGCCACTGGCACTCGCCTGGGCCGCAGCGGCCGCGCTGGTAGCGCTGGCCCTGGCACGCGCGCTGCGCGCAGCAGGCGGGGCGGCGCGAGCTCAGGCCGCGTTCAGCGCTGGCACGTTAACTGTTGTAAGTCTTCATTCGCTTGTTGATTATCCGTTCCGTTCCATGGCATTGGCAAGCTTGGTCGGGGTAGCGGCAGCTTTCGTGCTGGTGCCGCCTGCAAGGTCGGGAAACCTGAGGTCATGATACGCAGGCGCCTGTGCGATCTGTCCATGGCGCTGTGCGTCGTCACGGCGCTGGGCGCTGTGGCGGTGCCGGCAGCAGGGCGTGACAATCCTCTACCATCCGGGGCAGCGGCCTATGATATCATCCCGGTCAAGGCGATGGATGAACTGGTTGCCCAGCGGATCCGCACGGGCGACAAGCTGGCCATCAGCGTGTTTGGTGAAAGCGAGCTTTCGCGCACCGACTATATCGTCGACAGCACCGGCTTTGTGCAGTTTCCGCTGATCGGGCAGGTTATTGCCGCTGGCGTCAGCCCGGAAGAATTGCGGGCCGAGATCGCTCGGCGGCTGGGTACCCGCTTCATCCGTGACCCACAGGTTTCCGTCAGCATCACCGAGCGTGCCCGGGCCCGCTTTGCTGTCGAGGGACAGGTTGCGGATCCCGGCGTCTACGAAGCCGATGCCACCACTACCCTGCTTGCGGCGATCGCCCAGGCCGGCAGTCCCAATCGCGTTGCCAAGAACAGCGAAGTGATGGTGTTCCGCATGGTCAATGGACGGCGCATGGGGGCGCGCTTTGACATCGACCAGATCCGCAGCGGCCGAGCCGACGATCCGCAGATCATTGGCGGTGACACGGTCGTGGTTGGCTATTCGGGTTCCAAGGGCTTCTGGCGCGATGTGCGCGAGACTGCGCCGCTGCTAAACCTCTTTTACCTGGTCCGCTGAATGCGCAGCCCCGGCGGAGCCCCGATCCTGGCATGAACGATCAACCGATCTTGCGCGATATCCAGCCGACCAATTCCGTCGACTTGCACGACGAGCCGGAAGTCTTCCAGGCGATGACGCGCGGGACGTTTGACCTGCGCTACATCGCCGCCGCAATCCGCAGCAACCTGCTGCTGATCAGCGCGATCATCACTGTCGTGCTGGGAGCTGCGCTGGTGGCGACGCTGCTCGATACGCCGCGTTATACCGCCAACACGACGATCCAGATCAACGACAGCAGCGATCGCGTGATCGGCGAGAACGATGACCAGACCGCTCAGGAATCGAACTTCTACGACGTTGACCGCTTCCTGAAGACGCAGACCGACATTCTGCGCAGCCGCGGCCTGGCCCAGCGGGTGGCACTGAAGCTCAAGCTCCAGGGCCGTCCGGAATTCTACACCGCAATGGAATCGAAATCGCCAGGTGCCGGAGCCAGCCCAGAGGCGATGCGCAACCAGGTGGTGGGCCTGCTGCTGGGCAACCTGAAGGTCAATCTGCCGCGCGATTCGCGGATCGTTACGATCTCGTTCGAAAGTGCCGACCCGGGCATGTCTGCCGAAATCGCCAATGCCTTCGCCACCGAATTCATCCAGTCCAATCTGCAGCGCAAGTTTGACAGTTCATCTTATGCCCGTGAATTCGTGTCCAACCAGCTGGCCGAAGCCAAGCAGCGCGTTGAACAGGCCGAACGCGATCTCAATGACTATTCACGCAGCACCGGGTTGATCCGGACCGGCGACGCTGCGGGCGAAACGGGTGAGGCAGCAGCGGGCGGATCGGTTACCGCAGCAAGCCTGTTGCAGCTCAATCAGGCCGCCAACCAGGCCACGGCTGAGCGGGTTGCGGCCGAAGGGCGCTGGCGGGCGATCTCATCGGTCCCCCTTCTGTCCAGCCGCGAAGTGCTGGGCAATGCGACTGTCTCGGGCCTGATGACCGATCGGGCAACGACCCAGGCCGAGCTGCAGCGCGAACTGTCCAAGCACCTGGAGGACTATCCGACTGTGCGCGAAAAACGCGCCCAGCTTGCCCGGCTTGATGCGGAGTTGCAATCGGCCGCCCAATCGGTGCGCAATTCGATTCGGGCAGAGATGCTGGCTGCGCAGGGAACCGAACAGGCGCTTATGGCCAAGCTTGAAAGCCTCAAGGGTGAAACCCTGCGTGAGCAGGACAAGACCGTGCAGTATGGCCTGCTGAAGCGCGAAGCTGATACCAACCGCACACTCTATGACGGGCTGCTGAAGCGGTACAACGAGCTTAACGCTACCGCTGGAATCTCGTCGAGCAATGTCTCCATCATCGACACTGCCGAGCAGCCCTCCGCCCCGACCTCGCCCAACATGTTCAAGAACATGCTGCTGGCGCTGCTGGTTGGCGTTGGCCTCGCCGCGCTCACGCTGTTCGTCAAGGATCAGCTCGACGACGCGATCAGGGTGCCGGAAGACATCGAAGCAAAGCTGCGTTTGCCTTTGCTGGGCGTGGTGCCAAAGGCCACAGGGCGCGATCCTGACAGCGAGATGGGCGATCCAAAGTCGCCCATTTCCGAAGCATACAACTCGCTGCGGGCTGCTCTGCTCTATTCGACCTCGGTCGGCCTGCCGCAGGTCATGTTGGTCACTTCGGCCCAGTCGGCCGAGGGCAAGACCACGACCAGCTTCGCAATCGCCGCCAGCCTTGCGCGGATGGGGCGCAAGGTCGCGCTGATCGATGCCGACTTGCGGCGCCCTTCGATCCACCGCCGCTTTGGCCTGCCAAACAACCGCGGCCTGACCGACCTGCTAACCTCGGGCGATCCGGTCGAAAGCGCAATCCTCGCCACGCCGCAGGAGAACCTGTTCGTAATCGCTTCGGGCCCGATCCCGCCCAGCCCAACCGAGCTGGTCTCTTCGCCGCGGATGGAACACCTCATACAGGAACTGGCCCGCAGCCATGACGTGGTGGTGATCGACAGCCCGCCGATCCTGGGCCTGGCCGATGCCCCGGCACTTTCGGCGCTGGCCGACGGGGTGATCTTCGTGGTCGAAAGCGAACGCGGCCGCCGTGGTTCGCTGAAAACTGCACTGCGCCGCCTGCGAGCGATGCGGCCGATCCTGCTTGGTGCGGTCCTGACCAAGTTCGATCCGACCCGCTCGGGCAACCGCTACTCCGAATACTACGGCTATCAGTATTACACCTACGAACAAAGCAACCGGGAGCCCGATTAGGATGGCCCGACCGCGCACCGCTGGCAGGCGGCAGGCGGTCCTCGCTGCGGTTTCGCTTATGGCAGCAGGCTATGCCGGATTGAGCGCAGCCCTGGCGTTCGATCGTGCGGCGGCCAGCGCCCCGGAAACGATCGCCCGGGTGCCCGAGCCGTTCCGGCAGCAAGCACTTGCCAGTAAGAGCAAGGCATTGCTGCTGGCCGGCAAGCCCGGGCCGATCGCCCCGCTTGCCCAGGCTTTGGTCCGACGCGATCCGTTGGGGCCGCAGGCAACCGGTCTGCTGGGTACCGCACGGCTGGCGCAAGGCGATGCGCGCGGTGCCGACGTAGCCTTTCGCACGTCGGCCAAGCTTGGCTGGCGCGATGCAGCGACCCAGGTTTACTGGCTGCAGTCGGCGCTTGCTGCCGGTGATCTGAACCGCGCCGGTACCCGCTTTGGCGCGATCGCCCGCCAATGGCCCGAGGCCCCCGCGATCGATCAGCTTTCAGCGCAGTTTGAAGGCAACCCGCGCGGGCAAATGCTGATCGCCCAACAGATTGCCAGCGGCGCCAACTGGGCCCGCAGTTATGCTCAGCCGCAGCCTGGCCAATCAGGCGATAGGCTGGCCGGCCGGGCCACGGTACTGATCTCGTCAGCAGGGCTGGGTGGCAGGCTGGGCTGCGATGTCATTACCCCGATGGTGGTCACCCTGACCTCCGTCCAACCCGAGCTCGCCAGCCGCCTTTGGTCAAGCCAGTGCCCCCGTGCCGCTGCGCCCGGCCAGGTCAATGACGCCAGCTTTGAGCAAACCGCCGCAGCAGGCGGCAAGACCGCGTTTGAATGGCAGTTTCCAGGCCATGGCGCGCTGGTGGCAGATGTGGTTCTGACCCGGTCTGGCCAGCATGTTCTGCGCGCCAGCAGCACGGCTGCAACCCTCGTGCCGCTGGCGATGCAGCGGATCGTGCTGTCCCCAGGCGCCTATCGCCTGACCTGGCGCGAGGCGGCGAGCAGCCCGCCAGGCGCATCGCGCTTCGCCGCCAGCCTGAGTTGCCGGCCGGAGCGGATCCTGGCCAATCCGCAAGGCGGCAAGGTTGATGGCGGGCGCGGCGCGGTCGAGCTTGATCATGCCGGCGGCTGCGCCGCACCCGTGCTGCAGTTGTGGCTTGCCCCTGGCGCGGGCGAGGTCAGCATCGATGATATAGCCCTGACGCGGCGCTAGTCGCGGGGGTGATCAAGCCAAGCGCTGAGGCGCGCCAGGGCACGTGCCTGTTTGCGGGTGTCGCGGCGCACAAGATCGCCAGCGGTCCGGCGCCAGCGCGACCCGGCCCAGCCAATGAACCCGCCGGCCGATGCCATTTCGCGCCGCACTGCTGGTCCGGCCGCAACGCGGCGGCGGCCGGTCACACGGTCGCGCAGCCCTTGCCAGCCGCGCCGCTGGAGGCTGGCGAGGAAGCCGGCGCTTTGCCGCCGATCAAGGTCCTGCAGCAGCAGCAAGGCCGCATCGTTCAGCAAGGCGTCTGGCACCGGCTTGTGATCATGCCATTCGATCCGGACCGCGCTGCGATAGTGCTCAACCAGGGACAAGACCAGACGCGCGCCGCTGGACCAGCCTTCCGTGCCAGCCCGCACCCAGAACCGCGCCCAGTCGATCGGACGAGCCCGCAACAGAAAGTCGATATCGGCCAGCAGCAAAGGCCCGCAATCGAGCCGGTGACTGTAGACCGCATGCGCAATCAGGTGTGCCAGCATGTCAATCGGCGCGGGATAGGCGAGACCGTCCTCATCCATCACGGCACCGGCGCGCACCTCAGCATCGATCGCCGCCGGGCTCGCATGATCCAGCCGCCCGTCAGGCTCCCACAAGTGGTGGTGCAGCTCCACCACTGTGCCGCCCGGCGACAGCAGCGGGGGCAGGTGTTTGTCGGTGCGAACCAGTTCTGGCAGCGGCAGCTCGGGGACTTCGATCAGCTGGTATCCCGCCGCTTCCAGAAAAGCGAAGGCCGGGATCACGCTGGCCGGATCGAGCAACAGATCAATATCGCGCAGCGGCCTTAGCGCCGGGTGCGGATAGGCAAAGCGGTGCAGCCAGGCCCCCTTGAGCGCGAGTGGCGCAAAGCCGCCTGCGCGCAGCAGGGTGACCGTCCGTTCAAGCTCGGCCCGCTGGCTTAGCGCGAGCAAGGCCTGGCAGCGAAAGGCGGCGCTCCACGCTTCGGCCAGCACCGGTGGCAGATCGGGGTGCGCGCGGTGCTGATGATGCAGCAGCGGCTGCAGGCGGTGCTGCGCCGCCATCCGGTCGAGCTTGGCCAGGTCATCGCCCGAAAGGTCAGCGAACTGGGCTGGTCGGCGCGTGCCGACCAGATCGAGCAGGCGGCGGCGCAACTCTTCTGGGGTCACGGTTCGCGCAGCTGGCGCTGCTTCACCAGCCGCGCCGGATTCCCCGCATAGACGCCGTCTGCCGCGGCATCTTCGAACAGCGCCGCGCGCGCGCCGATCACGGCGCGATCCCCAACGGTGACCCCGGGCCCGACGAAGGCCTCAGCCGCCACCCAGGCCTGCGTGCCGATCGCCACCGGGCGGAGCAGCAACTGAAAATGGGGGTCGGCAATGTCGTGCGTGCTGGCGCAGATATGCGCGCCCTGCGAGATAACGCTACGCGCGCCGATCGTGATCCGGCCCTGATTGTAAATGTTTGCACCGGGGCCGATCAGGCAGTTTTCGCCCAGCTCCAGATTGGCCGGCAACCAGATCCGCACACTGCCGTGGACCCGCGCACCGCGTCCGACCCTGGCCCCGAACGCCCGCAACACCAGCCGCCGCCAGCCATGCAGCGGAGCCGGCGTAAAGCGCGCCAACAGCAGCCAGGCGAGCCCCCAGCACACCCGCAGCAGCCGGTTCCCCAGCGAGAAGCTGGCACCGCCCTCAAGCGGCTTGGACTGGCGGGCATCGAGCGGGGTCATCGTGGGCTTCCCGGTTCGGCGATCAGGCGGGCATAGGCCTCACCCCATTGCTGCGCCACCCGTTCGCCCGAAAACGGCCCGCTGACAAGCCCCTGGGCCGCTTGGGCCATGGTCAGCCATTCGCCATCGGGCATGGCCAGCGCCCTGGCCAGCGCAGCCTTGATCGACGCCGGCTCCACCCCGCAATCAATCGCTGCGCCCGCCGTGATGCCTTCTGGCAGATTGCACTCGCTGGACTGAAGCGTCGGCGTGCCCGCTGCCCAGGCCTCCAGCAGCGTCATCGGCAGCCCTTCGCTAAGCGAGGGCAGGACGAGGAACCGAGACTCGGCCAGTGCACGCGCTTTGTCCGCTCCGAAGCATGGTCCGACGAACCGCACGGATGGCGGAGCATCGCGCAGCATTGCTTCGAGCGCGGCGACATCGCCCGGTTCGCCCCAGCCCGCCAGCGTCAGCCGGGCATCGGCAGGCAAAGCGTCCGCAGCCGCGAGGTCGCGCCAGGCAGCGATCAGGGGCGCGAGGTTCTTCTTGGGATGGATCCGGCCGAGATACAGCAGGCGCGGCGCTCGGGCCTGCGTGATCGAGACGCTGATCGGCGGGCCAGCGTTGGCGATGATGAGGCTGTCGTGCCGGCCACTTTCGCGCGCAATGTCTGCTGCTTCGCGCCTGGTCAAAGCGTGGAAGGCGCTTGCAGCGCGCCAGCCGGCCCGCTCATAGCCATGCCGCGCGAGCGCCTTTTTCCAGCGCCCTCGCGCGGTGATCCAGGGATCGAGCATCCCGTGCGGCGAGATAAGGCTGGCGCGCCCGGTCTTTTCCCGCCAGCGCCGTGCGGCGTGCGACGGATACATCCAGATGCCGTGAAGGTGCAGGCAATCGAGCCGCGCCGTCAGCAGCGCATCGACCAAGGTCGGCGCAAAGCCGATCTGGGCTGGCCCGCGGAGCGGAACGTGGATCACCTCGCTGGCACCGAACCGTGGGCGATCCTCCGCGCTGAACCGGTCAGCCAGCGCCACCACGACCGGTTCGCCGCCCAGCCGCCGGATCAGATCAGACTGGATCACGACCGCCTCGAACACCCCGCCCCCCAGCCGCGAGGCCGAGGCAGTAAGGAGGCCGATGCGCTGGCCGGAAAGAAGCTGGACGGTGGCCATCAGGCTTGTCCGTCAACCGCAGTCAGGCCGGCCTCATACCTCGCAACGGCGGCAATGGCCGCCGAATTGGCCGGGAAAAGCATCGCGTCAACCGCTTCGGCAGTGCGTTCCGCATCGCCCAGCCACGCCCGCGCCCGCGCCGCTTCCGATAGGCGCCGCCAGGTCTGCTCGTCGCGGTCAAGCGCCAGAATCGCGGCGGCAATGCCTTCGGCCGAGTTTGGCTCGACAAGGAAACCGTTGATCAGATTGCGAACCAGCGCATCGCGCGAACCCGCCTGGGTCGACAGGATGACCGGCACGCCGACCGCAAGTGCTTCGTTGACCACCAGGCCCCATTGCTCTTCCGAACTGGGCAGAATGAGGGCAAGCGCCCGGGCCATCAGGCGGGCGACCTCGTCAGCCTTGAGGAATCCCGTAAACTCGACCTGCCCGGCCAATCCATGCGCATCGACCTGCTTGCGCAGGGCCGCCTCCTCCGCACCGGAACCCGCCAGAACCAGCTTGCGGGCCGTGGGTCCGGCCGCTTTGGCATAGGCGGCATAGCCCTCGATCAGCAGCTGCAGGTTCTTCTTTGCCACGAACCGTCCAACGAAAACGAGCGGCCGCGCGGCAAAGTCAGGGCCGGTGTCGCCGGCCAAGCCCCGGATCCGGTCGACGCTGACGGTGTCATAACCAAGCAGCAAGCGGCGACGCCGAAAGCCCAGGAAGCGAAAGTAATCGCGGTGGCGGGGACCGGCCACAATTGCACCCGAATAGGCCTGGAGCACGAATAGCTTGAACAGTTCGAAGCCAGCCCTCCGCGGCTTGTCGTCGAACTTGGAATCGTTGAAGGCGAAGACCTGGACACCCAGCAAGCGCAAGGCCCAGGACAACAGGATCACCGCGGGTTCGTTGTAACCGATGCCGATAAACACCGCGCGGCATCCCCGCAGTGCGCGCAAGGCAGCCCAGAACCGCGGCAGTGACGGGACCTCGTCGAACGAACGGCCGGGGAACAGCGTCAGCTTGCGCGCATGGGCCGTCGGTCCGGAAGGCTCCCAAGCATAGGTGGCCGAGCTTGTCGCTACCTCCACCGCCAGCACATCGCAGCGATCGCCCAGCCGCCGGGCAACGGCTTCGCAGCGATCGATGTGATAGGCAGCGAACTGCGCAAACAGTAACGCCACCTGCGGCTTGGTCTTGTATTTCATGCGCTCGCGCCGCAACCCCCGGTGCCCTTTAGGTGGAATACCTTACGAGCGCCGCTTGGCAAGCGCACAGGGCTGTCTACCCCCCGCAGCGCAGCACAAAGCAATCGTGATTGGCAGGCGGGTCTCCCGGGTCAGGCGAATTCGTTGAGGATCAGACGGCGCAGTTCGGCCGCGATCCAGAACGCATCATACTCGTGCCCGGCCGGCGAGGGGTGCGTGGTGTCGCCGGCCACCAGCGAGGTATAGAGTGCCGACTGATTGTTGCGGAACCGGATCGCAACCACCGTGCCGGAAGCCGTGCAAGGGTGACTGATCGTGACCGAGGTCGAAGACACCACAGTCAGCACCACTGCACCTTCGGGGATGCCGGGCCCAGAAATGCCGGACTGGGCAACGACGCCCGCGGTCGAGGCCAGCGCGGTCAGCGTGGCGCTGCCGCTGGTAGTGGTGCCGGTGGTGGCCAGTGTATCGACCGCGCCGTGACGCAGGATCGCCGAGGGCCCGAGCCGGTCGATAAACCATACGTTCGCACGGGCACCACCTGCGCCCTGCACCGCCCGCTGCACGGCGTCGCGCTGACGGAAGATATCGAGCGTCGGGGTGGCGTTGGGCCAGGTCGGACCGAAGAAGACCAGCGGCTTGCCGGGATTGGTGCTGCGCCAGGCATCGATCAGCTTGAACGCCTGGCGCGTCACCGCATCCTCGAACGATGTCGCCCCGGCGACGCTGGCAAAGCCATTGGCGGCACCGTCGTTGACACTGGACATGACCACGCCGAGCGCCGGGCTGAGCGTGCTGCCGGTCTGGGCATCGATCACCCCGGCCAAGGTAAGGTCGGTCATCCGGGTCGGGTCACAGAAATTGACCTTCGGGAAGCCGGCTGAATTGTTGCCGCCCGGGTTGATCAAGCCGGTCCCACCGACCCCGGCGATGGCCCCGCGCAGACCCAGCAGGCGCGCGGCCAGGGCAGCCTCGCCATTGGCCGAGAAATCGGCGCCGGTCGGCTCAACAAAGCTGTCACCGATGATGGTGACCAGCGGATAGGCGCGCGCCACCGAGCTGACTTCGCTGGCGCTAATCACGTTGACGCCATTGGTCGGGACCGCAGCGGTCTCAATCCGGATGCGCCGCGCCCGACTGGCGCCGAACACGAATTTGACGAAGTAAAGGTTGCCATTGCCCGAAGGCACGGCCGCCGTTGCCGCCACGGCATCATCGACCACCAAGCGCAGATTGTAGAGCGAATTGGCACCGTGCCCGGTCACCGGCACTTCGAACTGGGAGCCGGTATGGACGAATTCGTACGCATGGTACTGGGTGCCGAAGAATGGATCGCCCAGCGCATTGAGCGCGCCGCAATAGCCACTTCGCGAAACCGCATAGCCGTTCAGCGGAAAGGTCGTTCCCGCCTGCCGGGTCGGCCCGGCGACATAGGTCAGACGGCTGTCGAACCGCGGTACGGTCGCCCCGCCGGCGGTCTGAGCGTTGATGGTCGAAGCGGCTCCGGCAGCCCCAATCGTTACGGCTGGCAGATCGGTTGTAGCCAGCCGATGGCTCGGCGCGGCGAAAGCGCCCCAGTTGCGGATCGCCAGGATCAGCGCCTGGGTGTTAGGCGACCTGGCCGACGCGGCGGCGCGGCTGGCAAGGCCGCGCGCGATCAGATCGGCGCTCATTGGGCCAGCCTGTAGGTCAGTGAACCGCTCGCGAGCGTCACCTCAATCCAGAGCCGGGCGGCGGCCTCGGTCTCTGCCCAGATCGGCTCGCAGCAATTGGCCGTGAACTGCGCCCAGGCCGCGCCGGCAATGGTCAACGGCAGCTTGGTGGTGCCGCCATCGGTCGATCGCAGGACCCGGACCGTTCCCGACCAGGTCCCGGCCAGGGTCAGCATGGCTTCGCGGCCAAGCGCCGGCTGATAGGGACCGAAGGTGCCGCTGACCGCCGTCGTTCCGGCCAAAGGAACAGTCGGATCGGCGCCGAGCGTTACAGGCAGCGGCATGCTGCCGCTGGCCAGCACGGCATTGCCTTCAGCATCGGCAAAGGCCACCGCACGGGTCGCCGCATAGCCGCTGGGGGATAGGATCGGGGTGGGCATCAGGTACTCCCTGGTGAATGGGAGCGCGTTATATAACCATTTTGGTTCGTGTAGGAAAACAGTTATTGTCGCTTGGGGCAATGCACTTTCGGGATGCACCGCGGGCGGCGCCCTGCTAGCCATCGCTGGCAATGTCGGTTGCCGTTTTCCATCCTGGGACCCAGCACAGCTGGCAGACTGCCCTGGCGCTGCAACAGCTTGAACAGCTGGAATGGTACGCCACTTCGATTTTTCACCAGCCCGGTCGCTGGCCCTACCGATTGGAGCGCATTGCGCCAGAGCCGCTGGCGGCGCGGCTGCGGGCCGAATTTGGCCGGTTTGCGCATCCGGGACTCGATCCCGCACTGGTACGGACCGGGGGGCTGGCGGAATGGTTCGAACGCATCGCCAACCGCGCCGGCTGGCGCTTGCTTGCCCAGCGGATTGATGCATTCGGCAATCGCCGCTTCGTTGCCCAGATCGCCGCCGCGATCAGCGCCGACAAGCCCTTTGCACTGTGGGGCTACAACGGCAGCTCGAGCCGCCCGTTCGAGCTTGCGAAGCTGCATGGGCGGACCTGCATCCTCGATCGGACGATCGGCGATTTCAGGGTGTTCAATGCTGCCATGGATGGCTTGCAGGATCGCTATGGCGAATGGTTTCTGCCCAGCGAGCGCGGCTATTCCGCAAGTCACATCGCGGCAGACCAGCAGGAGTATGAACTGGCCGATGCGATCCTCGTCGGTTCCGAGGCGGCCGCGGCAACGATCCGCCAGCACGCTCCCGGCCAGGCCGCCAAACTTCGGGTTCTGCCCTATTGCTATGACGAGCGGCTGTTTGCGTCTCAGCCCGCACCCCAGCCGCTCAGGCCGGATGAACCGCTGCGCCTGCTGTTCGTAGGCCAGCTCAGCCCGCGCAAGGGTGTGCATCACCTGCTCGAGGCCTTCGCGATGCTGCCGCCAGGTGCTGCGACCCTGACCATGGTCGGCGACCTGCGGGTGCCCCGTCAGGTGTTCGCGCGCTATGCCGATCGCATAACCTACATTCCGCAGGTGGCCCGGCACCAGGTTCCCGCGATCATGGCGCAGCACCATCTGCTGGTCTTCCCGAGCTATTTTGAGGGATCGGCGCTGACCCTGCTCGAAGCGCTCGCTTCGGGGCTCGGGATTATCCAGACCCGTGCCAGCGGGAATGGCGCTGGTCCGGAAACCGGCCTGGTGCTGGACCGGATCGACACACCAAGCCTCCACGCGGCGCTGCTTCAGGCGCTGGACGACCGCGACCTGGTCAACCGCTGGCGAGCGGCCGCCCAAACTGCGGCGCAAGGCTATACCTTCGCCCGTTACCGCGCGAACATAGCCGCCCTGCTCGCCGAAATGGGCCTTGCCTAAGCGTCCGGACCGGTCGACTTGTGCAGCGCCGCGCGGCGGCGGCGGACAGCCGGCGGCAAGCCGTTCCAGTCAGCCGGCCCGGTACCGGTCAGCGCCGCCAACTCGCCCGTCGTCCTTGCCGCAGCCTTTGCCGCCAGACCGGCCCGGATCTTGGCCAGCGGCGGTACGCCTACGCCGCGGGCGGCAAAATGCCACAGCACGACTGGCGCCAGGTAGAACAGGCACTGCCGGAACACGGTGACGATCTGCCCGTCGCGAAAGGCCACGATCAGCACCGGCAGAAACACCAGGTAGGCCGAAACCTGAAATGCGCTTTGCTCGCCTTCGGCGAAGCGTCGGTAGATCACCCCCAGCGCCCAGCCCCAGAAGCCGCACCAGATGACCACGCCCAGCCAGCCCAGCGAGAACCAGCCTTCGCCGGGCAAGGACCGGGTCATGCCCACCGGCAGACCATAATCGAACATATTGATCCGTTCGAACGGGGCCCCGTTCGGCTTATCCGGCCAGATTGCCCGCGGCACCGGCTCGGTGAACAGCTGGGCCACGCCGTTGAAGTAGCCATAGGTGCCCGATCGTTGCGGCACCACGTAGACCAGGTACTCCATGTATTCGAGATTGCCGAAATCCATGCCTTCCAGGAACCGCTCTTCGCGGGTTTGGCCGAACACTTCTGACGACTGGTCATCGCCGATCACCCGGCGGATCGATTCGCCGCGATCGTTGCCGACCGTGGTGAACACCCCGAGTAGGACCGGCGCGGCGATGAAGATCCAGACCGGCAGGTTCTTGCGCTGCCGGTCATAAAGATAAAACAGGCCAACAGAGATCAGCGCGGTGATGAACGGCCCGCGCCCGCCCAGCCCGAGCCGGTAGAGCGCGAAAAGCGCAAAGGGTGCCAGCCAGATCAGCCGGAAACGCATCAGCCAGGCGAGGATCACTGTAATCCCCGCCAGCACCAGCTGCGCTTCGATCAGATAGCCGCTGGTGCCGACATTGTAGGCCTTGCCGGTACGGTAATCGCGAATGATGTTGGTATAGGCCCCGCCGGTGCTGATGGCCGTGTTCCACACCTCATAGAGCGAATAGAGCCCGATTGGCGCCAGTATGGCCACCATCCACCAGAAGGTTGGCTTCAGCATCTCGCGCTCGCCCAGCGCGACCCGGTCAGTCTTGAACTGCATCGGGGCATTGCCGAACCACCAGCAGGCCAGAACAAACACCAGCATGCCCAGATTGGTTGCCACCAAAGCGGTGGTCTTGTCCGCCATGGTCGGGGTGAACTGATACACCTGATAGATCAGCCGGTAATCCATGAAATAGGCCAGAACCGGCCGGAACACGAAAACGATGCCGTGAAAGGCGAGGTAAAAGGTCAGGGGATGATAGACGCTGAACAGCGAGCTGCGGACATAGACAAAGCCAATCCACAGGAAGCTGATGACCGTGAAGATCAGGGCGACTTCGTACATAGCTTCCTAGCGGCCCGAGGGTCGGTCCATTGTCGAATTTCAACCGCCGTTTGGAGCAGCGGTCGGCTCAGGCGATCGGCGAAACAAGGCAACATATTCCCCGCGTCTTCGCGCAGCAACCAAATCGGCAAGCGCAGAAACCAGCGTACCGACGGAGAAACCGCAATAAAACAGGTAAGTGGAGGCAGCCGAGTCAAGCGACAATACCATCGGGCCGATAAAGCACCACAGCCCGCCTATGGGTAGCCGCAACCAGGCCCAGCGATTCCACCCGCGATGCGCAACGACCGCCCACAGGGTATTGGCAACTCCCATCGCAATCAGGGTCAGCGCGCAGACGAACAACGGCCAGGCCTGATCGGCGTACTGCTGACCGATGAAGACCAGCAAGTACTCCGGGGCCTGCCAGGCTACGAGCGCCAGACCCACTGCTGGCGCACAGCTCAACGAAATGAAGAGCATCAGGCGGGGAACAATCCGATCGCGTTGCCCCGCGAATGCCGGGACAAAGTAGGCCATGACCAGCGCGCTGAACGGAGTCAGCAACTGCGCTATCCGCCCAAGCGCACCATAAGTCGCCAGTTCAAACAAGCCGCCGCGATCGGTCAGGAAGAAAATCGCCAGCTGCGCCTGGAGCACAGTGAGCAGATCGATCGGGATCTGGCGTAGCGCAACCTTGCGCATGGCGCGCTGCATGGCAGGGTCCGGCTCCGCGGGCCTCGTCCGCGCTAGCGCCTCCCGAGACCACCGGGTCAGTGCGGGGATCCGCGCTGCGACCGCGTACAGGTTGGTGAGCAGGGCAACGATTACACTAAGCTGCCCTGCCGCCTTTGCCCCGACCACCAGCACCAGACGCCCGATACTGATGCTGGAGTCGAGGCTCTGGACCCGATTGGCACGTTGCGCAAAGAACAGCACCTGATCGAGCAGCCCCCCTTTCAGATCGGCCAACCAGATCAGCGCAAGAATGCCGATGATCATGGCCAGGCGCGGCCAATCCGTGCCAGCCTTGAGCAGCAACCACGCGGTTGCCACCAAGACGAGCGGCATGACGATGGCCGAAACCATCAACCGGATCTGCAGCGCCGAGGCCAGTGCGCGCGCCGCTCTGTCCTGATCGGGCCATGCTTCAGACAAGGCGCCAGACAAGCCGAGCTGCGGTCCGGATCGCGTCAAGGTGCTGATGGTACCGATCATCGTCACCGCAATCGTGTAAAGCGCGTATTCTGCGGCCGGTATCCAGCGCACCAGCAGCAGCCCGGCAATGGCGGCCGCGCCCTGGGCAACGAAACCCGCAAAGACGTAGGTGCTAATCCTCTTGAACGAGATCATCCTGCACCTTTTTGGCGCCGCCGCACGACTTTACGTGCGCTAGTCTGCCAGTGCAGCCGGGGCAAGTGGCTCTTGCGGTTGGCCCAACGAGGTTGAATAAGCCGCAGAGGAAAACAGTGCGCAATGAGAATTCTCATTTACTCGCAAAGCTTCGCTCCGGCCATCGGCGGGATGGAAAGCCTTGCGCGCGTGCTCGCCGAAGAGTTCGCGAGGCTGGGTCATCGCCCAACTGTTGCGACTGAAACCGCGGGTCAGAAGGATTTTCCGTACCCGATCGTGCGCCGACCTTCAGCCTTCGAGCTGCTGCGCCTGGCCCGCAGGGCCGACGTAATCCTGAGCCTTCCGTTGAGCCTGAAGCGGCTGCCCGTCCTCGCGGCAGCGGGGCGCCCGGTGGTCATTGCTCACCCGATCAAGATCAGCCCCGCCGGCAGATTTGACTGGAGAGCCAAGACCAAGCTGCAGATTGCCAAACGCTTCCCCGGCATCGTGCCTAGCCACTATCTGGCGGAGCACTTTCCAGGCAGCGTCGTTATTGGAAATCCTTACGATGCTGCGACATTCGATCTTGGTCGCAGCAATCCGAAAGCCAAACGCGGCGGCATTGTCCATGCTGGCCGCCTGATCCCAGGCAAGGGCGCCCAAGTCCTGATCGATGCCTTCGCTCGCATCGCTGCAAAGTTTCCCGACGAGCAGCTCACCATAATCGGGGAAGGCCCGGCCCGGCCGACACTTGAAGCCCTGATCGCACGCCACGGCCTGGGTGACCGCGTCAAACTCGTCGGCGAACGGCAACCGGCGGCCGTTGCGCCGCTGCTGGCGCAGGCCCGGATAATGGCCGTACCGACCTTGGACGAAGAAGCATTCGGGATCGTCGCGTTGGAAGGCCTGGCATCGGGTTGCCGGTTGATCGTGGCCAATCTCGGCGGGTTGCCGGAGGCGACGGGCAACCTCGCATTGACCCATGCTCCGGGAGACGAAGTCGGCCTTGCGAGATGCATTTCCGCCGTTCTGTCAGAAGAAGCGCCCCCGCCTTCCGCAGCAGCCCTCGAAACCCATCTTGCCCGGTTCACCCCGGAAGCTGTGGCCACCCGCTACATCAAGCTTTTTGAAGGGCTGTCCTAGACGCTGGAGAGGCTCACCCAGCCACGCGGCGAGAGCCGCTGGGCCGCCCGTTCTGGCTCAAGCGTGGCAAGAAAAGCTGGAGATTCCCAATCGGACTCGCGGACTGAAGCGTTCAACGCGAGCAGGTTCGGACCGAGGAACCCCTTGTGCAGCCGGAAAACGGAGTAACCTTTGTCGCCCAGAAAGCCGAAGAGCGGTGAACCAAGGGTATCGTGCTCCTCGAACACGATGTCGCGGACCTGCCGCGCCGCCAGCAATCCCGATGCGCCCTGAAGGACCTTCAGCTCGTGCCCCTCAACATCGAACTTCATCACGCCGATCGGTCCGGCCGGGGCCAAAAGATCATCCAGCGTCAGTGTCTCGATCTCGATCGACTGGGTGCTATCGGCGGATCGTTCCATGCTGCCGATGCCGCGATTGCCCCAAAAAAAGGCCGGCAGATGCAGCTGCGCGGTGCCAGCGCGATCACTGGCAGCGGCATTATGCCAGGTGACTTGTGGCAGTGCCGTGTTGGTGCGCAGCTCCGCAAAAATCTCCGGATGGGGCTCGAACGCATGGACCCGCCCTGCCGGGCCGACACGCTCGGCCAGAATGCGCGTCATGAAACCGATGTTCGCCCCGACATCGAGTGCGGTCTCGCCCGGTGCGGCCAGACGCCACAACGTCTCCGTCACCACCAGGTCGAACAGCCCATAGTGCAGGATGTGCCGACCAATCACCTCATTGGGATTAAGCGCAAAGGGGCGGCCAAACACCTGCACTTCCATCCGCTCTGGGAGCGCAGCGGTATTGCGGTAGCGCAGCCGGCGCAGCAGGTTGCGCGGCCGCAGCAAGAACTCAGGCTTGGCAAAGCCGAGCAGAGTCACAACCGCGCGATCCCTCAGCGTGTCGGAACTGGCATTTCGCCCGAATAGTCATAGAAACCGCGGCCGGTCTTGCGGCCGAGCCAGCCAGCTTCGACATACTTCACCAGCAGCGGTGCCGGGCGGTACTTGCTGTCGCCAGTGGTGTTGTAAAGCACCTTGACGATGTCGAGGCAGGTATCCAGCCCAACGAAATCGGCCAGCTCCAGCGGTCCCATCGGATGGTTGAGGCCAAGGCGGCAACCCTTGTCGATATCCGGAATGCTTGCTGTGCCCTGGCCCAGCACGAAGACCGCCTCGTTGATCATCGGCAGGAGGATGCGGTTGACAACGAAGCCCGGCTCGTCCTCGGCCAGCACGACTTGCTTCGACAGGCCCTCGGCAAAAGCGCGGGTACGAGCAACGGTTTCCTTGGAGGTAGCCAGACCGGGGATCACCTCGATCAAGCCCATCACCGGCACCGGGTTGAAGAAGTGCAGGCCGATGAAACGCGCTGGATCGGGCGAGCTTACGGCCATGCGGGTGATCGGGATCGAACTGGTGTTCGAGGCCATGATCGCATCGGTGCCCAGCACCTTGCCGGCTTCGGCAAAGATCCGGTGCTTGATCTCTTCCTTTTCGGTCGCTGCCTCGATGATCAGTTCTGCTTCGGCCATTGGGCCATAGTCCGGCACCGGGGTAATCCGGGCGAGTGCCGCCGTCGCTTCATCGGGGGTAATCTTGCCGCGGCCGACCAGTTTGCCAAGCGCTTGGTCGATCTTGCCTTTGCCGGCTTCGGCCCGGGCCAGGTCAACGTCGGACAGCATCACCTTCATGCCAAATTGGGCGATGGTCTGGGCAATCCCCGAGCCCATCTGGCCTGCGCCGATTACCGCGACTGTCCGCATCGAAATTCCCCTTCGCAAATGCAGCAAGGGGCGCTGCCTAGCGATGGAGGCAAGGCTTGGCTAGCGACAAATTGGCTTGTCTAGCGGTTCTGGCCGGGCACCCACAGGACATCGCCAGTACCGCCGCCGTTCAGCGCCCGGGCCAGAACAAACAGATAGTCTGACAGGCGGTTCACATAGGCCAGCGCCGCCGGATTGACCGGCTCCACCGCAGCCAGTGCCGTCGCCGCTCGTTCGGCCCGGCGCACCGTGGCGCGGGCCAGGTGAACGCGCGCTGCACCTTCGGTTCCACCGGGCAGGATGAAACTGGTCAAGGGTGGCAGCGCTTCATTCAGCGCATCGATCTGGTGCTCCAGCCAATCGACTTGGGCCGGCACGATCCGCAGGACCATTTCCGACGGAGCAAAATCTTCGCCCGGTGTCGCTAGATCCGCGCCCAGATCGAACAGGTCGTTCTGGATCCTGACAAGCGCAGCCTCGTGCGGCGCCAGCCCGCCGGGGGACGCGACAGCAAACCCGATCAGGCTGTTGGCTTCGTCGACCGTGCCGATCGCTTCCATCCGCGCATCGTGCTTCGCCCGGCGCGATCCATCGACGAGACCCGTGGTTCCGTCATCGCCGGTGCGGGTATAGATCTTGTTGAGCTTGACCAAGGCGGCGTGCGCAGCTCAGCGGCTGGCGAACAGCAGGATTGCGACCACGACAATCGCAATGCCCTGATACATGATGCGGGCGTACATCATCTTGTTTTGCTTGAGCTGCATCTCGCTGGGTCCGGCACTTTCCGGGCGCTCCAGATCTTCGCGGGTGCTTTGCATGAAGGCCGCAATGCCTTTGACCAGGCTGATCACGACCAGCACCATCATGATCACGAGAACGGGAATCAGAACATAGCTCATGGTTCGAACCCTAGGCCTGCCCCCAGGTAAAGGCCAGTAGGGAATTGGTCCATGCGCAGCGCCTGGGCCATGGCACGTCCATCTTCCCCGGCCAGGCGCAGGTCGGCCAGCGCCGGTGAGCCACGCCGCTTGGCAAGCTTGCGGCCATCGGCTTCGCAGATGAGCAGGTGGTGGTGCCACGTTGGCACGGGCAGATCGAGCAGGGCCTGCAGCAGGCGGTGAACGTGGCTGGCGGCGAACAGATCCCGTCCGCGCGTGACCAGCGTGATCCCGTCGGCCGCATCGTCGAGCGTGGCGGCCAGATGGTAGCTGGCCGGTGCCTCTTTACGCACCAACACGATATCGCCGAACTGGCCCGGCATGGCGACTTGCGGCCCGGCCAGCTGATCGACCCACTCCAGCGGTCCCGCCAATGCGACCGCCTTCGCCATGTCGAGCCGCCAGGCCGCTCCTTCGAGATCGACGGCGCGGCCCCGGCAAGTGCCGGGATAGCGTGGTCCATCAGGGCCGTGTTCGCGCGCGGCGGCCAGCACATCGGCGCGGGTACATTGGCACGGATAAAGCAGACCCATTGCCTTCAGCCGATCTGCCGCCTGCGCATAGCGATCAAGGCGGCTGAACTGAAAGACCGGCGGACCATCCCAGGTCAGCCCCAGCCATTCCAGGTCGGCGATGATGTCCGGCACCAGCTCCGGTCGGCTGCGGGTCCCGTCGATATCCTCGATCCGCAGCAGGAATTCACCGCCACGCGCCCGCGCCAGGTCATGCGCGACCACGGCCGCATAGGCATGGCCAAGATGGAGCGGGCCGTTGGGGCTGGGAGCGAAGCGGGTGCGGATCACCGCCCACTCTTGCCTGTGGATTGTGCCGGGAGGCAAGACTTGACGCAGGAAAGCCCGGCATGTTCACTAGCCGATATGGGTAGTCGCCAAACCGTAATGTCGGATTGTTACCGGAGGCCATGCTCAAGGCGGAGCTGATTGAGCGCGCGGCCCGGTTCCGCAGCGCGTCGGAGGATCCCTCCCGCAATCTGTCCGATTGCCCGGCCCTGGTGCTCAACGCCGACTACACCCCACTCTCCTACTATCCACTCAGCCTCTGGCCGTGGCAGACCGCGATCAAGGCGGTGTTTCTGGAACGGGTCGATATCGTGGCCAGCTATGCGCGCGAAGTTCATTCGCCCAGTTGGACCATGCCGATCCCTTCGGTCATCGCGCTGCGGCAGTATGTGAAGCCCAGCGAGTTTCCGGCCTTCACCCGCTTCAACCTGTTCCTGCGCGATCGCTTTACCTGCCAGTATTGCGGCAGCCCGCACAACCTGACCTTCGATCACGTCATTCCGCGGCGGCTGGGTGGGCGCACGAGCTGGGAAAACGTCGCCACGGCCTGCAGCCCATGCAACCTCAAAAAGGGCGGGCGCACGCCCAAGCAAGCCGGGATGCCCCTGCTGATCGAGCCGATCCGGCCGACCTCATGGCATCTGCAGGAACGCGGCCGGGCATTTCCACCCAACTATCTGCACGAAACGTGGCGCGACTGGCTTTATTGGGACGTCGAGCTTGAAGCTTGAGGGCGTTAACAATCAGGCCTTACCCATGTTTCGAAACAAGACTGGTAAAATATTCTGATACCGCTGCAACCACTCTTGTCTTAAGCGCTTGTACAGTTAGCTGTGCCTAATTGGGTGCAGCAGAAACCAGCGAGCTCGGGCAAAACATTGAACAGGCGGCGAATCATCTACGGTTGCACGGTGTTTGCGTGGCTCGCGCTATTGCCGCCTAGCGGATCGGCAAATGTGCTGGCCGCTCAGGGAGGCGCAGCCTTGCGCGAAGCCCTGCGCGATCCCGCCTCGATCTTTTCGGGCCGTTCCCCCGGTGAACGGGCGCCCGGCGCCCTGACCCAGTCCAAACCCCACATGAAAAACTGGGAGCCGAGCGAACGCGTGCTGTCCCCCGTGCGGGATCGGCCCGGTACCGCAGGCTTGCCCGAAACCGCCAGTCTGCCTGAACAGGTCGCCAGCGCGGTTGGTCCGACCAGTGCAGGCGGTGCGCCAGGCGCAGGCGGCCTGCCTATTCCCTTGCCGATCCCGGGCGGATCGGGCGGCCTGATCCCGCCGGGCGGCGGAAGCAGCGGCGGTGGTGGAAGCAGCGGCGGCGGTGGAAGCAGCGGCGGCGGCGGAAGCAGCGGCGGCAATCCGCCTCCTCCTCCACCCGTCGTCACCCCGGTTCCGGAACCGGCGACCTGGGTGATGATGATCGCCGGAGTAGGCATCATCGGCTGGCAACTGCGCCGCCGCCGGGTAATCGTTACGGCGCGTTGATCGGGCCCCGCCCCGTGCCCCGCAAATCCATCGCCGTCCTGGCCGCAGCCCTGGTCCTTGGCCTGCTTGTGCTGAACTTCATCCAGCAACGGCGGGAGGTTCAGGCGCAGCAGGAAGGCCGCGCTGCGATCGAGCGGCTGGCCCGGGCCGACCAGAACCGGATCACCTATCCCGACGACGCCAAGCCGACCCTTGCCCTGCCTGGCGGGCAAGTCCGGGCAGTGCGCAGTCTGATCGAAGTCGGCAAGCCGCTCCACTTCGGCGATTACGTTTGGGACGATAGCGCAGCAATCTCCGGCGCGGTCTGGATCCGGATCGATCTTACGCGCCAGCTGGTCTCGGTGTTCCGGGGCGAGGATGAAATCGGCACCGCCGTCATCCTTTATGGCGCGCCGGAAAAGCCAACCCCCAAAGGCGCCTTTAAGGTAATCGCCAAGGCGACCGATCACTATTCCCGCAGCTACGATGCTCCCATGCCGTACATGCTGCGATTGACCAATGATGGCATCGCGATTCACGCCAGCCGCGTCCGCCCCAATGGCGCGACACACGGCTGCCTGGGGGTCCCAATGCGGTTTGCCGAATTGCTTTATCGCGTCGCCGGCGAGGGGACCGAAGTGTTCATTCTGGCCGATTCGGCACCCGCACTCGGGAAAACAGCGTAAGCGGCGCGTTAACCTTTCTCGGCCACCACCGCCTTAACCAGGACGCCCGTACGAACCCCAGGTTAGCAACTCGGGGTGGACGCGATGGCGCGATCACGGTCTGTGCAAATGATGCTGGGCGCTGCCCTAGCTATGGCCGCGCCGGCCCTGGTTGGCGCGACTGACCTTTCGAGCAATTTCGAGCAGCGGGTGCTGGCTGCCCAGAACCGCGAGCGCGCCGCACTGGGCCTGCCACAAATGGAATGGGACCCGGCACTGGCCGCGTCTGCCCGCCAATGGGCCAACACGCTTGCTGCCACCGGCCGGTTCGAACACGCCCCGTTCAATCCGCGCGATCCGCAAGGCGAGAACCTCTGGGCCGGGACGCGCGGCTACTTCTCGGTCGAGGCCAAGGTCGATGCCTGGCTACGCGAAAAGCAGCACTTTGTGCCCGGCGTATTTCCCAACAACAGCCGCACCGGCCGCGTTGAGGACGTGGGCCATTACACGCAGATCGTCTGGCGCAATACCGGCACGGTAGGCTGCGCGTTAGCTGCGGGGGCCGAGGAAGACGTGCTGGTCTGCCGCTATGCCGAACCCGGCAACTGGCGCGGCGAGCGGCCGTTCTAACCCAGCGCCAGCTGCAACAGCGCCGCACCCAGCGCCAAGACCAGCGCGACCCAGACCCTGGGCCCCATGTAGACGGATAGCTCCCGCTGGGTCGGGAAGCTGAAGGTCACCGGGATACCCAGCAACTTGTAGGGATGGATCTCGGCAAAGCGTGGATCGCTGGCCAGCTTGAGCAAATCGCGGCGGCTGCGATAGCGCATCAGCCCGAAGATCGACCAACCCGGGTCAGGCTCGACCCGCCAGGCATCGACATAAGGCCCAACCTTGCGGCCGACCATTCCCGGGTGTCCACCGCGCGCAATCAATGCGCGGACAAAGGGATCGGAATAGCGCCGCATCGCCTCACGTCCGGAAAGATCCTTGCCTGTTTGGGGATCGACCACTGTGCCTTGCTCGATCTGGACGAGGTTCAGCATGACGAATTCCTTGCCGTCGTCGGCCTCAAGGAACGCCCTTAGCACCGCCGGATCGTTACCGCCGCCGTACTTGCCCTGAACATCGGCGAAGAAGGCATCGATCTCCGCCTTGGTCAGCGGACCCCGCCAGTTATCGTACCACAACCGGAAAAACCCGTAGAGCGCGAGCGCTCCGCCCCAGATCCACCAATTCATTCTTGCCCCCGGTAATGTCCCTATTGCCGCCATGCTGCAACGGCGAGCCCGCGAGTTCCAGTAGTTTCAGCGCGGCTGCTGGACGGCAACCTGCGTGCGGACCGTGTCGCGGCCATAGGTATCGGGCCGGAATCGGATCGTGGCACCTTCTGGCGCGGCAGTCAGGTAGGTAATGTAGATCGGAACCGGCACCGGCAGCTCGACCCGCTTCTCGGGCGTCTTGGAGCGCGGCAGCGGTTTGCCCAGCAGCCAGCGGCCCAGCTTGCTGGCCTGCTCCAACCGCACGCAGCCATTGCTGTAGAATCGCGCTTCCTTGGTCAGCAGGTCCCGCTCCGGCGTGTCGTGCAGGTATATGCCTTGCTCGTTCGGGAACATGAATTTGACCGCCCCCATGAAGTTGCCCGGCCCAGGCAACTGGCGTGCCCGCAAGGGCTGTTGGCGAGCAGCGACCGCCTGCCAATCAACCTTGGCGGGATCGAGCACCGGCGCGTCGTCATCCCAGCTGGCAAGGAGCTGATAGCCGCCAGCCTTCACATAACCAGGGCCGTTGGCGATCACCTTTTCGGTGATCCGGCTGGGCATCAGGTCGTCGGGCAGGTTCCAATAGGGATTGACGATGGCGTAGCGCAGGAACCCGGCCATGGCCGGCGTCTGGGTCTCTGGCTTGCCGACCACCACCTTCATCGTGCCGGCCAGCCTGCTGCCGTCGTACATCCACAGCCGCGCGCTGGCGGCGTCGACCAGCACCCAGCGCCCTTCTGCAATCGGCGGTAAGGCACGCACCCGTTCCATGTTGAGCTGGATCACCTGGCGCTGCTCTGCGCTGTAACCGGGCTTACCAAGCGCGGCGCGAAGCGGGGCATAGAACGGGTGCATCCAGCCCATGTCCTGCAGGTAGCCGATCAGCGCCTTCGCCGAGGCCGCGCGTTGCAGCGCCGCATTGGGGGTCGGCACGACCGGCGCCAGTGCTTCGGTTTCATAGATCATCGGCGCGTGCGGTGCCTTGCGCAGCGCCTGGACGAAGCGGACATAGGCCTGAGAGGCAGTAAGCTCGGCTTTGGCCAGGCTCTCAACGTCGCCGGCACGGGCATCCGCCAGCGCGTCCTTCAGGTTACTCGGTTTAAGGCTCTTCGGCTTCACGCCGTCGAGTTCGGCCGTTTCAATCTGGCCTAGCAGTATGGCTGCGGCGGACAGGACACGCCCGTCCGCGCCAATCCAGAGCGGGCGATTCCCTCGGGCTGCATAGAAGCCTCGCAGATCCTTGCCGACGCGCTTTCCGATCTCGGCGCGCAGCCCGCGGTCGCTGGCGGGTTCCGAAGCGGCTGCTGGACCGCGCGCCTGCGCCGGATTCGCAGCGACTGCCCCCATCGCCAAAGCGATGCAGAGCAGCCACGCATTAAGGTTTTTCGATCGCGGCCAGTCGCTCAAGGCGCCCTACCCGCGCTCTCCGCTCATGTGGTGCATCGGCGCAGGCTGAGCCGTTGGGGCACCCGAATAGTACTGGCCTTCGCGGTAGTAACCGTCGACGCAGCCGTCGTTGTTCGAGTCGGCCCAGATCGCGCCAGCCAGACCCCCAACTGCGGCACCAACCACTGCGCCTTCTAGAACGCTGATGCCGCTGGCTGCAGCACCCACGCCCGCCCCGGCAGCGCCGCCGATCGCGGCGCCGGTTGCGGCCGAACCAAGGGTCGACGGGCAACGGCGGGTCTGGGCCGGCATGGCACTAGCCGACTGATACGAACTGCCTGACGGCGCACCAGCGTAATACTGGCCGTTCTGGACATAGCCATCGGCCCGCCCGTCGCCATCGCGGTCGGCCCAGATCGCCCCGGCCAGGCCGCCAACGGCGCCGCCGATCAGTGCACCAGTCAGCAGGTCGCCACCGGCGATTGCGGCTACGCCAGCGCCGCCGGCAGCACCAATTGCGGCACCGGTCGCAGCGGTCGAGAGTGTGCGGTCGTTTTCCATGGTCGAGCAAGCACCCAGCGGAAGGGCTGCGGCGCTGATAAGGATGAGGATCTTGGATTTCATGATGCGTCTCCAACAATTGGCCGCCCCGCATCATGCGGGCAGCCTACCCCGCGGGTTGCTCAACGCCTCAGCCCCGAAGCTGTTCCCCACCTCATCACCCGCCGCCGCGCCTTGGCTACGCTTCAACGCAGAAGAGGCGACATCCGCCCGGATGCCGCCTCTTCGTGAAGTTATGGAAAGATTGGTTCAGTTCTGCGGTAAGGACACCTTCACCGGGGTGCTGAACGGCTTGATCCCAAGCTTCAAATAGACCTCATCGGGGAAGTAGACTGTCCCTCCGCGCGAAACCATGCGGATGGTCTTGATCGCCTTCAGGTCTTTGGTCGGATCGCCCGGAATCAGGAAGAAGTCCGCCAGCTTGCCGCGTTCGATGCTGCCCAGCGCCTGGTCCTGGTGCAGGTACTGCGCCATTTCCAGCGTCGCCCGGCTCAGCACGTCGGCCGGGGTCATGCCCAGCTGGCCGAACAGCTCTAGCTCGCGGTGATAGGTGAACCCGCCGCCCAGGTCGGTACCCGGAATCAGCATGATTCCGCGCCGGTGCATCTCGGCCAGGGTTTCCTTGATCTTGGCAAAAGCGGCAATGTAGTCCGCGCGCTGCTTGGGCGTATCCGCCCCGAACAGCGCCTGCTTCAACTGGCGCTGTTCAGCTGGCGGCATATGGTCGATGTAGTCAACCGCGCCCGGGTTTGGCACACCATCAAGCGCCGTCAGACCCAGTTCGTGGATGGCGATGGTCGGCTCGTGCGAAACCTTCTTCGCCACCATCGCATCAAGGGTCTTGGTCACCTTGTCAGACTTGAGGTCGAGCCCTGGAAAGCGCGCCTGGGCCGTGAACCGGAACAGGGTGCGGGTATCTTCGCCCGGATTGAGCACCCAGCCCAGCATCAGCTGGTTGACGTGGGTGATCTCGTCGAACCCGGCCGCGATCATCTCGTCTGCGCTGGAGAAAGCCGGCACGTGACCGGCCACGCGCATCCCGAGCCGGTGGGCTTCCGCCACCACGTTCGGCGCCCACTTGGGGTCCATCGAATTGTAGAGTTTGGCCTGGTTATAGCCGCGCGCGGCATACCAGCGGACCGCGTCGATCGCCTCAGCCTCGCTCGCCACAAGCTTACCGGTGGCCGAGCTGAACGGACTCTTACCCTCGATGAAGCCCGAGCGCGTAATGCGCGGACCAGCCACTTCGCCCTTGCCGATCCGGTCGATCAGCGTGTCGAGCACTTCGTTGCGGTTGCCCATGTCGCGGACCGAGGTAATCCCGGCCAGAACGTTCATCAGCGCGTCTTCCTGGCCCATGTGGCCATGCATTTCGAACATCCCCGGGACCAGCGTGCCGCCTTCGCCGTCGACCGTAGTCTCACCAGGAGTAGCGATGCTCCCAGCCGGGACTACGCCAGAGATGCGCGTGCCAGAGACCACCACGTCGCTCAGCGCCGACAATGCCTTGGCCTTGGGGTCAAAGATCCGGACATTGCGGATCCGCACAGGCCCCGCAAACTTCTTGGCGCTTTCGCTCTGCAGCTGGGCGAAGCGGCCCGAAGCAAGCTGTTCGGCCAGGTCGCGCAGCGGCTTGTCGGCGGCCCGCTCATAGCCCTTGCGCGCCAGGATAAAGCCGGCGCTCGCAAGGGCGAACAGGTCGCCCTTGGCATCGAGCGTGACATAGGTCGGATTGAGCGAGAGACCGGATAGCTCATAGGTCACGACTTCCAGCTTGCCATCGGGGCCATCGAAGCTGCGCCGGTCGCGCTCGGTCAACCGCGCGGTGCCGCCGGGGGCAACCGCCATCGAGCGATCGGCATCCGCAAGCAGCGCTTTTGCAAGCATGGCGACATCAAGCGGCGAACCGTTCTGCGTTGCGTAATAGCGCGGCGCGTCCTTGCCCTTGATCTTGCCCGGACCTGACAGGTCGCGCCATTCGGCGCCCGCCGCGCCGCGCTTGAAGCTCTCGTTCACGGCATTGCCAAAAGTGGTGCGCCCGGTGATCGACCAGGCCACTGGCGCGCCGTCCTTATCCAGGGTCAGGGCCTCAGTAATCGTCGGCCCGCGGCCGTTCTGCTTGATGTTGTAATCAACCGCTATCTTCTGCCCCTGCCGGTCGAGCTTAAGGTGGCCGACATCGCGTTCCTGGATCAGCGCACGGTATTCCAGTTGGTCGGCCAACGCCGGCGCGGCCAGAACGGTGGCCAGCGCAGCGGCGGCCAGCAAGTGCAGTTTCATGGTGAGACTCTCCCTGTCAGATGGGCGCAGACTAGCGCTTCAGCGCATTCCCGCCAGCGCCTTTTGGCGGCGACGCTGGACCGATGAACCGAGACCGATTGCCTCGCGGTATTTGGCGACCGTGCGCCGGGCGAGGTCAAAGCCTTTGGCCTTGAGCAGATCGACCAGCGTATCGTCGGACAGGATCGCCTTGGGATCCTCAGCATCGATCAGCGTCTTGATCGCGGCCTTGACCGCCTCGGCCGAAGCCCCGCCCTCGCCATCAACCGCGCCCACGCCCGAGGTGAAGAAATACTTCAGCTCGAAGGTCCCGCGTGGACAGTGCAGATACTTGTTCGAAGTGACCCGGCTGACCGTGGACTCATGCATGCCAATGGCCTCGGCCACGGTGCGCAGGGTCAGCGGCCTCAGATGCGACACGCCGTGGCGGAAGAAACCGTCCTGCTGGGTGACCAGTTCGCTCGCAACTTTTAGGATCGTCTTCTGCCGCTGGTCGAGCGCCTTGATCAGCCAGTTGGCATCGGCCAGCTTGTCCGACAGCCAGGCCCGCGCCGACTTGTCATCACAGGCGCCGCGCATCTCGACATAATAGCTGCGGTTGATGATCAGGCGCGGCAAGGTTGCCTGGTTCAAGCTGATATCCCAGCCGCCATCGGCCCGCGGCGCCAGCAGGATATCAGGCACCACCGGATCGCCGCCGCCGCGGTTGAACCGTAACCCCGGCTTGGGATCGTAACTGCGCAGTTCCGCCAGCATATCGGCAAAGTCTTCGTCATCGACCCCGCACATCCGCTTGAGCCGGGGCAGTTCGCCGCGCGCCAGCAGATCGAGGTTTTCGAGCAGGCGGGCCATGCAGGGATCATGGCGATCCGCCTCGATCGCCTGGAGCGCCAGGCACTCCCCCAGCGACCGGGCACCAACGCCGGTCGGATCGAGCGATTGAACCAGGGCCAGGGCCGCCTCAACTTCAGCCACGGCGACGCCAAGCTCGCCCGCCACTTCGCGCAGGGGGACCGGCAGATAGCCCGCCTCGTCAAGTTGATCGATCAGGTAGCGCGCCAGGAAAGCCAGCCGCGGATCCCGGGCCTGGGCGCCGAGCTGATCATGGAGGTGCGTAGCGAGATCCTTGTCACCCTCGCCGCGCTCGTCGATGTCTGGGCCATCCTCGCCCATAGGGCCGATGCGGATATCCGCGCCCCATTCGCCATCACCGGTATCGCGATCCCGGTCGAGCGCGGTCTGGTCGATATCGAGCGGTCGATCATCAGCTGCACGGCCTTCGGACACAAGCTGGTCGACCGGCGATGTCTCCAATGTCGTGCGCCGGACATCGGCAATCTCTTCGGTCGCCGGTGCATCTGGCGCGACTGCGCCGATTTCGAGGAGCGGATTGCTCTCCAGCGCGTCACCGATGAAGGTTTCGATCTCAAGGTTCGACAGCGCCAGCAGCTTGATCGCCTGCTGGAGCTGCGGCGTCATTACCAGCGATTGCGATTGCCGAAGGTCAAGGCGGGGGCCGAGCGCCATGATTGTGCCCGCCGCTAGAGCGTAAAGCCCTCGCCCAGGTAGAGCCGGCGCACGTTCTCATCAGCTACCAGTGCCTCGGGACTGCCCGAAAACAGCACCTGGCCGCCATAAATGATGCAACCCTTGTCACAGATATCGAGCGTTTCGCGGACGTTGTGATCGGTAATCAGCACCCCGATGCCGCGCTGCTTCAGGTCCCTCACCAAATCGCGGATGTCGCTGATCGACAGCGGATCGATCCCCGCAAAGGGCTCGTCCAGCAACATGATCGAGGGCTTGGCCGCCAGCGCGCGGGCGATTTCGGCACGGCGGCGTTCCCCGCCGGACAGCGCCATGGCTGGGCTGGTGCGCAGCCGCGTCAAACCGAATTCACCCAGCAGGCGCTCCAGCTCTTCACCGCGCACGACCGGATCGGGCTCTACCAGTTCGAGCACGCAGTTGATGTTCTGCTCAACCGTCATGCCGCGAAAAATGCTGGTCTCCTGCGGCAGATAGCCGAGGCCTAGGATCGCGCGGCGATACATTGGCAGTTTGGTGACATCGACGCCGTCCATCAGGATGCGGCCCGAATCGGGGCGGACGAGGCCCATGATCGAATAGAAGCAGGTGGTCTTGCCAGCTCCGTTCGGCCCCAGCAGTCCAAGCACCTCACCCTTGGCAACCGAGAGCGAGATATCGGTCAGCACCGCTCGCTTGTCATAGGATTTGGCAATCGAAATGACTTCGAGCCCGCCGTTGGGGAGCGCGGATTCGGCTGCGGGTCGAGCAGTTTGGGTGTCTGTTTCGGTCATTGCGCTGCAACGTTTAGGGTGCCCTGCCGAACTCGGCAAGCCGGGGAAAGCCCATTTGGCAGGTTTCGTGCATGGGGCATCGATGAACTGCACTGCAGACGAGTGGTAAACGAGGCTTGATTACTGCGCCCTTCGGTGATCTACTCCACTTTCCTGACCGATGACGCAGACCGTCGGCAGGTGCTGGGGAATTGCAAGGGGATCGCCGATGGCCAAGGCATCGTATCGCGCAGACGTTTCGGCTCATACCGCCGACAAGCCGCTCGACTGGCGGAAGCGGATGAGTGACCACATCGCCTATGCCCTGCTGGCCTATACCGGCCTCCAGATTTTCGTCACCATGGGGGCGCTCAACGCCAAGAGCGGTTCGCTCCTGCCCTATTTCGCCCTGGTCGTGCTGGTCGTCGCGATCATTCCGGCCTGTCGCCGGTTTGAACGTCGCTGGAACCGCCTGTCGGATGAGCAGGCGGTGGATCCCGGCCTTGCCACGTATTACCGCCATGACCGTAACCTGGTTTGGGCCATGGCGATCGGCCTGCCCTTCGTGGTCACCGGCATGTTCAAGCTGCTGGCTTTCGCCTTCGCCTGATTGCCCTTCGGCATTCTAATACCTAGATCGGCCGCTCCGCTGCCGGAGTGACCTTTTCATGCTGACCCCTTCCGTCGCCCAGGAACGCGCCGCCGCGCTGATCGACCTTGCCCGCAAGGCTGGGGCCGATGCCGCTGACGCAATCTATTCGGGCAGCTCCTCCGAAGGCGTTCAGGTCAGGCTTGGCAAGCTGGAAGATATTGAACGCAGTGAGAGCGAGCACCTTGACCTTCGGGTCTTTGTTGGACGCCGTTCAGCCTCGATTGGCTCAAGCGACCTGTCGGACGCGGCCTTGCGGGAACTGGCGGCGCGCGCGGTCGACATGGCCCGCGCCGCACCGGAGGACCAGTACGCCGGCCTCGCCCCAGAGAACCTGCTGCATCGCGCGGCACCGGTCGATCTCGATCTGGAAGACAGCGCCGAGCCCAGCCCGCAAGATCTGTTGGCCCGGGCGCTGGCGGCCGAGGATGCCGCGCGCGCCGTTGCCGGTGTAACCAACAGCGAGGGCGGCTCAGCCAGCCTTGCCCGCCGGGTGATGGCGCTGGTTACCAGCCATGGCTTTGCTGGGGCCTATGGCGGGACCAGTCACGGGATCAGCGCCGTGGTTATCGCCGGCGAAGGCGACGGGATGCAGCGTGACTATGGCTGGCGCAGTGCCCGCCACCTCGCCGACTTGCCCGCTCCTGAAGAGATCGGCCAACTGGCAGGTGATCGAGCCGTCAGGCGGCTAAAGCCGGGTCGCCTCAAAAGCGGGCCCCTTCCGGTGGTCTTTGATCCCCGCGTCGGCGGCTCGCTGATTGGTCATCTGACCGGGGCGATGTCTGGCAATGCCATTGCCCGCCGGGCCAGCTTCCTGCTCGATCGTGATGGTGCGCAGCTGTTCAAGCCGGGGACAACAATCGTTGATGACCCGCTTCGTCCGCGTGGTCTCTCTTCGCGCCCTTTCGATGGCGAAGGCCTGGCCGTGGCCCGACGCGAACTGGTCGCCGATGGAAACCTAACCGGCTGGCTGATGGACAGTGCCGCCGCACGCCAACTGGGCGGGACGCCGACCGGTCATGCCGTGCGCGGCGCCGGCGGATCGCCCGGCGTTGGCACGAGCAACCTCCATCTGGCGGCGGGCACTGCTTCTCCGGAAGAGTTGATGTCTGACATTGCCGACGGTGTTTATGTCACGGAGCTGATCGGCCACGGTGTCAACGGCGTGACCGGCGATTACAGCCGCGGTGCCTCGGGCTTCCGGATCGTAAACGGCAAGATTGCTGGGCCAGTCGCCGAATTTACCGTTGCCGGCAATTTGATCGACATGTTCGCCACGCTGACCCCGGCCAATGACCTGGAATGGCACCGCGGCATCAACGTGCCAACGATCCGGGTAGAAGGAATGACCATCGCCGGGGATTGACGGCGCGACGGAGTCGGCCATCCTGCGCTAATGCAGATCCGCCCGGCCCGCGCTGACGATTGTCCGGCCATTGCCGAAATCTATGCGCACCACGTCGTCCACGGCACCGCAAGCTATGAAACAGAGCCGCCCGACACCGCCGAGATGAACCGGCGGATGGATAGGGTGCTTGGAGCAGGATGGCCTTGGCTGGTGGCGGAAGCATCGGACGGCTCGCTGCTCGGCTATGCCTACGCCACCCAGTTCCGCGATCGCGCGGCTTATCGCTTTGTCTGCGAAGACAGCATCTATATCCGCCAGGATGCGCGCGGCCAGGGTGTGGGCAAGGCGCTGCTGGCTGCACTCCTTGATGCCTGCACTGTTGCCGGGTTCCGGCAGATGGTGGCGGTGATTGGCGGAGCCGAACCCGCTTCCGAAGCGCTTCATGCCAGTCTGGGCTTTGCTCCGGCCGGTCGGCTCGTAGGCATTGGTCGCAAACACGGACGCTGGCTTGATACACTCTACATGCAGCGCGCCCTTGGCCCGGGCAGCTTGGAAGCGCCCGCTTTCGAACCCAGTTGACGGCGATCAATTCAGGGCTTGGCAATTGCAGCTAAACGGCGCTTAATCGGACGATTAAAAAGCGAGAGGAGAGTCGCCTGTGACCGGACAAGCCGCGGCCATCAAGGCAAGCCAGGATGTGACCCATGTCGACGTACTGATCGTCGGCGCCGGGATTTCGGGGATCGGTTCGGCCTATCACCTGCAGGAGCAGAGCCCCGGCAAGTCCTATGTCATCCTGGAGATGAAAGAGACCTTTGGCGGCACCTGGGAAACGCACAAGTATCCCGGTGTCCGCTCGGACAGCGATCTTTATACCTTTGGCTACCGCTTCAAGCCTTGGATTGGCCCGCCGATCGCCAGTTCGGCCGAAATCCTGAAATACATGGGCGAGGTGATTGAGGACAACGGGATTGCCCCGCATATCCGTTATGGCCATCGCATCACCCGCGCCGCATGGGACAGCAAGACCAACCTCTGGACGGTCGATGCCGTCCGGGCGAGCGACGCTTCCGAAGTCAGCTTTACTGCCAACTTCCTGTGGATGTGCCAGGGCTATTACGATCACGAAAAGCCCTATATGCCCGACTGGCCGGGGATGGACCGCTACAAGGGCCAGCTGATCCACGCGCAGCTGTGGGTTCCGAAGATCGACTATACCGGCAAGAAGGTGCTGGTGATCGGATCGGGCGCGACTGCCGCCACGGTGATCCCGGCCTTTGCCGAGAAGGCCGCCCATGTGACCATGCTCCAGCGCTCGCCAACCTACTTCTACTGCAGCGAGAACAAGAACGAGCTGGCCGACCGGATGCGTGAGATTGGAATCGACGAGCCGACTATCCACCGCGTTGTCCGTGCCCAGATCATGTACGATCAAGATGTGACCCAGCGGCGCTGCATCGAAGAGCCCGATGCCGTGTTCGAAGACCTGAAAGCCCTGGTCCGCGCCTTCACCGGCAAGGAGGACTTCGAGTTCGAGCCGCACTTCATTCCGAAGTACCGCCCCTGGCAGCAGCGGCTGGCCTTCTGCCCGGAAGGCGACATTTTCCGAGCCGCCGTGCAGGGCAAACTGACCATCTTTACCGACGAGCTGGAGACCTTCACCGAAACGGGCGTCCGCACCAAATCGGGTGACGAGATCGAAGCGGACATCATCGTTGCCGCCACCGGTTTCAATCTGCTGATGATGGGCGGGATCCCGTTCTTCGTCGATGACCAGCCGGTCGATTGGCACGAGACGGTCAATTACCGCGGGATGATGTTCACTGGCGTGCCCAACATGGTCTGGGTCATGGGTTATTTCCGCGCCAGCTGGACCCTGCGCGTCGACATGCTGGGCGATTTCGTCTGCAAACTGCTCAACCACATGGACGAAAAGGGTGTGAAGCGGGTCGAGGTTGCCTTGCGGGATGAAGACCACAACATGCCGCTCTACGACTGGATCGAGAACGAAAACTTCAATCCCGGCTATCTGATGCGCGGGCTGAAGCTGATGCCCAGGCGAGGCGACAAGCCCGAATGGCGCCACAACCAGGATTACTGGCGGGAGAAGGACGAGATTCCCTTCATCGACCTGGAAGGCAGCGAGTTCGTCTATGACGGGGTTCGGGCAGGTACGCGGGTAACCGAAGCCGCCTAGCCCCAGCCGCCACGGGCTGCCCGCCGGACCATCGCCTCGATGAAGGCGCGGGTTCCAGCGGAGGCGGCGCGGGCAGGATCGAACACCAGGTTGACCGGAATCGGTTCGATCGGCTCTGTCCGCAGCACTTCGACTAGGCGGCCGGCTGCCAGGGCATTGGCCACCTGATAGGACAGGAAATTGGCGAGGCCCACGCCCGCCTCGGCCGCCTCGATTGCCGCCGCGACCGAATTGACCCGCAGGCGCCGCCGCGCGCCGGTCTGGCCGGACGGTCCAATCATCCGCCATTCTCCTGCCCCGCGCGGGCCGGTTGAGGCGATCAAGTCATGCCCCGCAAGATCCGCTGGACTGCCAGGCACACCCTGGCGCGCCAGGTAGGCTGGGCTGGCAACGATCACCTCGCGCACGGTGCCGATCCGCCGGGCCCGGAGCGTGGAGTCCTCCAGCGCTCCGATCCGCACAGCCAGGTCGATCCCCTCTTCGATCAGGCGGACATTGCGGTCTATCAGCATCAGCCGCACATCGAGTTCGGGGTGCAGTGCCAATAGCTCACCTACCACCGGAACAACATGCAACTGCCCGAAGGCGACCGGTGCAGTAATCGCCAGTTCGCCACGCGGTTCGGCGAGCATGCCAGTGGCGGCACGCTCGCTTTCAGCCAGATCGCCGAGCAGGCGTTCAATCCGCGGCAACAGCCCGGCGCCCTCGGTGGTTAATGAAACGGCCCGGGTGCTGCGCTGAAACAACCTGACTCCGAGATGGGCCTCCAGCGCGGCAATCCCGCGGGTAATCGCCTGCGGAGGCTGCCCAAGCTGCCGCGCCGCGCCGGTAAACGAACCGCTGCGCGCCACCTGCACAAACATTCCATAGGCAGAAAGGCGGTCCATATTATTCCTCAATACGGAATAATCTTGTTCTAAGAAAGCTGATTATCGCGATGGGGCCGGACCGCTATCTCCCTCCTCGCACGGCCCGGTCCGCTTGCCCCCCGATCAAACGGGCCGTGCACCCCTTTTCAAGGAGGCTCTCGATGGCCCGCAACTATGTCCACACCCTGTTCAGCGATGCGGCCCGCGCGCTGCAGGCGGAAGACGGCTCGCGCGAAGCCTATGCGCGAATGGAGGAAGGGGCCGATGGCACCCCGGATCAGCTGACCGCCAAGGAAGCCGAATTCATCGCCGCGCGCGACAGCTTTTTCCTTGCCACCGTCACGCCCGATGGCTGGCCCTATGTCCAGCATCGCGGCGGACCGGCGGGCTTCCTGAAGGTGCTGCCAGGCAACCGGCTGGGCTTTGCCGACTATCGCGGCAACCGCCAGCATGTGACCACGGCGAACCTGGCTGCCGATCCGCGCCTGTCGCTGTTCCTGATCGACTATCCCAACCGCCGCCGTCTCAAACTGCTCGGCCATGGGCGAGTTGTCCGGGCCGACGAGGACCCGGCCCTGCTCGCCGCGCTGATGCCCGAAGGGTACCGCGCGCTGGGGGAGCGGGCGACGATCATCGACGTGGTTGGTTTCGACTGGAACTGCCCCCAGCACATCACCCCGCGCTTTACCGAGGCCGAGATGGCCGACGTGATCCAGCCGCTATCCCACCAGATCACGCAGCTGCGCGCCGAGGCCGATGCCTTGCGCGCACAACTTGATCGAAAGAACCCAGGAGAATGATCTATGACCGAAGCCCTGACGACTGGTGTCCACCATGTTGGCCTAGCCCTTCCCGACATCGACGCCGCGCGCGATTTCTTCTGTGAGGCGCTGGGCTTTCGCCTCGCCGGCGGAGTGCCGTCCTACCCGGCCCATTTCGTGAGCGACGGCGCGACCCTGCTGACGTTGTGGCAGGTTGAGGATCCGGCCACGGCAACCAGCTTTGACCGGCGCCGCAATGTCGGGCTGCATCACATCGCGCTGGGCGTGGCCGACGAGGCCCACCTCGGCATGGTCCATGCCAGGATCCGCGACTGGCCCGGTGTCGAGATCGAGTTCGGTCCCGGCCCAATGCGCGAAGGGTCGGCCGTCCAACACCTGATCGCCGCAATCCCTGGCGGGGTGCGGGTCGAATTCGCCATGCCCTTTGTGTGAGGCCGCTCATGGAAGACCGTCCCCCGCTCCCGCCCTTCACCCACGACACGGCTGTCACCAAGGTCCGCGCGGCCGAAGATGCCTGGAACAGCCGCGATCCCGCACGGGTCGCGCTGGCCTATACGCTCAACAGCTGCTGGCGGAACCGCGCCGAATTCCTTGTCGGTCGCACCGCAATCGAAACCTTCCTCACTCGCAAGTGGCAGCGCGAACATGATTATCGGTTGATCAAGGAATTGTGGGCCTTCACCGAGAACCGCATCGCGGTGCGCTTTGCCTATGAATGGCACGACGAGACTGGCCAATGGTGGCGCAGTTACGGAAACGAGAATTGGGAATTTGCCGCCAGCGGCCACATGGCGCGGCGCATTGCCAGCATCAACGACCTGCC
The DNA here is from genome assembly GCF_007954425.1 of Novosphingobium ginsenosidimutans. NCBI lineage: Bacteria > Pseudomonadati > Pseudomonadota > Alphaproteobacteria > Sphingomonadales > Sphingomonadaceae > Novosphingobium > Novosphingobium ginsenosidimutans. The sequence continues at coordinate 1,587,043 of NZ_CP042345.1, read as the reverse complement.
GATCCGTGAAAGCGAGCGGCTGTTCCACTGGCCGCAGGGGCCGCGTCCGGCTGACCATCCCAGTCTGTCCGACCTCTCGCTTTAGGGCAATTGCCACCGCGCGATCTTTCCGCCAGAAAGTTGCAATGAGCAACGCAATGATCTGGTGGGGCGGTGAGCGGCCGCCCCTGCAACCCATGACCGCGTTGGGCGAAAATGCCCTGCCCGGTCATATCGGCATCGAATTCGTCGACTGCGGCGATGACTGGATTCGCGCGCGGATGCCGGTGGACGAGCGCACCCAGCAGCCGTTCAAGCGGCTCCACGGGGGGGCTTCAGTTGCCCTGGCAGAGACGATTGGCTCGGTCGCGGCCAGCTATTGCGTCGATCGCGAGAAGTTCGTGGCCGTGGGCATGGAGATCAACGCCAACCACATCCGCCCGGCCTATTCCGGCTGGGTCTATGCGACGGCCAGGCCCGAAGCGCTGGGCCGCACGACGCAGGTGTGGACAATCCGGATCGAGGATGAGGCGGACAAGCTGGTCTGCATCTCGCGCTTTACCGTCGCGGTGATCCCGGTGGACCGCAAATGACCGGATCAGTCGCCGTGATTGGGGCTGGCGACCATATCGGTGCCGCCATTGCTCGCCGCTTTGCCGACGCAGGCTGCCTGGTCCACGCCGGGCGCCGCAATGGTGAAAAGCTGGCGCCGCTGCTGGGCGGAAACATCACTGGCCGCAGCCTCGATGCGCGCGAGAGCGAAGACGTCACGGCCTTCCTGGCCGAGGCAGAGGCTCGTGCGCCGCTGGATCTGGTGGTTTTCAACGTCGGTGCCAATGTGAACTTCCCCCTTACCGAAACGACCGACCGGGTGTTTCGCAAGGTCTGGGAAATGGCCTGCTATGCCGGCTTCGTCTCGGTCCGCGAGGCGGCAAAGCTGATGCTGCCGCGCGGGAGCGGCAAGATCTTCGTCACCGGCGCCACCGCCGGCCTGCGCGGCAATCCCGGCTATGCAGCTTTCGCCGCCGCCAAGGCCGGCCTGCGCGCCATGGCGCAATCGGCGGCGCGCGAACTGTGGCCGCAGGGCATCCACGTCGCTCACCTGGTGATCGACGCCGGGGTCGATACGGAATGGGTCCGCGTCCGCGTGATCGAACGGATCGGGGAAGAGGCACTGGCTGCGCAGCCAGACCTGCTGATGCCGCCCGAGGCAGTCGCTGATGCCTACTGGGCGCTCTTCAACCAGCCAAAGTCTGCCTGGACCTTCGAGCAGGAAATCCGGCCTTACGGGGAGAAGTGGTGATGGCGCGCGAGATCGAATTCCTGTTTGACTTCGGTGGACCCAACTCCTGGTTCGTGCACCGCGCAATCCCGGCCATTGAGGCCCGGGGCAAGGTCAAGTTCCGCTATGTGCCGGTTCTCTTGGGCGGGATCTTCAAGGCCACCGGCAACAAGCCGCCGCTGATGACCTATGGCCATGTCGCCAACAAGGTTGCCTATGACCGGCTGGAGATGCAGCGCTTCATGGCGCAGCACGGCATCACCGGGTTCCAGTTCAACCCGCATTTCCCGGTCAACACCCTGCTGGCGATGCGCGGCGCGATTGCCGCCGAGCGGCTGGGCTGCGGGCCTGCCTATCGCGAAGCCATGTACATCGCGCTTTGGCAGGACGGGCAAAAGCTGGATGAGCAGGATGTCTGGGCCCGGGTGCTGGACCAGGCCGGACTGGACGGGACCGCGCTTGGCGCTTTGGTCGCCGATGAAGCGGTCAAGGCAGAGCTCGTTACCAGCACCGAAAGCGCCGTGGCGCGGGGCGCCTTTGGCGTGCCGACCTTTTTCCTGGGTGACGAGATGTGGTTCGGCAAGGACCGGTTGCGCGACGTGGTTGAGGCGGCTGGCGGCTGACCCTTGCCAAGCGCTCCCGGCAGATGCATGGTGATTTAACCGACCGGTTAAACATCGGCGATGCCCGGAGAGCCTGACATGAGCGAATACCCCCTGCCCAACAATTCCACTGACCTGGCCGGCCGGGTCGCGCTGGTCACCGGAGCAAGCTCTGGCCTGGGTGAACGCTTTGCCCAGGTATTGGCCAGTCAGGGCGCAGCCGTGGTGCTGGCTGCCCGCCGCAAGGACCGGCTGGAGACCCTGGCCGACAAGATCCGCGCTGCCGGCGGCAAGGGCCTGGCCGTGCAGATGGACGCCACCGATGCGGATTCGATGATCGCTGCCGTTGCTATGGCCGAGGCAGAATTCGGCACCGTTGACATCCTGATCAACAATGCTGGCATCCCCGATGCCCAGCGCGCCCACAAGATGAGCCTGGAACTGATCGACCAGGTTCTGGGTGTCAACCTGCGCGGCCCGTGGATCCTGGCTTGCGAGGTGGCCCGCCGCCTGATCGCTGCCAAGCAGCCCGGTCGCATCGTCAACATCAGCTCGACCGCGCACTTCCGCTACGATGGCAGCGGTGCGGCGCTCTATTCGGTGACCAAGACCGCGATTGCCCGGATGACCGAATGCCTCAGTGTGGAGTGGGCACCCTACAACATCAACGTCAATGCGATCGCACCGGGCATGTTCGTCTCCGAAATGACCGACGGCATGTTCGAGCGGATGGGCGGCAATCCAGCGCCGCACCTGGCGCGCGAGCGGGTGCCGGTGCCGGCCCAGCTCGATTCCACCCTGCTCTACCTGGTCTCGCCGCCGAGCGAGTGCGTGACCGGGGCGATCATTCGGGTCGATGACGGGCAAAGCTCCGCCGTCCGCCTGCGCAAGTAAGGGAGAAGCCGCGATGCTGGTAACCGTTGAACGCGATGGCGCGGTAGCCATCGTCACCCTCAATCGCCCCGAAGCAATGAACGCCCTCTCCCGCGGCCTGCGCGCCGAGCTGGCCCAGGTGATGACCGAGCTTGATGCCGACGATCAGATCCGTGCTGTCGTCTTGACCGCGGCCGGCACCCGCGCCTTCACCGCCGGGCTCGACCTCAAGGAACTGGGTGTCGAAGGCCTTGGCGCCGCCAATGCCAGCGAGGCTGTGGCCAATCCGGTCAAGGCGATCGAAATCTGCCGCAAACCGGTGATCGGCGCGATCAACGGGGTCGCCATCACGGGCGGATTCGAAGTGGCGCTGGCCTGCGACATCCTGATCGCCAGCGAGAATGCCCGCTTTGCCGATACCCACGCCCGGGTCGGAATCATGCCAGGCTGGGGGCTATCGCAGAAGCTGTCGCGGATGATCGGGATCAGCCGGGCGAAAGAGCTGTCGCTCTCGGGCAACTTCCTTGATGCGCAGACGGCCTGTGCCTGGGGCCTGGTCAACCGCGTCGTTGCGGCCGAGGACCTGCTACCCACGGCCAAGCAGCTCGCCGCCGATATCGCCAGCGCCGATCCGGCTATGGTTGCGGCCTACAAGAAGCTTATCGATGACGGCTATGCGCTGCCGTTCGGCGAAGCGATGGCGCTGGAACACAGCACTTCATCCGCACGCAATGCCGCAGTCAGCGGCGACGAAGTGGAAGCGCGGCGCCTTGCCGTGATGGATCGCGGCCGCGCCCAGCAGGCTTAGCGGTCGCTCCAATTGGGCGCGCGCTTTTCGAAGAAGGCCTTCTTCGCTTCGGCGAAATCGCTCGCCATTCCCAGCATGACCTGCTGACGATCTTCCAGCGCAAAGGCATGCTCCATGCTGGCCGCATCGATGTTTAGGTTAAGCGCATCCTTGGTCAGCCGCAGCCCCATTGGACTGGTCAGCAGCATCTCCTCCGCCAGCGCCAAGGCCTTGCCGAGCAGGTCTTCAACCGTGACGATCTCGCTGACCAGACCGCAGGCCAGTGCCTTTTCCGCGCTCATGAACTTGCCGGTCAGCAGGTACTCGCTGGCGACCGAGCTGCCCACCAGCCGCGGCAGGAAATAGCTCGCCCCCATGTCGCAACCGCCGAGACCGATCTTGATGTAGGCGGCGTTCATGCGGAGATCGGGTGCGGCATAACGCACGTCCGATGACAGCAGCAGCGAAAAGCCTCCGCCACAGGCTGGTCCTTGCGCGCAGGCGATGATCGGCTGCGGGCACTTGCGCATGGCCTGCATCACCGCCGCGATCATCCGCTGGGTGCGCCAGGATTGATGCACCGGCCCGGCCTCGGGATCGGGCGTCCAGCCGCCAAGGTCGAGCCCCGCGCAGAATGCGCGCCCCTCGGCCCGCAAGATCACCACCCGCACCGAAGTCCGCTGGACCAGGCCTGTGAAGTAATCGAGCAGCGCCTGGATCAGCGGCTCGTTCATCGTGTTGAGCTTGTCCGGCCGGTTCAGGCTGACCACCTCCACCGCACCCCGGTTCTCGATCGTGATCACCTGTTCACCCATGTCCTCGCCCCTCAAATCCGGATTGAGTCCAGTTGACCGACCGGGCCCATCATGGCAAGGCCCCGTCGCCCGAGCGGGTGTAGCTCAATGGTAGAGCAGCAGCTTCCCAAGCTCGTTGCATCCCGAGAACTCAAACGGTTTTGCTGTAAAATCGCTGAAATCGGCGTCATTGTATTTCAATGGCTTACGAACGACGTGTAAAATCGATCAAGGGGTGGTTTTGCCGCACCTAGCCCATAGATCGCGCTCCGAAGAATGCCTGCTCAACAGGCATATCGAATCGCATCAAATGCAAGCTAATTTGTCGCATAAGGTGTTGATAGAAAAACAATAATCTAAGCCGCAAGCTTTGGCCATTTTTGCTTTCGCCGCCAAAATCCGCTATTGTTACTGCCGTGTTGGGCTGAGGCTCCGACTGAAGTCGGCCGGTTCAACGCACTTTCGCAACCAGGTCCGCGAAGGGGACGGTCAGGATGGTCCTGGCCGAGAGATCGCTTGAGTCCAGCGAGCATGAGTGAAGCTTAAGGGTTCGAGCATTGTCTACGATGTCGGCTTTGCCGGTGGAGGTCCCCTTGGTGGCCTCTATCAAGGCAAAGGATTTCGCCATGGATACTGACCAGCAATTTGTCGCAGCCCAGCAGATCGATCCTGATCAGGCAGGACAGATCATCCGCCAACTTGGCTCTATCGCCGCCGACTATCACCTAGCCAGCGGGCCAATAGCCGATCGGCTGATGAGCGAGATTACCTCTACCGTCATCAAGTCAGCAATCGAGCCATGGGTTGCTTCCGAAGCCAATGGCTCAGTCGTCCTGGTCACGCCGGAGTGGAAAATGACCAAGGGCGTCGGCGGTATCGGTGATGCCTGGCTTGAGCTCAGCGAGATTACCACAGACGACTATGACCACAGCTGGCTCGAGGCTGCACTGAAGGCCAGCGGCACTCTGATGTGCATCGAGCTCAAGTTCCGGGCTGGTCTTGCTGACGCAGCAACGGCTGTGGCCCGCGACGACAAAGCGATGGCGGGCTTGTTCAAGCTGAACTGGGCCCGTGACGAGCAGGATGCACGGATCTTCCTGCCCGTCGATATCGAGGCCGAAGCCGTGGCCCAAGCATTCGCGCAAAATGATTTCGACGAAGCGCTTGCTCCGATTACCAGAACAGTCACGGCCGCAATGGCTTCGAAGGCCGACCTTGATGCGTTGATCAACAAGGTCCGCGAACTCGCCAAGCGCAAGTAACCGAACCGTTCAAACCCAACATTGCCGACCATCCCAGCCGCGCAGCTTGGCGTGGCGGGATGGCGGCTACCTTCGAAACAGGAGCATGCCATGGCTGACCATGGAAACATAACCAAAACGGTCCCGCGGGCGGAACAGATCGCTCGGCTAAATGACGAACTGCGCCAAGGGAAATCTACCAGCGGAACGATCACGATCACACGCGGCGTGCAAGGGATCACCGCCATTGACGCTGCGCAACTCGCATCCGAACTCGCCAGCTACAAAGACTTTGATCCTGACAACGGCCCCGAGCGTGATTTCGGTCAGCTGTCTTTGTGGGGTCACGACCTGCTGTGGAAGGTCGACTATTACGACAAGCAGCTCGAATACGGGTCAGAAGATCCAGCTGATCCTACGGTGACCCACAGGGTGCTGACCGTCATGTTGGCTTCCGAGTGGTGAGGCTGAACCGATGACAGACCATCGCCAGCCGCAGCAAGCGCTTGAACAGCGCATGCTTTCACCGCATACCAACCCCACTTGCGGTCAGTCCCGCAAGGGAGGCTTCGTAACCTCAAACAGCGTACGCCGGTCGAGATTCCTCGGCCGGGTGGCCGTCGCGCATGTCCAGGGCTCGCCTAAAGGCGGCGGCGCTCTGGGTACGCTCAGGGTTACGAACACCCGGCTTCGACCGGCGCCTCCAGTCAATTTGGAGGCTAGGATGCATCGCTATCCAAAGTTCATGCTATGTGCAGCGACGATACTTTGCATTATCTCAAGTGCGGCGGAAGCTGAGGCAGGCTCGCAACAATGGTCCGGTTCCCTGGATATCTGCAAGCAGAGCGCGAGTGCAGTTGCTGAAGCCTATGGCCGCGATGTGGCCAAAGGCGATCTCGCCGCCGAAGTTAAGCTCAACCTTTGGCGAGAGAAGAAGCCGGTCAACCAATCACCTGACAGCTACGATGCAATTCTAAGCCGCTCGACAGGAAGAAGCCCACCCGAAACTGATGTCAGATATGAAGACATTCAGGTTCTGAGCTCAAGCTCTGGCAAACTGGTTTGCCGCGCCGTCGTCACAGTCGACAAGGCCGTGAAAAGCTACGTCGATTGGATGATGACTTCCAATGGCCCGCGCTATGACAGCTGGGACTATGGACCATACCAAGGTGAGCAGACCACGATCGAGAACGCTCTAGCCAATCCTGGCAAGGTGCATGTTTTCATGTCCGATGAAGAAATGACGTTGGCAGAAGCCCGTGAAAAACGTCGTTTGCTCGACGCAAAGGCGGCTATTGCGGAGCAAAATGAAGCTGCAAGAGCTGCCTACGCTAACTCGCCGGCAGGAAGAGCTGAGGCAGCCCGCCAATCAGAGATTGAGCAAAAACGCCTACGCGCGATTGCAGAGGATTTCATCCGGAGGGGCCGGGCGTGTACTGCCAGCGGAGGTACTTGGGGATACCGTAACTCCGAAGGCATCCACTACTGGCCGAGCGATTATGTCCCAAAGCAAGAGTATCTGCGGAGCATCACCGGCTGCTACCATCTATAGTGGCGCGGGTTCATAAACGGAATTTTTCCTTCTGCGTTTGACAAAAGGAATTTTTCCGTTTAGTCGCCAGGTCATCATGACCAAAGACTCGTCCTATTCTCGCAGCCAAGCGCAAGACCTGACCGGTCTCGATGCGCAGATGCTGGACTATTTGACGCGCCTAGGTGCGTTGCAGCCTTCTGCAGGTGGTGGAGGTAAAGGACACCACCGCAAGTACGATCAGTTCCAGATCACCTTAGGCCGCATGCTGAAGGAGATAGCAGGATTTGGCTTGGGCGGCAGCGCCCTGGCAACAATCGCAACTGAGTTTCAGCAATCAATCGGTTGGTTCAAATCGAAAGGCCTGGCTGAATACGCTTTGGCAGCGTCAAGTCTCATCCATTACCGCCACGAGCTCGAAACACAGGGCTACGTCGACATGAACGTGGTTCGTGGCACTCCGCTGCAGAATGTCAAAGAACGGATCTACTCTGACGATTGGCAAGGGTTAGTAGCGCTTCACCAAGTGATTGCGCCGCTACCGGATGCGATAGTCGAGGTTTGCAAATCGGTGCCCTTCGAGGAAATGCGGCAGCATTACGATCGCTTCATGGCCCTATCTCCTGGTGGCGATGGAAAATCGACCTCGGGTGAGATTTACCTGTTCCTGAGTGAAGCAGGGTCCTGGGAAATCGACTTCGAAGAGCAGCCTGCCAAGGCTACTTCTTTCATCACGATCCGCTTGCGCAGCCTTAAACGGTCGCTCTGGAGGCGGTCATGACATGATCCTCGCAACATAGCCGACGCAGAAGCCAGCCTTTCTCGCGTTCCGTCAATTTTGATCATCAACCGCTCACCCGCGATGGCGGGCTGGGCAAGCAAACTCGTGCCTACGGAGTACGGCCAATGCATTCGCTGAATAACGTCTCTCAGGCTCTGACAAGCTCTGACGCGGCGCTGAATGCTGTCGAGGAGACTGATTATGGCTGGCGGTAGCTACTCCAATCTGCCGGCACCAAAGAAGCCGTACCGGTTAGGCAAGGACACCCGGCACGTAGATGGTGTTGTTCGCTTCCGTGACCTCGAAAGGGAACTTCGCCAAGACAAGAAGCACTGTAAGGTGCTCGAAGACGAAAACGGCCTGAATGACTGGGAAATCGAACGGGCAAGAGACCTTCGCAGCCGCCTGCATAAGGCCAATGAGACCGGTGTACCTGCGGAGACATTAGCGTCTGCGGTTTATCATCGTGAAGCAAGGATGCCCATTCTTGGTGGCTGGTGGAAACTTGTCGAAACGTACGCTCATCAGCCCCAGGGGTTGGTGACGCTGCGCCCACAGGGCTTTCTCGTCAAAGCTGCCGATCTTTATGAGGTAAGGCCGCGAGGCCTGGTGAAGCGGCTAAAGAACGACTTCGAACGCAACGGCATTAACGCGGTCCCTGGCTTTGGCTTCTTCGGCTTGGACGCCGACTTCGACGCTAACCGCGACCAGGGTGTGTGGGACTTTCATTTTCACGGCATCGTGGTTGGCGAAAAGCTGCAGGCCACCGAGAACCTACGAGAGGCCAGAAAGTACAAGAATCACAGGATCCACCCTCTCGAACAGGGCTTGAAGCCGAGCCCTAGAGTTCAAGTAAAGGAAGGCCTCTATAACCTTCCCGATCCCATCACCTATTGCCTGGAAAGCTGGGTTCCGCATCGACCGACCACGCTACACGAAGACGGTACCCGAACACGCTCAACGACCAAGTCAGCAATCCCTAGTCCCTACCTACAGCAATGGCTGATCTGGATGGATTTATGGTCAATCGAGGACTTCATAGCCCTCAGTAACCTTACCCCTACAAAGGAAGGTTTCCGTATCATGAGCCCTTGAGGATGAGTTTGAATGGGTTTGGGAAAGCTAGCGTTGGTAGGTCGTACCATCATTGGTGACCTGAAGAACGGCAGGTTCAGCTGAGTAGCTGATACATAACAGCGTTTTTCACGCCGTTTGATCCCAAATCCATCATTTCCAACATGAAAAGTGCCTGAACTGGTCGGGAATGTCGGGAAAGTCGGGACAAGTCCGCCCGATCGACACGCACGACGACCGAAAAATCCGCCTGCGGCTGCAGCACCTGCAGTTTCGCAAAGACCACCTGTGTCTGGAGTAAACGAAATGAGTTTGAATCCCTCCATCGTCGGCTACCTTGCCGACAGCGGCCGCCGCTATGTCAGCATCGAAGCTGACCACGGTGCTGCGATCCTTCCTTATGAAGACTTCGGTCTCGCGAACAAGACGCTTGCCCATGACCTAAATCTGGCCGGCCTCCCCCTTTTTGCCGAAGAGGACCTTGACGCGATCATCACCGAAGTCCGGGCGATCAAGGATTTTATCCCTGGACGTGTCCGCGACCACGTCGGTTGGAGCCAAAGGTCTTTTGCGTTCTTGGATCAGACGGTCGCTTGCGGTGATGGTCCGTCGCCCGAAGTGCTGTTTCCAGGCAATGATCGGGTCGCGCGACATGGCACGATCAACAAGTGGAAGAAGCTCGTTGCACTGCCCCTAAAGGATCATCCCGTCCCAGCCTTTGCGCTTATGGCGATGTTCCTGCCCCCGCTACTTCGGTTCCTGCCGCAAGTAGGTAGTCCGATCTTCGAATTGGTCGGCCCCGGATACACCGGCAAAACTGTGACCCAGGTACTGGCCGCATCGACTATAGGTCCGCGCCGCTATGTCTGCGCGCTCAAGGACATTAAGCGGGATCCGGCCAAGGTTCAGCGCGATACCCGCGATCATCCCCTGATTGTAGATCATGTCGCATCGGCCCTAGCCGTTGCTAGCAAGCCCCAAAAGGCCGAGACCTTCGCTGCACTCGCTTTTGATACCCTCCAGGCGCCAGGTAACAGGGTGGTCCTTCTGTCTGGACGCAGCGCATTTCGCGAAGCTTGCGGCATGACATCAGATGAAGATCGCATCATTACCTTAGCCATTCCGGAGGGTCCGCTTGGGGTGCTGACGGCCGTTCCGAACGGTTGTTCAAATGGTGCGGAGTTCGTGGATAGCCTTCTGGCTGCAGCTGCGAGCAACCACGGATTGGCTTTCCCTCAGTTCGTCAAAAAGCTGCACGCCGATCTCACCGCTGATGCTGCGGCCGTTAAGGCACGTATCTCACGACTACATGCGAGCTTTTTAAGCCGAGCCGTCGATCAGGGCATTGGCGGTGTTGCCTACCGTGACGCCTCTGCAATCGCGGCCGTCTACGTCGCTGGGATGATGGCAAAGCGCTATAAGGTCTTACCGCTGAGGTTTAACTGCATGGCCACCGCTCTTGCCGTGCATGATCTCCACCGCGGAATGAGCCTAGCTAGGCCTCAATTTACAGACCGCCTGCATGCGCTGGCCTCCGACGGCAGACTGGTCGTGATCACGCCCGAGGTGGATGACACTACCCAGTCAGCTGCCGCGATGGCAGCGCTTGGCACGATCACGGTCAAAGGTGGCAAGCGCATCATCAAGATCAGGCCAGCTAAGATCGAGGAAGCGTTCGAAGACTGGAAGAGCATCCGAAACACGCCGGACGTGCGTGCAGTGCTCAAGGTTGACGGCAAGAACCTCGCCACATGGGGCACACTTGCCCCTGGCATGAAACGCGAGCGACTCCACCAATTTGTCCTGCCTCACGCGCGTGACGAGCAGAGCACGTTTACGGCCTAACGCAACAGCAGAGGTGGAAGGCGTTCCCTTCCACCTCTCTGAAGCGAGTTGCGGTATCCGGCAGCTGGAGTACTCGCGATAGCGCCTATCAAGGCCTCCGCTTCTAACTGCTGATAGTCCCGGTGCTTTCAGCATCAGCCGCGACGTCGCCGCAAGGCCCAAACGAGCGAAGCAATAGCACCGACAAGAGCAGCTATTGCTTGGATGGTTTCAGAATCGACTGGCATATCTTGGCTCCTACAATTCCTTATAAATAACCAGATTGGTTATGTGTAGGAAAGCAAGAAACTGGCGCACTCGGATGCTTGGTTGAAAACGTATCGACTCTTTAACAACTCCAACGCAGACTAATGGCATGGTGCACGCAAAGGTCCTGCTGAGCAGCCTCCTTCTGTTGCAAGGCGCAGTTGCAGCCGCTCACCCGGGTGGACTCAACCGGGAGGGCTGCCACAACAATCGCAAGACCGGCGACTACCATTGCCATGGTGGCGGTGCGCCAGCTCCTCAGCGTCAGGAACGCCAGTCGCTTTTCGGGATTAGCCCGGTTGGTGCATTCAGAAACTGCGCTGAAGCGCGTGCAGCTGGTGCTGCTCCTGTCTATCGCGGCCAGCCAGGTTACGGACCACATCTCGATCGGGATGGCGACGGCGTTGGCTGTGAGCCATACCGAGGCCGATGATCAGTTTGATATTCTGGGCCGCGGCGATCGTGCCAGCTGGCCAATCCTTTGAATGCACGCCGATCCGGGTGTGGGACGGTGACGGCCCGGTCTGGTGCGCCGAAGGTCCTCACGTGCGCTTGTCCGGGATCGCCGCCAAGGAAATGAATGGCACCTGCAGTGCCAATCAACCTTGTCCCGATGCGAGTGCGATCGAGGCACGCGACACTCTTGTGAGGCTTGTGGGACGCCAGACTGGCACCAGTGTTGAGGGACATGTCTTGGTCAATGGTCCCACGCTCACCTGCCAGTCCGTCGGCGGCGCAGGGGGCAGCCGCACTGCTGCCTGGTGCACATCACCAACCGTTGGCGACCTGTCCTGCGCGATGGTGCAGTCCGGAACCGCACTTCGCTGGGACCGCTACTGGCGGGATCATAGGTGCTGAATTGCAGCAACCAGTCGGTTGCATTCGCTTACCGAGCCTGGAAACGGTGCTGGCGTATTCGGCCCGATTGGGTTTCAGGCATCGCTTTGAAGGTCTGCTGCCGCGAACTTAGCCGACATTTGGTACACGCCGATTATAGTTCGAATCCTGTCATTCATTGAGCGGGAGTCGGCTTGAGCATGCGGGGGCAGAAGTGCTCATAATTGCAGCCTCGCATCAGACTAAATTTTATTCGCGGCAAGCCCGATTTTTGCGATGATCGCAGCAAAACGTGGCTCCTTGCGGACTGGATCGACCATTACATCACCACCCAGAAACAGCAGGCCGGAGTCGCGAATCTCATATGCTTGTTCAAGCATTTCAAGCGCTCGGACCGTATCGCCCCATTGCGTCAAGACTTGCGCTTGCTGGTAGGAACTGTTGGTGCCGAAGTTCGTAACGAGCTGGTCCAATTTCTGCTGGGCTTCAATGGGATTGCCAAGCTTGAACTCAGCTATGGCCAAGCCGCGCAGGCGCGAGAGAGTGCTTGGCTCAGCCTCGAAAAATGCTTTCGCCGCATGATAATCTTTACGCACCAAAGCAATGTCACCAAGCACGCGATTGGCCACATTGATTTTGCTGTTCATTGACAGAGCGTTGCGTGCTTCTGCTTCCGCCTGAGAGAAGTTGCGCGCTTGAAACTCGACTATGCAAGCCGTCCGCCAAACATTGGCATTGAGCGGGTCAAGCCGCTTCGCGCGAACCAGCGCATCGCGGGCCTTGTCGAATTCGGTTAAGTATGCGGCAAAGACTGCATAATGGTTGAGAATGCCTGCATGACCGAAGCCGAGTTCTTTGCTGCGCTCCATCGGTTCGCGTGCGGCTGTAAGATCAAGTTTGCTGTAAAGATACTGGCCAAGCACTGCTTGGCCTTCAAGCATATCTGGCGCGAGTTCGACGGACTTTCGGGCTTCGACTTCTGCTTCCGCGAAAAGTAGCGGCATATCAGCCCCACTGGCATAGCTGCCACCGACCACCAAAAGTCCACGGGCCCGCGCAGCTCGCGCAAGCGCGTAGTCGGGATCAAGCTTTATGGCCTCTTCAAAGTCCGCAAGCGATTGTCGGTCCGTTTTCTCGTCCTGAGCCAACGCAAAAAGTGCAGACCCCCTCAGATAGGCATCGAAGGCTTTTGCATTCTTGGTCCCACCGATGCGTTCGCTTTTGGTCTTTTGCGCACCAAGGATGGTTGAGACGAGCGCGTCAGTCACGGCGGTTGCGATCTCGCTTTGCAACGCCAAGACATCGTTCAGCTTGCGATCAAATACTTGCGACCACTTCTGGAACCCGTCATTGCCGCCAATTAGCCGCGCAACAACCCGCATCTGTTCTCCAGCTACCTGGACTGATCCCTCAAGAACGTATGCGACGCCGAGCTTACTGGCGATCGCGGACACGGCCAAATTTTCCTCCCGGACGCTGTTCGAAGACGACTGCGCGGAAACCTCGATCTGCCGGTTGACGCTGAGCATGGCGCGCAATTCTTCAGCTAGACCGTCAGACAGATAACTCTTGCCAGGGTCTGCACTTAGGTTGCGAAACGGCATTACCGCGATTGAGTTCACATTCCCATCGGCACCGAAGAGCCCAACTTTCCAACCGGCTATTGTACCGCCAGCCGCGAGGACTGCGCTGCCTCCAATCACGAGTGAGCGGCGCGATATCCGCTTTGCGACTTTCAGATTTGCGGCAGACTGGCCGGCCAGTGGACCACTAAATTGGGTCCCTGACGCGTTTACCTGACGTATTGCGCGTACAAGCTCGGCAATTTCCGACCCTCCGGCTTGGCCCTTCCATTTGGAGAAGTCGACATAGTGAATTTGCCGGAAGCCCAGCGGCGGCGTACTGCCATCGAGGCTGACCGGAACTAGGCAATTACGTTCACGGCCGCGAGTTGCCTCGTCCCTCACCCAATGAGAAGTGACCGAGGTTGCCGTCCACAGCACAACAACCGCATCGGAGATTTCCAGCATCTGTTCGGTGGTTTGAAGAAAAGTCTCGCCACCAGTCAGTAGTCCGTCCCACCAAACTTCGAACCCAGCCCCCTCAAGGGCGCCAATTATCTTCATGGCGCGGTTACGATCATCGCGGGAATAGCTCAGAAATACGCGAACGTTGGGCTTGTCGCTTGCCGCGTGATCATTCGGGTCAGACATATCCCGAGCCGCCCCTGCCTTGCTTCTCCGAGAGGTAGAGATGCTAGCTGATCCCGGGCGCCTGACAAGCGGTTCTCAGAGCACGTTAACGAAGTAGGCAGGCTTCCCTCTTTTGTCGCGCTGACCGATCTGGTCCGAGAAGCCTAGCGAGCTCTCTTTTACGCTGACATAGCGGCCATTCCGCGCCAGAGATCACCCCATTCATAACTGCCCTACGCTCATCAGCTTGGAAGTCGGCAAGCGGGCCGCTAATGGAACAGGAACTAACGCGGCCCCACCTTTCCATGCGCGCAAGCTTGTGCGCCTGGCCACGAAGTTTTCGAGCAAATTTGACTCCTGCCAGGGCTGCCTTCATCTATCCGCCGAAGGGAGAGCAAATGTCGTTTTCCATTTTCGTTGCCTTGATTGCCGCAGAAGCTGCAACATCACCGATCAACTTGATCTGCACTGGGACGGCCCTCAAAGATGAGCGTGTAGGCACCACCCTCGACTTCATTGGCGGAAACGCAAAAACTGAACGCGTCGGCACCCAAGACACGGTTAGCTTTGCCATTAAGCCGGACAGCACTGGCACGGCTCGCCTGCCTGATCGCCTGCAGTCCCCCTACAAAGAGGCCAATCAGGACGGATCTTTCACCCTGACGAAGGTCACACAATCGGAAAACGAGATTTCAGGTCAGATCAGGCTTCATGCGAACTACAAGCCCAAGTTCAGGCTTAATCGGCTTTCAGGGGTGGTGACCATCAACGGAGTGCTGGGGGCCTTTTCTGGCACTTGCGAGCGGTATGACCCGGCGACGGTGCAGCGCAAGTTCTAGGCTGCATGCGAGCCGGATCGTTATTGCGATGGCGGCCTGATTGCTGCTGGTTCAATAGGAGGGCTTGCAACTCTAAGAGGCGTGCCGGTTTTGCTGCCCTCGATGATAGTCGAGGCGTTGTGAGGCAGCGCGCCCCAGCCTGCCAAGGCGACTCCAATTACAAATGCCAATGCAGACAGCCAGCTCACCGCCTCAGGACCGCGGCTTGCAGCTTTGTTTACCGAGCCAATGTTTATTTCGTGCGTTTCCAAATCGGCGACTCTCTCGCCATCGTATTTTACTGAGATCCAATAGCCTATTGCCTGACCGATCGGTACCATACGCTCGGGAAGAGACTTCACGCTCAAATGGGCGGAAAGCAGTGCGAGAAGCACTCCGACCACGAATACCGCGCAAGAAGCGACCTTTGAGCCAGGGCTCATTTGGAGCCCCCAGGTTGCGATAGCGGCGCCTCCGTTTATCGCGAGCAGGGAAGTGAGCACCCACTTGGCAAGAGAGGCGCCGACATCCATCGTTTTGAGCATGGTCTCTCGGTAGAGGTCGCTCATGAAGGCTGCGAGCGCACGATTTTCCTCGGGATCGGAGTTCAAATCCGCTACTGAGAGGCTAGGACCACTGTTGGGACTCATGCGAACAATCGCTCCTCTATAAGCCGTATTAGTAGCCCAGCCGCGTCATGATGCTGTGTGCCATTTCACTGAATGCTGTCGCCCAGGCTGTCGATTGTTCAATGACTGACACCGGTTGGCACACAATGGCCATTTGCCCCGGCTTATGTGCTTCGAATGGGGCAAAGACTAGATAATCTCGATCACGGGCCCAAACGCCAACGCAACCCGAATGAGCCATTATGTTCCGCGCCTCGACATGGCGTGAGTATGCCTTTTTGTGTGCCCTTACCTTTGCCAAACTCTCCGCTGGAGCGCCCTTATCCCGGAGACGTTGCAGCAATTTCGTCCAGGCGACTTGCGTCCATAGCTTATCGTAATCTGCAGCACCCGCAGACAGATCGCGCCCGTCGATTGAGGTCAAAAGTGCGCGGAGGTGGGCATCAAAAGCGCCCCAAGCCATTACACAATCCGCAATCGCAATCTTGTGGCGGACCTCGATGCCGGCCCGATCTATCTGCGCAACGTCAATATGATCCATTTGTCAGGCAAGCGGTGGAACGTCAGATCCGCAATAGCGACACTTCTTAGCCTCAGCCTTGATCACTTCGGCACAGTGCGGACATTTTCGCATTTTACCGTCTTCCAGTTCCGACTTCTCCATGGCGCGATGATCGGCTTGCACCACCAGCGCTATCACCAGGCCTATGGGGCCGAGAAGGAAGCCAAGGGCAAAACCGCCACACCCACTTCGGCCCTTGTTGCTCATCACTATCGCAGCCGCGATTCCGAATGCAATCCAGATGATTAGTAGGATTTCCACACCCGCCCCCAAGTTGAGCTAAACTTGCCGCAGGCTATCCTTCTGACCATCAGACGTCCAGCCACAACGCTCCGCAGTCGTCCGCATCCAGGCGCACTCTACGACGCGTCATTCGCGGGCTAAGTCATGGGCAAAAGTCCAACATGCAACAATCGCATTTTATCATTCAAAGGTGGTGGACAGGATGTCCGCTTACTCTTCTGCGTCGACGGAAGCTGCCTTTCCGGATCGTCCCACGAAGCCGTCATTGGCTTGCCTGGAATTTTCGGACATCGCTCAGGACCAACGTCGTTGTCACATGGAAAACCCTGTTGTTAAAATATAAGCAACGCAGAACGCCATATATAATAAAGTATATCTCACTGATGGTTGATCGGTTCTGCTGTGCCAGAAACGAGCGTTTTTGATACACCACCTCGCTCTGCTTCGTAAATTAGCCATTGAATTTCGAACATGCTAATTTGTTTCGATACACACTTTCGAAACGGATGAGGCAACTATGACGCGCGTTTTTGCATATTGCCGTGTGAGTACAGCTGACCAAACTATAGAAAACCAGGTCATGGAAATTCAGGCGGCTGGGTTTGCGATCGATGAGCGTCGCATTGTCTCTGAAACCATCTCCGGTTCAGTCCCAGCGATGGAGCGAAAAGGCTTTCGGAAGCTAGTCGAGCGCTTGGAGTGGGATGACGTTCTTGTCGTGACCAAGCTCGATCGCCTAGGTCGCAACGCGATGGATGTGAGAGCAACCATTGAGCAGCTAGCCGAGCTGCAGGTCCGAGTGCACTGCTTAGCCCTCGGTGGGGTGGATCTTACCAGTGCTGCCGGGAAGATGACGATGTCGGTGATCGCTTCGGTCGCGGAGTTCGAGCGGGATCTCCTGGTCGAACGAACCCAGGCTGGCCTCGCGCGCGCGAAGGCACAAGGGAAGAAGCTCGGCCGTCCTGGCGCATTGAATCAGGAGCAGCGCGATGCGGTCCGGCTGCGGCGAAGTCAGGGTGCCTCGCTAAGTACGCTTGCGAAGGAGTTCGGCGTTAGTCGGTCAGCCATACAGCGCTCCGCCTCATAGTAAGGAGCGCCGCCATTTCCGAAGCTGAGTGGCTCAAGTTCAATGGCTGCTAACGCACGATCTTCCCCAAGAGCGGATGGGGTGGATGGCTCCCGCTCACGGCATCTGAGTGCCAAGATGGGTTGCTGTCATGCAAACCCGAGCAAAGGAGCCACCCGCCATGGAGATTAGCACGATCGGCCTGGATTTGGCCAAGAACGTTTTTCAGGTTCACGGTATCAGCGCGACCGGTGAGGTCGTAATTCGCAAAGCGCTGCGGCGATCGCAGATGCTGCCGTTCTTCGAGAAGTTGCCGCCGTGCATGGTAGGCGCCGAGGCCTGCGGGACGTCGCATCACTGGGCGCGCGAATTGACCAAGCTGGGTCATGAGGTGCGACTGATGCCGGCGGCTTACGTAAAGCCATATGTGAAGCGTGGTAAGAACGATGCCGCCGACGCCGAGGCGATCTGCGAAGCGGTCACACGTCAGACGATGCGGTTCGTGCCTATCAAGTCGCGCGAGCAGCAGGCGGCATTGTCGCTGCATCGCGTGCGCAGCCTGTTGATCAAGCAACGCACGCAGCTGGTCAACATGATGCGAAGCGTGCTCGCCGAACTGGGGATCGCTATCCCGGTCGGGATCGTGAAGGCACTGCAGATTGCGCGGGATATCGTTGACGGCGAGTCCAAACTCGATCTGCCAACCGAGGCGACGAACGTCGTCGCCATCATGGCAGGGCAACTGCTTCAGCTTCACGCCCAGTTGCGCAAGCTCGATCTGCGTCTCGCCGCTCTGCAGCGGAGCGACGACAGGGCCCGGCGCCTGGCGACGATCCCTGGTATCGGGCCGATCGGCGCGACCGCGCTCGCCGCGTCGGTGACCGATCCGAGCCAGTTCTCGTCAGGACGCCAGTTCGCCGCCTGGTTGGGGCTGACCCCGCGGCAGAGCTCGAGTGGCGGCAAGGAGCGACTGGGGCGCATTACCAAGATGGGCGACAGATATCTGCGGCAGCTCCTGGTTGTCGGCGCAACCGCGCTGGTCCGATACGCCAAGGAGAAACCCAGCACGGTCGATCCGCGCTTTGTCGCTCTGCTCGCCAGAAAGCCCGCGCGCGTCGCCACGGTCGCCATCGCCAACAAGATGGCGCGGATCGCTTGGGCGATCATGGCGCGCGGCGGCGTCTTCGAACGCGGGCATGCGCCTATGCTGGCGGTAGCCTAGATCAAGAGCTTAGCTGAGGAGATCAGCTTCACGATGTTGTGAGAGCGAAGGATGTGATGGCAAAACCGGTCGGACCGGGAACAAGGACAACCCAAGGACAGTCATAGGCGTAATAGCCTGCAAAGCCGATCGGACCTTGTTCGCGGAATCCATCAGGGCCAGCAGTCTACACCGACTGCATCAACAGGCCGGACAGACGACTGCACCCGACCAACGGCCAGATCATCACTTTACACTTGCAACGCGGGAGCCATCCACAGAGGACTGTCCGGACACGACGACAAAGCAGACATGCGCGCGGAGTCGGCTCTCGCTGAAAATGCTGTCGTTCCCTGCTTCGGATTGGTTCGTCATAAGCGGTCATGCATTCAGCCGCTTTACAGCAATAACTGGGGGCTTGGTGCGGGCTATTGGCCGGAGATAGAGGCGCCCGTTTAAAATCTAGCCATTTGCGATATCCCTTAAGCCATCCACATTCAGAGACCTATCAGACGAATCGAAACTCGTCTCATATAGACAGAGCATTGGCTTTGAGTGCGAGCGCCTAGGCTACGAGTGATTACCAATAGGCCAGTGCAGCGGCACTTGAAGGTCTGTCGATCATCGCAAAAGCGTTGCTGGTTGAATTGGCGTGGACTGAGATGAATTCTGTCCGTTGTCACCCGATCCACCAACCTTAGTTGGTTTTAATTCACCTCACTCATCTGTATCGCTGTTGGGTCTCCACCGGCGCTCTCGCGAAACAACGCATTCAGCCGTTCTGTTGGTCACCGCAGGAACGTCGCGTGCAACATTGTCTGGCGATCGCACAATCGGAGAAAGCCCGATCGCCATAAGCTTGCCATTAGGTAGAAGGCGATAGCGACGCCCAAAGCCGCTATTTATACACTGGTATTCGCGCGTACCTGATAGCACATCTCGTGCCGTCGGAAGTGATCTGCCGAGTTCCGAAGAAATGATGTTTTGGCGATTTATCTTATCCCCATTGTTGGTTGGTTGCATTTGTGAGGTCACGGCCGGCTTTTGAGGTCGCGGCAAGCGGTCAGGGCGGTTTCCGCTGGGAGGCTGCATGACCGGCGGTTGCTGCAGCGGTGGCACCACGGTCGGCCCCTGGTTTGGCAGCGGCGGCTGGACCAGCGGCGGTTGAAGCACTGGCTGCATGACCGGCGGCTGCTGCAGCGGTGGCACCACGGTCGGCCCCTGGTTTGGCAGCGGCGGCTGGACCAGCGGCGGTTGAAGCACTGGCTGCACGACCGGCGGCTGCTGCAGCGGCGGCACCACGGTCGGCCCCTGGTTTGGCAGCGGCGGCTGGACCAGCGGCGGTTGAAGCACTGGCTGCATGACCGGCGGCTGCTGCAGCGGTGGCACCACGGTCGGCCCCTGGTTTGGCAGCGGCGGCTGGACCAGCGGCGGTTGAAGCACTGGCTGCACGACCGGCGGCTGCTGCAGCGGCGGCACCACGGTCGGCCCCTGGTTTGGCAGCGGCGGCTGGACCAGCGGCGGTTGAAACACTGGCTGCACGACCGGCGGCTGCTGCAGCGGCGGAACCACGGTTGGAACCTGGTTTGGCAGCGGCGGCTGGACCAGCGGCGGTTGAAGCACTGGCTGCATGACCGGCGGCTGCTGCAGCGGTGGCACCACGGTCGGCCCCTGGTTTGGCAGCGGCGGCTGGACCAGCGGCGGTTGAAGCACTGGCTGCACGACCGGCGGCTGCTGCAGCGGCGGCACCACGGTCGGCCCCTGGTTTGGCAGCGGCGGCTGGACCAGCGGCGGTTGAAGCACTGGCTGCATGACCGGCGGCTGCTGCAGCGGTGGCACCACGGTCGGCCCCTGGTTTGGCAGCGGCGGCTGGACCAGCGGCGGTTGAAGCACTGGCTGCACGACCGGCGGCTGCTGCAGCGGCGGCACCACGGTCGGCCCCTGGTTTGGCAGCGGCGGCTGGACCAGCGGCGGTTGAAACACTGGCTGCACGACCGGCGGCTGCTGCAGCGGCGGAACCACGGTTGGAACCTGGTTCGGCAGGGGCGGCTGGAGCGGCGGCTGAAGCACCGGCTGCACGACCGGAGGTTGCTGCAGCGGCGGAACCACGGTTGGAACCTGGTTCGGCAGGGGCGGCTGGAGCACCGGCTGAAGCACCGGCTGCACGACCGGAGGTTGCTGCAGCGGCGGAACCACGGTCGGCCCCTGGTTTGGCAGCGGCGGCTGGACCAGCGGCTGAAGCTGAATCGTTGAATCGTTGTTCTGCAGCTGTGGCAGCAGGGGCTGTGTCAAAGTCTCCGTTGTGCCACCCACCACCGAAACGCTGATCGTGTTGACAATCGGTTGCGGTTGTTGAGGGTTGGTTATCGTGGGTACGCCGCCGGCACACGCGGTGCTCTGATGCTTGTTGCCAACGCCCTGACACCAACCATTATGGTTGCCTTCCCCATACGCCGCCGTGGTAACACTGATCCCCACCGCCAACTTGACAAGCAGCTGGATTTGCCGCGTCAACATCTACCAACCCCTTGTTATGGATAAGTAAAATGCCGGATCGCCAGCGGCTGTGCGAGGCCCATCAGAAAACGGGAAAGCGATCCAACTTGACATTTGCCACCCACCAAAACGGAGGTCGGCCCCGATCCCTGTGGATGCGATCTGCCATGACCTTCGTTCGTTGAATACCTGACGGGGCTTTTCCAGCCAGGCTACGCCGCCTGAGAGGAAAGCAAAAGGCGCGATCGATTCGATCCGGCCGGAATGCAGATTCTCGAATGCCCTACTGAACTCGATCGTACCGGAAACCCCGCTATCACCATCAACTTCGGCGGGCGCATAGCTCCGCAGGAACGGTGCGTGCCCCATTGAGAACCGTTCGACCTCCGGCAGGGTGGTTGCCGAAATCTGCGCCCTGCCGTCGAACCGGATGGTGGAATTGCTATCTCGGCTGATCACGCGCACCATGCCAAATTCGCCACGCAGATGTGCGAAACTGCGCGGTCCATCGGTAAAGGTCGGCTTGTCATCGTCCGGTCGCACTCCTGCCGACGCGGTCAGTCCCCACCGCAAAATGCCACCTCGGACATAATCATACCCGTGGGTCCAGTGCAGCCGCGTAGAAAAGGCCTCACTCTCCGCTTGATTGAGCCCGAACAGCGATCTGGTCTTCTGGTATTCGCCCTCGACAATAAGGTATGAGAAATTCTGGAGATCTCTGCGTGTAACAAGGCCAATCAGCGCCCCGGCCGTAAAGCCACGGAGCCTGTAAGTTGTCTGATCGTCACTGAAGGTTCGGCGACCAACCACGTTGCCGGCGTATAGCTCAATGTAGGTTCCGTCAGCCGATACGGGCGCACGGTACGTGCCGAACGCAGCTACCGACATGCCGCCGCCATTCTCACGCGAGACAAGGCCGGTCAATCTGGTCAGGTCACCCGGTGTGCCCAGGCCGTAAAACTCCTGTGATACAAACCCGCGCAAGGCGTATCCAGGACGGGTCGGTATCATCTCCACTCCCGCAACACCCGACTGTTTGCGAACGCTGCCTTCGATAAACAAGATCGACTTGTCACCCTCTGGGGCCAAGTGTGCTTGCACCTGCAGGCCAGCAAGGTCTGAGGCGAGTGCGAGCGATCGCTCAAATGTCTTTTGGCGCACGGGCGCTTTACGCACTGCGGGAGCAAGGATCCTCGAAACGGCGCTTGCGAGATCGGGCTTCAAGCCATCGAATTTGACCGCGTCGACCACTCCCTCATCTACTGCAATGGACTTTCGGCCGGCAGTGTCTTTCAGCACAGCAACTTCGGCAAAAAGAAAGCCATCTTGCCGGTAGATAACCTCAATTGTGTCCGCCAGTGCTTCGACTGTTTCTGCCCGGTTGCTGAGTCTCAGACGCGCTGCCGCAGTCGAAGCTAGTGACTGAGGATCATATGCGGTGACACCAGAAATCGTCACAAGCTCCGTACTGCTTATTTGAACCGTAGCGGCCATCGCTTTTGGGACTGAGTAACTCAGGCCAACAAGGCAGCAAAATGCGCGGCAGAGCGCGATAGCCGTTCGAAGCCATTGCGTTGACGTTCCGCCAAAAGCCACTTTCAGCATTCGATGCCCTTCAGAGTAAGATCACACTTGTGAATCGGCTTTCATCCCACCTCGTCGTCAGAACCAATCACGCGCCAGACCAGCGCGCCGATCGTGGCCCCCAGCAAGGGCGCGATCCAGAACAGCCAAAGCTGACCTAACGCGTTCGTTTCGGCAAAAAGTGCCACACCGGTCGAACGCGCTGGGTTGACCGACGTATTTGTGACCGGGATCGAGACGAGATGGATTAGTGTTAGCGTGAGGCCGATGGCTAACGGGGCGAAGCCTTGCGGCGCACGGGCAGCCGTTGACCCGAGGATCACGAGAATGAAGCCAGCCGTCAGAATTACTTCAACCACCAATGCCGCCGTCAACGAATAGCCACCTGGTGAGAGGACACCATAGCCATTGCTGGCAAAGTTGCTTGCGATCCAGCCCACTTTGCCAGAAGCGACAGCATATAGGGCTGCCGCAGCCAGCGTCGCTCCCAGGACCTGCGCAAACCAGTAAAGCAGCAAGTCGCGCCAGACAAAGCGCCTTGCCACTGCTAGCCCAAGCGAAACGGCCGGGTTGAAATGCCCACCGGAGATATGGCCAACCGCGTAGGCCATGGTCATCACGGTCAGGCCAAAAGCAAGCGACACGCCCGCAAAGCCAATGCCGAGATCTGGATAGCCCGCCGCCAGAACAGCCGATCCGCACCCCCCAAACACGAGCCAGAACGTTCCCAATAATTCCGCGAGAAGTTTGCGCAGCATAATTCGTAAATCTCCAATTCAAGTTGCCGCTGCACCAGTCTCACATTGGAGTGTTCCGAGAAAGTATGACGGTGCTGCGGCAATGAAATTGACAAAATAACCGTCAAATAGCTTTTAGTAACTCCGATTGAAATTCTTTTTTAGATATTTTGGCATGTGATTGACGGCAGCCCCCTATGGGAGAGTATTAAACTCTTGCCATTTTCCTTCACGCCAACTTCTTGCTGCCACCCGGGGGCAGGTGAGGTTTGGACAGCTACTGCATACAAAAAAGGGCCACGCCATAAGGTAATCGAGCCTGAATCGGCTTTTGTCGCGGACAGCCCAGGTTTGCCGCGAGGCCCATTGCAGCTGTATTGTCTCGTCGCCAAACGTGTGGCCGCAACAGCTTCAAGGATGCTCAACCTCTCCGCATAGGCTGATTTGACACATGCAGCGTGCTGCTCCTGGAATGCACACATGCTACGTCGACGCAGCCACAAGGGTTGAGCTTCAAAATACGGAGATTTCACTGCATCCAAGTTCGGCGCGACGGCGAGATATGCCTGCCGCATGCGCGCATCCAGCGCCCGCAGTTCGGCATTGCTGCAAACCAGAACATCCGTGGCATAGCTGGGCTGCTGGCAGTTGGCTGCCATCTGCTCCATGGGAGGAGGGACGGGCGCGACTGTAGGGGGAGCTCCCGGCTCCAGCCCCAATGAAGACACTGCCAAGAGAACATGCAAGCCAACAAAATCTGGCAAACTACTTCTCCCGGCTAGCCATGATGGTCATTTCCCTGCCACTATTGCGCCGAAGGATGGGGGCCTGGGTTACCAATACTGTCGTACCGGGCACGATCACCCCGCGCAAAGCGGTGTAAAACTCGTGCGGCATTCGCAGGTCATCGAGCACGCCAATGTCGAGAAGCTGGCCAGACCCCCCGCCATGCCCCGGCACCCCAACGACGACCCAGCTGGAACGACCATCGGCCAGGGTCGTGTAGGTATAGACGTGGGTTTCCGTATCGTGGCTTGGTACCTGAATCCGCGCCCTGCCAATTTCTACACCGTTTCGTGATACCACTATGCGTTGATCGCTCTTGGAAACGATCATCGTAATTGGCCCAGACGGAGATGCCTCGGGAGTCCACCGGTAGGCCTCATTTGCCGCCAGCGGCACGTGGGGAATGACGGTGCCTTTCTCGCCCAGAGGCGCCAGGACACCTGCTGCAGGCACAAGCGTGGGGTTGCTGGCGCGGCCCGCGATTATCACGGTTCCGCCCATACGAGTCTCGCCAAAGAGCTGGCGAGAGAACTCAAGTGGCAGATGCACGCAGCCATGGCTCTCGGGATAGCCGGGCAGCCCGCCTGCGTGGAGGGCTACGCCATCCCAGGTCAGGCGCTGCTGGTAGGGCATGGGGGCATTGTTGTAGGTGCTTGACCGATGCTTTGCATCCTTCTGCAGAATCGCAAACACCCCGGCTGGCGTCTCATGTCCCGGCTTTCCAGTCGAAACGGTAGAGACGCCAATTCTTACGCCATTGCGATAAATCGTCGCTTGTTGGCGGGACAGGTCAACGTAAACGGTCATTGGGCCGTCAGGGGAGATTTCCGGTGCCCAAACCCACTGGCCGGGCCGCAGCCCCTCCGCTTGCCGCGCCAGCTCAATTGCTGAACTGACTTTGCTGCCTTGGGCGATCAACACATTCGGCACCGCGAGCAGGCTAATAACGGCGAGAACGTATCCTGGCCTAGTTCGCCGCATCGTTTCGCTCCCACACGATGGTCCCGCCATCCGCCATCAGACTCATGAAGAGCTTGCCGTCGCGGATTGTGAACGATCGCACATAATTGAGCTGGGTACTCACCAATTCGCCCATGGATGGGGACGGACAGAGCATCTTCGTCGTCGCCAGCGGTCCAATCGCGAGGCTGCCGCCTGTGGCGTTGGATATCTCGTTTTTCCACGAGCCCACCCCGCGATTGCAGTCAAGCTGGGCGGCGAGCCTGCCGTCCGGTTCAAAACGCAGCGTGTATCGTGATGGATCTTTGGGGCGGCTGGTCCCTTGGGCATCATCCATGGATTGGAATTCGACAAAGCGCCAAGAGGTACCAGCGAGGCCAGCAAAGGCAGCATTGCCGACAACCGGTGCTGCTGCGTTCGGCTGGCATCCGCCCAGTGTAGCAGCGGCAACAAGAAGCGCTGCTGTAAGATAGAGTTTCATGAAGCTATCTCCTCAGTCTCAACCTAGAACTGGAGACATTTGTGTCGTTGCGGCACCGAGCGCTGACGGATCAAGTGTGCTGGGTGCCCGGCTCTTCTTGCCTCACCAGATCTTCACCCGCTTTTCCGGGGGCAGATAGAGTTTGTCGCCCGGCTTCACGTTGAACGCCCGATACCAGGCATCGACGTTGCGAACGACGCCGTTGGTGCGGAATTCGCCGGGGCTGTGCGGATCGGACAATGTTCGCCGACGGGTTTCACCTTCGGAGGTGATGTTGCGCCAAACCTGCGCCCAGGCCAGGAAGAAGCGCTGGTCACCGGAATAGCCGCCTATCACGGGCGCCTTGCCGCCCTGCTTTTCCTTCACGAAGGTTTGATAGGCGGCGTAGGCTACGGAAAGTCCGCCCAGATCGCCGATATTCTCGCCCAAGTTCTGGCGGCCGTTGATCGTCAGCCCAGGCAGCGCCTCATAACCGTTGAACTGCTCCACCAGGCCAGCGGTGCGTTTTTCAAACTCGGCGCGGCTGGCCGCGCTCCACCAGTCCCGCAGCTTGCCATCGCCATCGGAACGGCTTCCCTGATCGTCGAACCCATGGCCGATCTCGTGGCCGATCACCGCCGCAATCGAGCCGAAGTTCACCGCAGGATCGGCCTTAGGATCAAAGAACGGTGGCTGCAGGATGCCGGCCGGATAGGTCATGCTGTTGGTTGCGGGACTGTAGCCAGCATTTACTTCCTGCGGTGGATAGGGAAACTCCCAGTCGCGCGTGCCTTCGGCCAACTTCTTCAGGCTATCCGCCGTTGTCCAGGCCAGCAGCCGATTCTGGTTGCCGACAAAGTCATCGGCAGTAATGCGCACGCTGGAACGATCATGCCATTTATCCGGATAGCCGATGTGGGTGGTGATCTTCTCCAGCTTCTTCAACGCTTCGGCCTTGGTGGGGGCATCCATCCAGTCCAGTTTGGCAATGCGATCGCGATAGGTGGCGCGCAGATAGCCCACCATCTCTTCCACCTTGGCCTTGTCCCTTGCACCGAAATATTGTGCGACATAGATGCGGCCGATTTCCTCGCCCATTGCTGCGTTGACTGACGCGATGCTTTCGAGTTCGGGCGCCCGGCGTTGCGGCGTGTCGTTCAGCCGCTTCATGTGGAAATCAAAATGTGCCTGCACCCATGGTTCCGATAGCGAATCCGCCCAGCCGTTCAGCGTTTTGAACAGCAGGAAGGATTGCAGGTCGGCCACCGGGGTGGCGGCGAAAAGCGCTGCCAGGTCGCGCAACGACGTATCGGTAGTCACCTTGATGCGGGTTTGCCCGGTGAAACCCTGCTCGGCCAGGTAGGCGGCCCAGGGAAAGCCCGGCGCAAAGGCGGCAAGCTGATCCGGGGACATCACGTTGTTCATCCGCACCACGTCGCGGCGCTCGGCCAAGGTCCAGTGGCGCTTGGCAATCTCCATCTCCAGCGCCATTACCCGGGCGGCGCGACCTTCCGGATCGGATATGCCGGCGCGGCGGAAGCTGTCTGCCATATAGGCCTGCAGCGCTTTGCGATGACCGATATAGGGTTCGGTATCGGCCAGATAATAGTCCCGCGACGGCATGGTTAGACCGCCGACGCCGACTGCGGCGATCTGGCGGCGGGGGTTCTCTGCATCGGACATCACGCCGCCGCCGATGAAGCCATCCATCCACGGCAACGCCATCAGCTTAGCGATGTCATTCCGATCGGTTGTTCCAGCAATTATTGAAAGTGTGCTGGCAATCGGCGTGATGCCCAGCGCGTTGCGACGTTCCATATCGGCATGCGAACGGTGGAAATCGCCGATCATCTGTTCAGGGCTGCCCGGCGCATCGGTGCTCTCGCGCGATTGCTGGATGATGCCGCCCACCCGCTGTTCGGTGTTGAGATAGGCCTCCACGAACCCGTCGATATACGGAATACCTTGGGGGATCTTGGCTGTCTTCAGCCAGCCTTCGTTGACGTATCGATAGAAATCATCACCCGGCCGCACGGTTTTAGACATTTGAGCAGTATCGACGCCCCATTCACCGATCGCCGCCTTTGGGGGCGCCTCGGCCACAGCCGTAGCCGACATCGCCAGTATTGAGACTGCGATCGATGCCATTCTAAGTGTCTTTTTCATTTCAGACTGCCTCTCGGTGAATGGGTGTCGGTTGGGACGGGCTTGACCAAGCCAGTCCTAGATCAGCGACATTTGGGGTGGGTGCGAATATCGCTGGCGTCCAAGACGCGGTTGTTGGCGTTGGTAAGCTGTACGCACTGCCGCGTGCGGGGATTGAAGTAGATGCCGTAAAGCGAATTTCCGGAGCTGAAGGAGTCGACGTCACGGAAGCCGCGCCCGGTCATTGCATCGATTGCTGCGATGGAATTCATGCCCTTGATATCGGAGATCGATACCGGCCTGACGCCGCCAGCACCGGGCCGCTGTCCTGCACCCTGCTGGCCGACAACCCCGATCGTCAGGCGATAGTTTGTGACCTCGTTTCGGCGTGCCGCGTTGCGCATCAAATAGACCCGGACCGTGTAGGCGCCGGTCCGCGGCAAGCGGCCAGTGTAATTGTTGCCCGCTGTTGAGCCGATGAAAAGGGCTTCGTCCGAATCTGCAGGCAGGATATTGAAATAGGTCGAAGGGTTGGTTGCCCGCATCGAAACGGTCATGGTCTGACCGGCGGCAGCGCGCACGATATAGTCCCTGGTTACATCACCCTGAATCCGCGCATTGATCGTGGTCGAGGAAGCGCCTCGAGGGAAGGTCACGGTCTGCGACTGGATTTGTGCGAGGATCGGAGTGGCGAGCGCCAGCCCTAGGCCGAGCACGACATGGCGGGTCTTGGTAGAAAGTCTCTTCATCATTAGTTCCTTCATTTCAGCTCTTGTTCGGCCTGTGTTGCGGCGCGGGACTATGGCCCCGCGCCGACCACAATCAGCGGCACTTCGGGTGGGTGCCGATATCCCGGATATCCTGGACGGAACCGTCAGCGACGGTCATCTGGATGCACTGGTGCGTCGCCTTGCGATTCCAGATCGTGTAGGAGCTCGTTCCAGACTTGAAGCTGTCGACGTTGCTGAAGCCGCGTCTGCGCATGTCATCATCCGCACTGCTGGCGCGGGCACCATTCAGGTCGCTGACATCGACCACGGCGAAATAGCCGCCGCGATTGGGCATATAATCCCGGTGACGCAGATTGGCCGAACGCTCCTCTACACCTTTCGAATAGCCATCCGAGTAGGCATCGACGCGATTATAGTTGTGATAGCTGGTGTTATAGAGACCATCCCGATAGCCGCGCTCAAACTCGGCGGTTTGGGCATCGTTGTAATTCTTGCCATCGCGGTGGTGCGACTTCGAAAGCAGTGCCCCCAGAAGCGCAATACCCGCCACCGCACCGACAGCAGCTGCGGCACCGCTACCGTCCTTCTGGTTGCAATCCCCCTTTGATGCATCGCGGATCGAAGCGTAGCGACCGTCGCGCGTTTCGATATGCACGCAGTTCTTGCCATTCGAATTCCACCAGTAGGCGTGCTTCGTGTTGAACGAGCCTTCGTTACCGGTGATATAGGTGTAACCTCTTGATTCAAGATCACCTTCTGCCTGACCGGCTCGTGCACCGACCAGGTCAGATAGGTCGCGGGCGTTCGCGGCCAGGGCTGGGGCGCTGGACGATGCAACCAGAGCCACTGAGATGGTGGCGCTAATGATAGCTTTGTATTCTGATCTCACGATTTGCCTCCTGTTGATGCGAAAAGTTTGGTTCGGTATTCCGGTTTGCGGGAATGAGCGCTGTTATCGTTGCGACCAAAACTGGGCAGCGCACCCCGGTGGTAATCTGGCACACGCTGCCCAGCCTCGATGGCCCAGCGGTCGCGAGGTGCGCGCTTCACTGGACAGCGAGATCCACAATTCGGCATTGGCCAGACCAGCTCTTTGGGCGTGTCGATGGCAGGTCCAGCGTCCATCATGACCTCACGTCAATTCGACGATGACGAAGCCCACCGCCATCATCCCAATTGCAGCCAAGATTGTTGCAAACACGGCCGCCAGCAGCCCTCGCCAGAACCCAAATCCCAGCTTCTCCACAAACCAACTTGCCTGCTGCCAAAGAAACCACGCGGTCGACGTGACAATTAGCGCAGTCCCGGCCAGGTCGCGGACATCATGCGAGTAGTGACGTAGTGAAAACGCCAGTCCAATCGACAAGGCGAAGGGCGCGGTGATAAAGCATTGCGCGTAAAACGGTGCGCGCAGCGTCTCGCGAGTAAGATCGATCTTAAGGCCTGCCAACAGCCGCAATGACAGCGCCAGCGGCAGCAAGCTGAAGGCAAAAACTCTGAACAGCAGCAAATTTTCGCTGGTAGCGAGTAGCTTCGTCTGTTGCGCTGCCGGGATTGTGGAGTGCACCGCAAGCTCAATCCCGTGGCTGATCGCCAGCGAAATCATCAGGAAAAGTGGTGGCGAAAGTGTGTCGGTGTATTGCTCGGACTGGACGTCCCCCAGTTCGGTATCGGCATAGTCCATCATGCGCTGGGGATGGCGCAGTGTGAGCCAAAGTGTCCTCGGATAGAAGACGAGCAGCACCATCACCTCATAGAGAAGTTCCTCTAGGGATTTGAGGATACGCATGAAATCCAAAGAACATTCCCCTCGTCAGGAGCTGGCACGTAGCGAGAGATCAGCCCCCCATGATGAATGCGTCCAGGATTTCGTATCGCTCCGGGCCGATCGAGATCGTGGTCAGATCGCCATCGCGCTTGCTGACGGTTTTGTACGCAGCTGAGCCGTCAGCTTGGTTGGTGTCGGCCGAGATAAACTTGCCCTGCTGGTCGAAGAACAGTGCTCGACTGCCCCCGCCAGGCCATTGGACCTCGACAGTCGTCACGCCGCCTTCGCCATTGCGCTTTACCCCGGCTTGGCACTTGCCCATCGGCTGGCCACGGAACCCAGCGCAGGGAATTTCGGCGGTCGCATTGTAGTCGGTCCCCGCAACCTTGGCGTCGCTGCTTACCGAAACGGTGCTCGCGCCATTTGGCACCGACACCAAGGTGATCCCGTCTATTACGGTCAGGACCTTGCCACCGAGCGCTTCGGCGTCTGCCTGGGCTTTGCAGCCCACCAGCGAGGCACTGTCTTCAAGATAATTGACTGTTGCTGCGCTTTCGCCAATCCGTCGGCACGGCGCACCTGCAGAAGGGAAGCCGTCGCCGACAACCGGGAGACTGGCGGGCCACTCTGATGCCGGAGTGTTAGTCGCGGTCGCCTCAGGCCCTGATGCGGAGGTATCGTCAGCTGCTGAGCAACCCGCAAGCCCGGCTGCAAGGGCCATTACGACTGCAACCACAGCGCGCTTTCGATCGAACATCCAAGCATCCCCTATTTTTGAAAAGGTCTCTGAACCCAAATCATCCATCACTTGATTTAATTCTGATTAATCAATTAAATAGCAAGCAATGCCAATCCGCAATTAGTTGCCACGCCATCGCGCATCTTAGGAAATCGGTGCGACGAGTAGAATCTAGGCACGTTTGCGACGGTAACTTCCGACCCGAGTGCGAAGGTGGGCTAAATACGGGGTTGTATTCTATGGGCAAATGCGGCCAAGCTATTGGCAAATGTAGACAAGTGCCCAGAATACCCGAGGGTCCAGTTAGAGTTCTTCTTCGGCAGAGGCCTATAAAAATAGAATACAACCAAACATATAGCGCAGAAACTTGTCGCAGCATCGCCAGGGATGCCGTTGCGCACCTCGGCAGTCGGGCTCAGTTGCGGGTTCCGACCGGTCTTCTTGCTCATTTTGCAGAATGGTTTGGATGGCCCGACTGGCTTTTGGACGGCACTGAACTTGCCCTGGATGTAGACAAGTCCTTCCCTGCGACGCTCACCCTGGCCGACGATCTAACGATCTTGGCGAATATTATCGACAATGGTTTCGCCAGCGCGTTTCTGTCCCGTCTTCAGTTGTCGTCGTTGGGCGTTCCTGGTTCAACTAATTCGCTTGTTCGAGAGACGGCACCTGACCTGCGCAGTGCGCTAACGGTTTTAGCGCGCGCCATCACAGTCTCTAACCCGATCTACGAAGCGAAGCTTGATTTAGACGGGGAAATGGCAAAGTTTGTCATGAGCTCGAAAATCGACATGGGTCGAATTTTCGGGCTCGCCGCAGCGGTCGTTGTGATGATGCTTCGTCAAACATTCGCCGTATTCGTGGGGGGGCGCACAGCAGAGCTGAAAATTACGATTGGTCCCGAAGCGATACATGACCTCGAAACCTTCAATACAGACCTCCTTATTAAAGTCTCAATTGGCCGAGATCTGTGCGTCAGTTTTCCTGCAGCGTGGCTGGAAACCCCCAATCCAATCTTTGATCGCGACCTCTGGCTGATCGTCGTCGCACGTATCGAAGCGCGTGAGCGGGCTCTCAGGCAAAACTCGGAGATTGCCACAATCGAAAGTCAAATCGCAGCAATCTTCGAGCGTGGGGGAAGTCCTCCGCGAATGAAGCAAGTCGCGGATCAGATGGGCATTTCGTCACGCAGCCTGACGCGAAAGCTTGCAGCGGCTGACGTCACCTTCCATGATCTCGTTGAAACAAGGCGCCGACACCGCGCTGCAGTTCTCATTGCCCGTGCCGACATCCCTTTGAAGGAAGTCGCCTACAGGCTAGGCTTTTCAGACATGTCCACGTTCAGCCGAACGTTCAAAAAATGGTTCAGCAAGAGCCCGGCTGCCTATCGTAGCGAGAGCAGGCGCTAGTTTTTGACTTCACCGCCAGCGGCTTCCGCTTCGAAATGATTGCTTTGAAGGGCGGCCGTGAATCGCCTTTAGTCCGCTAACCCCAACATTCCAGCCGATCACGCCCTTCCGGACACGACCACATTGCGGCCATCCACCCTGCAGACTAACCTATGCCAATGGACAAGCCAGACTTTCGCGGGATGACAGTGAATGAGAGGCTCTTCGCGTCGGGCCTTATAGACGATTTCGACCGCGCCTTGGCTCAAGGTGACACAACGGCGCTAAGATCGATACTCGTCCAAGTGGACCTAGACCCAAACCTTGCCATGAGCTTGTCCACTCCCCCCAACACTGCAGACGAATGACCCGGTCCTGGAACGACGACCTTGCAGAGGTTCGATACTCGGTGCAGATTCACACTATGGGAAGAGGGCTCTGAGTTGTGATGCGCCTTAGAACGACACTCGAATGGACGGCGTTCGTGCTGATTTCGATTGCCCTTTGGCTTGCGGCAGGCTTGTTCTTGTTCATTGTGGGCGGCGTTTCCTGCAAGATCACAGAGACCTGCTTGCGCGATAGGTTTGTTGCTTTCGCGATACTACTCTTGCTTCCGGCACAAGCAGCGACTGCGACTTGGTTACGGTCGAGGCAGCGCAACAGGTCGTTCGATTAGGTCGGCATCCCCAACTAATGGTCGCCGACAAGCCTAATCCTCGTTATTAAAGCGAGCCTAGGCAATCGTGAAACGCTCTTCGTCCTAGAAGCCTGCGCCGAGGTCATAGAGATAGAGCGTAACAGGGCACGGCTTACCGTCAGCCCATTGCACCGCTTCGGCAACTGAGACGGCCTCAAGTGCCTCGTAGTCAACGCGCTGGCTTGGATCACTGCTGGGTGCCTGATCGGAGTCCTTGCAGCTATTATCGTGCTCCGTAGCTTCGATGATGGCGTTGACCTCGCGCCACCGATGCGGTCGAGTTCGCCTGTCGATAATGTTCCAAAGCATCTGGTCGAGATACCGATGCGTTGCGAAAGTGGCAACGGCAGCAACCCCCAACATAACTCACAACTTAGCCGGTCGAGGCACAACGGCATTGCAGACATTCATGGCATTGGTAGTGTCGGAAGATGGCAAAAGCGGACCGTCTTTCTTAACAAATTGAGAGATTGGAGACCGAATACCGGTCGAAGCTAGTCGTTGCGCTGAGAAAGTGCGCAGCTGGAGTTTGGGGGTTGTTCGGTCAAAACGAGCGTCTTGGTGATTGGGAGAAAAGCGAAGATTTGCTGGAACTTCCCGAAACTGCATCTGCCATCAATGCGCTGAGAAAGCGATTGGGCGATCAGCCATTCCCGCTACACATGGAATTTGAGGCCGCACGCGGAAAGGGCGCTTGTAATGACTTCGGCGAGCCCAAGCTTGCAGAACTTTGGCTCGAAAAGCTTGGAGAGGATTAGGCCGTAGACTTATAAACGCGTAGCCACAGGCGCATAGAGGCGAGTTGGACCATAGCCAAAAAGTTCTCGGCCAACTTATCATTGCGGGTGGCAACCCGGCGGAAGTGCTTCAGCTTGGAGAAGAAACGCTCGATTAGGTTTCGCTCGCGGTAGAGCCAGGTGCTGAAGGATGGCTTCGATCTCCGGTTCGCCTTGGGCGGTATGTTGGCGAAAGCGCCTTTGCCGCGGAGAGAAGCCCGGATGCGGTCGGCATCATAGGCTTTGTTCGCCAACACGATTGTTCCTGCAACAACATGGTCAAGCAGATCGTCAGCGGCTTGCCCATCGTGGCTTTGCCCTGCGGTCAGGCTCAGCCGGATCGGGAGGCCTTGCCCGTCGACGACCGCATGGATTTTGGTCGTGAGCCCGCCTCGGGAGCGACCGAGACAATGATCTCGATCCCCCTTATTGCCGTCGCGGCCTGCTGGTGGGCGCGAACGGATGTGCTGTCGACCATCTGGATATCGCCTTGATGGGCGGCGGTTATGGCATCCATCATTCGATCCCAGACACCTGCCTTGCGCCATCGCACGAAGCGGTTGTAGCAGGTGTGCGCGGGCCATAGCGTTCAGGCAGGTCGCGCCACGGTGCACTGGAGCGTAGCACCCAGAAGATGCCGTTCAGCACACGGCGATAATCAACACGCGGAACGCCTCGCGGCTTGCTCGGCAACAGCGGCTCAATGATGCGCCACTCAAAGTCGGTCAGGTCATATCGGCTCATCCCGCCGCTGAATCACTTTCCCGTTCGTTTTGGAAGCCCTCGGTCGGCAAGCGACTACTTGCCAACTTCGAGGTGCCATGGAAAGTCAAGGCATGCCCAAGATCGTGCCAACATCCATGGTAAAAACGCGCGTTCCGCTTATCGGATTGCTCATCTGCCTATCATCACCAGCTTTAGCAGAGGTGGCCGACAAGGAACCAACCATCCCTCAGCTATGGATGGTTCCCGCGATTATCACAGCCATCGCCACCTTTGTCGGACTGAAGCGCCCATCATTCGCTCTTCTCCTTCTCCCTATCGCGCTATTTTGCGCTTGGGGCCAAGTCGACGAACTCCATGATCCCTTTGTTGGTCCCGCGATCCGTACCGAATTAGGCGATGCCTACTTCACTCACGGATACCTGTCGGCAGCTGCGGGAATAGTTGGCCCTCTCATCGCCTGGGCCATGCACCGGTTCTATCGGGCGAGAGCGAAAAGCCAACTATAGCGTCATCCCATTTATGGGTTCACCGCCTAGGTAAGATGAAAAGGCTTATGGCTGTGGGGGACGGTCGTAGAGCGGCCCAACACCCCAAGTGGGCGGAAGGTCGAGATCGGCCTGATCGCACCAAGTAAGGCGCCCGGCCTTATAAGCATCGCTCTCGACCAGGTCGGAATGGACTGTCCGCATAGCCAGCATAAGTGCTTGGAGACCATCTTCGCCACACGCATATCGGCGAACCTCTCGTTCTGGCCATCCAATGACATAAGGGCACTGGAATTCGCCTCCGGGCGCCTTGGATGGCGCAAAAAAGCGGACAATCAACTCACCGCCATCAAGCTCGAACCGGCGGTCCACGAATGGCGTTTCGATCATCAGCCCTCCTCTGCTGCAGGTAGGTCTGGCATACGGCCAAGGGAGCAGCAACTTTTATAAGTTCACGGCCTAGGTCAGCTTCCCCCAACCTTGCTGTCGGATAAGTCGGCCGAGGCGATGCACCATAGCGGACAATCAGAATTTGACGCATACTTAGGGTATGCTTGTCAAAATCTTTGAGGATCAGACACAGATCGCTGCGGCCGAAGTCTATGCTCTTGACCCGCCTATGGGTGTCGCTGTGGCTAGACTGACGCCCACCGAGGCTTACGATTCCAAGCGGCACGCAAACGTAATTGACGGAGAGTTTTTCGGAGACCGTGGCGATATCCTGCAGATCGAAACAGATGATGGAACCGCTATTGTTTGCAGGGTAATCTCCATTCAGGATTACCCCACCCTCAATGAGCGCTACGTCGAGATGATCGGCATTACAGAGCCGAGCTTTGAAAAGCTTTTCGCCGATCATCCTGACTTCATGTCTTACTGGGGCAGATGAGTCGGCGGAGCAATCCAGGTATTCAAATGGACACGCCTCAGCCGGTTGAAAGCTACGTTGTGACAATCGAAAGCTCTGTCACCACAAAGCACGAGCTCTTCAGCCGCATCACAGACAAGGTCCACCTCGGCTTAAGCCGTTTCAGCGGGTGGGACGCTTTCGAGGAGTTTCTTCTCAGCACTCTGGAAACTCGAAATATCGTTATCCAGGTCGTGAACGATGACCTGTCTGGCCTGTCCGAGAGCGACAGGCGCCTCTATTTGAGGTTGATGGAGGATGCCGCTCGTGAGTTCCCGCAGAAGCTGTTTCTTGAGTAGCAAGTCCAGATAACCCAAACGTTTTTAGCGATCGTGCGGGTCCGATAGCGACAACATTGCGGACATCAAAAAGGCTTGATTAGGCACCTTAAAGCGGCCACTTTCGACCGAGCAGTGTATGCGAAGGCCGAAAGATGCATGTCTTCTGCAATCTTGAGGAATTAGGAGATGGTCATCCGCCTTTGTGCGACATGTCTTTTGAGATCGTCGATAAAGTCTACGACGAACACGAAAATACCTGGCGATTGGGTTTTCGCGCTGCCGCAGCGCCATACGAGCCAGTAGGATTTAATGCGGACATCCCAACCGTCGGCTGGAAGGAACAAGTCGACGGTGAGGGCGATGATGCCTTCCATAGTTTCTGGGGGCCGGTGACACTGCGATCACGAGGCCATGACAGCAACAGGCTGTTGGCGTTGTTGGCTGACTATTACGGTGCCCCGTCGCCTCAAGACAAAAACGACAGTTGGCTGCCCAAGCTATTTCGGCGTGAGGATACCCTCCTGGCTACCGGGTGGATCTTCCCGCAAGCCATAAATTGCTTTGCTGTAGGCATCCAATCCAATCCCGCGCTTCTCGCGAACGACGCGGTGCACATGAAATTGTTTTTCGACGATGGCATGGAGAATGGCCACTACGCCGAGGTGTTTCTCGATATCGATTTGGCTAGGGGACTAGGCGCATTGAACGAAAAGGATGAGGAATACCGCGCTGAATTAATTCACTGGTTGTCACGCCCCGGCAAGGTCAACGCAAACCCGTATGGCAGGGGAGAATAGATGTCCGGCCGATAGCGGTCAGTCCGCTCCCCCCAACATTACGGACCGACAAAGGCGTTTCGAAAGACAATGTTGCGGACGCTGAAGCTTCGGCCATATTCGTCGCCATGAGAGCCTACATTATCGTTCCTCAACTCGAGACGTTTGGTGTCTCCGACGCTCGGGCCGACATTGCACTGGACCTCATCGTAGATGTTGTCTTTAGCTGCCTGAGGCGAGGGGGTGACTGTTTCCAGTATTCGGTCGAGTGGGCCGATCCAGTGGCCACTGTTGGCGCTCCATTCCGCGAAGACGTCGCCATTCCGCACGTGCATGAGCTAAGTTCTGATGTGGACCTTCAGTCATGGTTGAGGCGAGCAATCGACCCAAACACCCCAGGAAAGGGCGACGTTCGCTCGATTGCGACGTGCCGGACGGCCACGTTTGGTTATGACAGCCAAGTGTTCCTTCTGCTGAGGACTGAAGACGACCCGCCAATCTCGCCGGACCCGGAGTTGGTTCGGATCGAAGAGCGGCCCGACATATTGTCTGATACCGACTGGTTTGACGGTTGGGCCCGAGGCACTTGAGACCGGCAGCCGTCCCCAACACTGCAGTCGTCCGAGCCGATCCTGGAACGATCACATTGCGGACTACAGCCAAAACTGACATCTTCAGCTAATGGCAGACCGCTGGCTTTTGCTAACAATGATTATTGGCGGAGCGAGTGCAGCTGCGTTGTTTTGGCATAAAACCCACGAACTTTTGCCCGAAGAACGCGCCCTCTTTTCCAAGTTAGAATTGGCGATCTCACAAACACCTCCGCGTGAAGCAGACATTAGGCGCGCCTTTGGCCCCTTCAGTAAATGTCGAGGCATAACTTGCTTTGAAAAGGAAGGGGGGCGAATTGGCGCACTTCGTTTTTCCGACCGGTCTCTTAGAGAGCAAGACGATGGATTTATCTTCGATATTACCGGCTTTTCCGGGGGATGCATCCGAACTGTAAGGGTCAAATCCCATTTCAGAACTGGTGAGCCAAAGCAGTCATGCATGGATGGAGTTTGCTGGCATATTAGATCGCAGCATGACTGGGGAATCATGAGTTTCGAGCTAGAATCTTCAAACTCGCCTTGCGTCACATCTGCCATAATTAACACGACCCCTGCACAACGCGGTAAGAGCATTGGAGGCTGATGTCCGCTTTCCCCTTCCCCAACATTGCAGGCGATTGAGCCAGTCCCTGGAGCGACCACAATTGCGGTCTTGCCCAATTCAGTGTCGTCACCAGCTTTCCGCACGCGCTAGGAGCAAACTAACTATCGAAACGTGCAGATCCTTGCGGCGCTGATGTCTTTGCTGAATGTCTTTTCGAAGCCAGGCTCAATACTGCCTTCACCCAGCTTTCGTTTGATCTCTTCCTTCGACCCCGCTTGATAAATGAATCCGATTAGGAACTCGGCCGGGATGCCGTGCCGGTACGCATAGAGCATCTGCATCGAGAACAAGCTTCTATCTTGCTTGGACACAACTGAATCGTCCGCAAAGAGCGCCAGCAATCCAAAGTGGAATGGGTTCTCTTCCAACTTCACTCGAGCGGTCAGCCCTCGACCATCCTGCCTTACGACGTTCTCAAAGAACCGAGAGCGACCCTGGGCAACGTAGTGAACTATGATTCGATAGGACTCGCGCTTGAGATAGCCATTCGCGGTCTCTGCAGGAGTAAGCTGGCCCTTCAGACCTTTGCGACGCTCCCATTCATCGATCAGAACACGGCTAAGTGCGTTAAACTCAGCCATTGCGTTGGGACCTTGTCCCGGCCGGGCAGGTAGATCAATCTTCACTGATTACCCTTTCAGTTCGGCGGACACGCAGCCCAATTGACTGCAACCTATAAGTCGTATATAGATGCGACTATAGTCGCTGTCAATATCTATTTTTAGTTGCTCGGTTCAAACCTGCAGGAAAGGGAGAAATCTAATGCTCGCCCGTCGAGATGAAAAGGGAGCACGGACCGCCTACGCAAAGAAGGTAGCGATCACGCGCTCTATCGACGCTGCACGAATGGCGGGTGTACCCATTGCTGCGGTCGAGTTCTCGCCGGACGGAACAATTAGGATTTTAACAGACCGCTTTGACCGGGATGGCAAGCTCAGTGAGTTCGATCGATTGGATGCGCTTGGGAAGCTCTGATGGTGAAGGGCGTCCATTACGTGCGTTCAAAGCGGCCAGACGGAACTATCGTCTGGTATGTCTACGCGTGTCGCGGCGGCGCTCAAATCATGAGACATGTCGGGCCCAAAAAGCCAAATCTTTCGAATGAGGCACTTCGTCTTCTCAACGAGGCCCGTCTGGTGCAGCGCACACACGCAGAGAAGACCATTGGCGACCTCATTATGCACTTCCGCAAAAGTAAGCAGTGGAACGATCTATCCGATGGCACCCGCCGCACTTGGGGTTCAGCACTTGACGCAATTGATCGCAAGTGGGGCGAAACCCCACTAACAGTTTGGTCTGACCCGCGCATGAAGGCAAAGGTGGTGGACTGGCGAGATAGCCGAGCGGCTACTCCGCGAGGTGCAGATATCGGAATAACCGTTCTGTCCCGCTTGCTAGAGTTTGGGCTGCTTCGGGGATTTGTCCGGTTCAATGCCGCAGCTGGCATTCCGAGCCTCTACAAGGGCGGAGGTAGATCGCTGATCGTGTGGACAGATGAGGACATGACCCGATTTGCCCAGACAGCCCTGGAGATGCAGCAGCCTCAAATCATCGATGGAATGAGGTTGGCGGCGCTTACAGGCTTACGGCGTCAGGATTTGGTCATTGTGACCTTCGACGACATTCAGGATGGAACTCTTACAACTCTTGCTCAAAAGCAGAGCCGCAATCGACGGTTCGAAGTGACAATTCCAATCCTGCCGGAATTGGCTTCACTCATTGAAGAACTTTCAACTCGTTTTCGGAAACCTGGCGTCAAAACCCTGCTCGTGAACAGCTTCGGGCAACCTTGGTCAGAAGCTGGTTTCACGGGGAGCTTTGGCCGTGTCAGAGACAAGGCCGATATCGCAGGTGTGGACGAGCAAGGGCAATTGACCAGGAAACACTTGCACGACTTGCGCGGCACCTTCTGCACTACGCTTTGCATGGCCGGGCTTTCGAACGAAGAAGTGGCGATGGTAATGGGGTGGTCGCCCGAGCAAGTTGCGAGCATCCGTCGCACCTATGTCGATAAGAACCAGGTAGTAAGATCGATCGCACGTCGTCTTGGCCAAGCAGCCTGATAATGGTGCCAAATTGATTGACGAATCTCCCGCGATGTTGTGAAGCGCGCGCTCAGCAATCGCTGTCCTAGCGGGTATAGCATAGTGGTAATGCACCAGCTTCCCAAGCTGGCTAGAGGGGTTCGATTCCCCTTACCCGCTCCAACTCACACCACGCGCTAGGTTGGACTTGCTCCGGCGAGTAAGTGTAAAACGAATTGTAAAATCGCCTTTCTGATCTCAGGTTTTTCTGAGAACTGCGGTACTTTTGGAGTCAGACCCGTAAGCTTCCCAAGCTGAATACGAGGGTTCGATTCCCTTCACCCGCTCCATTTCCCTGCCAGATTAGCGGCTGTTCCCGTTCCGAAAACGTAGCGATCCGGGCGAACCAGCACCGCGTCAGCCTGGTGCTTATCGAGCCAGGCTGCCAAAGGCTTGGCAAAGGGGGCAAGCACTGGCTTGTCCAGCTCCGCGCGGCTGATCAGCCAATGACCTAGCCCCATAACCGCGTCGAGCCGGGTGCCATCAGGCGCGACTGGTTGGGGGAAATAGCTCCCCGCGCCAGCGCTCCCGGCAAGGATCCGTCCTGCCGAAATGGGCGGATAGGCCGGAGGACCATCGGGCAACTTGCCGAGCTTGCGGGCGAGCTTGAACTTCAGATCGCGCAGCCAGGCCTGCCACGGGCTGGTGATGCAGACAGTCTTGCCCATCATGATTGCCATGTCGATTGTGGCGCGCAGATTGGGCGCGCGTTCGGGCTGGTAACTGTCGAGCAGTGCATCGTCCGCCTCGCCATTGGTCACCGCCGCGAGCTTCCAGGCTAAGTTGGCCGCATCGCGCAAGCCCGAACACATGCCTTGACCGGCAAAAGGCGGGGTCTGGTGGGCGGCATCCCCAGCGAGCAGCACGCGTCCTTTGCGCCATTGCGCCGCGATCCGAGCGCGAAAGGTGTAAACGGCCTTGCGCTCAAGCCGGACCGCACTTTTGACGTTCCACGGCTCTAGCAGTGCTTCGATGAAGGCATCGTCGCTGACCTGCTCCGCCGTCTCGCCGGGCAGAATCATGAACTCCCAGCGGTGCCGTCCCTCGCCCATCAGCACGCAGGTTGTCGGACGCGCTGGATTGCAGATCTGGAGGTTGTCAGTCGGCAGTTTCGAAAAGTCGTCGACCAGCACGTCAACCACCAGCCAGGGCTCCTCGAAATTGAGGTCCTCGAAATGGATGCCGCAGGCTTCCCGCACCGGGCTGCGGGCGCCGTCGGCCCCCACGAGGAAGCGGGCGCGGACGGTGCGATCGCCTTCGGGCGTGCTGACCCGGGCCGTCACGCCCGCGCCATCATCGGTGAAGGATTTGAGCTCCCAGCGGTGGTGCAGCTGGGCCTTGGGCTGCGCGGCCAACGCCTTGTGCAGCTCGGCCTCGACACTGGGCTGGTGGATCATGTTGGCAGCAGGCCAGCCGCCCGGGCCGATCTGCCCGGCACCTTCGAAGCGCAACAGGACTTCGCCCTTGGCATTGCGGAAGTCATAGCGGTTGGCGCGCCGCGCGGTCTGCATCACCGCCTCGGCCACGCCGGCCTCCTGCAGGATCCGCATGCCTTCGTGATCAATGTGCGCGGCGCGCGGCAGCGGATAGATCGCGGCTTCCTTTTCCGCGACGATTACCGAAACGCCGCGTTTGGCGAGCAGCACCGCCAAGGTCACCCCTGTCGGCCCGCCCCCGGCGATCAGGACATCGCAATCGAAGTCCGCCCCCGCCATCGCCTCAGCCTTCCGCCACCATGGTGCCTTCGATGTGGCCCAGGCGGTCGATCTCGCAGCGGACCACGTCGCCCGCCTTCAGGAACTGGCGCGGATCCATGGCTGCACCGACCCCGCCGGGGGTGCCGGTGAAGATCACGTCGCCCGGCTCAAGCGTCATGCCCGTCGAGAGATGTTCAACCTGCTGCCAGATGTTGAAGACGAGGTGCCGGCTGTTCGAATCCTGCCGCTTCTCGCCGTTGACGAAGCAGCGCAGGCCCAATGCATGCGGATCGCCGACCTCATCGGCGGTGACGATCCACGGGCCAATCGGAGCGTGCGTGTCAAAGCTCTTGCCCAGCGACCATTGCGGACCGGCGTGCTGCCACATTCGTTCGGTCACGTCGTTGCCGACACAGTAACCGAAGATCGCGCCCGCAGCATCGGCCTCGCTGACGTGCTTGCCGCCCTTGCCGACCACGGCGACCAGCTCGACCTCGTAATCGGCGGTGAAGGTGCCTTTCGCGATCTCGATCGGATCATAGGGCGCGTTGATCGAGGTGACGGCCTTGGTGAACCACACCTGCCGCTCTGGCGTGGCCATGTTGGATTCGGCGATGTGATCGGCATAGTTGAGGCCGATCGCCCAGATCTTGCCCGGGCGCTGGATCGGGGCTTCGAGCTTGACCGAAGCCAGCGGCACCCCGCCACCCTCTGCGGCGCGCGCCTCCAGCGCAGGCTTCAGGGCGTCCCAATCGCGGATCAGGTCGATCATCGTCCCCGGAACGCCGCTGTCGATCACGGTATCGCCGACCACGATCCCGGTGCGGGTCTGGCCAGCGGCGGTATAGGTGCAGAGTTTCATGCAGGCGTTCCTTTGGGCTTAGAGCGGAACAGGCCGAGCACGCGCAGGCGCAGGGCCATGAAGAACGAGACCAGGCCGGGCGGCGGGGCCAGCTTGCCGGCAAACATCGGATGGGGGGCGCCCCATTGGACGGCCAGCAGCGCGCTCATCGGCTGTTTCTGCGGCGGGTCGGCGGCGGTGAACAGGTCACCGTCGGTCCAGTGCTCCAGCTCGTTGCCGAAGGGGTCCTTCCAGTAATCGAAGATCTGGCTGCCCATGATGTGGCGGCCGACACCCCAGGCCGCCTCGCGCTTCTTCGCCTTCAAGTGCTGATGCCCGAGCATCAGGTCATCAAGGTTGGCGACCTCGAACGCAGCATGGAGGATGCCGAGCTCGCCCGGCAATTGCGCCAGGAACAGGGTGTGATGATCGGCTGGCTTGTCGCCCCGATCACAGCGCATGAAGGCGCCGAGCGGGACGTCGGCAGCGGCCTCGACCTCGTCAGATGTGATGAACCCGAAGCGCTCCTTGTACCACCGTTCGGATCTGCGGAAGTCGCGGACCTTGAGCACGGCATGGCCGATCCGCTTCACATGGGCCGGCCTCGCTGCAAGCCGCACGGTCTGGCGGAAACGCGGCTTGGCCGAGGCGGTATTGACCGGCTGGTCGGCGGGCAGCGGCAGGGCATCTTGCTTGGCCTGCCCGGCGACAACTTCCACCCCGTAGCCATCGGGATCGATCAGGCGGACGATCTTGCCGCCGCCGGGTTCATTGAGGTCCTCGACCGGCACACCTTCGCTCGCGGCGAGTTTTTCAAGGTCGGCCACGGTCTCAGCCCGGAAGCCAACCGCCAGGAACTTGGCCTCGCCCGGTTCGGTCACATGGACAAATGGCCGTCCGTCGGCGCCGCGGCCATAAAGCCGCCCGCCCTGCTCAAAGCAGTCCATCCCGAAGTCTTCAAGGAAAGCCCGCATCGCCGCCAGATCGGGCGCGGCGTAGCGGACATGGGCAATGTCCTCGATCCGGATCGTGCTCATCAGCCTGCTCTCCCGCGTCGGGTTCTCGGCCCGACTCGTTATTGACTATTTGGTCAGATTATTGACAAATGACCGTCTGGTCAAGTAGGTTGCAATCATGGCCGCCCAAACCCTCAGCCCCCGCGCGCAGCGCACCTATCGCGCGCTAGTCGATGCCGGACTGGAATTGCTGGCCGAACGGCCGATTGATGCCTTGGCGATTGACGAGATTGTCGGGCGGGCCGGCGTCGCCAAGGGCAGCTTCTTCAATCACTTTGCCGACAAGGCCGCGTTCGGGCAGGCGGTTGGCGCAGAGATTCGGGTCGAACTCGAAGCACGGATTGGCGCCGCCAATGCCGGAGTAGCCGATCCGTTGGCGCGATTGGCCGGCGGCATGCGCACCGGCCTCGCCTTTGCGCTCGACGAACCGCGCAAGACCGCGATCATGCTCCGCAATGCCAGCAACTCGACCTTGCGCGACCAGCCGCTCAACCAGGGCGTGGCGGCCGACCTGAACGCGGCTGTCGCGACTGGGCGGCTGCGCAAGGAAGCGCAGCAAAGCGGGGTGCGGTTCTGGCTTGGCCTGTGCCAGGTGCTGATGGCCAATGCGATCGAACGCCGGATCGACCGGACCGAGGCCGCGCGGCGGCTCGAAGAGATGCTGGTCCTGGCGCTGACCGGCCTTGGCCTCTCGGCTAAGGATGCGGCCGGCTATGCCTCAGCCAGCGCGGAGCTGCTCAGGCTCGGCCGTTAGCGGCGGCAGGCGCACCAGCCAGACCAGCACGGCCCCCACGGTCAATGCCGCCATGCCGATGCCCTGGGCCAGGCTGTAGCTTCCCAGTTTGTCGTGCAGCAGGCCGACCCCGGCGATGCCGATTCCATTGCCGATCCAGCTGAAACCATGGAGCGTGCCATAGATTGTGCCGTACTGCGCAATGGGGAAACGGCGGGCGACGAAGTAGGCGAAGAGGTCAAGTTCCACCCCCTGTTGCAGACCGATCATCGCCGCAGCAAGGATTGCCGCCCAGTAGATCTGATCGGTCAGCAACAGCAGCAGGAACCCGCTGCCGGGGATGACCGT
Organism: Novosphingobium ginsenosidimutans; assembly: GCF_007954425.1. NCBI lineage: Bacteria > Pseudomonadati > Pseudomonadota > Alphaproteobacteria > Sphingomonadales > Sphingomonadaceae > Novosphingobium > Novosphingobium ginsenosidimutans. Next base: position 1,542,084 of record NZ_CP042345.1, on the reverse strand, counting down.
GAAGATCAACGCGACAGTCTGGGGGCGGAAGTGATCGAGCAACCAGCCGCCGCCAAGGCGTCCGATGAACTGCCCAATTGCGAACGCCGAGACCGCAGTCGCGCCAACTCTGCTGTCGAATCCTTCCTCCTGAACAATTGGTGAGAGCTGCCCAACGAAACCTGCGGTTGCCAGCCCCATACAGATCATACTCGCTGTCATCAGCTTGAAGTCACGATCACGCAGAAACGACCAGTTGCGGGGGCCGGAATCTGCGGTGGCGGATCGCAGGCGACTTATATTGCCAGGAACGATGAATAGCATTGCAGGGATGCCCACTGTTGCCATGAAACCTGCCAGCGCAAGAAACCCGCCGCGCCAGCCATAGTTCGCAATGATCGGTTCGAGTACGCGCGGCGCGATCACAGCAAAAATGGAAACGCCAGTTGCCATCAAGCCCAAGGCTCGACCGCGATATTTCTTGAAGTGGCCATTGATGGGCCGTGTCACGACCAGAGCGGTTGTTCCGACCCCAAAAAAGCCCAGCGCCGCTATGACGATCGCCATGTGAATGAGAGTCGTAGCGAATAGCACAGACAGAACTAGACACGAGATGACGACCAGCGCGGATCCAAGATAAATCGGCTTGAATCCGAAGCGGTCAACTGCAGGGCCAAGTACCACCGCGCCCAATGCCCCAGTGGCGACGAGCGCAGGGATTGAGCCGATCTGACCGCGAGAAACTTGTAGTTCGTCGGCCAGAGGCAACAGGAACAAGCTGAACGTGAAGAACAGCAGCACGATCCCCGCGCCCGCGCCCAGCGCGCAGCCGAGCACGATCCGCCAGCCGATGGTCCACTCGCTCTCCTCGGGGGGGAGCGGCGCGAGGGTTTCGGTCATTCCTCTACCGCGAAGGTGATCTCGGCATGATCCTGCAGGCGCTTAACCAGCGCCTCACCCAAGAGGGCGCCCGGCGTGGCGATCCCGCCGGGGGCCTGGCATTCGAGCAGGGCAATCCCGGTCTCGGCGATCATCCGGCTGGTCGAACCATAGCCCGGATCGTAGCGGCCCTTGACGCCATAGCGCAGCTCGGTCCCTTCGGGCCATTCGCCAACGAACAGCACGTCGTAAAAGCCGTTCTCGCGCTCTTCCGGCGTCGGCCCCTCGCCCGGCTTGGGCGGCTTGGCCCCGAACGGGTTCTTGAGCATCTCGGCCACCGCGTGGGCCGCCTTCTCGCCCAGCTCGCCCGGGCTGGTCAGCATCATCTCGTCATACTTGAAGTCGGCGCCATAGGGATGGCCGAGCAGGAAGTTGGTGCGGTGGACGTTCTTGGTGTTGATCGTCGCCATGATGAACGGCGCGGCCCACTTGCCCAGCTTGTCATCATATTCGGGCAGCAGGCCCATCGGCTGACTCGGCCCTTCGAAACCCGGGGTCAGGCCGAACGGGCTTTGCAGGATCGGGATCAGGCTGGGCTTCCTGGCAACGGCCTTCATCGTTTCAGTGAGGCTGGCTGCCGTGCCGCCCGAGAAGGTGCCCTGCATCGCCCGAACGCGGCCCTTCACCCGCGGCGCCGGGCTGCCGAAGCGGGCCTTGGCTTCCTTCTGCAGCATGAAGACGCCCAGATCGAAGGGGATCGAATCGAAGCCCGAGGAGAAGGCGATCCGCGCGCCGCTGGCCTTGGCCTGCTCATGGTAGGCGTCGATCATTTCGCGCATCCAACCCGGCTCGCCGCAAAGGTCAGCATAGTCCGTGCCGGCAGCGACACAGGCCTTGAGCAGCGGTTCGCCGTAGAGCTGGTACGGGCCGACCGTGGTCACCACCACCCGGGTGCTTTCGGCCAGCGCCTGCATCGAGGCGGGATCGTCGGAATTCGCCACCACCAGCGGCGTATCGGCCGGTGCGCCGATCAGGTCGCGCACCTCGGCCAGCTTTTCCGCCGAGCGGCCCGCCATGGCCCATTTCGGGCCTTTGCCCTGATAATGGTGCGCCAGATATTCGGCGACGAGGCGGCCAGTGTACCCGGTCGCGCCATAGACCACGATGTCAAACGGACGGTCTGCCTTGGCAGTCATGTGATGCTCTCCATTGCCCCGAATCTGTGCAGTTCGGCCAAGCGAAAACTGCACAGTTCGGTGGCAATGTCGAACCTATTCTGCCTGACGCTACGGCAGGCTGGCGGGCATCACCCCGCCTTGCGCGAATCCAGGCTCATCCCGCCCGCGCCGTGGGCGTAGAGCGTGAGGAAACCGCCTGCCAGGCCCAGGTTCTTGAGGAACATGACCATCTGGATCTGGTCGGCAAAGTTGTTGTGGAACATCGCAGCGGTGACCAGGCAGAAACCGGCCAGCAGCAGCGCGACCAGCCGGGTCTGCCAGCCGAGCAGGATCGCAAGCCCCGCGACCAGTTCAAACGCGGCGGCCGGCCCGGCCAGGATCGCGGGCAGGCCCACGGTTTCCATATAGGCCCCGGTCCCGGCGAGGTTGCCGAACTTGCTGGCCCCACCCAAAATGAAGATCAGCGAAAGCAGGAGCCGCCCAAGCGGCGCAGCATATGCGGTCATGATATTCTCCCCCTTTGCGGGGTCCGCGAGGTGTGCGGCCCCGTGGGCGGAGTGAACGCCCAATCGCCCGTCAATGCAAGAGCCTGATCAGAACCGGTATTGGCGGCTGGCGAGATCGAACATGATCTCTTCGCTGCCCCCGCCGATCGCCATGACGCGGACCTCGCGGTAGATCCGCTCGATCCGGCTGCCGCGCACGAAGCTGGCGCCGCCCAGGATCTGGCAGGCCTCGCGGGCGCAGAATTCCATGGTCTGCGTCGCCTGGACCTTGAGCAGGGCAAAGTCGCCGGGAAAGGCGCAATCGTTCAGCACGGTCCAGGCGCAGTGATCGATCCAGGCCTGGGTGGCGGAGATGCGGCGGACCATGTCAGCCAGCTTGTGGCGGATCACCTGGTTGGTGATAAGCGGCTTGCCAAACGTCTCGCGTTGCCGCGCCCAATCGAGCGCGTCTTCATAGCAGATCCGCGCAAAGGCAGCGGCCTGCTGGCTCATCCCCAGCCGCTCGCCATTGAAATTGCGCATGATCCCGGCAAAGCCGCCGTTCTCCGGCCCGATCAGGTTATCGGCCGGCACTTCGACATCGTCGAAATGGATCGTCGCGGTATCGCTGGCATGCCAGCCCATCTTGGCGAGCGGCGTGCGGCTGACGCCCGGCCGGTCGGTCTCGACCAGCAGCAGCGAGACACCGCCGATGCCGGGGCCACCGGTCCGCACCGCCAGCGTGATGTAGTCTGCCCGCACGCCGCTGGTGATCAGCGTCTTGGCGCCGTTGACGATGTAGCTGGCGCCCTTGCGCTCGGCCCGGGTCTTGAGATTGGCAACGTCCGAGCCGCCGCCCGGTTCGGTAATGCCCAGGCAGATGATCTTCTCACCTGCCAACACTTCCGGCGCGATCCGGCGCTTCAGTTCTTCGCTGCCCATGGCCAGGATCGGCGGCAGGCCGATCCCGTGGGTCATAAGCGAGGCGCAGATCCCGCCGGCCCCGGGCCGCGCCAGTTCCTCGGTCTGGACCATGCCGTGGAACAGGTTGAAGGCCGTACCGGTGCCGCCGAACTCCTCCGGGTAATTGAGGCCCAGCACACCGGCCGCAGCCGCCTTGCGGTGCAGCTCGCGCGGGAGCTGGCCGGCGGCTTCCCATTCATCGACGTGCGGCGTGATTTCTTTGGCGACGAAGGCGCGAACTGTGTCGCAGACCGCCTCATGGCTCTCATCGTAATGCGGTGAGCGAGCGCGCCATTGATCGAACAAGGGCGTTTCCATCGTGCTTCTCCCCTCAGAGCTTCGGCAGGGTCACCCCGCGCTGGCCCATGTACTTGCCGCTGCGGTCGGCATAGCTGGTCTCGCAGGGCTGGTCGCCCTTGAGAAACAGGAACTGGCAGGCGCCTTCGTTGGCATAGATCTTGGCGGGCAGCGGGGTGGTGTTGGAAAACTCCAACGTCACGTGCCCTTCCCATTCGGGCTCCAGCGGAGTGACATTCACGATGATCCCGCAGCGGGCATAGGTGCTCTTGCCCAAGCAAATCACCAGCACGTCGCGCGGGATGCGGAAATATTCGACCGTGCGAGCCAGCGCGAAGGAGTTCGGCGGGATGATGCAGCAGTCGGTCTTCATGTCGACAAAGCTGTTTTCGGCAAAGTTCTTGGGATCGACCACGGCTGAATGGACGTTGGTGAATACCTTGAACTCATCCGCCACCCGCGCGTCATAGCCATAGGACGACAGGCCATAGGAAATGCACCCGTCGCGCTTCTGGTGCTCGACGAACGGCTCGATCATGCCCGAACGATGGGCTTCGCCGCGGATCCACTTGTCGGAAAGAATCGCCATGGCAGCGTGATTGCCGAACCACGCCGCCGCTTCAAGTGTCAGGCCCCGTGATAGTCCCGATACCAACGCACAAAGTTGGGGACACCCACCTCGATGCTAGTCGTGGGTGCATAGCCCAGGTCGCCACTGATCGCCGAAACATCGGCGAAGGTGGCAGGGACATCGCCCTGCTGCATCGGCTGAAAGTCGATCACGGCCTTCTTGCCGCAACATTCCTCGAGCAGACCGACAACCTTCATCAGGTGTTCGGAGCGGCTGTTGCCGATGTTGTAAATGCGGTGCGGCTTGGTGCTGCCGCCGGCTTTCTCCTGACCATCGTCGGGCGGCGGATTGTCGAGGCAGGCGACCACGCCGGCGACGATATCGGCGACATAGGTGAAGTCGCGATGCATCTCGCCATTGTTGAAGACCGGGATCGGCGTACCGGCCAGGATCTTCTGCGTGAACATCCACATCATCATGTCGGGCCGGCCCCAGGGGCCATAGACGGTGAAGAAGCGCAGGCCGGTCTGCGGCAGGCGGTAGAGATGGGCGTAGCTTTCGCTGATCAGCTCGTCGGCGCGCTTTGTTGCGGCATAGAGCGAGACCGGGTGATCGGTGCGGTCCTCGACCGCGAAGGGCAGCTTGGTATTGCCGCCATAGACCGAGCTGGAGCTGGCATAGACCATGTGCTCCAGCTGACGATGCCTAGCGACTTCGAGCAGGTTGAGGTGCCCGACTAGGTTGGACTGGACATAGGCATGCGGGTTCTCGATCGAATAGCGCACCCCGGCCTGAGCGCCCAAGTGGACCACGCGGTCGATGTTCTCATCGGCCAGCGCGGCAGTGAGCGCGGCCATGTCGGCAAAGTCGACCTGGTGGAAGGTGAAGCGGCCCCCTGCTTCGGCTGCTAGTGCCGCCAGCCGGTCGCGCTTCAGGGCCACCGAGTAGTAATCGTTGAGGTTGTCGATGCCGACCACGCTGTCGCCCCGCGCTGTCAGCAGGCGGATCAGGTGGAAGCCGATGAAGCCGGCCGCGCCGGTAACGAGAACACGCATGAAGGCCCCCTAAGCTGCCGGGTCTTATTTCATGGTTAACTCTCGGATGGTAGGGGCGGATGCAATGACCCAGCCCGCCAAAATTCTCGTCATCTTCGGCACGCGACCCGAAGCAATCAAGCTGTTCCCCGTGATCCGCGCGCTTCAGGCCGATCCACGTTTCACGCCGATGGTCTGCGTTTCCGCGCAGCACCGCCAGATGCTGGATCAGGTGCTGGATATCGCCGCGATCAAGCCCGATTATGATCTCAATCTGATGCAGCCGGGCCAGACGCTCGACGGGCTGACCGCCGCGCTGCTGACTGAACTGGGCAAGGTGATGGACGCCGAACAACCTGCCCGGGTGATCGTCCAGGGCGATACGGCTACGGCCATGGCCGGGGCGTTGGCGGCCTATTACCGCAAGATCCCGGTCGATCATGTCGAGGCCGGGCTGCGATCCGGCAACATCTATCACCCCTGGCCGGAAGAGGTGAACCGCAAGATCATCGGCACGATCGCCAGCCTGCACTTTGCCCCAACCCAAGTGGCGGCGGGCAAACTGCTGGCTGAACAGGTCCCGGCCGATCGGGTCCATGTTACCGGCAACACGGTGATCGATGCGCTCAAATGGGTCCAGACCAGGATCTTTGCCAAACCTTCGCTGGCGGGCGATCTGGCCGACCTGGAGCATATGTTCGCCGACCGACGGATCATTGGCGTAACCTGCCATCGGCGCGAGAGCTTTGGCGATGGCATGGCCAATATTGCTGAGGCGATCCGCCGGATTGCCCAGCGGCGCGATGTCGCGGTGATCTTCCCGGTCCACCTCAATCCCAATGTCCGCGCGGTGATGGGCAGGGCACTGGGCCAGCTATCCAACGTCGCGCTGATCGAGCCGCTCGACTATCCGCACTTCGTCCGCCTGCTCTCGATTGCCGAGATCATGCTGACCGACAGTGGCGGAGTGCAGGAAGAGGCCCCGGCGCTGGGCAAGCCCGTCCTCGTCATGCGCGAGACAACCGAGCGGCCAGAGGGTGTGACTGCCGGCACGGCCAAGCTGGTCGGCACGGATGTCGCTCGTATCGTTACCGAAATCTTCACCTTGCTTGACGATAAGGCCGCTTACCAGGCCATGGCGCGGGCCCACAATCCTTTCGGGGACGGACAATCGGCGCGCCGAATCGTGGAGTTGATCGGGAATGAAGTCGGCCAAAAGCTCGGGCACCAAGCCTGATGTCTGCGTAGTCGGGCTGGGTTACATCGGACTGCCGACTGCCGCCATCGTCGCGCGCGCCGGATGCCAGGTCCACGGCGTCGACGTGACGCAAGGCGTGGTCGACACCATCAACCGCGGCGCGATCCATATCGAGGAAGTCGATCTCGACGGTCTGGTCCACGGCGTTGTCGCCCGGGGGCTGCTCAAGGCCTCGACCGCGGTGGCGCCGGCCGATGTCTTCATCATCGCGGTTCCGACCCCGTTCGATGCCAACCACGCGCCCGATATCTCCCATGTCCTCGCCGCTGGCGAAGCTGTCGCCAAGGTGCTCAAGCCGGGCGACACGGTGATCCTCGAATCGACCTCGCCGGTAGGCACGACCGAGGCGCTGCGCGATCTGATCGCGGCGCGGCGGCCGGACCTCAAGTGCCCGGGCCTGACCGCCGACATCCCCGACCTCTCGATCGCCTATTGCCCTGAACGGGTGCTGCCGGGCCGGATCCTTGAGGAGCTGACCAACAACGACCGTTCGATTGGCGGCATCACCCCACGCTGCGCGCGCAAGGCGCTGAGCTTCTACAAGCTGTTCGTGCGCGGCGTGTGCGTCGTCACCGACAGTCGCTCGGCCGAGATGACCAAGCTGGTCGAGAACGCCTACCGCGACGTCAACATCGCCTTTGCCAACGAGCTGTCGATCGTCGCCGATCAGATGGGGCTCGATGTGTGGGAAGTGATCCGCCTCGCCAACCGGCACCCGCGGGTCAACATCCTCCAGCCGGGACCGGGCGTTGGCGGGCACTGCATCGCCGTCGACCCCTGGTTCATCGTCCACGGCGCGCCGGAGCACACGCCGCTGATCCGTACCGCGCGCGGGGTCAACGACGGCAAGATCCACCACGTCATCGCCCGCGCCGAAGCACTGATCGCGGCCAACCCCCATGCCCGCGTCGCCTGCCTTGGCCTGGCCTTCAAGGCCAACATCGACGATTTCCGCGAAAGCCCGGCACGGCTGGTGGCGGCTACCCTTGCCCGCAAGTTCGGCGCCCGTATCAAGGTAGTCGAGCCCTATGCGGCCGAGCTCCCCCGCGAGTTCGCCGGCACGGATGCAGCGCTGATCGACCTCGACACCGCGCTTGAGCAGGCCGAGATCCTGCTGGTCCTGGTTGACCATGACCAGTTCAAGGCCGTGCCGCTGGCCGAACGCGCCGACAAGCAGGTCTACGATACGCGCGGCATCTGGCTCGACCAGCCGCAGGCCCTGGTGCCAGAGGCCGAGGCGGAACCGCTGCGCAAGGCGGGTTAATCCCCGCCGCCGCCGTCTCCGCCGCCGCCATCGCTGTCACCGGCATCGCCATCATCGCGATCGCGGTCGCTCGTGCTCGTAGCGGTTGGCCCGGCATCGCCGCTGCTTTTGCCGCCGCCCTTGTGGCTGCGGCGGAGGTTGCTGAAGATGGCCGGAGCCACCGCGATAAAGACGACCAGGATGGCAATCCAGAAGGCATAGTTCATCGCGTCTGCTCCATGGGCACGGTGCGGTGCGCAGCCTAGCAGCGCGACAGCGCCGGGCAAGGCTGCTAGCCTGACGCCATGCCCGTGCTGCGCCATGCCCTGATCTACCTGGCGGCGATCTTTGCGCTGGGGTTCGTGCTGGGCACGGTGCGCACGCTGTGGCTGGCCCCGGCGGTCGGGCACCTGGCGGCGGTGGCGCTGGAGCTGCCGGTGATGCTGGGGGCGAGCTGGTGGCTGGCCCGGCGGCTGGCCGCGCGCCGCCCCTTGCCAAGCCGCCGCGCCGCGCTGCTAGCGGGCCTGATCGCCTTTGTCCTGCTGATGGCGCTCGAGCTGGCGCTGGGCATGGCCCTGTTCGGGCAGGGTGCGAGAGCCTGGCTGGCGGCGCTGGCCACGCCGGCCGGTGCACTGGGGCTGGCCGGCCAGGCGCTGTTCGCACTGCTGCCGGCGCTGGCCTGGCGGCGCTAGCGGCGCTCTAACTTCAGCACTGCGCCCATCGGCAAGTCGGCATAGCAGTGCGGGAACAGGGCATTGCCGCGCGAGACTTCCCAGCGGATCGCTTCGCCCAGCACGCTCAGGTCCACCTCGGCGATCACCAGGTCCTGCTGCCCGGCAAAGTGCTTGTCGAGCGTGCCCTGCAGCTGGTCCGCCGCAGAGAGGTGGATATAGCCATCGGCCAGATCGACCGGCGCGCCGCGGAACACGCCGTCAGCATCGAACTGGGCCCATTGCTCGGCGGTCAGGATCTTGAAGGCGGTGGCGGGGTGCGGGCTATCCATGCCGTGCCCCTACCCGAAGCCGAGGCGCCGGGCCAGTACCCTACTCCTGCGGCATCGCCTGGGTCGTGGCACCGGCATTGGGGCGGTTGGCGCCCGAGCCGGTGGTGCCGGTGGTGCGGTTGATGCCCGAGCGGCCGGCGTCGGTGGGCGCCGGCGTGGGCGAGGCGCCGGTCTGGGTCCGGTCGCTCGGCGTACCCGGGCTGCCGACCGGCGGGACCATGGTCGCCGCGCCGGTGGCGATGTCGCTGGCGGTGACATCGGCGGTGGGGCGGGCGGCGATATCCTCGGCGTCACGCGAATTGCTGTTGCAGGCGGCCAGGGCGAACAATGGCAGGGCCATGATGGCGGCGGGCTTGATCATGCGAAACTCCTCTTGCCCCGGTGGGCGGGAGCGGGTGAACCCCCGCCGTCCGGCAAAAGGTCCGCTGGCTAGAGCCCCTGGGTCAGGAACACGCGGTAATCGGCGCCCTGGAAGCGGAGCTTGCGGGCTTCCTGATAGGCAGGCGAGTGGTACCAGGCACGGGCGGCGTCCATATCGGGGAACTCGATGATCACGCAGCTGTTGGCTTCTGGCCCTTCCAGCGTCTCGGTCGCGCCATAGAGCACCAGTGGCTTGGCCGGATGCCCGGCCAGCGAAGGGCCAGCCTTGCCGCCATATTCGGCCATGGCAGCAGCATCGTGTTCGCGTTCCTTGATGAAGACGAGGTAGGCGCTCATGCGAAAATCTTCCTTTCCCTGTTGCTCGCCGCGATAATGGCGGATCGCGGGACGGGTGCAAGCGCAGCGTGACGTTGGACTTGACACAGTTGACACTGAGTCCGCTTCTTCCAACAGGCCGAAAGCCCAGGAATTCTGCGGCCTACCGCGTGAAACCGGGCGGATTTGCGCAAAGTGGCAAAGAAAAAACCGGCGCAGGTGCGAGGACTAACGATGGAAAGAGCGGTGGCGATCATAGCAGGCGGTACACGTGTAGGAAAACGCGGCTCCACAGTGGCTGTGCCGGGTTTAGCGCGAGTGTTCAGTCAGGAGCCAGGTCTTAGCGTCTTCGTGTGCGGATGGGGAATGGAGAGGACCATCTCATGCGCCATTGTTCATTTTAGCCCGCCAGATGCCGGTCACGACACTATTCTTGCTCCAGCCAACTTGCAATTTTGCAGCGGAGGCAACTATCGACGCCTTTTTTTCTTGGGCCCAAGGACTTACGGCCAGGATCGGCTTTTTGTAATAAAATGATCCCTCAAGCTCTTTCTGAATCCAATTACTGTGATCAATATACATTCCGGTAGGTATCAGAACCACATCCGAGACCCTTATTCTTGCGTAAATAGCATTGCGGAGCTCTTCATCGCTGTTGGCGTAATCGATGGCGTTTTCTTTTGGAACAGATGTGTCGTGGAAGTTTATTGGTATTCCGCCGACATTCCAACTTTCGCCAAAAATCCATGCAGACAAAGTGTTATAATGCTCAGAGTAGGCCCAAGAGTGGCTTATAAACACTGAAATGTTGTACAATTTAGCCCAGCTCCAGAACTGGGAGGGCTCAAAAAGACAGAGCCTCCGCGAAACCCGTTGGTTTCACGGAGGCTATCCAATTATATCAATGATATCAAGCTGTTACTCCGCAGCAACTCCCTCGCCGAACATATCCGGCTCGCTCGCCTCGCCCTCGTTGGCGGCTTCGGTGACAACCTTGGCGTTGCGGCGGCTGTCGAAGTTGGACCAGACCTGCTGCCAATCGCCGCGGGTCGCGCCCTTTGAGTATTCTGTCGCGCGGGTTTCGAAGAAGTTGGCGTGTTCCACCCCGTTGAGCAGCGGGGCGAGCCAGGGCAGCGGGTGGTCTTCCACCATGTAGATCGCCGGCAGGCCCAGCTGGCCCAGGCGCCAATCGGCGATGTAGCGGATATAGCGCTTGATCTCCTTGGGGCTCATCCCGGGGACCGGGCCCTGTTCGAAGGCCAGATCGATGAAGGCATCTTCCAGCCGCACGGTCTTCTGGCAGCAATCGATGATGTCTTCCTTGACCGCCTTGGTCAGGCAGCCGCGTTCCTTCACGAAGGCGTGGAACAGCTTGACGATGCCTTCGCAGTGCAGGCTTTCATCGCGCACCGACCACGAGACGATCTGCCCCATCCCCTTCATCTTGTTGAAGCGGGGGAAGTTCATCAGCATGGCGAAGGAAGCGAAGAGCTGCAGCCCTTCGGTGAAGCCGCCGAACATGGCCAGGGTGCGGGCGATATCCTCGTCCGTATCGACACCGAAGGTGTGCAGGTAATCGTGCTTGGCCTTCATCTCCTCGTATTCGAGGAACATGCCGTATTCCGCCTCGGGCATGCCGATCGTGTCGAGCAGGTGGCTGTAGGCCGCGATATGGACCGTCTCCATGTTGGAGAAGGCCGCCAGCATCATCTTGATCTCGGTTGGCTTGAACACGCGGGCATACTTGTCGTGGTAGCAATCCTGCACCTCGACATCGGCCTGGGTGAAGAAGCGGAAGATCTGCGTCAGCAGGTTCCGCTCAGACTCGCTGATCTTCTGCGCCCAATCGCGGCAGTCTTCGCCCAGGGGCACTTCCTCGGGCATCCAGTGGATCTGCTGCTGCCGCTTCCAGAACTCGTAAGCCCAGGGATATTCGAAGGGCTTGTAGGTCTTGCGGGCTTCAAGAAGGGGCATCGATCAGACTCCTGCGGGCGAGCGGTGAATATAGGCATGAACGGGGCCAGCGCGAAGGGTTTGCACCCGCTGCGACTGGGGAAAACGGCGGCTCGTCGAAAGCGGCGGAACCGAAAGGTTAACGCAACGTTGTGAGCGGTGAGGGCCCGCGATCTTCGCGAGCGACCCCACCTTAGGAGAGCAACGATGTCCGGTGAATTTGAACCGAACGATTCGCGCAATGTCACGGGCGCGGCGTCCACCCCGGACGGCCGCTGGACGGCGCAGGGGCAGCAGCCCCCGCTGGCCAATGGCGAAACGCCCAGCAGCCCGGCCCGGAGCGAGGACAGCCAGGAACCGACCCGCGCCCAGGGTGGCGGCGGAGCCGGGGGCGGCGGCCTGAGCGACGATGGCGCCGGCGACATGAGCGAAGACGTCGGGAGTGACGATGTGGACGGCGAAGACGGAGTCCAGTTCCGCCCCGATCAGGAACTGATCCGCAAGGTTGGTGAAGACGGCGGGGCCGGTGGCCTCTCCAATGAAGGCGAAGGAGAAGACATGGAAAACCGGAATATGGGCAGCGAAAGCGGCAGCAACCAGGGTGCCAGCGACCAGAGCCTGGGACAGGCCAACGAAAGCGGTTGGCCGGGCCAGCAGAACAGCGGGACCGAGGCCAGTCAGCAGCAGCAGTTCAGCGGCAGCGCCGGCGGGCAGATGGGCGGCGAGCCGGGCCAGCAAGGCTCGCTGGGCGAGCAGATCCGCGAGCACATGCGCGTGGTTGACGCCGAGGGCACCCAGATCGGCACGGTCGACAGCTTTGAGAACGACCAGATCAAGCTGACCCGCAGCGGCAGCAGCGATGGCGAACATCACTACCTGCCGATCGACCGCGTGGCCGGCATCGAAGGCGAAACCATTCGCCTGCACGAAACCGGCCAGAGCGTGTTCGGAAACAACGGCTCCTGAGCAAGCAGCCTGACGGAATGGTGCCCCCGCCTGCACGGCAGGGGCGCCATTTGCGTGTCCTACTTCCAGAACCAGCCTGGCTTGAGCGCCCGTTCCTTGCGGTTGCGCCACATCTGCACATAGACCCACAGGCCCGACAGGCTGAAGAAGATCAGCGCCAGGCCCGACAGGATCGAGATGACGGTCCCGGCCGGCCCAAACTCCTCGCCCGAATGCAGGTGATGGAGATAGCCCACCCAGGCCCGCGCGCTGTCCTTCGCTGGCTTGGGTCGGCAGGTCATCGTTTCCGGACAGACAAAGCCAGCCGGCACGGCTGAGGCGGCGGCGCTGCGCCCCTCGCTCTCCGCCTTCAGATCGGCGAACTGGCTCATCACCCCGGTCGTAGCGATGAACAGCAGGAAGACTCCGAAAAATACCGCGAGCCAGCGGTGCCACTTGCGCATGTGCAAACCCCATCCGTTGCGTAGTTGGCGCAACCGAAAGCGGGTTTGAAGGGCGGGCGCAAGTCATTGTCGTGTCGCAGTGTGTATCGGGTTCAAAATCGGTGACGATCACGGCTGGAGCTGGGCGTAAGTCAGCAGTCCGACCAGCAGCAGGGTGGCCAGGCCAAAGGCCAGCAGCATGGTCCCCGCTATCCGCCGGGCATAACGGGCCGCCTCGCCTGGGGTTTGCCGGGTCAGGACGAAGAGCCCGGCGAACGTCGCCAGGCCCCCGGCCCCGGCCAGGGCAAGGCGGCCGTAGTCCATGCTCAGGCAGCCCTTACTGACAAGCGAGGCATTCCTCGTAGTCGGTCTGGCCGCCGGCGCTCAGTTCCATCACCGGGGCATCGGCGGTGTTGTCCGCCTCGACCCCGCCGGCGAAACCGGCGCGCTGCACCGACTTCGAGCGCAGGTAGTAGAGCGACTTGATGCCCTTCTCCCAGGCCTGGAAGTGCAGCATCATCAGGTCCCACTTGTCGACATCGGCCGGGATATAGAGGTTCAGGCTCTGCGCCTGGTCGATGTAAGGGGTCCGGTCAGCCGCGAATTCGAGCAGCCAGCGCTGGTCGATCTCGAAGCTGGTCTTGTAGACCGCCTTTTCCTCTGGGCTGAGGAAATCGAGGTGCTGGACCGAACCGCCGCGCTCAAGGATCGAGTTCCAGACGTTGGTCGAATCCTTCGACTTCGACTGGAGCAGCTTCTCAAGGTAAGGGTTCTTGACCACGAACGAACCCGACAGGGTCTTGTGGGTGTAGATGTTGGCCGGGATCGGCTCGATGCAGGCGCTGGTGCCGCCGCAGATGATGCTGATCGACGCGGTCGGCGCGATCGCCATCTTGCAGGAGAAGCGCTGCATCACGCCCATGTCGGCAGCATCGGGGCAGGCGCCCCGTTCCTGGGCCAGCATCAGCGAAGCCTCATCGGCCTTGGCGGCGATGTGCTTGAACATCTTGAGGTTGAGCGCCTTGGCCATCGCACTTTCAAAGGCGACGCCCTTGAGCTGCAGATAGGAGTGGAAGCCCATCACGCCCATGCCGACCGACCGCTCGCGCATGGCCGAATACTTGGCGCGGGCCATCTCGTCTGGCGCGCGGTCGATATAGTCCTGCAGCACGTTGTCGAGGAAGCGCAGCACGTCCTCGATAAAGCGCTCGTCCTTGTTCCACTCGTCCCAGGTTTCGAGGTTGAGCGAGCTGAGGCAGCAGACCGCGGTGCGATCGTTGCCAAGGTGGTCAATCCCGGTCGGCAGGGTGATTTCCGAACAGAGGTTCGAGGTCGAGACCTTGAGCCCCAGATCGCGGTGATGCTTGGGCATCATCCGGTTCACCGTATCGGAGAAGACGATATAGGGTTCCCCCGTCGCCAGGCGAGTTTCGACCAGCTTCTGGAACAGGCTGCGGGCATCGACCGTGCCGCGCACCGACCCGTCCTTGGGGCTGCGCAGGTGGAATTCGGTGCCATCGCGCACGGCTTCCATGAACTCGTCGGTCAAGAGCACGCCGTGGTGGAGGTTCAGCGCCTTGCGGTTGAAGTCCCCCGAAGGCTTGCGGATCTCAAGGAACTCCTCGATTTCCGGGTGGCTGACGTCGAGATAGCAGGCGGCCGAGCCGCGGCGCAGCGAACCTTGCGAGATCGCAAGCGTCAGGCTGTCCATCACCCGGACGAAGGGGATGATCCCGCTGGTCTTGCCGTTGAGGCCAACCGGCTCACCAATCCCGCGGACCTGGCCCCAGTAGGTGCCGATGCCGCCGCCGCGGCTGGCCAGCCAGACGTTCTCGTTCCAGGTGCCGACAATGCCTTCAAGGCTGTCCGACACCGAGTTGAGGTAGCACGAGATCGGCAGGCCGCGCCCGGTGCCGCCGTTCGACAGGACCGGCGTTGCCGGCATGAACCACAGCTGCGAGATGTAGTCATAGAGGCGCTGGGCGTGGGCCTCGTCATCGGCATAGGCATCGGCGACGCGGGCAAAGAGATCCTGATAGCGCTCACCCGGCAGCAGGTAGCGGTCATCCAGGGTGTCCTTGCCGAAATCGGTCAGCAGCGCATCGCGGGCGTGATCGACCTCGATCGCAAAGCGGCGCGGCTGGACCGACTTGGAATCTTCATGCTTCGGCGCGGCCACGGCCTTGACCATGGCTTCGGCGGCGGCCTGGGCCACCAGCGCTTCGGAACCGAGATCAGCCTTGTCTGCCATGCTTACAGCCGGGCCCTTGCCCGCCTCCTTCTTCATCGTCTTGCCCTGGGTCTTCACCGGCGCATCCGCCGTCACCATTGCATCCATTTCAGCCATCGTCGGCTCATCCCCGGACCTGAATTCCACGTGCTGCCCCTTGCTATCCTGTTGCCTGCCCCGTGCGGTTTTCCGGAAGGTCTCCGGGCCCCGCAATGTTCCACTTTCGTTCGAATCAGCAGCACAAGCTGTGATCCTACCAGAGCGGGCGAACAAATGGAGAAAAACTTATCCCCGACCTGTCCCCAGCCCTGTCCGTTCCAACCCCTTGAAGCGCCCCTTTTCCGACCGAATCCGGCCCCGTTCGCGCTTGTCGCACGTATTGAGCCAAATCTAGGTCTAGAGGTCCCCCCGAGTGCCGGACCACAACCTATAGTGCCCAATCGCGAATCAGGCGCAAGAGGGTAAATCGCCTGTTCATCTTCCGGGGCGGCGCGGCGCGGTGCCGACGGGCCTTGCGCATTGCAGCGACGCGCGGGAATTCCGCCACTGGTGTGACGCGCAAGAGTCAAAGTGAATCTGTGAAAAAATTTTTGTCCGGGGAGAGGGCTTCGCGCGGCTTGACTAACGATAGAATCGGGCCCCGCAACGAACTTGCGCGGCGGCGCTTTGCGGTTAGTCTGGCCCCCCTATCCGGAGGAGCCAGACCACCATGCTGAATATCATCGGGATTATCTTCTCAGGCCTGTTCGTGGGCGTGCTGGCGCGCTTCTTTTACCCTGGCGCAGTCGACATGGGTTTCTGGATGACCAGCCTGCTGGGCGTGGGCGGCGCGCTGGTGGTCGGCCTGCTGGGATCGATGAGCAACGGCCAGGGCATCGGCGAAGGCTTCAACCGCGCCGGCTGCTTTTCCTCGATCCTGGGCGCGATGCTGCTGATCTTTGTCGGGCGGCAGCTGGGCTGGGGGTTTTGAGGTGGCAAGGCTCACCCAGGCGATCGACCGGCTCGATGTTTTGGCAGAGCGCTATCGCCGGCCGATCTCGTTCTTGAGCGCGCTGCTGTTTGCGCTGAGCTGCGCGACCTGGGCCGGCTTCATCCGCTGGCCGGATTTCGAACTGCTGAGCGAACGGCAAGCCGTGTTGATCAGCACCGGCTGGAACGCAATCTGGTGGGGCCTGCTAAACCCCCGGATCATGCGCCGCCGGGCCGAGCGCGCCGCCGCGACCGAAGCGAGCACCCCGGCCTAACGCGCCACGCCCGCAATCGCATCGGCCACTTCGTCAACCAGTTCGAGCGGCAGGTCATGGCCCATGCCGGGGATCTCGTGCAGTCGCGCGCCCGGAATGTGCGCGGCGGTATCGCGGCCGCCTTCCACGCGGACCAAGGGATCGTCGACCCCGTGGATCACCAGCGCCGGCGCCGTCACCTTCTTCAATCGCTCCCGCCGGCAGCCATCATCGATGATTGCGGCGAGCTGGCGGCCAGCCCCGGTCGGGTGGAAACTGCGCTGCAAATCACGGGTGATCCGCTCGGTCAGCCGCTCCTCGGGTGCCGGGTAGGCCGGGCTACCGATTGCGCGGGCGATGTTGATCACGTGCGGCACGATCTGATCGAGCGAGGCGTTGGTGGGCGGCGGGGTGGTCAGCGCCTTGAACGCCTCGGGCTTGGCGGGCGGGACGCGGCGATTGCCGGTGGTCGACATGATCGAGGTGAGCGAGAGCGTACGCTCAGGATAGGTCGCCGCGACCAGCTGCGCGATCATCCCGCCCATCGAGGCACCAACGATGTGCGCCTTGGCGATCCCCAGTGCATCGAGCAGGCCAACCGCATCGGCCGCCATGTCGGTCAGCCGGTAGGGCAGCCTGGGCCTGAGGCCGAACAGCCGCATCAGCACCACCTTGCGGACATTGGGCACGCCATGTTCGGTGAACTTGGTCGAGAGGCCGATATCGCGATTGTCATAACGGATCACGTGATAGCCGCGCGCCACCAATGCCTCGACCAGCTCGATCGGCCAGAGCGTCAACTGCGCGCCCAGCCCCATGATGAGCAGCAGCGGCGGGTTGGCCGGATCGCCATAACGCTCAACCTCTAGGCTGACTCCGTTGGCAGTGACTTGTGGCATGCAGCCTCCCTTCAAGGTCCTGTTCTGACAATTAGAATGGCGGATTTCCGCCATTTGTGTACGCTATAGTGCCGATTTTTCCGTCCCGCGCCAGCCCCGATTGGGCGTTAACCACGGAACGATGCCCCCATGGTCCGGTTACCTTCACATCCCGCAGCAACGGCGGGAAACTTGAAAGGACAGGATGATGGCAAACCAGAACCAGGGCGACAAGCAGGGCGGCCAGCGCCAGGCTGGCGGTCAGCAGGCCGGTGGCCAGGGTGGCAGCACCCGCCAGGGTCAGGGCGGCGGCATGGGCGGCGGCTCGAAGCAGGGCGGCCAGTCCGGCGGCCAGGACGACAAGGGCGGAAGCAAAGGCGGCCGCTAGGTCGCAGTACACGCCCGACAGTGCCGGCACACCCCACCGGCCAGCAGGGGCCGTCTCCGATGGAGGCGGCCCTTTGCTTCGCCCGTTACGCCCGCGAATGCGGACTGGCGCCAGGATGATTACGGCACCAGCACCGTATCGCGCGCGTGGGGCAGCATTTCCGGGTAATCGAGCGTGAAGTGCAGCCCGCGGCTCTCCTTGCGCTCCAGCGCAGAGCGGACAATCAGTTCCGCGCATTGCAGCAGGTTGCGCAGTTCGATCAGGTCGGTCGAGACGCGGAAGTGGCCGTAGTAATCGCCCACTTCCTCCATCAGCAGCTTGATCCGGTGCGCCGCGCGTTCCAGCCGCTTGGTGGTGCGGACGATGCCAACGTAGTTCCACATGAAGCGGCGGATCTCGGTCCAGTTCTGCTGGATGATCACTTCCTCGTCGCTGTCGGTAACGCGGCTTTCGTCCCAGGCGCGGACCGGCGGCGGGGCCGCGAACTCCTCCCACCGCGCCAGGATGTCGGCCGCAGCCGCCTCGCCGAAAACGAAGCATTCAAGCAGGCTGTTTGAAGCCAGGCGGTTGGCCCCGTGGAGACCGCTTTCGGTGCATTCGCCGGCGGCGTAGAGGCCGGGCAGGTCAGTCCGGCCATGAAGGTCGATCACGATCCCGCCGCACGTATAGTGCTGCGCCGGTACGACCGGGATCGGCTGCGTGGTCATGTCGATGCCAAGACCGAGCAGCTTTTCATAGATCGTCGGAAAGTGGCCTTTCACGAAATCGGCGGGCTGGTGGCTGATATCGAGGTGGACGTAGCTCAGGCCGTCGCGCTTGATCTCGCTGTCGTTGGCGCGGGCGACAATGTCGCGGGGGGCCAGTTCGGCGCGTTCGTCATAGTCGGGCATGTAGCGGTGCCCGGTCTTGGGGTTGAGCAGCCGTCCGCCCTCGCCGCGCACCGCCTCGGTGATCAGGAAGTTCTTGACCTCCAGGTTGTAGAGGCAGGTTGGGTGGAACTGCATCATTTCCATGTTGGCAACGCGGCAACCCGCGCGCCAGGCCATCGCGATCCCGTCGCCGGTCGCGCCGCGCGGCGCGGTGCTGAACTGGTAGACACGCCCCGCCCCGCCGGTGGCCAGGATTGTCGCCCGGGCAGTATGCGCCTCAACCGTGCCAGTCTGCTCATTGAGCGCATAGACGCCCCAGACCCGGCCCGAGCCCGAATAGCGCTCTTCGTGCCGCCCGGTGATCAGATCGATGCAGGCGCGGTGCGGCAGCAGGGTGACATTGGGATGAGCCTCGGCCGCGCGCAGCAGGGCATCGAGCACGGCGCGCCCGGTGGCATCGTCGACATGGACGATCCGGCGGTGGCTGTGGCCGCCCTCGCGGGTGAGGTGGAGATCTGGCCCTTCGGTATTGAACGGCACACCCAGCTCGACCAGCCGGTTGATCGCATGGGGGGCCTGCTCGATCACGAATTCGACCGTCTCGCGGCGGTTGAGGCCGGCCCCGGCCACCATGGTGTCGCGAATATGGTTCTCGAAGGTGTCACCGGCATCAAGCACCGCAGCGATCCCGCCCTGGGCCCAGGCAGTCGACCCGCCGTCAATCGCGCCTTTTGCAAGGACCAGGACCTTGACCTGTTCCGCCAGCTCAAGCGCCGCCGTCAGCCCCGCCGCGCCCGAGCCGACTATGATGACGTCGTGGTTCATAGTCCCCCCTCCCGCTTGCGGGAGGGGTCGGGGGTGGGCCCTTCGCCAAGCACGAGTGAAATTGCCGAGATCACGCCCGCGACATTACCCAGCACATCGGCATTCGAAAAATGAAGCACCTGGTATCCTGCCCGCTTGAGGTAGCCGTCACGCTGAAGATCGCGCTGTGGCTGAACGTCGTGCGAAAATCCATCCAGCTCGACAATCAGCATTCGTTCGCGGCACAGGAAATCAGCGAAGAACGGTCCAACTGGCATCTGGCGGCTAAACTTCACGCCAAGCTGCGATCGGGCGAGGTATAGCCAAAGCAACCGCTCCGCTGGGGTTGCTGCGCGTCTAAGTTCGCGGGCCCGGGTGGTGTTGCGCACCTTGAAGTTGCCATAGCTTGCCAAGGGCCCACCCCTAACCCCTCCCGCAAGCGGGAGGGGGACTCAAGGCGTCTTGGCTGTTCACGCGGCCTGGGCCGCGCTGCTGGTCAGGGTAACGAAGACGTCTTCCAGATCGGCCTCGCGGGTGCTGACATCGACGATGCCAAAGCCCATGGCCTGAACCAGCGAGAGCACTTCGCCGGCGTTGCTGCGGTCCTTGTCGTAGGTGATCTCCAGCGTGTGATCGCCGGTCTTCTCGCACTTGATTATCGCCGGGTGGGCCGGGCATTCGGCGGCCGGCTTGTCGACCGTCACCACCACCACCTTCTCGCGCGCCATTTCGACCAGTTCGCGGGTCGGTTTGTTGGCGATCAGTTCACCATGGTTGATGATGGCGATGCGGTCGCACAGCTCCTCGGCCTCTTCGAGGTAATGGGTGGTCAGCACCACGGTGACCCCCTGCGCGTTGAGGTCGCTGACCAGTTCCCACAGCTGACGGCGCAGTTCGACGTCGACCCCGGCCGTCGGCTCGTCCAGCACGATCACCGGCGGCTGGTGGACCAGCGCCTTGGCGATCAGCAGGCGGCGCTTCATGCCGCCCGACAGGGTGCGGGAATAGGCATTGGCCTTGTCCGAGAGGTGGACCTGGCCGAGCAGCTCCAGGCTGCGCCGCGCGGCCTTGGGCACGCCATAGAGCCCGGCCTGGATATCCAGCACTTCGACCGGCGTGAAGAACGGATCGAAGACAATCTCCTGCGGCACGATGCCGATCGCACGCTTGGCGTTGCGCGGGTCCTTGTCGATATCGAAGCCCCAGATTTCCGCTGTCCCGCTGGTCTTCATTACCAGGCCAGCCAAAATGTTGATCAGCGTCGACTTGCCGGCGCCATTCGGGCCGAGCAGGCCGAAGATCTCGCCCTGCGGCACGTCGAAGGACACGCCCTTCAGTGCCAGTTTACCTTCCCCCTGACCGGCAGGGGCGTAACGCTTGACGAGGTCGTGGATGCGAATGGCGGCAGGCTGTTCCATGAACGCGCTCTTGCGGCAGGATTCCGCGAACGTAAAGCCCTGCGAAAGGCCGCTGCCCGCTGCCGGCTTAGGTACCAGTCCCTAACGGCTTGTTTACCATGTTCGTCCAGCATGGCGTTAAGCGGAGCCGGACTAAGGGAAAACACGATGTTTCGGGGGACTACCAACAGAAAGCCGGTTGTACGGCTGTTGCGCACGCTTGGCGCCGTGCCGGTGCTTGCGCTTGCAGCGCTTGCCGCCAACCCTGCGCAGGCCCAGCGCGTGTCCGCCAGTGGTGCTTCGACGGCGACAGTTGTGGCCCCGCTGGCGCTGCTTGTGAACCAGTCGCTGAACTTCGGCCGCGTCGCGCCTGGCAATGCCGCAGCAACCGTCACGCTCAACCCCGATACCCAGGTCTGCACCACCACTGGTCCGATCGTTCGGACCGGCGTCTGCCAGCCGGCCGAGTTCAGCGGGATGGGCACGCGGCGGATGACCGTGCGGATCCAGATGCCCTCAACGATTACCCTGACCCGGGTCGGCGGAACACAGACCATGACGGTCAACAACCTGGTGCTCGACACCACACCCGACCTCCAGTTCCTGGGCGGCAACGGCAATGGCCTGGGCAATGGCAACCGCCGCTACGAGATTGTGCCGACCAACGGGATCTTCGATTTCCGGATTGGCGGCCGGCTCAACGTTGGGGCGAACCAGCTGGGCGGGGTCTACAACGGAACCTTCGTGGTCACCGTTCAGTACCAGTAGTCTGGAAATGCGCGCGCGCGCCTGCTAGGGGGCGGGTCCATGAGCAACCAGCCCGAAACCGCAATCGTCACCACCACCCGCGTTTCCTGCGACGGCGCCAAGGATATCCGTGGCGGCGCAGCGCTGGGCCATCCGCGCGTCTGGCTGGAGATCGACGAGCGCGGCTATGTCGATTGCGGCTATTGCGACAAGCGCTTTGTGCTGCAGGGCGGCCCGGCCGACGGCGCAGACCAATCGCAGCTGGATGACGTGGCCTCTGGCGCCAGCCGCTAGTCACCCTATATCGGTGCGATGACCACCGATCCGCGCGCCCTGCTCTATCGCCAGCTCGATCCCGCCCAGGCCCAGGCCATCACCCGCGAGGCGCTGGAGCGCTGCGACGATGGCGAGCTGTTCCTGCAATATACCGCGAGCGAGACCTTCGGGTTCGATGATGGCCGGCTGAAGACGGCCGACTATTCGCGCGAGGCCGGCTTCGGCCTGCGCGGCGTGTCGGGCGAGATGACCGGCTTTGCCCACGCCAACGAGATCAGCGCCGAGGCAATCCGCCGCGCCGGGCAGACCCTGGCCTTGCTCGATCCCGCCGCGAACAAGCTGGCCGCCCCGCCGCGCGCCAGCAACCGCAAGCTCTATACCGATGCCTCGCCGCTCGACCTGATCCCCTTTGCCGAGAAGGTGAAGCTGCTGGAAATGATCGACGCCGCCGCCCGCGCCCGCGATCCGCGCGTGGTGCAGGTTTCGGCCAGCCTGGCCGCATCGTGGTCTGTGGTCGAGATCGTTCGGCCTGACGGCTTTGTCGCCACCGACATTCGCCCGCTGGTGCGCCTCAATGTCGGGATCGTCGCCGAACAGAACGGTCGGCGTGAGACCGGCAGCTTCGGGATCGGCGGACGGCGGCTCTATGACGATCTGTTCGCGCCCGAAACCTGGGACCGCGCGATCGACAGCGCGCTGGCCCAGGCGCTGGTCAATCTGGAAAGCGTCGCCGCCCCGGCCGGCGAGATGACCGTCCTGCTCGGCCCCGGCTGGCCCGGTGTGCTGCTGCACGAAGCGGTTGGCCACGGCCTCGAAGGCGATTTCAACCGCAAGGGCACCAGCGCCTTTTCCGGCAAGATCGGCCAGCGCGTCGCTGCGCCCGGCGTCACCGTAGTCGATGATGGCACCTTGCTGGGCGTGGGTGGTCAGGGCCGCCGCGGCTCGCTCTCGATCGATGACGAGGGCACGCCGACAGCCGAGACCGTACTGATCGAGGACGGGATCTTGAAAGGTTATATGCAGGACCGGCTCAACGCCCGGCTGATGGGCGTTGAACCCACCGGCAATGGCCGCCGCGAATCGTATGCTCACGCCCCGATGCCGCGCATGACCAATACCTTCATGCCCGCCGGGAACGACGATCCGGCCGAGCTGCTGTCCCGCGTCAAGAAGGGCATCTTCGCCAAGAGCTTTGGCGGCGGGCAGGTCGATATCGTCTCGGGCAAGTTCGTGTTCTCCTGCACCGAGGCCTACCTGGTCGAGAACGGCAAGCTGGGCGCGCCGATCAAGGGCGCGACGCTGATCGGCGACGGACCGACCGTCCTGACCAAGGTGTCCGGCATCGGCAATGACCTGGCGATCGACGAAGGCGTCGGCATCTGCGGCAAGGGCGGCCAGTCGGTCCCGGCCGGGGTTGGCCAGCCGACCCTGCTCGTCGAAGGCCTGACCGTGGGCGGTACGGCCTGATTTGTCAGGTGCAGTTCAGGATCTTGTGTTAGTCTTCCGATCCTGACCTTCGGAGGATCCCAATGCGTGTTCTTGCCTTTGCCCTTGCCGCCACGGCGCTGGTTGCCGGTGGTGCCGCAGTTTCCGCCAAGCCGAAGCTGACCCCGGAACAGCGCCTCGAGAAGCTGCTCGAAGGCCGCACAGCCGGCAAGCCGACCAGCTGCATCTCGCAGAGCGACACGCGCGACCTGGAAATCCTGGATGGCGTGGCGCTGGTCTATCGTTCGGGCACCACGCTCTACGTCAACAAGCCGCGCAACCCGGAAGACCTCGATTCGGACGATATCCTGGTGATCCGTCCGACCGGCAGTCAGCTCTGCCGGCTCGACATGGTCCACACGGTTGATCGCACGGGCCATTTCACCACCGGCTTCATCAATCTGGGCGATTTCGTGCCCTATCGCCGGACCCAGCAGGCCGCGAAGTAAGCTGTGACGGCCGCCCGGCAGGCCTGGGCGGCCGATCTGCTACATTTCTGGTTCCATACACTGCGCCCCCCGCAGTGGTTTGCCCGCGACGACGCCGTTGATGCGGTGCTGCAGCGCCGGTTTGCGCCGCTGCTTACTGGGCTGCCGCGCCAGCCCTTGCGCAAGTTCCTGACTGACCCGCTGACCGCGCTGGCGGCCGTGCTGTTGTTCGATCAGGTGCCGCGCAACAGCTTTCGGGGTAGCCCCCGTGCCTTTGCCACGGACCGCCTTGCGGCGGCGATCACCAGGGCCGTGCTGGCCAAGGGCTGGCACCGCCGCCTCACCCGCACCCAGCGCCAGTTCCTGCTGCTGCCCCTGATGCACAGCGAGGCGATTGCCGACCAGCGCCGGTCGGTTCGCCTGTTTGCCGCCAATGGCGATGCCGGACGCAAGGGCTTTGCCCGCAGCCATTACAGCATGGTCGCGCGCTTTGGCCGCTTCCCGCACCGCAACGCCGCGCTCGGCCGCCGCTCCAGCCCGGCCGAGGCCCGTGCCGTCGCCAGCGGTAACGCCTGGTAGGCTTGACTCGCAGGCCCGATTGCTGCATTTAGGGTGCATACCCTAAAAAGGGCTTGGGAGAGGATAGCCATGGCCACCGCTGCACTTGAACCTGAAGTCGATCCGTTCGACGTCTCGCGCCCCGAAATCTATGCCGAGGACCGGTTTGAAGAGATTTTCCGCCGCCACCGCGCCGAGGCGCCGATCCACTATGTGAAGGATTCGGGGTTCGGACCCTATTGGTCGGTCAGCACTTACAAGCCGATCGTCTATATCGAGGCGCTGCCCAAGATCTTCTCGTCTAGCTGGGACCGCGGCGGGATCGCGATTTCAGGCAACCCAAAGCTGGCCGAAGAATACAACATGCGCGAGCCGATGTTCATCGCGATGGACCCGCCGCAGCACACCGCCCAGCGCCGCACCGTTGCGCCCAGCTTTGGCCCGTCCGAAGTGGCGGCGATGAAGGCCGAATGCGCCGCGCGGACCGGCGAGGTGCTGGATAGCCTACCGATCGGCCAGCCGTTCGACTGGGTCCAGCGCGTCTCGATCGAACTGACCACCGGAATGCTGGCCAAGCTGTTCGGCTATCCCTGGGAACAGCGCCACCACCTGACCGAATGGTCGGACTTTGGCGGCGATGTGGAACTGATCAAGAATCCCGCCACGATCGAGCTGCGGCTCGCCAAGATGCAGGAAATGGGCATGGCCTTTGCCGCGCTGTGGCAGGAACGCATGGCCAATCCGGGCAAGGACCTGATCTCGGTCATGCTCCAGTCTGATGCGATGAAGGAAATGGCGCCCGAGGAATTCATCGGCAACCTGATCCTGCTGATCGTTGGCGGAAATGACACGACCCGCAATTCAATGTCGGCCTATGCCTATGGGCTCAACAAGTATCCGGAAGAGCGCGCCAAGCTGGAAGCCGATCCCGCGCTGATCCCCAATGCGGTGCAGGAACTGATCCGCTGGCAGACGCCTTTGTCGCACATGCGCCGTACTGCGGTGGAGGATACCGAGCTTGATGGCCACCAGATCAAGGCCGGCGATGCCGTGGTGATGTGGTACATCTCTGCCAACCGCGACGAAAGCGTATTCAAGGACGGCGAGCATATCCGCATCGATCGCGAGAACGCCCGCCGCCACCTGTCCTTTGGCTATGGCATCCACCGCTGTGTCGGGGCGCGGGTGGCCGAACTGCAGCTCGTCACCTTGCTGGAGGAAATGGCCAAGCGGCGCCTGCGCGCCAATGTGATCGGTGAGCCGACCCGAGTCCCGGCTTGCTTTGTCCATGGTTACAAGTCGCTAACGGTAGAGCTTTCGCGTTACTGATGCGAACACGGGATCGCATCGTCGTCACCGCACTGCACCTGTTCAACGAAGCAGGCTATGCCGCGGTGACGACGGCCTTGCTGGCCGAACGGCTCGGCATGGCCGAGGGCAACCTGTGGTACCATTTCAAGACCAAGCGCGCCCTGCTTGACGCGATTGGCGAGCGGTTTGCAGCCAGCATCGAGGCACGGCTGGCGCTGCTGCCGGAAGGCGATCCAGTGGCAGGCTACATCCGCCTGCTGCGGGCCATGATGGCCGAGTTCCGTGACTTCCGCTTTCTCTACCGCGATCAGCCGGCCTATGGCGACCACGCCACCCTGATCGCCGAGAACGCGCCGCGCTGGACCCGCGAAACCTTTGCCCAGATCGAAGCGCACCTGGCCGCGCTGGTCGAGGCCGGCCTGCTGAACCTGCCGCGCGAACAGCTGCCCAATCTGGCCATCAACGCCACGATCCTGCTGCGCTTTGGCCTGGAGCATGAGCGCGAGTTGGGCGCGCCTACCGCGAGCGGCACTGGCGCAGTCCGCCGCACGCTGCTGCGTCACCTGACCCTGCTCGAGCACGCGCTGGCCCCAGCGGCAGCGGCCGAGCTGAAGGCCGCGATCGAGGCGATCGAGGCGGAAGAACCGCTGGCGGCGTGATGCCATAACCACTGCCTGCTTCGTCACCCCGGACGTGATCCGGGGTGACGGTGGGCCTATTGCGGCCAGCGCTCCGTATCGTGATCGGGATGCTGGCGGTTGCTGACCTTGATGGCAGCGGCCCAATCGGCCTGGCTCGGCTGCTCCGTCTCGCCAAAATCGGGCACTTGGGCCAGGTCAAAGAACCACGGCATCCGCCCCTCGATCCCGTCGTGCGTCACCGGCTTGAAGGCCGCCGGATCATCGAGCGAGCCTAGCGTGACCGAGACATGGGCCCCAGTGACGTTTTCATAGAACAGCGGCGTCCCGCACTGGCCGCAGAACCCCCGGTCCACTTCGGCCGAGGAACGCCAGCGCGATGGCTGCCCGCGAGTCCAGGCAAGGGCCTCGCGCGGCACGGCGACCAGCGCGGCGAAAAGGCCTCCCACCGCTTTCTGACACATCCGGCAGTGGCACAGGTGGGCATTGTCCATCACCGCGCTGGCGGCATAGCGCAACACCCCGCACTGGCACCCGCCGGTAATCTGCCGCTCGATCCGCTGCATAAAGCCCAAGTCCTTGCAAAGGTTCGGTCGCAGTCTACCCTGCGCGGCAACCCCTGCAACGGAGCATTCGTATGACTACCCCTCAGGCCCCGATCGAATCCCCCTTCGGCTACCGCTCAACCGCGCTGGAAGTCGTCACGGGCCTCGACCTGTCCGGCAAGACCGCCTTCGTCACCGGGGGCTATTCGGGCCTCGGCACCGATATCGTGCGCGCGCTGACTGCAGCGGGGGCGCGGGTGCTGGTCGGGGCACGCCGGCCCGACAAGGCGGCCGAGGATCTGGCCGATGTCGGCGGCTCGGTCGAGATCTTCGAACTGGACCTCTCCGATCCCGCCTCGATCGATGCCTGTGCAGCCGAGGTCGCCAGCCGCACCGACAAGCTCCACATCGTCATCAACAATGCCGCGATCATGGCCTGTCCGCTGGCCCGCGACGCGCGCGGCTATGAAAGCCAGTTTGCCACCAACCACCTGGGTCACTTCCAGCTGACTGCGCGGCTCTGGCCGCTGCTCAAGGCGGCGAACGGCGCGCGGCTGGTCTCGGTCTCATCGATCGGGCATCGCCTCAATGGCCTGTCGGTGGAAGACCCGAACTTCGAGCATCGCGACTATGACAAGTGGCTCGCCTACGGTCAGGCCAAGTCGGCCAACGCGCTCTTTGCCTTGCAGCTCGACAAGCTGGGCGCGGCGCACGGCGTGCGCGCCTTTGCCGTCCACCCCGGCGGGATCGTTACTCCGCTTCAGCGCCACCTGACGATGGACGAGCAGAAAGCGATGGGCTGGTATGACGAACAAGGTAAGGTCAACCCGATGTTCAAGAGCCCGGCCGAGGGTGCTGCCACTGCCACCTGGTGCGCTACTTCACCGCTGCTCGAAGGCCTGGGCGGGGTCTATTGCGAAGACTGCAATGTAGGTGCCATGGTCGGCGATCCGCCGCCACGCGCCAGCGGGGTCTGGCCGCACATCCGCGACGAGGCGCTCGCCGCCGCGCTGTGGGACAAATCCGAAGCGATGACCGGGGTGGCTTTCCGTCCATGATTGGCCGCCCATGATTGGCCGCCCGTGATCCGCACCGCGCTGCGCTGGCTGCTGGCGCTGTTCTATGGCGCGGCGGGGGTGATCCACCTTGCCAATCCGGCCCCGTTCCTGACGATCATGCCGCCCTGGGTGCCCGCGCCCGAACTCGTGGTGCTGCTGACCGGCGTGGCGGAGCTTGCCGGGGCAGTCGGTTTGCTCCAGCCATGGTCGCTGCCGCTGCGCCGCGCCGCCGGATGGGGGCTTGCCGCCTATGCCTTGTGCGTCTGGCCGGCCAATTTCCAGCACCTGCTGAACGATCTGGCGCGCGCCGATGGCGGGCTGGGCCTGGGCTATCATGTGCCGCGGCTTGCTTTCCAGCCGGTGCTGATCTGGCTGGCGCTCTGGGTCTCTGCCGCAACCGACTGGCCGTGGCGGACTGGCAGGGCTAAGGGCGGGACATGACCACAGGCATTCTCGTCCTCACCACCGGCGGCACGATCGACAAGAACTACTTCGATGCGCTTTCGGAATACCAGATCGTTGACAGCGGGATCCCCGCCCTGCTGGCCGAGGCGCGGGTCGCGCTGCCGTTCCGGGTGGTCGAGCTGATGCGCAAGGACAGCCTTGAGCTGACCCAGGCCGACCGCGCGCTGATCGCCAGCGCCGCGCGCGAGGCGCCTGAAAGCCGGATCGTCGTCACCCACGGCACCGATACGATGACGGATACGGCCAAGGTCCTTGCCGCCGAGGTGCCGGGCAAGACGATCTGCCTGACCGGTGCGCTATCGCCCGCCCGCTTTGCCGAGACTGATGCGAACTTCAACCTGGGCATGGCCTTTGCCACGGTCCAGACCGCCGCGCCGGGGGTCTGGATCGCGATGAGTGGGCAGGTGTTCGATGGACTGAAGGTGCGGAAGGACCGCGCAGCGGGGAAGTTCGTTGCGCTCTGACTATTGCGGTGCCAGTTGGCGCCGCAGCGAGGCGACGATGCCTTCGCCATCGAGGCCGACGACCTTGGCATAGGCCTTGGCGAAACCCATGATGTAGATGCGGCTGACGAAGACGGAGAAATCGTCCCGCTCCAGCGCGTGGAGGAAGCGGGTGCTGACCTTGGTCCGCGCGGCCAGATCCTCGATCGACAGGTTGCTGGCGACGCGCGCGCACATCAGCGCCATGCCAACGCTCTCGCTCCTGGCGACCAGGCTATTGTAATCTTCGCGACCCATCTGCTCTCCCTCTCGGAGAAAACACTTATTTTTGAGGCTTTAGCGAATCGCCCCGGGCCTTGTTTACCCTAAGTTATCCACAGGGTCGAATCTTTGCCCTCGGTCGCGGGTCAGCTTTCGAACTGTTTGATTGGCGGGACAACTTTCCACCACCACAGCGCGCCCAGCGCCGGGACCAGGGCAGTCAGCGCGAAGGCCCAGCCATAGCCGCCGAGCCGGTCGATCATCAGTCCGGTCAGCACCGGACCGATGATGCCGGCAGCATTGCCGACCGCGTTCTGCAGCCCGATCCACACCCCCGCAGCGCGCGGGCCTGCAAACATCTGGCCGATCGCGAAGAGGTTGGTCGAGGTCAGCGCGCTGGCGATCCCGGCCAGGACCAGGCAGGCGCCAACCTGCGCAAAGCCATCGGCAAAGAAGACCGCCCCGATCGACACGGCGGCAAGCGCTTGCCCCGCGATCATCATCCGCCGCCGGACCCGTGCCTCATCGGCGCCGCCAGCCACCCACTTGTCAGAGACATGGCCCACCACCAGCGCCATCACCCCTTGCACCGCAAAGCCCAGCGTCGTCAGTATGGTCATGTCGGTAATCGAAAAGTCGCGCGACTTGACGAGGTAGAGCGGCAGCCAGGTCAGCAGGAAATAGAACCCGTAATTGGTGCAGAAGTGCCCGACGCCCATCAGCCAGACCGCGGGCACCCGCATGATCGTCGCCAGCGGCACCGGATCGGCGACCGGCACGCTGACGCTTTGTGTGCGCAGCGGCGCGGCGACATAGTGCCAGGGCACCAGCCAGAGCAGTGTAACCGCGCCAAAGATCCAGAAGATCGGCCGCCAGCCCAGTTCGGCCAGGATCAGGCCGCCACTGAAGGTGCCGACCGCCGGGCCAAATGCCAGCGCGGCAGCCACCATGGCATTGGCATAGCCGCGCCGCGCGGCCGGAACCTCTGCGGCGAAAATCTTCGAGCTACCGGGAAAGGCGATGCTTTCACCCAGCCCCAGGATCAGCCGCAGCACGATCAGCGCCGCGATGCCGTGAACGAAGCCGGTCAACAGCGTCGCCACCGCCCACAGCGCGATCCCGGCGGCGAACATGCGGTAGACGCAGAATCGGTCGCACAGCCAGCCGACGAACAGGCAGAGCGGCGCATAGACCCAGAAGAAGGCCGAGACCGCCGTGCCGAAACCGGTGGCGGAAAGGTCCAGCTCCGCCTTCATCAGCGGCGCGGCAATGCCAATGGCCCCGCGATCGACATAGTTGAGCAGGACCGACAGGCCGATCAGGATCACCAGCCAGTTAAGCCGCGCCGCGCTGATCCGGCTGCCTTGTGCAATGCTTGCCATGTGATCACCCCCCGGTTGCGCAGCAGGCTATCAGCAAACGCACCGTTGGCGAGGAGAAAACACGCAGGCTAGCCTGGCACTCCGCCCAGCCGCAGCGCAGCAAAGTAGCGCTCCTGGCACTCTGGCCGCTCGAAGGGCAGGTGGCGGATGCTCTGGCTGTCGATCCCTTCGGGATAGAGCCGCAGCAGCGCGGCGCGGCGCTGTTCAAGCTGCGCAAGCCCAAGCAGCGCGGCAGTCGCCACCCCGGTCATCAGCGCTGACGGATGGCTTTCCGATCCATCAAGAGCTTCGATCACATAGGCTTCGGCCTGCTCCGCGCTCCCGGCCAGCAGTTCTGCCATGGCGCGTCCGGCCGTCAGCCCCAGCGCATTGCTGGCCAGCGGGTTGAGGCGGGACGAGCGATCGAACATCCGGTGGGCCTCGGCCGCATCGCCGTTCATCGCGTGCATCCAGCCGCCGGTGCTCCAGGCGGTATGCTCGTTCGGGTTGATCGTAATCGCCCGGTTGACCGCCTGCCACGCTGCGGCATGGTCGCGCGCCATGTAGCAGAGTGCCCCGCCGGCGGTTGCCAGCGTACGGGCATCGTCGGCCCCGTGGCGCAGCGCGGCGCGGCTCATCGCGGCGTAGTGGTCGCGCTCGGCTGGCGTGCGGATCCGGTTGGCATAGCTCGCTGCCCAGGGGGCCAAGGCCAGGGCCGGATGAAAGCGCGGATCGAGCGCAATCGCCTGTTCGAAATGGTCCAGCGCGGTGCCAAAGTCGCGCGGGTCGGCGCGGAAGGCTGCGACCACTCCGCGCAGGTAGTGATCATAGGCACTGGCCGATGCGGTCGGGCAGGCAGCGCGGGCGCGCAAAGCCTCCGCCTGGGCGCGCGGCTCCACTTCTACCGCAACCACGCGCGCGGCGGCTTCCTGTAGGTCCCAGACATCGTCGCAGTGTCCCTCCAGTTCGCCTGAGGTGACGATCCGCGCAGTCTGGCCATCGATAGCCCGCCAGCGGAACCGCAAGGTGCCGTCGCGCGTGGCGATCAGGCTGCCGCCAACCAGGATATCGGCCCCGAGCCGCCGCGCGATTTCGACCGGATCGTCGATCACGCCGCGCATCCGGCTGGTCGAAGCGCCGGCAATGGTCACCAGCGACTGGAACCGCGACAAGGCATGGACCAGCCCTTCGAAGAAGCCGTCGGTGACATGGCCGGGGAGCGGCTCCATGCTGAGATCGACCACAGGCAGAACCGCGACCACCGGCGCAGCGCTGGCCCGCTCTGGCAGCGGCGGCGCCGGATCCACCGCGGCCACGGATGTGTCGATCCGGCGGCGCAAGGGCTGGCGCAGCGCCGCGCCCGGGTCGATCCCATTCTGCGCCAGCGCCCGCTCGGCCTGACCCGCCAGCGCTTCGGCATCGCTGCGCCGGCCGAGTTCGACCAGCACCGCGATCAGGCGCTGATAAGCCGCAGCATCGAGCGGATCGAGCGCGATCAGACGTTGCAGCGGTTCGATCTGCGCAGCGGGATTGTCCTCTTGCCGCTCAGCCAGCGCGGTCAGGACCAGTGCCAGCACCGCTTGCGCGCGGTGGCGCTCTGCCACCAGCCAGGCGGCATAGTCCGGGCGGTTGGGCAGATCGGCATCGGCCAGTAGCGGCTCGGGAGACCAGCCGAGGACTGCGGCGAGCGCAACCGCATCAAGACTGCCCAGGTCGTGCGGCAGGCTGCGCAGCGCCAGGGCATCGACCCACAGCCCCGCAGTATCGATCGAGACCTGGTCGCGCTGGGTGCGGACCCGCTCGACCCCGTCGGCCTCCAGCACACCGCGCAGCTTGCTGAGGCTCCAGCGTAGGGCCGCGCGCGGATCGTCGGGCACGTCAAAGAACAGCTCGCAGAGTTGCTGGCGGCTGACCGGGCGGTCGGCCAGCAGCAGATAAGCGAGGATCGCCCGCGTCTTGCGCGATGCGGGCAGCGGCAGGTCGGCCCCATCGAAACTGGCGCGGGTCGATCCAATCAGGCGGATCGCAAGGGTCGAGGCGGCAGGGGCAAGCGGCAAGATCGACGGACCTTTGGCAAAACTCGGATCGATGCGCCCCTTCCAAACGCCATTTGCCGCAATTCAAACGCCGATACAACGCCCGCTCCTTCGCTGGAGCCATCGCCAGCCCGTCATTGGGGCCTCGTCAGCACCCCACCGGGTGCGGAAGACGGACGAAGGACAAGACAATGAAACATGTAATTCCGATAATGCTTGGCGCGGCACTGCTCGCGGCAAGCCCGGCCTGCGCCGAAGACAACAGCTTCGCCGGGCCCTACCTTGGCGTCGAGGCTGGCTATGAGGCCTACCCCGACGACTTCAACGGCGCGATGGTGGGCGGCATTGCCGGCTACAACTGGGCAGCGGGCGACCTGCTGCTGGGGATCGAAGGCCGCTATGCCAAGCCGTTCGCCAATTCGACCCTGGTGACCGAGAACACCGCAGCCACGACCACGGCCAAGGTTTCGCTCAAGCACCAGTTCGGCGGCTCGCTGCGGATCGGCTATCGCCTGTCCGACAACGTTGCGCTGTTCGCCAACGCCGGGGCCGAACGCTTCACGGTCGATGCCACGCGCACCGTCAAGCCGAAGCCGGGCTGCACGCCCAGCCCCACCGCGCCCTGCGCCACCACCGTGACCGATTTCGGCTTTGCCGAAACGCTGTTCACGGCCGGAGCCTCGCTTGAAGTCGGGTTCGGCGAGAACTGGCGCGGGCGGCTGAGCTATCGCTACGGCGATGGCGATGCCTACACCCGCAACACCGCTGCCGTCGCGTTGATCTACGCGTTCTGAGCCGCAGCCAGATTGTGGACCAGGAGCACCCCACCCCCCGCCTCCCGTCCGCAACGAGCGGCCCGGTGATCGTCTGCATGGACGATACGCCGGGCCGCTCACCCCCGCTCACCGACCAGATCGCCGCCCTGGCGCGGCAACTGGCCGGCGATGCCGGGGTGGAAGAGGTCAGCGGCACGACCTGCGTGATCTCGGTCCGGGTCCCGCCCGCCAGTGCGGCCCGATTCCAGTCCGCCCTGGCCCTTGCGGGGGCAAGCTTTTTCGGCCCCTCGGGCGATGGCCTGACGGGCGATTTCCTGGTGGTGATCAATCGCCGCCGCCAGGATCCCATCAAGGAATAAGACGATGAGATCCCTGTTTCCGTTTGTGTTGCTGCTCTGCGCGCTCGGCGGCTTGCAGCCCCTGCTGGCAAGTGCCCCGCCGGATGGTTCTGCGGCTGAGATTCGGCCCGCCACCATGACACCGGCCGAGATCAGCGCCCACAATAAGGCGCTGGACCGCAAGCATCCCGACTATATCCGCTGCCAGCGCGCTGAGGCGACTGGCTCGCTGATTGGAACCAAGCGCACCTGCCGCACCAATGCGCGCTGGGATGCCGCGGCGCTGCGTGGCAAGCGCTGAGGGTCTGTTCAAAGCAGTCGGGGTGCCGCCGGATCAAGCCCCAGCCGGGCGATCACTCCGGGCAGTCTGGTCTTGAGCTTGAAGAAACCCGCAGTCGCCAGTGGCCAGAGCAGATCGTCCCAGGCACGACGAAGCGCAACCAGCCGCGCGCCATCGGCCGCGAGCCGCGCTTCAACAGTGCGCAGTTGCCAGGCGATCAGGCCGACCGGCACCTGTGCGGTCACCAAAGTGGTTTGCCCTTGCTGGGCGAGCCAGGCCGGGATCTCGTTGGCGGTTACTTTAGCGCAATCAACGCCAAAATGTGCTGACGCGCGCGCCGCTGCATCCGCTAGTGCCCCAGCCGAGAAGCGTGCAGCAGGGCTGTCAGGCACCGCGACAGTTGCACCGGGTAGCACCGCAATCGCTTTGATCTCACCCATCAAATCCCAGCTTTCGGGATGCAGGTCTTCCTCGGTCAGCAGCAGCGCGCAGGGGCCGCCATCGTGTCGCGGGGCCAGAGCCAGCGGCGTGACCGGTAGCGGCGGCACATCTTCCGACAGCGGCAGCGCCGCTTCATCAAGCTGACCATAGGGGGCAAACCTGCCACCGGAATTACGGGCGATGTTTTCGGCCCGCGCCAGGTAATGCTTGCCCTGCGTGTGCAGCCCCGCGACCCAGCGCCACGACAGCGTGTTGGAGGCCGGATCGGCATCGAGCAGGTGCTTGTAGAAGAAGTCCGCCCCCAGCTGCCACGGCAGGCGCAGGGTAAAGATCCACACGCTGGCGAACCACATCCTTGCATGGTTGTGGAGCCAGCCGTGGCCCCGCAATTCTTCCACCCAGGCATCGAAGCAGGCGATCCCGGTGGCTCCTTCGGCCGCGCGGGCGAAGCGGCGTTGCAGATGACGATCCGCCTCAAGCTGCGCCTTCAGTGCGATCCGATCTGCATCGAACTGCTCGAGCATGGCAGGACGCAGTTCAAGCCAGCCTTTCCAATAGGTTCGCCAAGCCACTTCCTGAATGAATTTCTCGGCAGCTGTGAAACCGTGCCGGGCCAGGACGGCCGCTACCACCTCTTCTTCGGTGACCAGCCGCCGGCGCAGCCAGGGCGAAAGCGCCGAAACGTTTGAGCGGTCCTGCGGCCCAAAATCGATGTTGCGCCGCTCGGCATAAGCGCGACCTGCGTGGGGCAGGAACTGCGCCAGCCGTTCAAGGCCCGCGGCGCGGGTCGGGATCCATTCCATCAGCGGCTGCTAGTCGGGGCTTTGCGCTCCGTCAGCCCGGTCTTAGGACCCGGCAGGTCACTCCCACTCGATGGTCCCCGGCGGCTTTGACGTATAGTCATAGACCACGCGGTTGATGCCCTTGACCTCGTTGATGATCCGGGTCGCGACGCGGCTTAGGAAGGCGGCGTCGAAGGGATAGATATCGGCAGTCATGCCGTCGGTGCTGGTCACGGCGCGCAGGGCACAGACCGAGTCATAGGTGCGGCCATCGCCCATCACGCCGACGGTCTTGACCGGCAGCAGCACGGCGAAGGCCTGCCAGATCGCATCATAAAGCCCGGCGTTGCGGATTTCCTCGAGATAGATCGCATCCGCCTTACGCAGGATGTCGCACCGCTCGCGGGTCACTTCGCCTGGAATGCGGATGGCCAGACCAGGCCCCGGGAAGGGATGGCGGCCGACGAAGATTTCGGGCAGGCCCAGCTCGCGGCCCAGCTCGCGGACTTCGTCCTTGAACAGTTCACGCAGGGGTTCGACCAGCTGCATGTTCATGCGGTCGGGCAGGCCGCCGACATTGTGGTGGCTCTTGATCGTGACACTTGGCCCGCCGGTGAAGGAGACGGACTCGATGACGTCGGGATAGAGCGTGCCCTGAGCGAGGAAATCGGCCCCACCCACTTGCTTGGCCTCTTCCTCGAACACGTCGATAAAGGTCTTGCCGATGAACTTGCGCTTGGCTTCGGGGTCGGTGACACCGGCCAGGCCGTTGAGGAACAGCGCCGAGACATCCTTGTGGACCAGCGGGATGTTGTAGTGGCCGCGGAACAGGCTGACGACCTGCTCGGCCTCGCCCAGCCGCATCAGGCCGTGATCAACGAAAACACAGGTCAGCTGATCGCCGATCGCTTCGTGGATCAGCACCGCGGCGACGGCACTGTCGACCCCTCCCGACAGGCCGCAGATCACCTTTCCCTTGCCGACCTGGGCGCGGATTTCCTCGATCTTGGTCTTGCGGAACTCGGCCATGGTCCAATCGCCGGCAAGGCCGCAGACATGGCGCACGAAGTTCTTGTATAGCTTGGCCCCGTCCGGCGTGTGGACCACTTCGGGGTGGAACTGCATCGCATAGATGCGCTTTTCGTCATTCGCGATCACCGCATAGGGCGCGCCGGGCGAGCTGGCGACGGGGCGAAAGCCGGGGGCCAGCGCCGTTACCTTGTCGCCGTGGCTCATCCAGACCTGGTGGGTCTCGCCTTCGGCCCAAAGGCCATCGAACAGCACACAGCGGTCCGAAACCTCGATGAAGGCACGGCCGAATTCGCCGCTGTCACCCTGCACGACTTCACCGCCAAGCTGATGCATCAGCGCCTGCTGGCCATAGCAGATCGCCATGATCGGCAGTCCGCTTTCCAGGATCTCCTCCGGGATGCGCGGACCATTCTCATCAAGTACCGAGGCCGGTCCGCCTGAAAGGATAATCCCCTTGGGCTGCATCCGCTGGAAAGCAGCGGCGGCGCTGCTGAACGGCGCGATTTCCGAATAGACCCCGGCTTCGCGCACACGGCGCGCGATCAGCTGGGTTACCTGGCTGCCGAAATCGACGATCAGGATCGAATCTGAAGGCTGGATGCTCATGGCTGGCCGATAAGGGCGGCGTGGCGCAGAGGCAAGGGTGGCGGCGCGGCAATCCCCCTTCACAGCCGGATCTGTCCGGCCGCGGCAATGCCATCAACCTTGCGCTGAACCGCCTTCGTTGCTGCCGACAATGCGCAGCGGCGGTGCTTCACGCAGCAATGCAGTAAGCGCGGCGATCTGGCGCCGCAGATAGGCCTTCAACTTGGTGCGCCCTTGTTCCGACAGCTCCGCAAGATTTGCCTGGGTGGTAACGAGACCGTGTTCTTCCAACACGCGCAGCCACCTTTCGGTCAATGGCAGCCCGAGTTCGAGTTCCCTGGCCAATTCTTCGAACGAAAGCTGCTGGGCGCGGTTTGCATGGGAGAAAAGCAGCAAAAGGATATCCCAGGCCGGCTCCCCCAAGAGGTCGGAACTGATCAGCTCGTAACGAATTTTGCGGGTCAAATAGGTACTGTAAGCAAGATTCTCGAGAGCATCAGCGCGGACAGACTGCCCTCCATTACCAATCATTGACACCACTCCACCTGACGAAGCCCTCAGTTCACGTTTCTGCTCGCACCGGAGTGCTCCTTCCCGCGATTGACCCGTCTGATCTCTGCACGGACCTTGTCGGCTGCTTCGCAGATCGAAATTGCCACCAGCGGCAATTGCAGATTGTCCGCCAGATTCAAACATGCATCCAGGTCAACAAGGAGCTGGCACAATTGATGTTCGTCGTTATTGTTTTTGCTTCCCATCGCGTTGGACTACGCGAATTGTTTCGTTAGATCAACAGTTCAAGCCCGCAGCGGCCCCAGCAGAGAGCGCTCCGGCAATCGTTTGCCCAAGTGCTTGGTACGCCTTCAACATTCAGCGCGGTTTCGCCGGCACGAGCTCCCGCAGATCGGTCTTCAGCAGCTTGCCGATATGGCTGCGCGGCATCTCGGCGATGGCGTAGAGTTCGGCCACGCGCTGGGTCTTGCCAAGGCGGCTGTTGGCGACGATTCGGATGTCCTCCAGGGATTCTTCGCCGACGCCCGGCCGCAGCACGACAAAGCCGACCGGGGTTTCGCCCCACTTCTCCGATTGGACGCCCACCACAGCGGCTTCGACCACGCGCTCGTCCTTGGCGAGTTCGCTTTCAAGGTCGATCGGGAAGATGTTGAACCCCCCCGAGATGATCACATCCTTGGTCCGCCCGACCAGTTCGACGAAGCCATCGGCGTCGACCCGCCCGACATCGCCCATCCGCTGCCAGACCGAGCCGTCCTCGGGATCGATCCAATAGCCTTCGCGGGTCTTTTCGGGCTGGTTCTTGTAGCCCAGCATCATGGTGGGCGACTTGCCGACCAGTTCGCCGGGGGTGCCAGGCGGCACTTCCTTCAGGTTCTCGTCCAGCACTTTCAGGAAATGGCCCGGTGCGGGCTTGCCGACAGTGTGGAGCTTGTCGGGGTGTTCGTGGACCGGGAAGATGCACGCCACCCCGCCCTCTGTCATGCCATAGATCTCGATCAGGCCGCCGGGCATCCGCCGCAGCACCTCTCCCTTGAGATCGGCCGGGAACGGCGCGCTGGTGCAGTACTTCATCTTCATCGACGCGAGGTCATAGTCGTCGAAGCGTTCGAACTGCATCAGCCGGCGGTACTGCACCGGGACCAGCATGGTGTGAGTGATCCGCTCGGCCTGGGCGCGTTCGAGCCACTTTTCGGTGTCGAACTTGCCCATCAGCGAGACATAGCCGCCCGAGTACATCGTCGGCAGGAACACGGCCATGGTGGTGTTCGAATAGAGCGGGGTCGAGGTCAGCGTGCGGCTGTCCGCGCCGTAATTGAGCGAGGCGCGGAAGGTCATCTGCCGCCAGCGCATGCCGTGGCTGTGGACGATGCCCTTGGGGATGCCAGTGGTCCCTGAAGAGTAGATGATGTTGAGCGGGTCGGCATCCTCCGGATCGAACGGCGCGGCCTTGGTCCCTGCCGGCGCCATAAAACCCTCCAGGTCTTCATCGAGGACGATCTGGTTTTCGATCGGCAACTTGAAATCGCCCAGTTCGGTCAGCTTGGCGCGATCGATGAACAGGTGGATCGCGCCCGAATCCTTGGCCATCCCCGCCAGCTGTTCCGGGCTGGCGCTGGTAGTCAGCGGCGCGGCACAGCCCCCGGCGCGGATCGCGGCGAGGTAGATCAGCGCGTAATTGA
Source organism: Novosphingobium ginsenosidimutans (assembly GCF_007954425.1). Taxonomy (NCBI): domain Bacteria; kingdom Pseudomonadati; phylum Pseudomonadota; class Alphaproteobacteria; order Sphingomonadales; family Sphingomonadaceae; genus Novosphingobium; species Novosphingobium ginsenosidimutans. Next base: position 1,503,327 of record NZ_CP042345.1, on the reverse strand, counting down.
CCGTGGTGGTGCCCAGGATCGCCACCGCCTGGCCGCGTTGCAGCCCATCGGCCTGGAGCCGGGCGGCGATCCGCTCAACCCGGTCTGCCATTTCGCGCCACGAGAGCGTGACCGCGCCATCGTAAAGCGCCGGGGCATCGCCGCGATATTCGCCCCAGGCGGCGATCAGGCCGGGAAAGGACCCGAAGGGCAGGTCAAGCTGCAGGGCGGGATCGGCAGTCATCGGCGGGCTTCCTCTCTGGATTCTCTTTTTTCCTCCCAAGCAAGCGGCTGCCGCCCATGCAAGCGCGGAGTGCCGTTGCGGCCGCTTACCGGGGCGAAAATTTAAGTTGCAAAGTTTGCAACAAGTTTTTCCGCCTTTGCACTAGTAATCTCTACCGGAAAGATTATGTTGCAAATGCGAACTGAATGAGCAGTCGCACAACTCAAGAGGAGCACACAATGCGTAGCATCGCCGCCTTTGTGCTGCCGATCATCGCCGCTCTCAGCACGAGCGGTCTGATGTTCTCCGCCACCCTCGCCTGATCCTTCAGGCGTCCCGCGCGGACAGCACATTCCCAAACCAAAGGCCGTCGCGCCGATCCGGCGCGGCGGCCTTTCGTTTGTCCAGGGGTTCAATCCCGCGCGCGGTCCAGTGCCTCGCGCAATTGCCGCAGCAGTTCAAGCAAGCGCACCTGATCCGGTTGGGCCAGCGCCCTATCGACTAACGGCAGCAGTGGCATGATTGCCGCAATGCAAGCCTGGCGCATAGCCTCGCCCGCATCGGTAAGTCTTACCTGCTTGCCGCGCCCGTCAGCGGGATCGTCGGCAATCTCCACCAGGCCACGCTGGACCAACCGGCCAAGCGTGCTGGTCATGGTCGCGCGGCTGACCTGCATGGCCGCCGCGATTGTCCCGGGCGACTGGCTGGGCCGCGCCCGGCGCGAAAGATGTTGCAGAACCCCGAACTGGGCCCGGGTCATGCCGCGCGGCAGGGTCCGCTCAAAGGCGGTGCCGCCGAGCTGGTCGATGATCCCGATTTCGGTGAACAGTTGAAAGGCAAGCGGATCTTCGGTCATGCGAGCAGGTGGGCCTCCAGCGGATAGCGGGCAGCGGGGCGGACCGGATCAGCCAGCCCCAGCCGCGCCAGCATCTGTAGCCGAGCCCCCGGCTCTGGCACCAGCAAACGATGCACGGAGGCAAAGAGCTCGGCCATTTCGGGATATTCCTGCATGGACTGGCTGAGCGGGTGGATCGCGACCCCGGCCGCAGCGGCGCGCAAGGTTAGCCGGGCATAGGCCCGTCCCGCCGCGATCTGGCTGGCCCGGCTGTTGTCCGGGGTTGCGATCCAGGCGGCGGCCGGGATCGAAGCATAGGTGGTTTGCAGATCTTCCAGTCCCAGCCGGTAGGCCGTGCTCGCCGGATCGGCGATGCTGGCACGGGTGGTCATGCCCAAAGCGGCGGTAGCCTCGATCAGCGGACCCGAAAGTGCCAGTCCATCTGGCTTGGCATCGATCTCCGCTGCGCCGATCCGCAGCAGATCGACGCTTTCCTGATGCGTCCGGGGGGTTCGCGTCTCGCGGGTAATTGCCGCCACGGTGATCTGCCGCAGGGCTTCGAGCAGGGCTGGATCATCGCTGAAGGTCACGCCCGGCTCAGCAAGCGTGGCCAGCCGGCCTGCCGGGAGCGGGCGATAGACCTGGCGATTGGTCCGCCGCGCAGCGATGGCCGGCAGCAAGGTATCGGGGCGAAGTGCCGGGTCGGGCACAAAGCGCAACCGCGCGACTGGACGGCTGTCGAGGCGCGGCTGGGCCTCGCCATCCGGAAATGGGATCACCTCAAGCCGCTGCCCGCGCGAACTGGCGGCAATGCTGGCGAGTTCGATGAAGGTCCCAAAGCCGATGGTGATCTGCCGGTCAAAGGGGTCGGTCTGGGGCAAGCGCTTGGCCAGGTCGCAGGTCAGCGTTGCGCCATCCTGACCATCAAGGCGGATCAGCCACGGCTGGCGATTGTGCGGATTGGGGGCAAGGATAGCGTGGCGGAAGGCGTCGAGCCGCGCATCGGCTACTGGTCTGGCGAGGTCGCGCCATGGTCCAATCGCCGCGTCGGGCTGGCGCATGACCCGCCAGGTTCCCGCGGCGGCGCCCGCCACCAGAACGCCGCCCAATCCTGCTATCACCTGTCGCCGCGAAACCATGGCCGCCTCCAATGATTCGATATCAAACTATATAGTTCGATATCGAATCATCTGCAAGTGCGGCGTGGTGTGCTACTTGCCCGCGTAGGCAGCCACTAGCTCACCCAGGAAATCGCGCCCGGTGTAAAGCGCGGCCACTTCCAGCCGTTCGTTGAGCCCGTGGACACCGTTGCCGTCGCTATCGCCCCACATCCCGGGGACGCCATAAGTCGGGATACCGACCGCACCGAGGAAGGTGGCGTCGGTATAGCCGTTGGCCATCACCGGCACGAGCGGCACGCCTGGGAAGTACTTGGCGACCAGCTTGCGCGCGGGTTCGACCACCTTGGGATCGAGCGGCGGATTGGGCGGGCTGGGCCGCAGCGGCGCGAGCGCGGTGACCGTCACGCCGGGATCGCCGATGATCGCCGAGAGCTCCTGCCGGATCGCCTCGACCGAGTGGCCGGGGAAGATCCGGCAGTTGACGTTGGCCTGGGCCCGCTGCGGCAGCGCGTTGCGGGCATGGCCGGCGTCCAGCATCGTCGCGACGCAGGTGGTGCGCAGGTTCGAATGGAGGAACGGTTCCGCATTGACCACGGCCTCGGCCGCCTTGTCGGCCGGGTTATCGGCCAGGGCGACCATCGCCTTGCCCACGGCATCGCCGCGCCCGGCCCCGGCCACCTTGAAATAGGTCCGGGTGGTGTCGGTGAATTCCAGCGGAAAGCTGTGGGCCTCGATCTTCTTGAGCGCCCCCGCAAGCTGGTAGATCGCATTGTCAGGCCGCGGGACCGAGCTGTGCCCGCCCGGATTGCGCGCTTCGAGCTGGTAATTGGCGAAGGTCTTTTCCCCAACCTGGATTGCCTGCTCAACCACCTTGCCGCCGGCCGCGACCGCCTTGCCATTGGTGCCGCCCCCGCCGCCTTCGTTAAGCGCGAATTCGGCGTCGATCAGCTCGCGCTTGTTGGCGGCGAGCCATTCGGCCCCGTTGAAGGCGCCATTGGTTTCCTCGCCGCAGGTCAGCGCCATTTTCAGCGTGCGCTTGGCCCGCGTCCCGGCCTTGGCGTGCTGGACCAGGATATCGGTCCAGATCGCCGCCAGCCCCTTGGTATCGGAGGTGCCGCGGCCATAGAAATAGCCGTCCTCATCGATCAGGGTGTAGGGATCGCGTTCCCAGTCCGCCCGCTTGGCCGCGACCACATCGATATGAGCGATCAGCAACAGCGGCTTCAGCGTCTTCGAACTGCCCGGCAAGACGGCGACGAGGCCGCCTTCCTTGGGGTGCGCCGGATCGGCGAAGAGGGTCAGCTGGTCATCCTTGAAGCCCGCCGCCTTCATCCGCGCCGCCACCCGCTCCGCCGCCAAGGTGCAGCTGCCCGTGGTGATCGAGGTGTCGGTTTCGATCATCTCCTTGAACAGTTCGCGCAGCTCCGCCTTCTGCGGCGAGAGTTGTGCAGGCTGGGCGAGCGCGCTGGTTGCCGCCAGCGCAAGGGCCAGCGTGATCCCGGTTTTCAGCATTGGCATAACCCCCTCAGCGCCCCTTCGGGCTGGCATAGGCCTTGACCAGTTCGGTCAGCATGTCGCGCCCGGTATAGACCGCCTTGACGATCGCCCGCTCGTTCAGGCCATGCGCGCCATTGCCATCAGGATCGCCATAAAGCCCCGGCGGGCCATAGGATGGGATGCCGATCGCGCCGAAGAAGATCCCGTCGGTCCCCCCGGTCGACATCATCGGCACCAGCGGCACGCCGGGATAGTACTTGGCGACCAACTTCTCGGCCGGCTCAAGGATCTGCTTGGTCAGCGGCGGCGGTACCGCGATCGGGCCGCGATCGTCGACCTTGACCACGGTCATGCGCGGATCGGCGATCACCTGTTCGAGCGTCTTGCGGACCTCTTCATAGCCCACGCCGGGGAAGATCCGGCAATTGACAAGCGCACCGGCGCGCTGCGGCAGCGCGTTATTGGCATGGCCGCCATCAAGCTGCGTGGCGACGCAAGTGGTGCGCAGCATAGAGTGATACATCCGGTCCTTGTCGAGCACCGCGACGGCCGCCTTGTCCTGCGGGTTGGCAACCACGGCCAGCATGGCCTTGCCCATCTCGTCGGTCCGGCCGGCACCCAGCCGCGAGAAGTAGGCCCGCGTGGTATCGTTGAGCATGACAGGGAATTCGAACTCGCGCAGCTTCATCAGCGCGTCGGACAGCTCGTAGATCGCGTTGTCGCGGATCGGGATCGAGGAGTGGCCGCCCGGATTGGTCGCTTCGATCCGATAATTGCCGACGGTCTTTTCGCCGACGTGGAAGTTCTGCGCGACAACCGTGCCCTTGCCGTCCGTCCGCCCGCCGCCGCCTTCATTGAGGACGAATTCGGCATCGATCAGGTCACGCCGGTTCTCGGTCAGCCAGCGCGCGCCGTTGAAGGCCCAGCTGGTTTCTTCACCGCAGGTCAGCGCCAGCTTGATCGTCCGCTTGGGCTTGTAGCCCTCGGCCCGGAATCGTTCCAGCATGTCGACCCAGATCGCGGCGAGCGCCTTCATGTCGGAGGTGCCGCGGCCATAGAAATAGCCGTCTTCCTCGAACAGGGTGTAGGGATCGCGGGTCCAGTCCTCGCGCTTAGCCACAACCACGTCGATATGGCCAAGCAGCAGCATCGGCTTCAGCGTTTTCGAGCTACCCTGAAAGACGGCGACGATGCCGCCTTCCTTGGGATGCTCAGGCACGGAAAACTGGGTCAGCTCCGACTGCTGGAAGCCATTGGCCAGCATGTGCTTTTCGATCTTGCCGGCCAGCGCGGTGCAGCTGCCAGTGGTGATCGACGTGTCGGTTTCCACCATTTCCTTGTAGAGCGCGCGGAACTTCGCCTTGTCGGGCGGCAGCGTGTCCTGGGCCTGGGCCTGGGCCTGGGCCCCGACCAGACCCAGCACCAGCGCCGAAGCGATCCCCAATAGACGTGCCTTCATTGCAATCCCCTTCCCTGAAATGGTTCAGCGCGGCGGCTGGAATTCCTTCACCCCGGCCTGCCACAGCACGAAGCTGTAGATATCGGCCCACATTGCGTCGCGCTGGCTGCGGGTTGAACCCATGCCGTGGCCTGCGCCAAAATCGATCCGCAGCATCACCGGCTCGCCGCTGGTGGTCGCGGCGGCCAGGCGGGCGGCATACTTGGCGCTGTGAAACGTGGCGGCGCGCGGATCGTTGAGCCCGCTCACCACCAGCGTTGCCGGGTATTTCGTGCCCGCCTTGATGTGCTGATAGGGATCAAGATCGAACATCGTCTTGAAGGTGGCCGCATCGGTGATCGGCCCGCCCCATTCGGGAATGTCGGCGTTGTTCTGCTCCGACACGTAGCGGATCGGGTTCATGAAGCCGACATTGGCAATCGCCCCGGTGAACAGGTCCGGCCGGGTGTTGACCGCCTGCCCCACCATCACCCCGCCCGCCGAAGTGCCGATGATGCTCATCAGCTTAGGTATGGTCAGCTTGGTCTTCACCAAGGTTTCCGCGACGTCGATCGCATCGTTCCAGGTGTTGGCCTTGGTCGGCCCGCGCCCGCCATAGTGCCAGTCCCGTCCGAACTCTCCGCCGCCGCGAACATGAGCGACCACATAAGTGCCGCCGCGATCAAGGAATGGCATCAGGGCGGTCTGGAAGCCGGGCAGGTAGGCATAGCCATAGGAACCGTAGGCCTCGATCAGCAGCGGCCCCGGCCCCTTGGCACCCGTGCCCTTGCGCGCGATCACGGTGTAGGGAACCGTGGTGCCATCGCGCGCCGTCGTGGTCAGGGTGCGGGCTTCATAGCGGGCCGGATCATAGCCCTCGGGACTGCTGGTCAGGTTCATCCTGTGCAGCGTCCCGTCGGGGGTCATATGGTAGATGTCGTTGGGCGTCAGCCAGCCAACCAGCCCGATATAGGCCTCTCCGGTCTCCTCGACCTTGCTGAGCAGATTGGCGGAACCGGCAAAGGGCAGAGCCACGCGAGTCGCCTCGCCAGCGGCACTGACGCGCCACAGCCCGTTCTGCGCGCCTTCGACGGTCGATACCAGCACCGCATTGCCAACGGTCAGCATGCGCTCGATCACCGGATTGCCCGGCAGCCTGATCTCGCGCGCGGTTGCCAGGTCGGGCTGGGCCAGCGGTGTCACCAGGATCTTGCCATTCGGGGCATCGCGTGTGGTTTTGATCCACAGGTCAGTGCCCAGCACTTCGGCGCCTTCGATCTGGGCTTCATAATCGCCCACCCGGCGCCACTCGGGCTTGCCGGCCAGCAGGGCCGAGCGGCTGGTCAGATAGAGCTTCGATTCGCGCCGCCCGTCAAAGACCGCAAAGACCGCCGTGTCGGTCTTGCGGTCAAAGTCGACGATTGCAAAGTCATTGGGCGCCAGCGCCACCGGGGCCTTGGCGCGATCGAACAGCAGCGGATCGGGCCCGGTGCTTCCCAGCTTGTGCAGCTTCGACACATTGTTGAGGTAATAGCTGGGTGTGCCCTGCTCACCCGTCAGCTGAAGATAGCCGAACCCGCTTGAATCCGGCAGCCAGGAAACCTGGCCGAAATCGGTTGCCGGGATCCTGGTTTCCAGCAGCTTGCCGGTGGGCACTTCAACCACGTGCAGCACCGAAGCCTCGGTGCCGCGCTTGGACAGGCCGACCGCGACATAGCGGCCATCGGGCGACGGCACCCACCAGTCGAGCGCTTGCGGCGTGCCCAGCACGGTTGCCGGATCGACCAGCACGCGCTCGGCCATCTTGCCCAGGCGAACGTAAAGCTTGGGATCCTCGGCCCCGCGGTCGCGGCGCATGATGAACACCGCCTGCCCGGCCTTGCGGACCATGCCGACCCCAACCTGCTCGCCCGAGAGCGCCTGGATCGATTTGAACAGGCCGTCGCGGCCTGGCACCCTGGCCATGGCCGCGGCGGTATGATCGGCCTGGGCCTTGAGCCACGGCATCCAGCGCGGGTCCTTGCCGGATTCCATCCAGCGGTAGGGATCATCGACCTTGGTGCCGTAATAATCGTCGGTCACGACTTCGACCGGGGCGGTTGGCGGCGATGTTTCGCCTGCCAGAACCGGGTGCGACAGCAGCGCCGCGAGCGACCCTGCAAGGACCAGAAGCTTCCTGTTCATCGTATTCTCCCCTGTGCAGGAAGCAGCAATTGAGCAGCTTTGCCGCAGCGGGGAAAGAGGCTTGCTTCAACTTCGCCGATCCTGGCCCCAACCTTGGGGAAAAAGCGGTTTGCGAAGGGCGCTTTTGCTTGGGGTTTCGGCGCCCTTTGCCTATAGCCCGGACCATGTCCGATACCCCCGAAAACACCCCCGCTTCTGGCGCCAACCAGAACGCCTATGGCGCCGATTCGATCAAGGTCCTGAAAGGGCTGGATGCCGTCCGCAAGCGGCCCGGCATGTACATTGGCGATACCGACGACGGATCGGGGCTGCACCACATGGTGTTCGAGGTTTCGGACAACGCGATCGACGAGGCGCTGGCCGGCCACTGTGACCTGGTGCTGATCGAACTCAACCCCGATGGCTCGGTTTCGGTCGAAGACAACGGCCGCGGCATTCCGACCGGCATCCACGCCGAGGAAGGTGTTTCAGCGGCCGAGGTCATCATGACCCAGCTTCACGCCGGCGGTAAGTTCGAGAACACCAGCGACGATAACGCCTACAAGGTTTCGGGCGGTCTCCACGGCGTCGGCGTCTCGGTGGTCAATGCCCTGTCGGAATGGCTCGAGCTGACGATCTGGCGCGACGGCCAGGAACACTGGATGAAGTTTGCCCATGGCGATGCCGTTGCGCCGCTGGTAGTGCGCGGTCCCGCGCCCGCCGGCAAGAAGGGCACCCGCGTGACCTTCCTGGCCAGCGAAGAGACCTTCAAGAACGTCACGGTCTACGATTTCGACAAGCTTGAGCACCGCTACCGCGAGCTGGCCTTCCTCAACTCGGGCGTGCGCATCCTGCTGCGCGACCTGCGCGGTGAGGAAGTGAAGGAGCATGATCTGTTCTACGAAGGCGGGATTGCCGCCTTCGTGAAGTACCTCGATCGCAACAAGACCCCGCTGCTGCCCGATCCGATCGCGATCAGTTCGGAGCGGGACGGGATCGGCATCGATGTCGCGCTGGAATGGAACGATTCGTATTACGAAAACGTCCTGTGCTTCACCAACAACATCCCGCAGCGCGATGGCGGCACGCACCTCGCCGCATTCCGCGCCGCGCTGACCCGCACGCTCAACGGCTATGCCGAAAAGTCCGGCCTGCTGAAGAAGGAAAAGGTCAACCTGACCGGCGAGGACATGCGCGAAGGGCTGACCGCGATCGTCTCGGTCAAGCTGCCTGACCCCAAGTTCTCGTCGCAGACCAAGGACAAGCTGGTCTCCTCCGAAGTGCGCCAGCCGCTGGAAAGCCTGATGGCTGACCGGATGAGCGAGTGGCTCGAAGAGAACCCGGCCTATGCCAAGGCCGTGGTCGGCAAGATCATCGACGCCGCCGCCGCGCGCGAAGCCGCCCGCCGTGCCCGCGAGCTGACCCGCCGCAAGGGCGCGATGGACATCGCCAGCCTTCCCGGCAAGCTGGCCGACTGCCAGGAACGCGATCCCAGCAAGTGCGAACTGTTCCTGGTCGAAGGGGATTCGGCCGGCGGTTCGGCCAAGCAGGGGCGTGACCGCAACATTCAGGCGATCCTGCCGCTGAAGGGCAAGATCCTGAACGTCGAGCGCGCGCGGTTTGACCGGATCATCAGCTCGAAGGAAGTCGGCACGCTGATCCAGGCGATGGGCACTGGCATCCGCGATGAATTCAACCTGGCGAAGCTGCGTTATCACAAGATCGTGATCATGACCGACGCCGACGTCGACGGCGCGCATATCCGCACGCTGCTGCTGACCTTCTTCCACCGGCAGATGCCAGAGATTATCCGCAACGGGCACCTCTTCATCGCCCAGCCGCCGCTCTACAAGGTCGCCAAGGGCCGCAGCGAGGTCTACCTGAAGGACGCCGCCGCGCTCGATCGCTACCTGGTTGAGGCGGGCCTGACCGGACGGGTGCTGGAAACCTCGGGCGGGGCCCGCGCGGGCAGCGAGCTTGAGGCGTTGGTCGAACACGCCATGCGGCTGCGCAGCCTGATGGGCTTCGTGCCGCGCCGCTATGACGCGGCAGTGATCGAGGCGCTGGCGCTGGACGGCGCGCTGCTGCCCGATATCACGCCGGCGGACCGCACCACTGCGCTTGCCCGCGTGGCCGAACGGCTGGGCCGGGCCGACCAGGAAGCCCGCTGGAGCGCCAGCCTGCGTGAGGATGGCTCGGTCCTGGTCCAGCGCATTTGGCGCGGGGTTACCGATGCCTTCCCGATTGATGCGAGCTTCCTGACCAGCGCCGAAGCACGCAAGCTCGCCCGCGTCGCGGCCGAACACGCCGAGGCCTATGCCGGCGTTGCCCGGCTGGTCCGCGCGGCCGCCGCCGAAGCCGAACCGGAAGTTGAGGCCGATAGCGAAGAGGGCGATGCCCCCGCCCCGGTCCGCCTGATCGCTGGCGACGGCACGATCACGCGCCCCAGCCAGCTGCTCGATGCCGTGCTCGCCGCCGGGCGCAAGGGCCTGTCGATCGCACGCTACAAGGGCCTGGGCGAGATGAATGCGGAGCAGCTGTGGGAGACCACGCTCGATCCGGACAACCGCAGCCTGCTGCAGGTCAAGGTCGAGGATGCCGACGTGACGGACGAGATCTTCACACGCCTGATGGGCGACGTGGTCGAACCACGCCGCGACTTCATCCAGGAAAACGCGCTGAACGTGGCGAATCTCGACGTGTAGGCCAGTCGCCTCCGCGATTGGCTAGCACCACCGGCCCGCTCTAAGTCGGGAAGAACTTTGCAACCACGTCGCGCGCCAGCCGCGCGGGGCGTAGGGTTTCGGCGTCGAGCGAGCACCAGGTCGAGCGGACTTCAGCGAGGATGTCCTCGCCGCGGTGGATCACCGTTTCATAGAACGCGCGGACTCCCTGCACCTTCTCGAGCAGAACCGTCGCGACCACGTCATCGCCCAGGAAGCCTGGCTTGCGATAGGTAATCTCGTGCTTCAGGGCGACCCACAAGTGCGCGGCAACCGCATGCGGCGGGGCGAAGGCGCGCCAGTGATCAAGCACCGCTTCCTGCACCCAGTTGAGATATCGGGCATTGTTGACATGCCCCATGAAATCGATGTCGTGGGGTTCGACTGCAATGGCGAACTTATGGCGCAGGGTGTTACTCACACCTTTGTAAGTAACCTGTTTTGAACGGCAGCGCCAGTAGGCCAGATGGCGGACCGTCGTCCGCCCTGCCCGTTACGCCGCGCGCAGGCCGGTAACCGCCCTCGCGCCGCGGTCGACCGCGGACAAGCCATCGAAGACGGCATCGACGATCCGGGCCAGCTTTTCTTCCGACAGCTTGGGCATGATCAGCCCCATCAGACCGATATTCACGTAAGGCGCGACCATCTGATTGATCAGGCTGATCGCTTCATCAATCTCGAGCCCGGCAAAGTGCCCATCGGCCATGGCCTCAGCCACAATCTCACCCAGGTAATGATCGCCCAGGTCGACATAGCTGCGCACAACTTCGAAGTGCTCTTCGCCAACATCGCAATAGGTCTGGAACACCACCGGATCGCGCTCCCACATCCCGCGGATCAGGGCGAAGCGGCGGGCGTAGAACTCATACATTTTGCGGCGGGGCGGCAGGTCGCTGGCGACCACTTCCTCCATGATTGCCACCTTGGGGGCAAACCAGCGGCCGGCAATCGCCTCGATCACGGCTTCCTTGCTCTCAAAGTAGCGATAGAGATTGGCGGGGGACATGCCAGCCAAGGCAGCCAGCTCGGTCATGGTCAGTGCGCCATTGCCGCGCTCTTCGATCATCGCCGTGGCGATATCGAGCAATTGTTCCCGTCCGGCTTCAAGGTCCGTCTGCGGCCGCGCCATGGCGCTATTCTCCCCTAGGGTTATGGCGGGCAATATAGAAAGGTAGGGGCAATGTTTCAAGAAACTGTCTTAATTGCATAATACGCACGGCTTGTTGTCGTCGCTGCATCAGCTAGGACGGATTCATGTCGAATCTTCGCTTTCTGCCGCTTGCCCTGCTGCCCCTGATCGCTGCCTGCGCCACGCCGCAGGGTGCCCGACAGCCCGCACCGACGGTCAAGGTCGGGCTGCTGGCGATCAACGATTTCCACGGTGCGCTGGAAATGCCGCGCCAGTCGGTCTTTGTGCCGGATGACAAGGGCGAGGCGATGCCGGTTCCCGCGGGCGGCGCAGCCTATCTCGCCAGCGCGATAGACAGCCTCAGGGCGCAGCACCCCAACCACCTCGTGGTCAGCGCGGGTGATCTGATCGGCGCCTCGCAGCTGGCCTCGTCGCTGTTCCTCGATGAACCGACGATCGAGGTGATGAATCGAATCGGGCTGGACTTCAACGCCACCGGCAACCACGAATTCGATCGCGGCCAGGACGAGCTGCTGCGGATGCAAAGTGGCGGCTGCACCCAGCACACCGCGCGCAAGCCCTGCCAGGTCGAGCCGTTCAAGGGCGCGAAGTTCAAGTTCCTTGGCGCGAATACGATCAAGGCCGATGGTTCCACCCTGTTCCCGGGCACGGCGATCCGCAGCTTCGGTTCGGGCCGCAACAAGGTCGATATCGGCCTGATCGGACTGACGCTGGAAGGAACCGGCGAACTGGTCTCGCCCGAGGGGATCAAGGGCCTGACCTTCGCCGATGAAGCATCAACGATCAACGCCGCTGTCCCGCGCCTGCGCGCAGCAGGGGCCGATGCGATCGTGGTGGTGATCCACGAAGGGGTGCGGACGAAGGGCACCCCCAACCCGCAGGGCTGCGAAGGCGCGAGTGGGCCGCTGGGCGAGATCGTGAACCAGCTCGACGGGGTCGACGTGGTCGTCTCGGGCCACACGCACTGGGCCTATATCTGCGAATGGCCGGGCAAAAACCCGGCCAGGCCGGTCCTGATGACCAGCGCCGGGGTGTTCGGCACCCTCGTGACCGAAATCAACCTGGAGATCGACCCACGCGCCGGCCGGGTGGTGGGCCGCTCGGCCCGCAACGTCATCGTCCAGAGCGAGGCCTATCGACCCGCTGCCGACCGCGTTTCGCCCAATACCGACCGCTTCCCGCGCTTCGCCCCGCGCGCCGATATTGCCGACTATGTCGTGAAGTACACCGAAGCAGCGCGCCAATTTGCGCTCCGTCCGGCCGGGCGGATCGGCGGCGAGGCAACGCGCGGCGGCGATGCCTCCAGCACGGGAGGCACGCTTGGCTCGCTGATCGCGGATGCGCAGCTCGCTGCAACCGCTGGAGCCGGGGCCCAGATCGCCTTCATGAACCCCTTCGGCATCCGCGCGCCGTGGCGGCTGGCACCCGGCGAGAACGGCCAGCTGACCTTTGGCGATATCTACAAGGTCCAGCCGTTCAACAACACCCTGCTGACCCAAACGCTGACTGGGGCGCAGCTCCGCCGCTTGCTTGAACAGAACTTCGACGGGATCGGGCCGAACCAGGTGCTCAGCCCTTCGCGCGGGTTTGCCTATAGTTATGACATGTCGCGTCCGATCGGCAGCCGGATCGTTTCGATCACGCTTGATGGCCAGCCGATCGACGATGCGGCGCGCTATCGCGTCACCACCAGCGACTTCCTGGCCAATGGCGGGGACACCTACAGCGAACTGGCCAAGGGTACCGACCGGGTGCTGGGAATCTCAGACCTGGCGGCGCTGGAAGCCTGGCTGCAGGCAATCCCGCCGCGCGCCGTACCACTGGAAGAGCGAGCGAAGGACCTTACCCCGCGCTAGGCCATGTCAGTCCACTTTGGGCGGCCAGGGAATGAAACCTGAAGTGCGCTTGACATATTCGGCGTAGCCGGGCCGGGTCTTGGCCAGGCCTTTCTCGAGCAGCGGCTTGCCCGACCACTTGGTGAGCGTAAAGGTCAGGAACAGCGGCCCCGGCAGGCTGACCAGCGCGACCCACAATCCGGCATCGGCCGCCGCCAGCCAGATCCCCCACCAGACGCAGCAATCGCCGAAGTAATTGGGGTGGCGGGTATAGCGCCATAGGCCGGTGTCGAGCACCTTGCCCTTGCTAGCAGGATCCTTGCGAAAAGCGGTAAGCTGGGCATCGCCGACCACCTCGAACACCATGCCGAGCAGCCACAGGGCTGCACCGGCAAGCGCCAGGGGCCCAAGCGGAGCAGGTGCGCCGCTGGCCAGTACGCCCAGCTGGGCGGGCAGACAGGTCAGGTACAGCAGGAAGGCCTGCGGGCCGAAGACCTTAGTCAACGCGGCCTGGGCAAAACGGCCCTGTTCCTTGGCCTTGCCCAGCATCCGGGCATAGCGCACGTCCTCCCCGTGGCCGCGCCAGCGGGTGTAGAGGTGCCAGAACAGCCGCAGCCCCCACAGCGCCGCCATGCCAGCGATCAGGTGGGCGCGGGTGTCCGGTTCCCCCAGTTGCAACCAGCTGGCCACGGCCAGCACCGCCATGCCGCCGCCCCAGATCGCATCGATGAAAGAGACGTCGTTGATCCGTACTGCGACCAGCCAGGCCGCAAGCAATGTGACAGCCGCGACTGCAGCATTGACCAGCATGGCTTCACCCATGGGCTTTCCCTTTCAAGCTTCCCGGCAGGCTTTCCGCCGCCGCTTCCTTCAGCGCCGCGGCCGAAGCAGCAAGCCGTTCGAACCGTAGGCAATCGGGCATGACCGAACGATAAAAGGCGGCGATCTTGGCCAGATCGGCCGCATAGTCCCCGGTCGGCATGATCGCCGGGCCGATCCCGCCCTTCATCGTGGCATTGTTGACCCAGGCTGGCACGATCGGCACCCCGGCACGCAGCGCGATGTGGTAGAAACCGGAACGCCAGGTTCCGTCGCTCCCGCGCGTCCCCTCGGGCGCGACCACCAGGGCGAGGTCCTCGGCCCGATCGAAATAGGCGGCGGTTTCCTCAACATAGTTGTTGTTGCGCTTGGACCGATCGACCGGCAGCCCGCCCATGTCATACATGAAGCGCTTGAGCGGTCCCTTGAACAGGCTGACCTTGCCCATGAAGCTGGGCTTGATCCCCAGCTTGTTGACCGTGCCGACAAAGAAGATGAAGTCCCAGTTGCTGGTGTGCGGCGCGCCGGTAATCACGAACTTGCGCGCGGCGGGCCGCTCGCCGGTGATGGTCCAGCCCTTCCAGCGATAGAGCCACAGCACCACCGCCTGGGTGACGCGGGAGAGCAGAGTTGGGCGACGATCGGTCATTGCCGCACCGTTCTGCCCAAATTGCGGCAGTGGTCTACCTGTCCATTAGGGCAGTCCACAGGAACCGATTGCTGCCCGATGCGGTTTGACCGCTTCAGCCTGAAAAACCGGCCCCGCCGGGCCAGCCTGGTCCGGCCAGGCCCATCACCTTGAACAGCAGCCCCATCTGCCCGTCCCCGATCAGCCGGTCCCGAGCTACCTGCAGCGCGGCAGCGTGCTGCGGAGCGGAAGCGGAGAGCGCCTCGGTGCGCGCCTCGATCCCCAGCGCGCGCAGCCAGCGGCCCTGCGGAACGGTGCCGATCCAGCGCGCTCCGCGCGATTCCGCGATTGGGACGAGCGCGGCGAAATCGACGTGGGCAGTAAGGTCGGCCTCGCCCGGATTGACGAAGGGGTCGACCTTGAGGTGTGCGCGGACGGCCTGGAGCGTCGAGCCATCGCGGGGGCTGTCATGGCCATAGTCGATGAATAGCGCCGCGCCGCCCTGATCCTTCAAACGCCCGGCCACTTCGTAAACCGTCGCTGCCGCACCGGGGCACAGTTCATAGATCGTGCCATCTGGCGCATCACGGCGCGCATCGGGCACGGCCGGGTCCATCGGTTGCGGCCCGGCTATGCAGGCAAAGCGATCGCCATCGGGTACGACCATCCGCTCGCGCCAGCCTTCCGCCGTCTTGACCAGTTGCCGCACCGGCAAGGCATCGAGGAACTCGTTGGCGACGACCAGCAAGGGGCCGTGGTCGGGTATGGTCGACAGATCGTGGTGCCACTGCGCGCCCGGAACGGTCGCCAACTGGACATCGCGCAGCGCGGCCGAAGCCTCGACCAGGTGCACCGACGGCTCCAGCCCATGCCGCCCGGCGGCGCGCAAGGCATCGCGCGCCAGGGTGCCGCGGCCGGGACCAAGCTCGACGTAGTGAACCGTCTGCTTGCGCCCGGCGTTGATCCACATGTCCGCCAGCCACAGCCCGATCAGCTCACCGAACATCTGACTGATTTCCGGTGCGGTGACGAAGTCGCCAGCAGTGCCGAGCGGGTCGCGGCTGGCGTAGTAGCGGGCATTGGCCTCGCCCATGTAGTGCATCAGGCTGATCGGCCCGGTGCTGGCGATCAAGCGGCGGAAGATCGCCGCCAGGCTTTCTCCCCCTGCTTGCGTCATGGGTTCAGGCCTTGGCGCTGCCCAGCGGCGGGCGGACCAGCGCCCGGGCCATGAACACCAGACCAACCAGGACCAGCGGGATCGTCAGCCACTGGCCCATCGACAGGCCGGTGCGCAGCGCGAACTCGCTGAGCTGGGCGTCCGGCTCGCGGAAGTACTCGGCAACAAAGCGGCACAGGCCAAGGCCCACCGCAAAGACCGAGCCAATCAGGCCGGGGCGGAAGCGCGCATTGGTCTTCCAGAACAGCGTCAACATGACGATCATCATCAGCAGGCCTTCGAGCCCCGCCTGGTAAAGCTGGCTGGGATGGCGCGCGTAAGGCCCGGCATCGGGAAAGACCATCGCCCAGGCGATCGGGCTTTCGGCAACGCGGCCCCACAGCTCGCCATTCACGAAATTGGCGAGGCGGCCAAACAGCATGCCGAACGGCACGACCACCGCCACATAATCAATCACCCGCAAGAACGAGAGGCCTCCGCGCCAGGCGACCCACCACATGGCGATCACCGTGCCGACCAGGCCGCCATGGAAACTCATGCCGCCGTTCCACAATTTGAGCAGGTCAAGCGGGTTCGACCACAGCTCAGGCGCATAGAAGGTGGCATACCCCAGCCGCCCGCCGATGATGATGCCGAGCGTGCAATAGAAGAACAGGTCATCAAGGTGCCGCTGCGCCATTGGTGCGCCGGGTGCCTTGATCATTTTTGCAATGTGCCAATAGCCCAACAGGATTCCGGCCAGGTAAGCGAGGCTGTACCACCGTAGCTGGAACGACCCGATTTCAAACAGGTAGGGCTTGAGCCCCAGGTCCACCCAGTGGATCGGTTCGGAACCGGCCGCTACGGCGAGCGCTAGTGACAGCACGCAATGAACTCCCTAAATGGGTGCAGTCAGAAGAGATTCCGGCGCACCCGCTGCGCGGCCTTCTGGCACAGACGAAGCCGGGAAACAAACCTGGCGCGGACGCCAGAATGGGGGGCGTCCCTCAACATGAGGATAAGGATGTTGCATGCCGAGTGAACTCGACAATGCCCTGAACAGCGTCATCACCGCGCTGACTGCCCCAGGCGCTCCGCTCGAAACGACCGAGATCGAAAGGTTTGGCCGTCATTTGCCGATGCTCAAGAACGCGCCGCCATCGCTGGCGCACCTGTTCGAGCATTACTGCGCGCAACATGGCGCGGCGGAATTCATCATTGATGGCGACATGCGCCTATCGTTCCTTGACGTCTATGCGGCTGCGCGCACGGTCGCGGGCGGGCTGGTTGTTGGCCACGGCGTGCAGAAGGGGGACCGGATCGGGATCGCCGCGCGCAATTCGGCCAACTGGATCGTGGCCTATATGGCCGTACTGATGGCCGGCGGGTGCGCCACGCTTTTGAACGGCTGGTGGACGGGCGAAGAACTGGCCGGTGGGATCGAGCTGGCGGGCTGCAAGATCACCCTGGTCGATGCCCAACGCGGCGAGCGGCTGGCCGGCTTCTCCTACCCCGGCAAGCAGGTAACCATCCGCCATGACTGCCCGTGGCAGGAAGGCCTGTCCGAACTGCTCGCCCATGGCGGCGGGGCCGATACCCCCTTGCCCGAGCTGACGGGCGATGACCTGGCAACGATCCTCTACACCTCGGGTTCAACCGGGCAGTCGAAGGGTGCCTATTGCGACCATCGCGGCGTCGTCCAAGGGACGATGAACTATGCTGCGCAAACGCTGATGGTCTTCACCTACCTCGGCTCGAAGGGCGAGGCGCCGAGCAGCCAGCCGTGCAGCCTGGTCAACGTGCCGCTGTTCCACGTGACCGGCGAAGTGCCGCTGTTCCTCCAGTCTTTCGCGATCGGCCGCAAGCTGGTCCTGATGCCCAAGTGGAACGCCGAAGAGGCGATGCGGCTGATCGAAAAGGAAAAGGTCTCCTACTTTGTCGGCGTCCCGCTGATGAGCTTCGAGATCGCCAGTCATCCGAACCGGCACAAGTACGACCTTTCCAGCTGCACCGCCTTTGCCGCCGGCGGGGCACCGCGTCCGGTCGATCACGTCAAGAAAATCCGCGACGAACTTCCCAATGCCTTCCCGCTACTTGGCTATGGCTTGACCGAGACCAACGGCGTCGGCTGCGGGAACTTCAATGAGAATTACCTGGCCAAGCCCGGCTCGACCGGCACGGCCTCCAAGCCGCTGGTCGAACTCGGCATCCTCAATGATGCTGGCGAGTGCCTGCCAGCCGGCGAGATCGGCGAAGTCGCAATCCGCTCGATCTGCAACTTCCTAGGCTATTGGAACAACACCGAGGCGACCCAGGCAGCGATCATGCCCGACGGGTTCTTCCGCACGGGTGACCTCGGCTACCTCGACGAGGACGGCTATCTGTTCATCGTCGACCGCAAGAAGGACATCATCATCCGCGGCGGTGAGAACATCAGCTGCATCGAGGTAGAACAGGCGATCTATGCCCACCCAAAGGTTTCCGAATGCAGCGTCTTCGGCATGCCCGACGAACGCTTTGGCGAACTGCCGACCGGCGTGTTTCTGGCCAAGGAAGGCGAGCACTTGACGGAAGAGGAGCTGCGCGAGTTCCTGAAAGCCAACATCGCCGCCTTCAAGGTCCCTGTTCGGCTGTGGCAGGAGAACGAGACGCTGCCCCGGCTCGGCACCGAAAAGGTTGACAAGCGGACGCTCAAGGCCCGTTACCTGACGGTGTGGGAAAGCGAGCAGAAGAGCACGGCTTGAGCCGGAATAGCATCCCGGACCAGCGCGCGATCATTGACCGGCGCGCGCTGGCCGGGGCGATCACCGATTTGGTGGCGGACAAGGGCGGTGCTGCCGCCCGCCCGGCCGTGGTCGAGGCCCTGCGCGGCGCACTCGCCAGCGGCCGCGAAGAGATCGCGCGTCGTCTGACTGCCAGGCCCAGCGCCGGGCATGACTGTGCCGAGGCCCAGGCCTTCCTGGTCGATCAGCTCGTCCGGGTGATCCACGATCACGTCGTTGCCGATATCTATCCCTCCGGCAATCGTTCGGTTGGCGAACGGCTCGCCATCATGGCGGTGGGCGGCTATGGCCGCGGCGAAATGGCTCCGCATTCGGATGTCGACATCGCCTTCCTGACCCCGATCAAGCAGACGCCCTGGTGCGAGCAAGTGATCGAGGCAATCCTCTATTTCCTGTGGGACCTTGGCTTCAAGGTGGGCCATTCCAGCCGCTCGCTTGACGAAATGGTGCGGATGGCGCGCGGCGACCTGACGATCCGCACCGCCCTGCTTGAAGGACGCTATGTCTGGGGTGACCAGGCGCTGTTCGATGAGGCCCAGGCTCGTTTCCGCGCCGAAGTCGTCGCCGGGACCGAGCGCGATTTCATCACCGAGAAGCTGGCCGAGCGCAACGAGCGGCACAAGCGGCTGGGCGACAGCCGCTATGTCGTCGAACCCAACGTGAAAGAAGGCAAGGGCGGCCTGCGCGACCTGCACACGCTCTATTGGATCGGCAAGTACCTCCACAAGGTGCGCGACCCATCAGAGCTCGTTACCGTCGGCCTGCTGACCCCGGCTGAATACCGCAAGTTCCGACGGGCCGAGGACTTCTTCTGGGCAGTGCGCTGCCACCTCCACACCATCACGCGCCGCGCCGAAGACCGGCTGACTTTCGACCTCCAGCGCGAGGTTGCGGGGCGGATGCAGTTTGCCGAGCGCCCGGGCAAAAGCGCGGTCGAGCGGTTCATGCAGTACTTCTTCCTCCAGGCAAAAACGGTCGGCCACCTCACCGGGCTGTTCCTGGCCCAGTTGGAAGAGCAATCGGGCAAGAAGCAACCCCGCGGGCTGCTGGCGGGCTTCCGCGCGCGGCGGCGGATGGTGGGCGGCTATCCGGTGTTCGGCGGGCGGATCAACGTGCCCGGCGATGGCTGGTTTGCCGAAGATCCGGTCCGCCTGCTCGAGATCTTCGTGCTGGCCGACAGCCATGGGTTCGAACTGCACCCCGAAGCGATGCGGCTGGCGGTGCGCGATGCCCGCCTGATTGATCCGCTGCGCAAGGACCCGCGCGCCAACGCTCTGTTCCTTGACCTCCTGACCAGCCGCCACGATCCCGAGAATGCGCTGCGCTGGCTCAACGAAGCCGGTGTGTTTGGCCGCTTCGTGCCCGATTTCGGCCGGGTCAACGCGCAGATGCAGTTCGACATGTATCACCACTACACGGTCGACGAGCATACCATCCGCGCGATTGGCCTCCTCGCGCGGATTGAGCGCGGCGAAATGAAGCAGGATCATCCGCTTGCCACCGCGCTGGTCCACAAGATCGTCAACCGCCGCGCGCTCTATGCCTCTGTGCTACTCCACGACATCGCCAAGGGGCGGCGCGGCGATCATTCGGTGTTGGGGGCAGACGTGGCGCTGAAGCTGTGCCCGCGCTTCGGGCTGGACGAAAAGGAGACCGAGCTGGTCTCCTGGCTGGTGCGCAATCACCTGGCAATGAGCGCCACCGCCTTCAAGCGCGACCTGGCCGACTGGAAAACGATCACCGACTTCGTTGCGCAGGTGCAGTCGATCGAGCGCCTGCGGCTGCTTGCACTGCTGACCATCGTCGATATCCGCGCGGTCGGCCCGGGGGTCTGGAACGGCTGGAAACGCCAGTTGATCCATGTACTCTACGAAGCCGGCGAAGAGCGGTTACGGTTGGGCCATGTCCAGCACGGCCGGGCTGAGCGGATCGCCGCCAAGCAGGCTGCCGTGGCCGAATTGCTGGGCGCGAAGGCCAGCCTGGTGAAATCAGCCGGCAAGCAGCTGGGCGATGCCTATTGGATCGCCGAGCCGGACGATATCATTGCGAAGAACCTGATCCAGTTCGATGCCGCCGCCGGCAAGGAACTTGATGTCCATACCGAATACTATGCCGCGCGCGGAGCGACGCTGGTGACCGTGATTGCAGCCGACCACCCGGGGCTGTTCTACCGCATTGCCGGTGGCATCCATCTGGCCGGCGGCAACATCATCGATGCGCGCATTCACACCGCCCGCAACGGTACAGCGGTCGACAACTTCCTGGTCCAGGACCCGCTCGGTCGGCCCTTCTCGGAAGAAGGTCAGCTCGCCCGGATCCGCACGATGATCGGCGATGCACTCGGCGGCAAGATCAAGCTGGTGCCCCAGCTGGCTGCCCGCCCCCTTGCCCGCCCGCGTGCCGATGCCTTCGAAGTGCGTCCGCGCGTCGAATTCGACAACCAGGCCAGCAACCGCTTCACCGTGGTCGAAATCAGCGCGCGCGATCGTCCGGCCCTGCTCAACCGCCTCGCCCGCGCACTGTTCGAAGGCAAGCTGATCGTCCATTCCGCCCATATCGCCACCTATGGCGAGCGCGCGGTCGATACCTTCTATGTCACCGACCTGTTTGGCGAGAAGATCGATGGCACGCAGCGGATGAAGGCGATCGAGAAGCGGCTGCTTGAAGCAGCTGACGAACAGGTCGCCGAAATCGCCGCCTAGGCCGCGGCGCGCAGCCGTTCGAGCGCGGCGTCCTGGCCGATCAGCGGCAGCAGCGCGGCCATCTCGGGTCCGTGGTCCTGCCCGGTCAGTGCCTGGCGCAACGGCAGGAACAGCGGCTTGCCCTTGCGTCCGGTCTGCTCCTTGAGGGCGGCGGTCAGCGCAGCCCAATCAGCCCCGACCTGTTCCAGCACCGCAGCGGCTGCCGCAAGGTAGGCACGGTCCTCGTCCGACTGCGCGGGGGCGGCAATCGGCCCGGTCACCACCTGCCACCAGTCGGCCGCTTCGGACAGGCGCGCCAGGTTCGGACGGATCGTTTCCCACGCCGCATCGTCCATCCCGGCGGGGAGGCGATGGGCCACCGCCGCAAAGGGCAGGCGGTGGATGATCGCAGCGTTGACGCGGGCCAGTTCGGTCTCGTCGAACCGGGCCGGTGCGCGGCCGAAATGGGCCAGGTTGAAATTTGCCGCCAGTGCATCGGCATCCAGCGCCGGATCGACCGGATCGGAGGTGCCGAGCCGCGCCAGCAGGGCAATCACGGCCTGCGGCTCGATTCCGCTCTCGCGCAGTTCGGCCATGCCGAGCGAGCCGAGCCGCTTCGAAAGCTTGCCTTCGGCCCCGACCAGTAACGCCTCGTGCGCGAACTTTGGCGCTTCGGCCCCGAGCGCGGTGAACATCTGCACCTGCGCCGCCGTGTTTGAAACGTGATCTTCGCCGCGCAGCACATGGCTGATTCCCATGTCGACATCGTCGATTGCCGAAGGGAGCATGTAAAGCCACGACCCATCGGCGCGGCGCACCACCGGATCCGACATCTGGCGCGGGTCGAAATGCTGGGGACCGCGAATGCCGTCGGTCCATTCAATCGGCTGATCGTGATCCAGCAGGAAGCGCCAGTGCGGGCGTTCGCCAGCCGCTGCCTTGGCGACATGATCGGCCTCGCTTAGCGCCAGCGCAGCGCGGTCGTAGATCGGCGGCAGGCCCCGGCCGAGCAGGACCTTGCGCTTCAGCTCCAGCTCCTGCGCCGTCTCGTAACAGCGATAGACCCGGCCCGCCGCGACCAGTTTCTGGAACTCGTGTTCGTAGAGGTCGAACCGGGCCGACTGGCGCTCTTCCCCATCGGGGACCAGCCCAAGCCAGGCGAGGTCGGCGCGGATCGCCTCGACATATTCCTCGCGGCTGCGCTCCTTGTCGGTATCGTCGATCCGCAGCAGGAAGCGCCCGCCAGCCTGCTTCGACAACAGCCAGTTGTGCAGCGCCGTGCGGACATTGCCGACATGCAGCGTTCCGGTTGGCGAGGGGGCGAAGCGGGTGGTGACGGTCATTGCCCCGCGTCCCTACCCGCGCAAGTCGCCTGCTGCAATGATGCTTCCCCTTCGCGCCCGCCATCGCTAGCTTCACGCGCCATGAGCCAGACCACACCCTTTGCCGCCGCCTTTGCCGAAGCCAACTTGCCCGGAGCCGTGGGCCTGATCGTCGACCGCGGCGGGGTACGCCATGCAGAAGTGCTGGGCCACGCTGACCTCGCCAGCGGCGTGCCGATGCAGCTCGACACGGTCTGCCAGATCGCCTCGATGACCAAAGCGCTGGTTTCGACCGGTGCCATGCAGCTTGTTGAGCAGGGCCGGCTCGAGCTTGATGCCGATGTTGGCGCACTGCTGCCAGAACTGGCAAATCCACAAGTGCTGACTGGGTTTGACGCGGACGGAAAGCCCCAGCTCCGCCCAGCCACGCGCGCGATTACCCTGCGCCACTTGCTGACTCACACCGCCGGCCTTGGCTATTTCTTCGTGCACCCGGAAGTGCTGCAGTACTTCAACGCGGTGGGAATGCCGATGCCCGGCAGCCGTGCTTCGGTGACCATGCCGCTGATGTTCGATCCTGGCGAGCGCTGGGAATACTCGGTCGCGACCGACTGGGTCGGCCTGGCGATCGAGGCGGCGACCGGTGAACGGCTCAACGATTACCTGAACGCCAATCTGTTTGAGCCGCTCGGCATGACCAGTACGGCCTTCCGGGAGACGCTCCCGGCTGACGCCGCGCGGGTCCATGTCCGCGCCGGGGAGACGCTGTCGCCCGTCGATATCTACCTCGGTGGCGGCGAGTTCGATGGCGGCGGCGGCGGCATCACTTCGACCGCGCCCGACTATGCCCAGTTCGTGCGGATGGTGCTGAACGGCGGCGAGCTGGAGGGTAAGCGCGTGCTCAGCACGGCGACAATTGCCGAGATGAGCCGCAACCAGGTTGCCCCCTTGCGCGCCGGCTACATGGGCAGCGCCATGCCGCAGCTTGCGGCGCCCTATGATACCTTCCCCGATCAGCACACCGGCTGGGGCCTGGGCTTCCTGATCAACCCCGAAAAGGGTCCCAATGGCCGCTCGCCGGGGAGCTTGGCCTGGGCCGGGATCTTCAATTCCTATTACTGGATCGATCCAGTGGCCGGGCTTGGCGGGGTCTTTGTCAGCCAGCTTCAACCCTTTGGCGACAAGGGTGCCCTCGCCTGCTTCGGGGCGCTGGAGGCCATGGCCTACGCCTGACGAAAAAGCCGTACGGAGCCTTGCTCCAAAGGGGTGCGGTGTGGATAATGCTGCCCGCAACCTATGCTGATTGAGCGTAACAACCCCGTATCTATGAACGACCGCCTCGGCTCGCGGCGCGGGCAGGTTCATCCGCGTCGCTGGCTGGCGGCGGGTGCAGCGGTGCTGACCTTGGCAGGCCTTGGCTCCTACGCATTTGGCACCGCCACCGGCGGCGCTCCGGCTTTCGTGCTGGACCTTGAGGAAGTGGGCAAGCGCCCCACCCCGCCGCTATTCCAGGCCGATTGCTCGGCCCAGCCGGCGGCCTTGCAGGCGGAACTCTCACGCATTGCCGCCAGCTTCGAAGGCCAGGTCGGCATTGCGGTGACCAAGGCGGGCTGCGACTGGACCGTCGGGGCAAGGCTTGACCAGCATTTTCCGCAGCAGTCCGTGTCCAAGCTATGGGTGGCGATGTCGGTGCTCGATGCTGTCGACAACGGGCGCATGCGGCTCGACCAGCAGATTACCATCACGCCGCGCGACCTGACCCTGTTCAATCAGCCGCTGCAATGGGAAGTGCTCGACAAGGGGGTGATCGCGCGACCGGTCCAGATGCTGATGGCAAACGCCCTCTCGCTGTCCGACAACACTGCCAACGACCGCCTGCTCTGGACCGTCGGAGGTCCTAATCACGTCCGCGCTTTCCTCAAGAGCCGTGAGATTGCCGGCATCCGCTTCGGCCCTGGTGAACGGCTGCTCCAGAGCGCCGCAGCCGGCCTGACCTGGTCGCCCGAACTTGCCGCTGGTCGCAACTTCGAACAGGCCCGCGCCCGCCTGCCCAAGGAAGTGCGCGAGGCGGCGCTTGCCAAGTATGTCGCCGATCCGATGGACGGCGCGACCCCTGCAGGCATGGCCCAGGCCCTCGCCCGCCTTGCCAAGGGTGAGCTTTTGTCCGAGCAATCGACCAAGCTGCTGCTCGATACGATGGGCAAGTCGCGCAGCGGGCCGATGCGACTAAAGGCCGGGCTGCCCCCGGGCTGGAAGGCCTTCCACAAGACCGGAACCGGTCAGGAGCTTGGTTCACTTGCCACTGGCTACAACGACGTTGCCGTGGTCGAGGCACCGGACGGCTCGTACTATGGGGTTGCCGTTCTGATCGGCCAGACCCACCAGCCGATCCGCGCACGAATGGAAATGATGCAATCGGTCTCCGCCGCACTGGCGCGCTGGCACGAGCTGCGGACGTCCTGAGTCCTTAACCCTCGGTGTAGATATAGACGTGCTGGGGGTCGCGCAGCGTCAAGGTCCGCTTGCCCTGGTCGTCCTTTCCAACCAGCACGTCAAAGCCAAACACGTGGCCGCCGGTGCCAACTAGGCTGGCGGTCCCATCCGGATTGCGCTGCACGGCCACGGGACCGGAGAGCTCCCCGAAGGTCACCATCGCCTCCCCCTTTGCACCAGTGCTGAATGACACGTCACCCAACTCGGCATTACGATAGCGCGGCGCAAGACCGAGCGCGTCAAACGCCGCGCGCCCAAGTGTGAGCTTGTCTCGCAGCGTATGGCGTCCGCTTGCAACATTGCGTCCGGCCGCAGCCAGCCTTGCCGCAGCTTCATCACGGCCATCGTAAAGCAGTTCAACCAGCTTGCGCAGCGCCGGTTCGATCAGCGGATTGCCATCTTCCGAATTGGTCAGCAGCACCAGCCCCACCCCGCTGTCAGGCAGCGCGTACCAGTTGCTCTTGTACCCGGCCATGCTGCCGCCGTGATAGACGAAGTCCAGGCCATAGCGGCGACGGGTCGAAAGTCCCATTCCGTACCAGCTATCCTCGCCATCACGGACATTGTGCGCCCGCCTGGCCAATAGATTCTCAGCACTGACCAGGCGCTTGCCGGACGGGGTGATCCCCTTGTTGAGTTCCAGCATCACATACTGCGCTACGTCATGCGCGCTCGACCAGGCCCCGCCAGCCGGGCGGTAAGGGATCACGTGGCTGTTGAAGGTCTGGTCGAACACCTCGACCTGGTCGTCGAGGCCAACCTGGGTCGGGGCCGCATAATTGCCTTTGGTGGCAATGGCAAAGTCGAAGGTCGTGTCCTTCATCCCAAGCGGCGCAAAGATCCGCTCGCGCATGGCCCGGTCGAAGGCCGCGCCCAGCTCAAGCTTCGGATAGGCCAGGTGCCCGCCAAGATAGCCGGCCGCCGAAGCCATCAGGTTGTTGTACTGGAAGACTTCGCCGAAGCCCGAAGTCGGCTGAGTTGCCGCGAGCTGTCTGAAGGTGTCGGCAGCCGGCGTCGTGGCGCGGCCAGCGATGATCCATTCGACATCCTTGCGCGGCAGACCCGTGCACGCGCAAACCAGGTGCTTGACCAGCACCGATCTGGTCACCGCGTCACTACCTAGCCGGAAGCTGGGATAGAGCGCCGTGACCGGCTGGTCCCACTGGAGCTTGCCCTCATCGGCCAGGGTCGAAAGCAAGAGCGTAGCCATGCCCTTAGTGTTCGACGCAATCATGAAGCGCGTATGGGCATCAACCGGCGCCTTGCCGCGCGGATCGCGCAGCCCGAGGCCGCCCTCCCAGACCACTTTGCCGCCTTCGATCAGAGCCATGCCCACGCCGGGCACCTTGAGCTGGTCCATCCCGCTACGCACAAAAGACTTGAGCGCCTCGATCCGTTCCGGCGTCAGGGGATTGGCCTTTTTGCCGGAGAAGTCCTCCTTGACGAAGCCAGCCGGACGGAGCGACGCCGACATAGTGCCGAGCGCAGCGCCGCGCTTGCCGAGCGTGGCCTGAGATCCATCGGCGATCAGCACGACCCAGCGATCGCCGCGGCGGTAGGCTGCGGCCAGTGCAAAACGGTTCTGCGCCGGGGGCACTTCGAAATAGCTGGTGGTGCGTTCGTCCCAGCCATCGGTGGCGGCGGGACGGACCGTTTCCTCGATCGTGAGACCAGCGAGGCTGGGGACGAGCGCCGTGGCAGCGGAAACTGCGGCGGCGGCATCTGCCGCTGGACCAAGGTCAACCACCGTCACCGTGAAATCGCCTTCCGGTGCGACGACCTTGGTCAGGTTGCCTGATTGATTGACCGACCAGTCGCGCACAGCGGTGAAGCCCGCCACTTCGCCCACTTTGATCGGGCTGTCGGCAGGCAACGGCTGAGCCGCTAGCGGCGTTGCACAAAGGATGGCGGCCAGCGCGGCGCTGGCGAGGAAACGGTGGAACATCGATTCTCCCCCATTGGAATGCAGCTGCGCTCGTTGGCGCGACAAGCGACCGATCAGGAGAAGATGTCAGAAATACCGATGCACGCAAACGAAAAACCCCGCCGGAGCGATCCGGCGGGGTCTTCGTTTACCCGTCAGGAGGGCGCGAGGATTACTCCTCGCCGTCCGCCGCTTCGGGGTTCAGGTAATCGCCGGCATCGGCGTCGGTGCCGTGGGTTTCACCCTCGACCATCGCCAGCGGATCGTCGCCGATCGCGGCTTCCGGGCCCTGGGCCAGTTCAGCCGCGTGCTCTTCTGCGGCGCTATCGGGCGCGATCAGGCTTTCCTGCAGCTTGCGATAGGACGCGCGCAGCGCGGCATCGCGGCTGGAAGCGGCAACGCGCAGACGGTTCATGCCCGCACCGGTACCGGCGGGGATGAGACGGCCAACGATCACGTTTTCCTTCAGACCGATCAGGCTGTCGCGCTTCCCTTCAACCGCCGCCTGCGTCAGCACGCGAGTGGTCTCCTGGAACGAGGCCGCCGAGATGAACGAGCGGGTCTGGAGCGATGCCTTGGTGATCCCCAGCAGCACCGGCTTGCCTTCTGCGGGCTTGAGACCCGGAGCCAGCTTGGAGTTGGTTTCATCCATTTCCTCGCGGTCGACCTGTTCGCCGGCCAGCAGGGTGGTGTCGCCGCCGTCGGTGATCTCAACCTTCTGCAGCATCTGGCGAACGATCACCTCGATGTGCTTGTCGTTGATCTTCACGCCCTGCAGTCGGTAGACTTCCTGGATTTCAGCGACGAGGTATTCGGCCAGCGCCTCAACCCCGAGCACTTCCAGGATCTCGTGCGGGTTCGGCGAGCCTGAGATCAGGTTGTCGCCCTTCTTGACCCAGTCACCTTCCTGCACGTCGATCGTCTTCGACTTGGGGATCAGGTACTCAACCGGTTCACCCTCTTCCGGGATGATCGCGATCTTGCGCTTGGCCTTGTAATCGCGGACGAACTCGATCCGGCCCGAGACCTTGGCGATAACCGCGTTGTCCTTCGGGATGCGAGCTTCGAACAGTTCCGCAACGCGCGGCAGACCGCCGGTGATGTCGCGGGTCTTGGCGGCTTCGCGGCTGGCGCGGGCCAGCACGTCACCGGCCTCAACCGCCTGGCCATCCTCGACCGACAGGGTCGTGCCAGGCGCCATCATGTAGCGCGCGGCCTCGCCCGAGGCGTCGTCAAGCAGGGTCAGGCGCGGACGCAGGTCTTCCTTCTTCGAACGGCTGGTCGAGCGGTTCTCGGTCACGACACGGCTTGACATGCCAGTCGCTTCGTCGGTCTGCTCGGTCATGGTCCGACCGTCGATCAGGTCCTGGTACTTCACGATACCGGGCTTTTCGGTGATCACCGGGGTGGTGAACGGATCCCATTCAGCCAGGCGATCGCCTTCGCTGATGATCGCGCCGTTCTCATGCAGCAGGTGGGTACCATAGGGCACCTTGTGCATGGCGCGCTCACGACCCTCGGTGTCCATCACCACGATCTCGCCATTACGGGCCAGGCTGAGGCGGCGGCCACGCTTGTCGGTGATCGTCGGGATGTCGCGATAGACCACGGTCCCGTCGCAGATCGCCTCAAGGTGCGACTGCTCGTTGACCTGCGCCGCGCCACCGATGTGGAAGGTCCGCATGGTCAGCTGGGTGCCCGGTTCACCGATCGACTGGGCAGCGATGACGCCGACCGCTTCACCGATGTTGACCGGGGTCCCGCGGGCAAGATCGCGGCCATAGCAGGTCGCGCAGACGCCCTGTTCGGCTTCGCAGATCAGCGGGCTGCGGATCTTGACGGCCTGGACGCCCGAACCCTCGACCACAGCGGTCGCGGCTTCATCCAGCAGCGTGCCCTTGGCCATGATCACAGCGCCGTCCTTGTCGGCAATGTCTTCGGCCAGGGTACGGCCCAGGATACGCTCGCCCAGCGAGGCGATGGTCGAACCGCCCTGCACGATCGCCCGCATTTCCAGCGCGCGTTCGGTGCCGCAGTCCTCGATTACGACGACGCAGTCCTGCGACACGTCGACCAGACGGCGGGTCAGGTAACCCGAGTTGGCGGTCTTCAGCGCGGTGTCCGCGAGGCCCTTGCGGGCGCCGTGGGTCGAGTTGAAGTATTCAAGAACGGTCAGACCTTCCTTGAAGTTCGAGATGATCGGGGTCTCGATGATCTCGCCCGAAGGCTTGGCCATCAGCCCGCGCATACCCGCCAGCTGCTTCATCTGGGTCGGGGAGCCACGCGCACCCGAGTGCGACATCATGTAGATCGAGTTGATCGGCTTCTGACGGCCCGTTTCGGGGTCGATCGGCGAGGCCTTGATCTCGTCCATCATGGCGTTGGCCACCTGGTCACCGCAGCGGCTCCAGGCGTCGATCACCTTGTTGTACTTTTCCTGCTGGGTGATCAGGCCGTCCTGGTACTGCTGCTCGTAGTCGGCAACCAGTTCCTTGGTTTCGGCAACCAGCGCATCCTTGCTGTCGGGGATGATCATGTCATCCTTGCCGAAGCTGATGCCCGCCTTGAACGCGTGACGGAAGCCCAGGGCCATGATCGCGTCGGCGAAGAGGACGGTGTCCTTCTGGCCGGTGTGACGATAGACCTGGTCGATAACGTCGCCGATTTCCTTCTTGGTCAGCACCTTGTTGATGACGTCAAAGGGCACGGTGTGGCTCTTGGGCAGGCATTCGCCAATCAGCATGCGGCCCGGGGTGGTCTCGAACCGCTTCTGGAAGGTGTTGCCCTGCTCGTCGGTCTGCGGCACGCGGGCGACGATCTTCGAGTGGAGCGTCACAGCACCCACTTCGAGCGCCTGGTGCACTTCGGCCATGTCTGCAAACATCATGCCCTGACCCGGCTCGTTGTCGCGGTCGAGCGAGAGATAGTACAGGCCCAGCACCATGTCCTGCGAAGGCACGATGATCGGCTTGCCGTTGGCGGGCGAGAGGATGTTGTTGGTCGACATCATCAGCACGCGCGCTTCGAGCTGGGCTTCCAGCGAAAGCGGAACGTGGACGGCCATCTGGTCACCGTCGAAGTCGGCGTTGAAGGCCGAGCAGACCAGCGGGTGGAGCTGAATCGCCTTGCCCTCGATCAGGACCGGTTCGAAGGCCTGGATGCCAAGGCGGTGCAGGGTCGGTGCGCGGTTCAGCATCACCGGGTGTTCGCGGATCACCTCGTCAAGGATGTCCCAGACTTCCTTGCGTTCCTTTTCGACCCACTTCTTGGCCTGCTTCAGGGTCATCGACAGACCCTTGGCATCGAGGCGGGCGTAGATGAACGGCTTGAACAGTTCGAGCGCCATCTTCTTGGGCAGGCCGCACTGGTGCAGCTTGAGTTCCGGACCGGTCACGATCACGGAACGGCCCGAATAGTCGACGCGCTTGCCGAGCAGGTTCTGGCGGAAGCGGCCCTGCTTGCCCTTGAGCATGTCGGACAGCGACTTCAGTGGACGCTTGTTGGCACCCGTGATCACGCGGCCGCGGCGGCCGTTGTCGAACAGCGCGTCAACGGCTTCCTGCAGCATGCGCTTTTCGTTGCGGACGATGATGTCCGGCGCGCGCAGCTCGATCAGGCGCTTCAGGCGATTGTTGCGGTTGATGACGCGGCGATAGAGGTCGTTGAGGTCCGAGGTCGCAAAGCGGCCACCGTCCAGCGGCACCAGCGGGCGCAGCTCCGGCGGAATGACCGGCACGACATCGAGGATCATCCATTCCGGACGGTTGCCCGAATCGATGAACGATTCGACCACCTTCAGGCGCTTGATGATCTTCTTCGGCTTCAGTTCCGACTTGGTTTCGGCCAGTTCCTTGAGCAGGTCTTCCTTTTCCTGCACCAGGTCGAGGCTCATCAGCATCTGCTTGACGGCTTCGGCGCCGATCCCGGCCGAGAAGGCGTCTTCGCCATACTCGTCCTGGTAGTCGTAGAGTTCGTCTTCGGTCAGCAGCTGGTACTTCTCAAGCGGGGTCAGGCCCGGCTCGATCACCACATAGCTCTCGAAGTAGAGGATGCGCTCAAGCTGCTTGAGCTGCATGTCGAGCAGCAGGCCAATGCGCGAGGGCAGCGACTTGAGGAACCAGATGTGCGCAACCGGCGCCGCCAGTTCGATGTGGCCCATGCGCTCGCGGCGCACCTTGGTGACGGTGACTTCGACGCCGCACTTTTCGCAGACGACGCCCTTGTACTTCATGCGCTTGTACTTGCCGCACAGGCACTCATAGTCCTTCACCGGACCGAAGATGCGGGCGCAGAACAGGCCGTCACGCTCTGGCTTGAAGGTCCGATAGTTGATCGTTTCCGGCTTCTTGATCTCGCCGAAGGACCAGCTGCGGATGCGCTCCGGCGAAGCGAGGCCGATCTGGATCTGGTCGAAGGTTTCCGGCTTCGCCATCTGGTTGGTGAACTTGGTCAGGTCGTTCATTTTTTCAGTCCCTTGAAGGGGTGAATCTCTGGGGCGGGGTGGCTGGGTGGGCGGCTAAACTCTCGCTTGAGAGTGGTGCCGCCCGGTCCCCTTACTCCGCGGCCTCCGCGTAATCGTCGCCGTCCTCGTCGGTCAGGCTGGACAGCTCGACATTGAGGCCAAGGCTGCGCATTTCCTTGACGAGCACGTTGAAGCTTTCCGGAATGCCGGCCTCGAAGGTGTCGTCGCCCTTGACGATCGCTTCGTAGACCTTGGTGCGGCCGACCACGTCGTCCGACTTCACCGTCAGCATTTCCTGCAGCGTGTACGCGGCACCGTAGGCCTGGAGAGCCCAGACCTCCATTTCCCCGAAGCGCTGGCCGCCGAACTGGGCCTTGCCGCCCAGCGGCTGCTGGGTGACGAGGCTGTAGGGCCCGATCGAACGCGCGTGGATCTTGTCGTCGACAAGGTGGTGCAGCTTCAGCATGTAGATGTAGCCGACAGTGACTTTGCGATCGAAGGCTTCACCCGTGCGCCCGTCGAACAGCGTGACCTGGCCCGAGGTGTCGAGCCCGGCCATTTCCAGCATGGCCGAAACGTCGGCTTCGCGGGCCCCGTCGAACACCGGGGTTCCCATCGGCACGCCGTTCTTCAGCAGTTCGGCCATCTCGACGATTTCGCTGTTGGAGCGGCTGTCGAGCTGGTCGTGGTACTGCTCGCCGTAGATGTCCTTGAGCTTGTCGATCAGGGCAGTCGGCGGAGCGGCGGCTTCGGGGTTCGGGTTGTCCTGGCGCCACTGTTCGAGCTGGGCCGTGATCTGCTGGCCCAGGCCGCGTGCGGCCCAGCCCAGGTGGGTTTCGAAGATCTGCCCGACGTTCATGCGGCTCGGCACGCCCAGCGGGTTGAGCACGATGTCAACCGGAGTGCCGTCTTCGAGGAACGGCATGTCTTCCTGCGGCAGAATCCGCGAGATGACACCCTTGTTCCCGTGGCGGCCGGCCATCTTGTCACCCGGCTGCAGCTTGCGCTTCACCGCGACGAAGACCTTGACCATCTTGAGCACACCCGGAGCGAGCTCGTCGCCACGCTCGAGCTTTTCCTTGCGGTCCTCGAACTTCTCCTGGATCGCCTTGACGGTTGCGTCGTACTGGGCCTTCACGGCTTCGAGCTGACCCTGGACCTTGTCGTCGGCCACGGCGAACTTCCACCATTCATGGCGTTCCACTTCGGACAGGTTGTCCTCGGTGATCGTGTCGCCCTTCTTGAAGCCCTTCGGCGCGGCCGCGGCGACCTGGCCCACCAGCATGTCGCGCAGGCGGTTGAAGGTGGCGCGGTTGAGGATCGCGCGCTCGTCCTCACGGTCCTTGGCGAGGCGTTCGATTTCCTCGTTCTGGATCGCGCGGGTCCGGTCGTCGATCTCGATCCCGTGACGGTTGAAGACGCGAACGTCGACAATCGTGCCCGAAACGCCCGGCGGCAGGCGGAGCGAGGTGTCGCGGACGTCGCTGGCCTTTTCGCCGAAGATCGCGCGCAGCAGCTTTTCTTCCGGAGTCATCGGCGATTCACCCTTCGGGGTGATCTTGCCGACCAGGATGTCGCCCGGGTGCACTTCGGCACCGATGTAGACGATGCCCGCTTCGTCGAGGTTGCGCAGGGCTTCCTCGCCGACGTTCGGGATGTCGCGGGTGATGTCTTCCGGCCCGAGCTTGGTGTCGCGGGCCATGACCTCGAACTCGTCAATGTGGATCGAGGTGAAGACGTCGTCCTTCACGATCCGTTCGGAGATCAGGATCGAGTCTTCGTAGTTGTAGCCGTTCCACGGCATGAAGGCGACGAGGCTGTTGCGGCCCAGTGCCAGTTCGCCGAGCTCGGTCGAGGGACCATCGGCCAGGATGTCGCCGGCCTTGACCACATCGCCCACCTTCACCAGCGGGCGCTGGTTGATGCAGGTCGACTGGTTCGAACGCTCGAACTTTTGCAGGCGGTAGATATCGACGCCCGACTGGCCGGGTTCGATATCGCCCGAAGCGCGGATCACGATACGGGTCGCGTCGACCTGGTCGACGATCCCGCCGCGCAGGGCCGCAATCGCAGCGCCCGAATCGCGCGCCACGGTTTCTTCCATGCCGGTGCCAACGAACGGGGCTTCGGCGCGCACCAGCGGCACGGCCTGACGCTGCATGTTGGAGCCCATCAGCGCACGGTTGGCGTCGTCGTTTTCCAGGAACGGAATGAGCGAGGCCGCAACCGAGACGAGCTGCTTGGGGCTGACGTCCATCAGCGTGATCGTGTCGCGCGGGGCCATCACGAATTCGCCGTTCTGACGGGCCGAGACCAGTTCTTCGACGAAGGAGCCGTCAGCGTTGGTTTCGGCCGAAGCCTGCGCCACCGTGTGTTTCTGCTCTTCCATCGCCGAAAGGTAGACCACGTCCCCGGTCACCTTGCCGTCGATCACCTTGCGGTACGGGGTTTCGATGAAACCGTACTTGTTGACGCGGGCGAAGGTCGACAGCGAGTTGATCAGACCGATGTTCGGGCCTTCCGGCGTTTCGATCGGGCAGATGCGGCCATAGTGCGTCGGGTGAACGTCGCGGACTTCGAAGCCGGCGCGCTCGCGGGTCAGACCACCCGGGCCAAGCGCCGAGACGCGGCGCTTGTGGGTGACTTCCGAGAGCGGGTTGGTCTGGTCCATGAACTGCGAGAGCTGCGAGGAACCGAAGAACTCGCGCACGGCAGCCACGGCGGGCTTCGCATTGATCAGGTCGTTCGGCATGACGGTCGAGACGTCGACCGAGCTCATGCGCTCCTTGACCGCACGCTCCATGCGCAGGAGGCCGACGCGGTACTGGTTTTCCAGCAGCTCGCCGACCGAGTGGACGCGGCGGTTGCCGAGGTTGTCGATGTCATCGACTTCGCCCTTGCCGTCCTTGAGGTTCACCAGTTCCTTAACCACGGCGAGGATGTCGTCGGTGCGCAGGGTGGTAACGGTGTCCTCGGCATCGAGGCCAAGGCGCATGTTGAGCTTCACGCGGCCGACGGCCGAGAGGTCATAGCGGTCAGCATCGAAGAACAGGCCGTCGAACAGGGCTTCGGCGGTTTCGCGCGTCGGCGGTTCGCCGGGGCGCATCACGCGGTAGATATCGGCCAGGGCGTGGTCGCGATCCGGGGCCTTGTCAGCCTTCAGCGTGTTGCGGATCCACGGACCCGTGTTGATGTGATCGACATCCAGCAGTTCGAGCTGGTCGATCCCGGCCTTGTCGAGCGCGTCGAGGTTTTCCGGGCTGACTTCGTCACCGGCCTCAATCCAGATGCGACCAGTGCTCTCGTCGATCAGATCGCGGGCCGAATAGCGACCGAAGACTTCCTCGGTCGGGATCAGCAGTTCGGCCAGGCCGTCCTTTTCCGCCTTGTTGGCAGAGCGCGGGCTGATCTTGGTGCCGGCGGGGAAGATCACTTCGCCCGACTTGGCATCGACGATGTCGAAGGCCGGCTTCGAACCGCGCCACTGTTCGGCAACGTAAGGCAGGCGCCAGCCGCCTTCGCCGCGCTTCCAGGTGACGGTGTGGTAGAAGTGGTTGAGGATGTCCTCGTCGTTCAGGCCCAGCGCATGGAGCAGCGCGGTGACCGGCAGCTTGCGCTTGCGGTCGATGCGGACGTTGACGATGTCCTTGGCATCGAATTCGAAATCGAGCCACGAACCACGGTAAGGGATCACGCGGGCAGCGAAGAGGAACTTGCCCGAGGAGTGGGTCTTGCCGCGGTCATGGTCGAACAGCACGCCCGGCGAGCGGTGCATTTGCGAAACGATGACGCGTTCGGTGCCGTTGATGATGAAGGTGCCGTTCTCGGTCATGAGCGGCATGTCGCCCATGTAGACATCCTGCTCCTTGATATCGAGGACCGAACGGGTTTCGGTTTCGGCATCGACCTCGAACACGATCAGGCGCAGCGTGACCTTCATAGGGGCGGCATAGGTGATCCCGCGCTGGCGGCACTCGGTGGTGTCGTACTTCGGGTCTTCGAGTTCGTAGTGCACGAAGTCGAGCTCGCTGGTCCCGGCGAAGTCGCGGATCGGGAAGACCGAACGCAGGGTCTTTTCCAGGCCGGAAATGTAACCGGTGGCCGGATCGGAGCGCAGGAACTGCTCATACGATTCGCGCTGAACCTCGATCAGGTTCGGCATCTGCACCACTTCGTGGATGTCGCCGAAGATCTTGCGGATCCGCTTCTTGGCCGAAGCACCGGCTGGGCCGGTCTGGGTCAGGGCCTTTTTCGCCATGGGAGGGGTCTTGCCTCTTCAAAGTGCCGGAAAATCCGGCGGAAAACTGTGCCACGCGACGGAACTGGCATCTCGTGCAACGGCAAAAGGCCGCATGGCAAACACCCCAGAACTGGAGCGGCCCGCAGCCTTTGCGTCGACGTGAAAACCCGGTGCTTCCTTCCTGTGGCCAGTCCCCGCGCATGGACCGTCCTTGCTCGAAGCGCCGAGCGGAGGTGGCCTATAGGCGCGGAAGTCCGCCAAGTCAAACCGCCGCGCGGCGAAGCGCCGCAGAATTCCGCCATTTCCGGGGAACGATAAGCGTCATATTGTTTTTCGATATTATCGATTGACAATAAGCCCGAATCGCCTTATTGATTATCGATATTGGATATATCGGAGAACGATGATGACCCCCGCCAAGACCCCCGCTGCCTTGATGCTGGCCCTCGCCATGATGGCCTCGCTCTGGATCCCCACCCTGACCGTTCCGGCCGCCGCTGAGGCTGCCACAGTCACTCTTCCCGCGCTGGCCTGAGGCCGGCCCGACCATTCGAAGGAACACCCCCATGTCGCTCGATCTCGCCACCCGCATCTCGACCGCCGCACTGGCCCTGTTTGTTGTCCTGACCACCTGGCAGGCAACGCTCGCCATGCCCGGCGTCGTCTGACCGCAGTTCCCAGAGGAGCAAGTCCCATGACTTCCAACCCACGCGATCCCTTGCTGAATGCTGCCAAGGTCGTCGTCGTTCTCGCCCAGATCGTGATGATCTTCGGGATCGTGATGCTGGGCATCGGCATCGGCGCGCTGCTGACTGTCGGCCGGGCCGAGCTGGCTGCAGAGATTGCCAAGGCCGGCGCTCCGCCCCTGTCCGCCTGGGTGGTAGTAGCCGCCATGCTGGTGGGCGCGACCCTGTTGTTCCTTGGCTGGCACTTCCTGAAAGAACTGCTGGGGATCATCAATTCGGTTGGCGATGGCGATCCGTTCCGCCCGGACAATGCCGATCGGCTCAGCCGGATGGGCTGGATCGCCGTGATCGCCCAGTTGGTGGTCCTGCCGCTGGCCGGGATTGCCACCTGGTTGTCCCCCTATTTGGACAAGGTCGACCGGCATATGCAGATCGACGGCGGGCTTGATGGCGGGTCGATTTTGCTGACCCTGGTCCTGTTCATCCTGGCCCGCGTGTTCCGCGAAGGCGCCCGGATGCGCGAAGAGCTGGAAGGAACCGTGTGATGGCCCCTTCCCCCGAAGACCGTGCAGGAGACCGGATCGTGATCAAGCTTGATGACCTGCTGTACCAGCGCCGCATGACCCTGACCGAACTGGCCGAACGGGTCGACATTACTCTTGCCAACCTCTCGATCCTGAAAACCGGCAAGGCCAAGGCAATCCGCTTCTCGACCCTGGAAGCGATCTGTGAGGTCCTCCAATGCCAGCCGGGTGACCTGATCGGATACCAGCCGGACTAAGCCTCAGTCCCCCCAGCCATGCTCGTCCGGCAAACGGAAAGGGCGGCGCCTCCCCCCGGAAGCGCCGCCCTTACTTGTTGTCTCCGGTTGGAGCGCGAAGGTCAATAGAGGCCCGGGACCAACCGCCAGCGGGTCTGGGTCAGGTATTCGCGGTAGTCGGGATCCTGGCTCAGCAGCCGCTCTTCGGCGTCGATGCGCAGGATCTGGGCCCACCATCCAATCGCATAGATCACCAGGTTCACCAGGCTCGGCATGACCATCAGGATGCCGATGTGGGTGAACAGGTAGCCGGCATAGATCGGGTGCCGCACAAACCGGTACATCCCGTCGCGCTTGATCCCGCGGTTGGCGGGAGCAATGCCGAAGCTGCGGCGCAGAAACAGTTTGCCGCTGATCTGGACCACATTGCCAAACGTGACGAGCGCGACCGCCAGCGGCTCGATCGCAGGCCAGATCTCTTCAGACGGGATGATCAGCAGCGGCGCATAGGTCGCGGTCGCCGCCAGCAGCCAGTCGCCCAGTCGCATGGAGATCCGCTCGGTCGGACGACGGAACAGCACGAACAGGGCAATACTCGTCTCGGCGATCAACACCAACGGGGCCATTGCGTTCGATGACTGAAGGACGCGCCAGACCAGCAACGACCAGAGCAGGACAATGGTCACCTGCTCGATCCGGTCCAGCCGGCGCGGCGTCAGCCAAGCCGGCGGCCCTTTGGCAGCGGGAAGGGTCGGTGTTTCAGGTGCAGCGGCCAAAGCGCGAATCCCCTTATGGCCCGAAGGCTGACAGTTCGCGTAGGGACTTCGCAGCTTATGGTTAAGAATGGTTTAGCAGCCGAACCTTCAGGCGGCGGCCGGCACCTTGCCGCGCGATGCCGGACTGCCAGCCTTCCAGCCTTGCCATCCCGCCAGGGCGCCGAACGCCAGCCCCAGGCTGACGGTTACCGGCAGCGGGACCGCGGCATAGGCCCCGAATAGGGTACCGAGCTGCGGCACCGATGGCGCGAACCACATGACCAGGCCCTGCCCGCCGGTAAAGCAGGCTGCCAGCAGCCAGGGCCGGCCGTGCTTGCGGTGCATGAAGTAGAGCGAAAGGGCAAAGGCAGTAGCGATGAGATCGCTGACCAGGATCGTGTCCAACACTTCCTGCGGCCCTTCGCTACCAATCACATTGAGCCACGGCAGATGCTCACCCAGCACCCGCGAGAACGGCGATTCAAACAGGATCACCGGCGTCGCCAGCATATAGCCGGCATGAAGCTTGACGTTGCGGCGGTGTTTCAGCGCCAGGTAGAACATCGTCATATAGCCGGCCATGGCCATGAAGGTGCCGATCCCGAACGACGGCGTGTTGTGCAAATCGAACGGACTTTGCGGGGCGGCGTAGCGCTGGGCCGAAACGTCGACGATCATCATGAAGCCCGCCATCAACAGCGGGAACAACACAAAGCTGGCGAGGCCGAGTTGCTTGTGCATCGCATTGTGCCGCCGCTGGATTGCCACCTGCTGGACAATCAGCAGCAGCAACCAGGTAATCGAAGTGATCGCGTGGACATGGAAGGCTACCGGAATAGCCCCAGCCGGAGACCAGTAACTCGCCCAGAACCCGACCAGTACGGTCAGCAACACAACCCCGACATAAAAAGGCGCATGACGATAAGGCACGGACAGTCTCCCCACTGCCAATGCGACCCACTGGGAGCCTAACACGGACTTGCGGCAAGACATAATCTGGCTGAATTGCTTGACTCGCGCGCCATTCCCGCTAATGGCCCGCCCCGACCGCAGCCTTCGGGCCGCGTGTCATCCGTCCGAGACAGCTGCTGGAGGTTCCCTCCTTAATCTGCAGCCTAGACGGGGACAGAGCAAATTCCGGCCCTCCTTCGGGTGGGCCCGGCCCGGCGTTTCACGCGCCCTCCTTCCCCATCGCACGGACTTTTCCGCATCGCTTTCGCGGTGCGGGCAAACGTAGCCGGCCGTCCGGGCATTCCGGTCGGTCATTTGTGAAGGAGTAAGGCATGGATCGTTCGCAGAAAGCCGAATCGGTCGCATCGCTTAACGCGGTCTTCAACGAAGTTGGCGTGGTGGTTGTCACCCGCAACCTCGGGCTGTCGGTGGCCCAGTCCACCCAGCTGCGCACGAAGATCCGTGAAGCGGGCGCATCGTACAAGGTTGCGAAGAACCGTCTTGCCAAGCTTGCCATCCAAGACACGGACTACGCCGGGATCGGTGACCTGCTCACCGGCCCGACCGCGATCGCCGCTTCGGTCGATCCGGTGGCTGCCGCCAAGGCAGTCGTGGAATTCGCCAAGACGAACGACAAGATCGAAATCGTCGGCGGTTCGATGGGGACGCAGGTTCTGACCCCCGAAGGTGTCAAGGCGCTCGCCTCGATGCCCTCGCTCGACGAACTGCGCGCGACCCTCATCGGTCTGGTCCAGGCTCCGGCCACGAAGATCGCTCAGCTTTCGACCGCTCCGGCGGCCAAGCTGGCCCGCGTCTTCGGTGCCTACGCCAAGGCAGCTTGATCAAAACGTTCAACGATTTTTCCCGGTCAATGGCCGGGACCATCAATCTAGGAGTGAAACACCATGGCCGATATCGCCAAGCTTGTTGAAGAACTTTCGAAGCTTACCGTTCTGGAAGCCGCTGACCTCGCCAAGGCTCTCGAAGAAGCCTGGGGCGTGAGCGCCGCTGCCGCTGTTGCCGTTGCTGCCCCTGCTGGCGGTGGCGCTGCTGCCGAAGCGGTCGAAGAAAAGACCGAATTCGACGTCATCCTGACCGGCGACGGCGGCAACAAGATCGCCGTCATCAAGGAAGTCCGCGCGATCACCGCGCTCGGCCTGACCGAAGCCAAGGCGCTGGTGGAAGCCGCTCCGAAGGCGATCAAGGAAGGTGTCAACAAGGCCGAAGCCGAAGACATCAAGGCCAAGATCACCGCTGCTGGCGGCACCGTCGAAATCAAGTAATTTCGACCCGGTCTCGACCGGACAAGAACAGGGGCGGCTCCTTCGCGGGGGCCGCCCTTCTTCATTTCAGGCAGCGGGCTCGGTGCGCCAGTGCACCGGGCGAATCGTTGCACAGGCCGGGCTGCCATCTTTCCCTGTGCCGCTGACTGTCGCGACGAGGCGCGCCCCGGCCATCGCCTGCGCGATCAGGTCGGGCGGGATATCGTGGATGTCGATCTTCATCCGGCGGTTCCATGGCGAGAAGCAGTCACCTGCGCTGGCGCCAACCCGTACATAGACAAACCGGCGAACCGGTCCTTCGCGGCGGACATGCTTGCCCGAGAACTTCGGACCGGGGGCGATGGACACAATGAAATCGAAAGTCAGCGGCTCTCCGGATGCCGATCGCTTGGCATCCAGCGGGGCATCGTCTTCTTGCAGGCTGTGTAGAACGCCTGGGACGGGTCCGGTCACCACGATCCGCATCGGGACCGCGACCTTGCCCGCCACTTGCGTCACTTCAGCGTCTTCAGATAGGCGATGATCTCGGCGCGCTTGGCCGGATCGCTCATCCCGGCGTAGGACATCTTGGTGCCGGGGACCATCTTGATCGGGCCCGCCAGCCAATGGTCGAGCGTCGCATCGTCCCAGGTCAGGCCCGAAGCCTTAAGTTTATCGGAAAAGGCATAGCCCGGAATCTCGCCTGCCTTGGTGCCGTAAACGCCATGGAGGCTCGGCCCGATGCCGTGCTTGCCGGGCTCGGCCGAGTGGCACGAGGCGCACTGGGCAAAGGCGGCGGGCTTGGCGGCGGCGGCAATGGCTGTTCTTGTGGCCGCTGCAGCTGGCGAAGCGCTGCCGGCCGTTGGCTCGCTGTTGGCTGAAGGGGCAGTCGCAGCCTCGTCCTGCTTTGCCCCGCCGCAACCGGCCAGCGCCATTGCCAGAGCGGCGATGGCCGCCAGCTTGAACCCTTTGTGCATTGCCTTTTTCTCCTTGCATTCATGCCCGGCGAGGGACTTTCCACGCACCATAAGCATTTGTCCCGGCACCGGATAGTGGCCTTTCCGCACTATCCATTGCGCGGACTGCATGTGACCAGCGCGCCACGACCGGGCGGCAAACGGCGCGCTGGTGGACAAAGCGCTTGGCCAGTGCTGCCCCGGCGACTATCCGGGCCGGCTCGATGGAACAGGACCGCATCTTGACCCCCTGGCGCGCCGAACTGGGCGCGACGCTGCGGCTGGCGGCACCGCTGGCGGCGGCCAATCTGCTGCAGATGCTGGTCTATGCGATTGACGTAATCTTTGTGGCTCGGCTGGGCGAGGAAGCGCTCGCCGCAGCCTCGCTCGCGACCACGCTGTTCGGGCTTATGATGTGGTGCTTCTCCGGCTTGACCGGCGCCTGTGCGCCACTGATCGCGGCCGAGTTGGGCCGCCGCCGCCACGCCGTGCGCGAGGTGCGCCGCACGGTGCGGATGGCGCTTTGGCTGGCAGTGCTCTGCGGACTAGCCGGCATGGCGGTCTGTCTGTGGGGAGAGGAGCTGCTGTTACTATCGGGCCAGGATCCAGAGGTTTCGCGCCTGGCCGGAGAGTTCCTGGCGATCCTGCTCTGGGCGATGATCCCTAACGTGATGGCCACGGTCTTGCGCAACTTCGTCTCGGCACTGGGCCGACCGTTCTTTGCAACGGCGATCACCGGGCTGGCGATCGTGGTCAATGCCTTTGGCAACTACGTGTTCGTGTTTGGCCACTTCGGCGCGCCGGCCATGGGCCTTGATGGCTCAGCGATCTCGAGCGTGATTACCGCCTTCGCCATGCTTGGCGCCTATGTCCTGGCGATCCGCAGCGACCGCCGGCTGCGCCGCTATCACTTGCTGGGTCGCTGGTGGCGCGCCGAATGGCAGCGTTTCGGGGACGTGGCGCGGATCGGCACGCCGATTGCGCTGATCATCCTGGCGGAGGGCGGACTGTTCTCCAGCGCCGCCTTCCTGATGGGACGGATCGGCCAGGCCGAACTGGCTGGACACACCGTGGCGCTCCAAGTCGCCGCACTCGCCTTCCAGATCCCCTTCGGCATCGGCCAGGCCGCGACGATCCGGGTCGGCTACCACTTCGGCGCAGGCGACCGCGTCGCGATTGGCGGCGCCGGCAAGGCCGCGCTGATCCTGGCGGTCAGCTACATGATCGTGCCCGCTGCAATCATGATCCTGGCGCCGCTTTCGGTCCTGCAGATCTATGTCGATCCAGCTGACCCGGCCAATGCCGCGATGGTCGGGCACGCCGTCGGCTTCCTCGCCATTGCCGCAGCCTTCCAGTTGTTCGACGGGCTTCAGGCGGTGCTGGCGGGCGCGCTGCGCGGGCTGCAGGATACGCGCATGCCGATGCAGCTGGCGCTGTTCGGCTACTGGCTGGTCGGTTTTGCCACCTCGGTCGTGCTGGGCTTCTTCACGCCGCTGGCCGGGACCGGCGTGTGGCTGGGGCTTGCCGTTGGCCTGGTGGTCGTCTCGATCCTGCTCGGCTGGCGCTGGGCGCGGCGCGAGGCGCTGGGACTGCTGCCCGTCTGACCGGATTCAGTTCCCGCAATTTTTTCCGATGCAACCGGGGTTGACGACTCTTCCGCCCCCACCCATATGCGCCGCGCTGGCACTCTCCTGAGGGGAGTGCCAATCGACATCGTATCAACGCATAAGGGAGCAAACCCATGGCATTCCGTCCGCTGCACGATCGCGTGCTCGTGCGCCGCGTAGAGGCTGAAGAAAAGACCGCCGGCGGCATCATCATCCCTGACAGCGCCAAGGAAAAGCCGGCCGAGGGCGAAGTCGTCGCCGTTGGCGCTGGTTCCAAGGCCGAAGATGGCAAGGTCACCCCGCTGGACGTCAAGGCTGGCGATCGGGTGCTGTTCGGCAAGTGGTCGGGCACCGAGGTCAAGCTCGACGGCGAAGACCTGCTGATCATGAAGGAATCGGACATCCTCGGCATCATCGGCTGAGCGATTTTCCTGACACCTCCACACATTCCAGAATTTCGAAGGAACTGAACAATGGCTGCCAAGGACGTAAAATTCGGCCGCGACGCGCGTGAGCGCATTCTCGCTGGCGTCGACATCCTCGCCAACGCGGTGAAGGTCACCCTGGGCCCCAAGGGCCGCAATGTCGTGATCGACAAGAGCTTCGGCGCACCGCGCATCACCAAGGACGGCGTTTCGGTCGCCAAGGAAATCGAACTGAAGGACAAGTTCGAAAACATGGGCGCCCAGATGCTGCGCGAAGTCGCCAGCAAGACCAACGACCAGGCAGGTGACGGCACCACCACCGCCACCGTACTGGCTCAGGCCATCGTGCGCGAAGGCATGACCGCCGTTGCCGCCGGCATGAACCCGATGGACCTGAAGCGCGGGATCGATCTGGCCGTGACCGCCGTGGTCGCGGACCTGGTCAAGCGCTCCAAGCCGGTTTCGGGCTCGTCGGAAATCGCCCAGGTCGGGATCATCTCGGCCAATGGCGACAGCGAAGTTGGCAACAAGATTGCCGAAGCCATGGAAAAGGTCGGCAAGGAAGGCGTGATCACCGTGGAAGAGGCCAAGGGCCTCGAATTCGAACTCGATGTCGTTGAAGGCATGCAGTTCGACCGCGGCTACCTCTCGCCCTACTTCATCACCAACCCGGAAAAGATGACGGTCGAGCTGGATAACCCGTACATCCTGATCCACGAGAAGAAGCTGTCGTCGCTCCAGTCGATGCTGCCGATCCTTGAGGCCGTGGTCCAGTCGGGCCGTCCGCTGCTGATCATCGCTGAAGACATCGAAGGCGAAGCGCTGGCCACCCTGGTGGTCAACAAGCTGCGCGGCGGCCTGAAGATCGCCGCCGTCAAGGCACCGGGCTTCGGCGATCGCCGCAAGGCCATGCTGCAGGACATCGCGATCCTGACCAAGGGTGAGATGATCAGCGAAGACCTGGGCATCAAGCTTGAAACGGTTACGCTCGGCATGCTCGGCCAGGCCAAGAAGGTCACTATCGACAAGGACAACACCACCATCGTCGATGGCGCCGGTCCGGCCGACGAGATCAAGGCCCGCGTCGAACAGATCCGCGCCCAGATCGAAACCACCAGCAGCGATTACGACAAGGAAAAGCTGCAGGAACGTCTGGCCAAGCTGGCTGGCGGCGTGGCCGTGATCAAGGTCGGCGGCGCTTCGGAAGTCGAAGTGAAGGAGCGCAAGGACCGCGTCGACGACGCCCTGCACGCCACCCGCGCTGCGGTGGAAGAAGGCATCGTCCCTGGCGGCGGTACCGCGCTGCTCTATGCCACCAAGGCACTGGAAGGCATGAAGGGCGCCAACGACGACCAGACCAAGGGCATCGACATCGTGCGCCGCGCGATCACTGCCCCGGTCAAGCAGATCGCCACCAACGCCGGCCATGACGGCGCCGTGGTGTCGGGCAACCTGCTGCGCGAAAATGATGAAACCCAGGGCTTCAACGCTGCGACCGACACCTATGAAAACCTGGTTGCGGCCGGCGTGATCGACCCGACCAAGGTCGTCCGCACTGCCCTGCAGGATGCCGCCTCGGTCGCCGGCCTGCTGATCACCACCGAAGCGGCGATCAGCGAAAAGCCGGAAGACAAGCCCGCCATGCCGCCGATGGGTGGCGGAATGGGCGGCATGGGCGGTATGGACTTCTAAGTCCGGCCAACCCGCCAAGGCACAGATGGGGCCGGGAGGAGCGATCCTCCCGGCCCTTTCGTTTAGGTACTTGGCGGGGCGATCCGCTCTACCGCTTTACTGGTCGGCCGGGCTTCTCGCTGGACCAAGGTCATGTCTTGCAACAGTTATCCTTCATCGCCGAGGTTCGCTGTATCCGAAGCGAAGCAATCCGTGGCCAGCCGATCCGGCGGCGCGGCCCACGGC
Source organism: Novosphingobium ginsenosidimutans (assembly GCF_007954425.1). Classification (NCBI taxonomy): domain Bacteria; kingdom Pseudomonadati; phylum Pseudomonadota; class Alphaproteobacteria; order Sphingomonadales; family Sphingomonadaceae; genus Novosphingobium; species Novosphingobium ginsenosidimutans. Next base: position 1,458,536 of record NZ_CP042345.1, on the reverse strand, counting down.
AGTGGCCGGTTCTGGCGCGAACCCGGAAAGCAGCATTGGCCCACGTTTGCTCCTAAAAGGTCCAAAATGGATATTTCGTAGTTCGTCTCTCTGCCGCTCTAACTGGCAACAGTCTGGCCGAAGGTCCGGCCCGGATTTGGGACAAATACAGAGTGGGTTTCAAGTCAGATGCGAACGTTCAGCCGAATGCCAATGGCATTGCCGCCTTCGATCCGGGCCTGTGAAGCCGGTGCTTTCTTTGGCGAACTTTCCCCACTCCGCGCACCACAGCCGCGCTGACCAAGGAGACCGACCATGGCTAGGCTCAGGGAACACGGAGAGATCATTGCTTGCACGCCCAAGTGCCTCGGCAATGACCGGTTGCACGATGCGGCAAGGGCCGCCGAGCAGGAAAACCTGCTCAACCGCCCAAGCCACCATCAGCTGGCGCAGGTCCTGCCGGTCGGCGCTTCGATGACCGACTTCGTTGCCGTCATGACCACCAAGTACTGGCGCGCCAGCGGTGTTCGGCTGGGAGTGGGCTTCATGGACAATCCGCCCAAGGAGCTGCGCGCCCGCATCCTTTCGCACATGAATTCCTGGAGCCAGAGCGCGAATGTCCAGTTTGCCGAAAGCACCAGTGATCCGGTCGTGCGGATCTCACGCGATCAGTCGGGCTACTGGTCCTATATCGGCACCGACGCCCTGCTGATCGACAAGACCAAGCCGACGATGAACCTGCAGGGCTTCACCATGGAAACGCCGGACAGCGAATTGTGCCGCGTGGTGCGGCATCAAACCGGTCACGCGCTGGGCTGTCCGCATGAACACTTGCGGGCCGAGACCATCGCCTTGATCGACGAGCAGAAAGCGATTGAGTTCTTCGGCGCGACGCAGGGCTGGACCGAAGCGCAGGTTCGGGCGCAGGTGCTGACCCCGCTGCCGACGAACTCGGTCCGGGCCAACACCAGCCCCAAGCGCCAATCGATCATGTCCTATCAGATCCCCGCATCGATCACCAAGAACGGGGTGGCGATCGCGGGCGGAATCGACATTGATCCGCTCGATTACGAGTTCATGGCCAAGCTCTACCCCATGCCCCGCATGCTGGCGGCTGCGCCGGGCTAGGACCAGCCTCCGCGAGGCGGGATGAAGCGCTGGAAGCAGGCGTCGTCAGCACCCATTATGGGGTTTCTACGCAGAAACTCTGGCTTTTCCTGCATTTCCCCGCATCAGAGCTTCATCTCATCGCGAAGCGGGTGGACGGGCTGGTGTCGTTAGACAATCTGTAACCATGTTTGGGCTATCGCTGCGCCGGTGAAGTACAGCCGCTTCCCTCGTTTTATGGCCGGGCTGGCCATGATCAGCGCGATTGCGTTGCCCGCAAGCGCTGCCCGAGCGGAAAGTTTCCAGGCTGAGTTCGACAAGGTCTTTGGTAAGGAATTGCGCGCCCCGCGCGAGGTCCAACCGACCGTCCGCCCATTCGTTGCTCCGGTGCGCCCGGTCACGACCTATGGCGGCACCCTGGAAGCAACGGTCGCCAGCCTGGCCGACGCCGCGCAAGGCCGGATTGGCGTTGCCGCGATGGATCTTGGCACTGGCCGCACCGTAGCGGTGCTGGGTGACCAGCCCTTCCCGATGGCCAGCACCAGCAAGATCGCGATTGCCGCAACCTTTCTGGACCTGGTCGATCAGGGCAAGCGCTCGCTCAGCGACCGCTTCCCACTGATGATCCCGCAGCGTTCAGCCCGGTTCTCCAGCGCTGTTGCGCCCGTTCGCCCGGGTACGATGATCAGCGCTCAGGGCCTGATCGAACTGTCGATCACGCGCAGCGACAATCCGGCGACCGATGCCCTGCTGGCCGCCGTCGGCGGCCCCGCTGCCGTCAACCGGTGGATGCGCAAGGCCGGCCTATCCGGCATGCGGCTTGATCGCGATATCGCCACGCTCGTGCGTGACGACGGCGAATTCAATCCGGCCACGACGGTCGACTTGCGCGACAGCGCCACGCCGCTGGCCATGGTCCAGCTATTGGCCGGTCTGCACCAGGGCCGCTGGCTGAGCGCCTCGAGCCGAAGCGTGCTGCTTGGGGCAATGGAACGCTGCGTAACCGGCAAGCGCCGCTTGCGCGCTATGCTGCCCGAAGATGCGCGGATTGCTCACAAGACCGGTACGCTGAATAACACCTCCAGCGATGTCGGGATCATCCAGACGCCCGATGGCCGCTCGATCGCGATTGCCGTTTACGTCACCGGACAGGGCGGCAAACCCAACCGTGACTATCGCATCGCCTCAATCAGCCGCGCGATCTACGATGGCTACCTGACTGAAAGCTCCAGCCTGCGCCGCACCGCCTCGCGCTGAGGCAGGCTCTGGCGCCAGAGCTGCAACCGGACTAGCCATGGCACTCCCTGAGAGGAGACTCGCCATGACCGCCTTCCGCACTGCTCTGGTTCTATCCCTGACACTCGCCGCCTGCGCGCCCGCCGCCCCGCCGCGGGTACTGACTGCTGCAGACTATGCCGCCGCCCTCGCCGATCCTGTCCGCCCGGCGGCTGACCGTGCCCGTGACGAGGCGCGCAAGCCGGGTGAGCTGCTTGCCTTTGCCGAGATTTCGCCGGGCGAGGCCGTTGGCGATTTCGTGATGGGCGGAGGCTACTTCACGCGTGTGCTGTCGGCCGCAGTCGGTCCGAACGGCCGGGTCGAAGCGTTCCAGCCAGCTGAGTTCATCGCCTTTCGCGCCGCCTATGGTGAGGAGCAGCGCAATACTGTTGGCGCGCTGCCCAATGCCGTTGCGATTACAGGGCCATTTGCCGCACCCGCCTTCACCCGGCCGCTCGATACGATCGTGACGATCCAGAACTTCCACGATCTCTACCTCAAACCCTTCCCCGCCGGGACCGGGGCCAAGGCCAGCGCGGCACTGTTTGCGGCGCTGAAACCGGGTGGGGTACTGGTGGTAGTCGATCATAGCGCGGTCGCCGGATCGGGCACGCGTGATGCCGATACGCTGCACCGGATCGACAAGGCCGCCGTGATCGAGGCGCTGACCGCTGCCGGGTTCAAGCTGGAGGCCGAAGCCCCGCTCTATGCCCGGCCCGAGGACCCGCGCAGCGCCAACGTGTTCGATCCCGCGATCCGCGGCAAAACCGACCAGTTCGCCCTCCGCTTCCGCAAGCCGGGCTGAGCCAAAACAGGCGCGCCGAGCGGAAATCGGCGCGCCTGTCTTACCCTCGCGGGCCGTTCTAGAACTCGATGCTGGCCCGCGCGTAGAGGTACCGGCCGTTGAAGCCGAACGGCGAGAAGATCGAGAACGGAATGTACTGCTGGTTGGCCGGGTAAACCCCGCCGATCGCCGCCGGACGCGGACCAAAGGGCGAGCGATCCGGATAGACATCGAACAGGTTGTCGGCACCGATCGCCAGGCTCAGTCGTTCCATCGGCTGGACCCGCAGTTCAAGATCGGTGATCCACTTGGCCCCCAGGAAGATATCGTCCGGACCATAGGCAGTCAGCGGATCGCCCGAGGTTGGGCTGGCCGAACCCGGTGAGGTGACCTTGCCATAACGCGTCGTGCGCGCCGTCAGCCCGAACATGCCGACATCGCCATCGAGGCTGAGCACGACCTTGTCGCGCGGCTGACCCTCGGTGAAGCGGATGCCTTCGACCCGGCCGAACAGGATCAGGCCCGGGATCGTGGCAAGCGGGCCCAGATCGTTCTTGCGAGCGAGGATCTTCTGCGTGTTGTAGTTGTAGGCGGCGGTCAGGTTCCACTTGCCCACACCTTCGAGCGGCAGGCGCCAATTCAGCACGGCATCGACACCCTGGGTGCGGGTGTTGAGGCCGTTAACGAAGAAGCGCGCCGCGCCGACCGAGTTGAACCCGTTGGCATCAAGCACGGCCTTGACTGCGGCGTTGACCGCCGACGTACCGCTGCCGGCCGCGCCAAGGTTTTCGGTCAGAACGATCCGGTCGTTAATGCGGATATTGTAATAGTCGACCGTCAGGGTCAGCCCCGAAACCGGGTTGGCGGTGAAGCCGCCCGAGAGGTTGAACGACTTTTCAGGCTTCAGGTCCTTCGAACCCAGCGCGCGGGCAACCGGGCTGCTGACCGCGACCGTCGAGATATCGACCGGCAGGCCGGCGATGAAGTTGGTCGAGGTGGTCGTGAAATACTGCTGGTGCAGCGAAGGCGCGCGGAAACCGTTCGAGATCGAGCCGCGCAGCGCAAAGCCCGGGGTGAACTCGTAACGGGCAGCGAACTTGCCGGTCAGGGTCGAGCCGAAGTCAGAATAGTGTTCGTACCGACCGGCGGCCGTGGCGGTCAGCCCGTCGACCAATTCTGCATCGAGCTCAACATAACCGGCCACATTATGGCGCTTGGCATCGGTCCGGCTGCTGGTGGGAATGCCCGGGAAGCCCTGTGCACCGGCCGGTGCGGCGCGGCCCGGGAAGCTGCAGACATTGGTCGTGGCATTGAACACGCCCGAGGCGGCGGCGCAGGAGACGGCGGTACCGGTGAACGAGGCCTGGAACAGCGGGCCGGTCGCGAACGACTGGGTATCGCCGGGGCGAATTTTGAAGCGTTCCGAACGATATTCGCCGCCGAAGGCCAGGGTCAGCGGTCCGGCGAAGCCCATGTCGAATTCGCGGCTGACGTCGAGGTTGGCGATGACGTGACGATAGCTCAGGCCACCGGCATCAAAGCTGCGCTGGCTCGATGGGCCGAAGCTGGTGTTGAGCGAGCCTTCGACGCGGTAGTCGAAGTTGTTCTGCCCGGCCGTCAGCGACAGGTCGGCATTCCATTCGCCGCTGGTGGTGCGCAGCCCCAGGGTCACCGCCCGGTCGGTCAGGTCCGACTGGATGAAAGGCAGGAAGCCATCCGGGGTCAGCGCGACGAAATTGGCATTGCTGGGCGATACGTTGGGGGCAATCGCGGACCAGTCACGGTTGGCAGCCGCATTGGCCTGACGATAGTTCGCCGCGCTCAGCGAGTCGCGCTGGTTGTAACTGGCAAAGCCGTAGAGCTCGAGCGAATCGCCCACCGGCAAACCCAGGTTGGCGAACAGGATGAAGTCGTCGGCCTTGGGATCGCCAAAGCGGAATTGCAGGCGATTGAAGGTGATTTCGCGCGGGTCCCAGGTCGTCGCGGTCGGACGGATGTAGTTCGGCCGCAGGTCGAAACCCTGGCGGTTGGTATAACCGCGGTGGCGATATTCGGCCGTGACGTTGATGTAACCGCCTTCAACGCCGAAGAAAGGCAGCCCGACGTTGGTGGCGATCGAATAGCTTTCACCGTCCTTAGCCTTGCGTTCGCCATCGGTCGTAGCGGCGAAATAGCGGTTGTCGGTCGGGTCGAGCGAGGGGGCGCCGCCGGTCAGCGCGAGGCCGGTGACATTGGCCACGCCCGAAATGGTGGTGTCATACTTGCCATAGCTGATCGAGGCACGGCCCCCTTCGCTGGCTTTCTTGAGGCGGACGTTGATCACCCCGGCGATGGCATCGGAGCCGTATTGCGATGAAGCACCGTCGCGCAGCACCTCGATCCGGTCGATGGCGAGCGCCGGAATGGTGTTCATGTCGACCGCCGCCGAGCCGCGCCCGACCGTGCCGTTGATGTTGAGCAGCGCCGAAACATGGCGGCGCTTGCCATTGATCAGGACCAGCGTCTGGTCCGGACCAAGGCCGCGCAGGGTGGCTGGACGCAGCGCGTCAGAGCCATCGGCGATTGCCGGCTGCGGGAAGTTGAAGCTCGGCACCAGCTTGTTGAGGATCTTGTTGGTTTCAACCTGGCCGCCTTCGGTCAGCGCGTCGCCCGAAAGGACGTCAACCGGCACTGGCGAATCTTCGACCGTTCGCGCGGTCGAGCGGGTGCCGGTTACGATGATGACCTGCTCTTCGGCACCATCGGCAGCATCGTCCTGGGCCAGCGCTGGCGCAGCAAGCGGGAGGACGGAGAGCGAAGCAAGCAGGGACAGGCGGAAGGTCGATCGCATGAGAGTACCCCTTGGATGCCCGGCGCAGTATTGCGACCCGCGCCAGTGTTGATGCCTGCTAGGGTAAGCAAGACCGGCAGTTTTCGGCAAGCAAGTGGTCCCGGCACGCAACTTTTTGCGCGCCGCCTGTGGCCCGTGGGTAACGCGCCTTCCTAAGTGTACAGCGCCTTCCGGGGGCCCAGATAACCGAACAGGTAGGCCGCGACCTTACGCATCTGGATCTCCTCTGCCCCTTCCGTGATGCGGTAGCGGCGGTGGTGGCGGAAAATGTGCTCAAACGGCTTATGGCGAGAATAGCCAATCCCGCCATGGACCTGCATCGCCCGATCGGCCGCTTCGCAGACCAGCCGGTTGGCGTAGTAATTGCACATCGAGATCTTGTCTGAGAGCTTGTGCTCGATCTCCTTGTGCTCAAGCTGGTCCATCTCCCAGGCGGTCTTGTAGATCAGCGTACGCAGCATCTCGCACTGGGTCGCCAGCTCGACCAGCGGAAACTGGATTCCCTGGTTGCGCGCCAGGTCCTGGCCAAATGGCTTGCGGTGGCGCGCGTACTTGACCGATTCCTCGACGCAGTACGTCGCCGCGCCGAGCGAGCTGGCGGCCTGGCGGATGCGGTTCTGGTGAACAAAGGACTGGGCAATCGAAAGGCCACCGTCGACCGGGCCAAGCACGGCGCTTTCGGGCACCCAGCAATTCTCGAAATGCATGCGCGGGTGGTCGGTCGGCATGTTGAAGGTCCACATGTACTCATCGACCACCATGCCGGGCGTGCCTGCGGGTACGAGCAGGCAGGTGATGCCCTTGGCATCGCCATCCTTGCCCGAGGTGCGGCAGAACGCGGCGCAGTGAGTGGCAACGTGCATGCCCGTGATCCACATCTTGCGGCCGTCGATCCGCCAGCCCGGCACGCCATCGCGCGTTTCGCGCACGGCGCGGGTTTCCATGTGAGTGGCATCAGAGCCGTGGTCCGGCTCGGTCAGCCCGAAGGCGACCCGGCGTTCGCGGGCAAAGCCGCCCAGGATGAATTCTTGCTGCTGTTCCTCGGTGCCGAAATGCTCGAACATGGCAACGAAGGGGAAGTTGCCGACAATAGAGTGCTCGTTCTGGAGATCGTTGTGCAGGCCCAGGCCCTTTGCCGCGAAGCGATCGCGGATCACGGCCATCCACAGGTTGGAACCATCCTTGCCGCCGTACTTCTTCGGCGCGGAAAAGCGCCAGTGGCCGGCGGCATCAGCGCGGCGGGTCGCTTCCACCAGCAGCTTCTCCCACTCGTGCCGCGGCAGGCCCTGGTTCTCGAAATCGGTCCGGGCATATTCCCGGCGGTGGTCGAAGAAGCGGATGTTGTCATCCTGCTGCTCCAGCGGCTTGATTTCGGCCGCGATGAAGGCGTCAAGTTCGTCCAAGTAGGCGAGCAGGTCGGCGGGGAGCGCAAAGTCCATCAGGCGGTTCCTCTCTTATGTATCCCATTTGGCGCGCGCGGCAGCGAGCGCCGGGTATTTCGGCATGTCGGCGGAAAGCTTGTTCAGCGCCATGCGGCGCAGCTGTGCGAGCAAGCCCGGCGTCGCAAGGTCGGCCTCGCCGGCCATGATCTGCGCCGCCAGCGCGGCATCAGTCGCGACCGGCCGCTGCTCGATCTCGCGGGCAACGATGCCAAGTGCGTTGCGCGCCACGGCAAGGTCGAACTTGCCCCGGCCTGAGACCAGCGGCTTGATGTCGGAGGTGAGCCATTCGGAAATGGCGGTCAGGATTTCCGCCCCGCTCGGCTCGCCGGTACCCGGCTGGAGGGGTTCGGTGACGGGGGGCAGCGGGCGATTGCGTTCGGCTTCGGGCGCAAGGTCTTCAAGCAGGAGCAGCAGATCCAGTTCCTGCTCGGCCGTGCGGCGGGCAACGACCACGCGCTCGACCGAACGGTCATGTCCGGCGCGCCAGAACCCGCCCATCTGCAGGCAGCCCAAGGCCCACCAGAACGTGCGGTAGATCGTCCAGAAACGGAAGCGGGCCGGATCGAAAGTATCGCCGCCAGCCGCCTCATAGGCGCGGGCCAAATCCTCGATCGTGGTCAGGCCGTAGCCGGGCCGGTCAGGCCGCGAAAAGCGCCAGACGGTCATGCAGCCAAAGGCCAGGTCCTCGTGCCAATCCCCCAGGTGGGCCAGCTCCCAGTCGAGCACGCCGGTCAGGCGGCCATGATCGAACATCAGGTTGCCCAGGCGGAAGTCGCCGTGAACCAGTCGCGGCGTGACCGGCGGCGGCAGGTTGGCTTCCAGCCACTTCAGCGCCAGAGCGAGGATCGGCCGATCGCCGCCGTACTCAAGGAACCGGCGGCGCAGTTCGCCAAGCGCCTCGGCCGTGTCCATCACCGGTGCCGGCAGACCGGCAGTCTCGGTCCGGTGGACGGCGACCAGTTCGCGGGCAATGTCGCGGATTGCCAGTGCGGGATCAGCCTCGGCCAGGAAGGCATTGGGATCGGGCGAACCGGAAATGGCCCGCATGACATAGCCGGAGCCGATCCCGTCGGCCGGCTCCAGCTCGACCAGTACTTCGGGCGCCATGACCCCGGCGGCGCGGGCGGCGCGGACCACCTGGACCTCACCGGCGTGGTCCATCGGCCGGCCGGCCATCATCTCAAGCGACGGGGCGCGGCGCAAGACGCATACCGCATCGCCGGCCTGGAACCGCCAGCTTTCCATATTTGCGCCGCCCGAGAGCCGTTCCAACCCTTCCGGCGCAGGCAGGCCGATCCGCGCCAGCGCGGCCGCCAGGCCCTGTGTCAGCTCATCCAGCCCCGTCATGCCCGCAAGGTGCCGGGGGTGCGCCAGCAAGGCAAGGGTAAATTTAATCGATCGCTTAAATTGAAGGCAAAAGAAAAGGGCGCGAAGGTTACCCCTCGCGCCCCGATCTTTTGCCGTGCGGCGAAGATTACATCTTCTTGGCAGCGTCCGAAGCGGCAGCAGCAGCGTCCGAAGCAGCGGCGGTAGCAGCGTCCGAAGCAGTCGCAGCAGCGTCGGTGGCGGCAGCAGCAGCGTCGGTGGCGGTGGCAGCAGCGTCGGTGGCGGCTTCCGAAGCGGTCGCAGCGGCGTCGGTGGCGGCGGCAGCGGCGTCGTCAGCCTTTTCCTGCGAGCAAGCGGCGAGAGCGAGAGCGGCGCCAGCGGCGAGAATGATCTTGCGCATGAAAGTATTCCTTGAACAGCGAGTGGACCACGTGCGGGAGCCGGAATTACTCCGGGCAGCCGAACGGAAAGCCAACCTTATCGGTAGACTTCGCGGGCACAATTAGTGCGCTTCGCGAAGCGATGCAAGAGATAGTCGCACGGGCTTGCCAAAGCCTGTGCATTTCCTGCGTTTTGCTGAGTTATCGCAACAATGTGGCAGGGTTATGACCATGCGAATCGCGCACCGGGGATGGCTCGATTCGCGCGCTACCGCGCGGGCCCCGCCGCTGCTAGGGTGCCACCATGGAGCCCAAGCAGCATCTCTATCTGGTCGATGGATCGGCCTATATCTTCCGCGCCTATCACCGCCTGCCGCCGCTGACCAACCCGCAGGGCGTGCCGGTAGGCGCGGTCTATGGCTACACCACCATGCTGTGGAAGCTGGCCGACGATCTGCACAAGGCCGATGGGCCGACCCACCTCGCGGTGATTCTGGATGCCAGCGGCAAGAGTTTCCGCAACGATATCTATGATCAGTACAAGGCCAACCGGCCGCCTCCGCCCGAGGATCTCAAACCACAGTTCCCGCTGATCCGCGATGCCACCCGCGCCTTCAGCCTGCCCTGCATCGAGGAACAGGGTCTGGAAGCGGATGACCTGATCGCCTCCTATGCCCGCGCCGCGACCGAACGCGGCTGGGACGTGACCATTGTCTCGTCCGACAAGGACCTGATGCAGCTGGTCGGCAAGTGCAAGCATGGCGAGGACGGCGAAGCCTGTATCGACATGCTGGACACGATGAAGAACCAGCGGATCGACGTGCCCGAGGTGATCGAGAAGTTCGGCGTTCCGCCCGAACTGGTGGGCGATGTCCTGGCGCTGATGGGCGATTCGGTCGACAACGTCCCCGGCATCCGCGGGATCGGTCCCAAGACCGCAACCAAACTGATTCAAGAGCATGGCAGCCTCGAAGCCGCGCTCGCCGCAGCGCCCGACATGAAGCCTTCGAAACTGCGCGACAGCCTGATCGAGCAGGCCGAGATGGCGCGGCTCAGCCGGGTGCTGGTGCAGTTGAAGGAAGATTGCCCGCTGCCGGTCGCGCTTGACGATTTCAAGCTCGATACGATCCCGCCCGATCCGCTTGCGGCCTTCCTAGAGGAACACGGTTTCAATTCGCTGCTGAAGCGGCTGGGTGACGGGCGGGGCAGCCCCGAACGGCGGGTTGACCTCAATCCCGCCAAGCCGGTCACGGCTGGCGCTGCGCCGACTGCCGGCAGCAGCCGCCAGCCCCTGCCCGAGCTGCCGCCGATCGATCGCAGCAAGTACGTTTGCGTGCAGGATGAGCCGACGCTGGCGGCCTGGATCGAGCGGGCCATGGCCGCGCGGCTGGTCGCCTTCGATACGGAGACCAGCTCGATCGACGCGATGCGGGCCGAGCTGGCCGGGATCAGCCTGGCGCTGGGGCCAGGCGATGCCTGCTACATCCCGCTCGGCCACGGCGGGACCGACATGTTTGCCGAGCGCCCGGCCCAGGTGGAGAAGACCCGCGCCCTCGCGCTGCTAAGGCCCCTGCTGGAAAGCGAGGCGGTGCTGAAGATCGGGCAGAACGCCAAATATGATCTCAACATCCTTGCTCGTCACGGTATCGATGTCGGTCCGGTCGACGATACGATGGTGATGAGCTTCGACCTCGACGCCGGCCGCTCGATGGATGGGATCGGTGGCGGGCACGGGATGGACGAGCTTGCCGCCCGCCATCTCGGCCACACCACGCTGACTTTCAAGGACATCTGCGGCAGCGGCAAGAAGACCATCCCGTTCGGCGAGGTGCCACTGGACCGCGCCACCGAATATGCTGCCGAGGATGCCGAAGTGACCTGGCGCCTGCACCGCCTGCTCAAGCCGCGCCTGTCCGAAGAGGGCGCGACCCGCGTCTACGAGCGGGTCGATCGCCCGCTGGTGCCGGTGGTGGCGCAGATGGAACGCCACGGCATCCGCGTCGACCGTGACAAGCTGGCGGGCCTATCCGCCACTTTCGCGGAGGAGATCGCTAAGCTTGAAGGCCAGATTCACGAGCTGGCCGGCCAGCCCTTCACCATTGGCAGCCCCAAGCAATTGGGCGAGATCCTGTTCGACAAGCTGGGTTTCAAGGGCGGCAAGAAGGGCAAGACCGGCCAGTATTCGACCGACCAGGGCATCCTTGAGCGGCTGTCCGGCGAAGGCGCAGCGATTGCCGACAGGGTGCTTGAATGGCGCCAGCTCTCCAAGCTGCGCTCGACCTATACCGAAGCCTTACAGGCGGCGATCAACCCCGAGACCGGCCGGGTCCACACCAGCTACAGCCTGGTTGGCGCGCAAACCGGGCGGCTCTCATCGACCGAGCCGAATCTCCAGAACATCCCGATCCGCACCGAACTGGGCCGCCAGATCCGCGAGGCCTTTGTGGCAGAGCCTGGCAATGTCCTGCTTGCCGCCGACTACAGCCAGATCGAACTGCGCCTTGCCGCGCACATGGCCGATGTCCCTGCACTGAAAGAGGCCTTTGCGGAAGGAGAGGACATTCACGCCCGCACGGCCATGGAAATGTTCGGCGAGGTCAACCGCGACACCCGCGGCCGCGCCAAGACGATCAACTTCGCGATCCTCTACGGCATTTCGCGCTGGGGCCTGGGCGGGCGGCTGGGCGTGCCGGCCGACGAGGCGCAGGCGATGATCGACCGCTATTTCGAGCGCTTCCCGGGCATCCGCCACTATATCCACTCGACACTAGAGAGCGTGCGGGCGAACGGCTATTCGGAGACTCTGTTCGGCCGCAAATGCTGGTTCCCACGGATCAGCTCCAACAACCCCAACGAACGCGCCGGCTCCGAACGCGCCGCGATCAACGCCCCGATCCAAGGCACCAGCGCCGACATCATCAAGCGCGCGATGGTGCGGATGATGCCCGCGCTGGAAGCGGCGGGCCTGAGCCATGTCCGGATGCTGCTGCAGGTTCACGACGAACTGGTGTTCGAGCTGCCCGAAGCTGACGTGCCGGCGGCGAGCAAGGTGATCGAAGCGGTGATGGCTGGTGCGGCTGAACCAGCGGTGCCCTTGTCAGTACCGCTGGGCGTCGAGATCGGCACCGGCCTGAGCTGGGGCGCCGCTCACTGATCTGGTCTGCCTTACGGCAGAGGCATCGCCAGCCCGCTGCCCCGTTTCAGCCGCGCTGAAACGGACTCAACGCGACAGCAGCCAGATCGCCAGGATCCCGGCGACAATCCGGTACCAGGCAAAGGGCGCGAAGCCGGCGCGGCTGACGAAGGCGACGAAGGCCTTGATCACGGCCAAAGCGACGACGAACGAAACCGCAAAACCCACCGCGATTTCGGTCCAGCCGACCGGACCCATGCCGCCCGCCAGGCTGGCGCGGGCATCCCACAGTTCCAGCGTGGTCGCGCCCATCATGGTCGGGATGGCGAGGAAGAAGCTGAATTCGGCGGCCGTGCGGCGCTCGATCCCCATGGCCAGCGCGCCCATGATAGTCGCGCCCGAACGGCTAACGCCGGGGATCATCGAAAGGCACTGGATAAAGCCGACGCCCAGCGCCTGCTTCGCCGGGAGCTGTGAAACCCCGCTGGCCGGACCCGGCTTGGCGACCTTCTCGATCGCCAGGATCGCGATCCCGCCGATCACCAGGGCCCAGGCCACCACCATCGGGCTGCCCAGCATGATGTCGATATAGTCCTTGAGCGCGAAGCCCAGCACCGCCGAGGGCAGGAAGCCGAGCAGGATATTGCGCAGGAAGGCCACACTTTCGGGCCGCCACTTCAGCAGGCCCATGCCGACCGCCCAGAAGGTTTGCCAATAGAGCACCACCACGGCCAGGATCGCGCCGAGCTGGATCACAACGTTGAACACCTTCCAGACCTCGGCGTCATAGCCGAAGATCTCGGACGCCAGGATCAGGTGTCCGGTCGAGGAGACCGGGATGAATTCGGTCAGGCCTTCGACGATGCCGAGCAGGATGGCGGTAATGATCGTGTCCATGAAAACGCGATCAACGCGGCGGGCGCGGCCAAGTCAAGCTGCGCCCGCCACTTGTCGGCGAATTACCAGATCCGCAGGCGCTTTTCCGGGGCAATGTAGAGCTTGTCGTCCGGCTGGACGCCAAACGCCTTGTACCATTCGTCGAAGTTGCGGACGATCCCGTTGACCCGGTACTGGCCCGGCGAGTGCGGATCGGTCTGGAGCTGCTGGCGCAGCGCGGCTTCGCGCATCTTCACGCGGAAGGCCTGGGCCCAGGCCATGAAGAACCGCTGATCGCCGGTGTAGCCGTCGATCACCGGCGCTTCCTTGCCGCCGAGCGAGAGCTTGTAGGCGCGGTAGGCCAGGCTGAGACCGCCAAGATCGCCGATGTTCTCACCCAGGGTCAGGCGGCCGTTGATGCAGGTCTTGCCTTCGTCGAGCGGGCAAAGCGCATTGTACTGGTCCACCAGCGCGCCGGTCAGTTTTTCGAAATTGGCCTTGTCTTCCGGGGTCCACCAATCACGCAGGTTGCCGTCGCCATCGGACTTGGAACCCTGATCGTCGAAGCCGTGGCCCATTTCGTGGCCAATCACCCCGCCGATCGCGCCATAGTTGACCGCGTCGTCGTTGGTCAGCGCGAAGAACGGCGGCTGCAGGATTGCGGCCGGGAAGACGATCTCGTTGCCCGAGGGGTTGTAGTAGGCGTTGACCGTCTGCGGGAACATGAACCACTCGTCCTTGTCGACCGGCTTGCCAAGGCGCGAGAGGTTGTCCGCCTGCTGCCAGGCATCGACCGCCTGGGCATTGGCAAAAGCGTTGTCGGCGCGCAGCACGAGGCCGTCGTAGGTCTTGTACTTATTGGGATAGCCGATCTTCGGGCGGAAAGCGTCCAGCTTGGCCTGGGCCTGGGTCCGGGTGGCCGGGCCCATCCACTTCAGCTCCTTAAGGTTGGCGGCCATGGCCACGCGCAGGTTGCTGACCAGCTTTTCCATCGCCGCCTTGTTGGCTGCAGGGAAATAACGCTCGGCATAGACTTCACCGGCCAGCTCGCCGACCGAACCTTCAACTGCCGAGATCGCCCGCTTCCACCGCGCGCGCTGCTGCGGCTGGCCCGACAGGGTCGTGCCATAGAAGGCGAACTGGGCATCATCGATCCGCTTGGGGAGGACCGCAGCCTTGCTGGTGACATAGCGCGCGACCAGCCAGGCCTGCCAGTTGGCGATCGGTTCGCTGGCAATCAGCTTGGCCAGCGCCGGAACCCCGCCCGAAAGCTTGGCAGCCTGGTCGGGCGTCAACTTGGCAGCGGCGATCTCTTCCTTGGTCGGCGGGACCTGGGCGACGATGATCTCGGTCACGTTGCCAAGACCCTGCTTGTCCAGCGCGGCGCGCAGCGGCACTTCGGGCGCGAAAGCCAGGAAATCAGCAATTGGCATCTTGTTGTAAGTCAGGTCACGGTTGCGGCCCAGAGCACGATCCCAGTTGGCACGGGCCATCTTGGTTTCGAGCTGGAACACGGCTTCGGCGGCCTTGGCCGGATCGGGATAGCCAACCTCACCCAGGATGAGCGTCAGGTAAGCCTTGTACTTGGCCACGATCTCGCGGTTCTTGGGGCTGTCGACCAGGTAATAGTCGCGGTCCGGCAGGCCAAGCTGCGCCTGCCCGGCGTAAAGCGCGTTGACCGAGCTGCTCTTGGCATCGGGGCGCACGCCCATACCGATCGGTGAGGCCATGCCCGGCGTGGCGAACAGGCCGACCAGGTCTTCAAGGCTGCGGGCGGCGTAGATCTTTTCCAGCGTGGGATAGAGCGGGACGAGGCCAGCGCGCTCGATCGCATCGGTATCCATGAAGGCCCGCCACACCGCAGCGATGCGGGCGCGCGGGCTGCCTTCGGGGTTGGTCCCGGCAGCGGCTTCCTCAAGGATCGACTTCATCCGCTCTTCCGACAGGTCGCGCAGCTGCACGAAGCCGCCGGTCGAGGAACGGTCAGCCGGAATCTCGGCCTGGTTGAGCCACAGCCCGTTGACGTGCTGGTTGAAATCGTCGCCGGGCTTGACCGACTTGTCGACATACTTGGTCTGGACACCAAAGCCCCAGTCCTTCATCGATTCCTGCTGTTCGACCGAAGTCGGCGCAGCAGCAGGAGCGGCCGGCTTGGCCTCCTGCGCCTGGGCCGGCGCGGCCAGGCTAATGGCCAGCGAGCTGGCGGCGAGCATAACGGTAGCGCGAAGGTTCATGTGCGATCCCCAGTATCCAATCCTGGGGTGCCTGTTACGCCGCTAACGGGGCCCGCGAAATGCGGGCTTGGTGCTATTTGACGGGTTCGCTAGGCACTTCGTCGAATTGCAGCGCGGCAAGGCGTGCATAGAGCCCGCCGGCGCGGCTCAGCGCATCGTGCTTGCCGGTCTCCACGATCCGGCCGCCATCCATCACCACGATCCGGTCGGCCCCGCGCACGGTGGCTAGGCGGTGGGCGATCACCAGCGTGGTGCGGGTGGCCATCAGGCGTTCCAGCGCCTGCTGGACCAGCCGCTCGCTTTCGGCATCGAGCGCCGAGGTGGCCTCATCGAGCAGCAGGATCGGGGCATCGCGCAGCAGCGCGCGGGCGATTGCCATGCGCTGGCGCTGGCCGCCCGAAAGGCGTGCGCCGCGCTCGCCCAGGTAGGTGTCGAGCCCTTCCGGCAGCTCGCGCAGGAAATCGGCGGCATTGGCATTCTCGGCCGCCTGCCAGATTTCCGCGTCGCTCGCCCCCCAGTTACCATAGCGCAGGTTGTCGCGCGCCGTGGCCGCAAACAGGATGCCCTCCTGCGGGACCAGCGCCATGTTGCGGCGAATTGCGGCCGGATCGACTGCGGTCAATGGCACGCCGTCGAGCTTCACTGCACCAACCTGCGGATCATAGAACCGCTCCGCCAGCTGGAACAGGGTTGACTTGCCCGCGCCCGAGGGGCCGACAATCGCGACCGTCTCACCCGGTTCGACCGTCAGCGAGAAATCGGCCAGCGCCGAGACTTCGGGCCGGGTCGGATAGCGGAAGGTGACATTCTCGAACGCCAGCTTGCCGCGCACCGGCGAGGGCAGCTCCAGCGGGCGAGCCGGCATGGCGATGGTCGGCTTCTCGTTGAGCAGCTCATTGAGGCGGCTGGCAGCACCGGCCCCGCGCAGCAGATCGCCATATACCTCGGTCAAGGCGCCAAAGGCACCCGCGACCAGGCCGCCGGTCAGCACGAAGGCGGCAATCGTGCCGCCGCTGATCGTGCCTTCGGCCACGCCGATCGCGCCCTGCCACATCAGCATGGTGATCGCGCCGAACACCAGCGTGATGATGATCGCGGTCATCGCCGCACGCAGCAGGATCCGGCGCTTGGCCGTGGTGAAGGTCGATTCGACCGCTCCGGCGAACCGGGCCTCCTCGCGGCTTTCCTGGTTAAAGGCCTGGACGATCTTCATCGCGCCGAGCACTTCGGCCACCATCGCCCCGACATCGGCCACCCGGTCCTGGCTGGAGCGCGAGACATTGCGCAGCCGCCGCCCGAACCAGACGATCGGCAGCACGATCAGCGGGATGGCGATGACCAGCGCCAGGGTCAGCTTGGGGGCCAGGGTGAAGAGATAGGCGACCCCGCCCACCCCCATGATGAGGTTGCGCAAAGCGACCGAGACGGTGGTTCCAACCACTTGCTCGATCAGCGCGGTGTCCGAGGTCATGCGGCTGGAAATCTCGTTCGGGCTGTTCTCTTCGAAGAAGCCCGGCGACATCCGCAGCAGGTTGGCTTGTACCTTCAGCCGGATATCGGCGACGACCCGTTCGCCCAGCCACGAAACAAAATAGAACCGCAGCGCGGTGCCGATCGCCAGCACCACCACGATCATCAACAGGTATTCGAACCAGCGGCCGATATCGTCGGGGTTGCCGCCGGAGGCGAAGCCCTTGTCGATGATCAGCTTGAAGCCGGATGGAATGGCCAGGGTTGCGCCCGCCGTAATCATCAGCGCCAGCGCGGCAAGCGCCAGCTTGCCCGGATAGGCCAGTGCCGCCTGCCAGATCATCCGCAGCGGCCCGAGTGAACGAGCCGGCTTGGGTTCAGGGGGCGTGGCGGATTGATCGGATTGGGAGGCCATTGTTCACGCGCCCTAGCACAGGGCGAAGGCCAAGTAAGTGGCAAATCAGCACCGATCCTGCGGGTCAATTGTGCGCCTGCGAAGAAAGCGGCCGGAAAATATTGCATTGCACAAAAATGCGAATGGCGGCACGGTGGCGACACGTTTGGTCCGGACAACCGGGCCGGAAGGGGACTTTTCTTGCTCTACACCGCATACGAAATGCAGCGCTCGTGGCTCAATGCCGCCAGCACCTGGGCCTCGGTCGGGGCGGAACTGCTGTCGAACCCGGCGTTGCCGTTCGGCTATACCGGCATGGGGCCGGTCGTGGCCTCGGCGCTCGAAGTCTTCGCCCACGCCTCCGCCCCCTATGGCAAGCCGGCCTTCGATATCGAGACGGTGACTGTCGACGGGGCGACCCATCCGGTGACCGAGGCGATCGTGATGCACCGCCCGTTCGGCAACCTGCTGCGCTTCTCCCATCCCGGCCTGCCCGAGGATGCTCCCCGCCTGCTGATCGTTGCGCCGATGAGCGGCCACTTCGCCACCCTGCTGCGCGGCACGGTCGCGCGGATGATCGAGCGGTGCGAGGTCTACATTACCGACTGGGCCGATGCGAAGATGGTCCCGCTCGAAGCCGGGCGCTTCGACCTTGATGACTACATCGACTATGTCGTCAGCTATCTTGAACACATCGGCCCAGGCGCACACATGCTCGCGGTCTGCCAGCCTTCGGTCCCGGCGCTGGCCGCAACAGCGCTGATGAACGCGCAGAAGCACCCCGCCCGACCGCTCAGCCTGACGATGATGGGCGGCCCGGTTGACACGCGCGAAGCGCCGACTTCAGTCAACGACCTGGCCATGCAGCGCCCGATCGAATGGTTCCGCCACACCGTGATCGCCACGGTGCCGCTGCAATACCCGGGCGCCGGGCGCCGGGTCTATCCTGGCTTCCTGCAGCTGGCCGGGTTCATGTCCATGAACCTGGGCAACCACATGCTGAGCCACTACCACATGTTCAAGCACCTGGTCGCCGGCGCCGACGAAGACGCCGAGGCGACCAAGGCGTTTTACGACGAGTACCGATCGGTCTGCGACATGGACGCGGACTATTACCTGCAAACGGTCCAGGAAGTGTTCCAGCGCCAGTCGCTCGCCAAGGGCGAATTCATGCACCGCGGCACCCGGATCGAACTGGGCGCGATCCGCGACACGGCGCTGCTGGCCGTTGAGGGGGAACGCGACGACATCTCCGGCATCGGCCAGACCAAGGCGGCGCTCAAGCTGGCCACCAACCTCGCCGAAAGCCGCAAGAAGTACCTGCTGGCACCGGAAGTCGGCCATTACGGCATCTTCAACGGCAGCAAGTGGCGTGAACAGATCGCCCCGGTGCTGGAAGACTGGATCAAGCGCCACGACAAGGCGCGGCTGAAAGTCGCTGCCTAGGCCGGCGGCGGCACCGGTGCCGGGGCGAAGATTCGCCTCAGCAACCGCCGCGCCAGCAGCAACAGCCAGACCGTCAGGATCAGCAGGCCCAGCGCGACCAGCCCAGCCAGCGCCGGATTGGCATAGGCCAGGTAGAGCAGTCCGCCGGTCACCAGATCTTCGGTGGTGGAAACCGCCACGTTGCTGAACGGCTCCGGGCTGGTGTTGACGACGGCGCGCGCGCTGGCCTTGCCGCCATGAGCGAGCAGCGTTGCCCCGCCGCCGAGCAGGAAGGCGATTGCCTGGGTCGCCGGATCGGCCGGATCGATCACGGCGAGCGCCAGCAGCGCCCCGCCCAGCGGCCGGATCAGCGTGTGGATCGTATCCCAGACCGTGTCGAGCCAGGCGACCTTGTCTGCAAAGAACTCCAGCAGCGCCGCCGCCCCGGCTGCGCCCATCACCCAGGGGTTGGCCAGGATCTGCAGCGAATGCAGGTGCGCCGGTAGCGGCAGGACACCGAACTGCATCGCCAGGCCGGTGGCCAGCACGCAAAGATAAAGCCGCCAGCCCGACAGCAGGCTGACCGAACCAGCGATCCCCAGAATTTCAACGATACCCAGATGCTCGCCCATGGCTGCATCCCTTCCCCAATTCGCGCCCCGTTCTTATGCGGCGAGGATGCGCGGGGAATGCGCGTTTGGCAAGCTTAGCGGGCGCGGTGGTCCAGCGCGGGGTCCAGTTCCTGGCCCGGATCGAGCTGCACGCCGAAGCTGTTCAGCATCATCGAAACCTGGGTGTACTGGCCGACGGTCATCACCAGGTCCATCTTCTGCTTCTGGCTGAGGAACGAAAGCGCCGCCCAGCTTTCATCGGAGACGTGGAAATCGCCGGTCAGATCGTCAGTCGCGCGCAGCAGGGCGCGGTCGGCCTCGCTCCACGACGGATCGTCGGGTCCAGCCTTGATCGCCTCGATCTCGGCTGCAGAAAGACCAGCATCGAGGCCAATCCGGGTGTGCTGGGTAAATTCGTAGCCCGAGCCGCAATTGAAGCCGGTGCGCAGGATCACCAGCTCACGCTCGCGCTCGGCCAGGCTGTTGCGGCGCGAAAGGATATAGCCGCCCCAGGCGAGGAACGCCGTCATCGCCTTGGGGGCGTGGACCAGCGTGCGGAAGATGTTGAGGACCGTCCCTTCGGACTTGGTCACATCGCGCGCGACGCCGGTAAAAACCGCCAGCGCCTCGCGTTGCTCGTCATCGATCTGGTTGAGATCGACCGGCTCTACGCGAGGCGCTGACAGCCGCATCAGAAGACCTCGAACAGGCCGGCAGCGCCCTGGCCGCCGCCGATGCACATGGTCACCACGGCATACTTGGCACCGCGGCGCTTGCCTTCGATCAGCGCATGGCCGGTGCAGCGCGCGCCGGTCATGCCGAAGGGGTGGCCGATCGAGATCGAGCCGCCGTTGACGTTGAGCAGCTCGTCAGGAATGCCCAGCTTGTCGCGGCAGTAGAGCACCTGGACGGCGAAGGCCTCGTTCAGTTCCCACAGGCCGATATCGTCCATCTTCAGGTTGAAGCGCTCAAGCAGCTTGGGGATCGCAAAGACCGGGCCGATGCCCATTTCGTCGGGTTCGGTCCCGGCTACCGCCATGCCGACATAGCGGCCAAGCGGGGTCAGGCCGCGCTTTTCGGCAACCTTGGCTTCCATCACGACGCAGGCCGAGGAACCGTCCGACAGCTGGCTGGCATTGCCGGCAGTGATCACGCCGCCATCGCCCATCACCGGCTTCAGGCTGGCAAGCCCTTCCAGCGTGGTGTCGGGACGGTTGCAATCGTCCTTGTTGGCGGTGACTTCCTGGTAGGAGACTTCCTTGGTCTCCTTGTTGACCACGGCCATGGTGGCAGTGCAGGCGACGATCTCATCGTCAAACTTGCCGGCGGCCTGGGCCGCGGCGGTGCGCTGCTGTGACTGGAGCGAGTACTCGTCCTGGTATTCGCGGCTGATGTTGTAGCGCTTGGCCACCACTTCGGCCGTGCCGATCATCGGCATGTAGATGTGCGGGTGCATTTCCAGCAGCTCACGGTCCGGCTCGACGAACATCTTGCCGCTGCCAACCACCTTGGAGATGCTTTCCACGCCGCCAGCGACGCAGATATCCATGTTGTCGACCAGGATCTGCTTGGCCGCCGTGGCGATGGTCATCAGACCCGACGAGCACTGGCGGTCGATCGTCATGGCCGGGACCGAAACCGGCAGGCCGGCGCGCAGTGCGGCGAGACGGGCGACGTTGCCGCCGGTCGAGCCCTGCTGGACGGCCGTGCCCATCAGCACATCGTCGATCTCTCCGCCGTCAAGGCCGGCGCGCTCGACCGCAGCCTTGATCGACCAGGCGCCAAGCGTGGCGCCGGTGGTGTTGTTGAACGCGCCGCGAGCCGCCTTGGTCAGCGGGGTGCGGGCAGTGGAAACGATGACTGCGTCACGTGACATTTCTATTCTCCTTGCGGAGGGCGGCACCAGCCCACTCCCCCACCCGGCCTCCCATAGGGTAACCCTAGGTTCTGGGAGGCCGGGTGGGGGAGTGGGCTGGTGCCGAACCCTAAATCAGACAAAAAACAGCGTGATCCATTCGCAGATCAGGGCGGGCTTGTCCTCGCCTTCGATCTCGATGGTGATCTCGTTGGTCTGCTGCCACTGGCCGGGGCGCTTCTCGACCAGTTCGAGCAGCTTGGTGTGGGCGCGCACGCGCTTGCCGGCGCGGACCGGGCTGATGAAGCGCGTCTTGTTGCCGCCGTAGTTGACGCCCATCTTGATCCCGTCGACGCGGGCGCCCGAGGTCATCGCGCCGAGCACCGGCAGCAGCGACAGGGTGAGGAAGCCGTGGGCGATCGTCCCGCCGAACGGGGTGTGCTTGGCCTTCTCCTCGTCGATGTGGATGAACTGGTGGTCACCAGTCGCATCGGCGAACATGTTGATGCGTTCCTGGGTCACTTCGAACCAGTCCGAAACGCCGATCACTTCGCCAGTCTTGGCTGCGAGCTCCTGCGGGGTCATTGCGCCTCTCCTTAAGCTGGAAAGGCGTCTTCATGGCCCAAGCGCGGGCGCAGCGCAACGCACCAGCGCCTGCCGCTACGGCATGGCAGGGCAGTGAGCCAGGCAGGCGGTGCGAATCACTCGGCCGGGACAGCAGCCGGACGCATGGCCCAGCGCGGCGGGCGGGCATTGAGCCAGCGCTGCGCAGGCTTTTCGACCCAGCGATAGAGCAGGATCGAGGCCGCGAAGACTGCTGCCAGATAGCCGCCAAAGCTCAGCCAGCTGACCTGGATCGTCTCATCGACAAAAGCGATCTTCCAGACCTGCCACAGCAGGAAGTGGCCCAGGTAAGTCGAGTAACTGATCTCACCCAGATATAGCAGCGGGCGGCTCGACAGGAACTGGACGATCATGCCCTTGCCTGTCGCCAGCGCCAGCAGCCCGGCGAAAAAGGCGGCCGGTACGAACAGCGTTTCGGGCAGACTCAAGCCAAGCCCGGCGCCCACCAGCACGGCGCAGGTTCCCCCAGCAGCCAGCGCGATTCCCCGCTGGTGGCGCAGCCGCTGCCACAGCAGGCACAGCACAACGCCCAACGCAAAGCCAAACAGGCAGCGCCAGATCCCCATCTGCGGGATGTTCTTGCCCAGTTCGCTGTAGCCGGAGAGCAGGAAGGTGAGATGCAGCCCGGCCACCAGCGCCGCCGCGAGGCCGAACAGTGCCGGCACTTGCAGCCGCTCCCACCGCACCGCCTTGGCGACCAGCGGGAACAGCAGATAGGCGGCGAATTCAGTGCTGATCGACCAGGCTGGATGGTTCCAGCTAAGATGATTTGTGAAGCCCCAGTTCTGCGCCAGGATCAGGTTCAGCGGCAGATCGAACAGCGAATAGTGCGAGGTGTCGCGCCCGGTGAAGAACAGCACCCCGACGAAGGCCAGGTAGGCCGCCAGCATGAATCCGTGGAGCGGCCAGACCCGGGCAAAGCGCCGCCAGAGGAACTGGCGGATCTCCACCCTGTCACCGCCGTGCAGGCGATCGGCGTAATTGTAGAAAATGACAAAGCCCGACAGCATGAAGAACAGGTCGACCGCCAGATAGCCCTTGGCGAAGAACCCGATGGCATCGGGGTGCCAGATCTCGGTCAGCGCCTTACGGGTATGGTAGACCACCACCAGCCAGGCGGCGAGGCCGCGGATGCCGGTCAGGGCATCAAGATGGCGGGGGCTGCCGCTCATGCCGGATTGACTTTCAACTGGCTGACCGGCGCCAGGACCGGGCGCGGCGCGGGCGCGTCGACCCGGCGGCAATAGGACCACAGCCCGCACTGCAGGCCGATAATCATGAACATCACCGGCTGGAAGGCGATGCCAATGAACAATGCGCCCAGGAAATAGACCAGCTGCGAGAGCTGCAAAGCATTGGCCAGCGGCGCGACCCAGGCCTCATGCGCGGCCTTGCGGTCCTTCCAGCGGCGGCGCAGGCGCTCCATCTGCCAGACCCCCAGCAGTTGGACCCAGGCCCACAACAGGAAGCCGGGATAACCTTGTTCGCCCAGCATCTCGAAATAGGCCGAGTGATAGGCGCGGCCCTCCTCGACATGGTATTCGGTGGTCAGCGTGACGTTGTTGTCGGTCCCCTCGGCCTTGACGGTCGGGACCAGCAGGCGGTTTCCGCGATAGGCATCGAAGCCGCCACCAAAGGGATGGTCCTTCACGTAATCGAGCGTCCACATCCACACCGCTACCCGGGTCGAGGCCGACTGATCGGACTGGTGGTTCTCGATCGTGCTCATCCGCTTGGTATAGCTTTCGGGCAGGAACGGGATCGCCGCGACCACGACCAGCGCCCCCAGACCAAGGTACAGGAACCGCCGCTTGACCGAGCGCAGCGAAAGCAAGCCAAGCAGCGCGATGCACAGCAACCCGGTGCGGGTTTGCGTGCCGATCGGGATCAGCACCGCGGCAAAGGTCAGCGCGGCGGCGAACATCGTCACCAGCTTGCCGCGCGGGAAGATCGTCGTGAACCGCGCCGCCCACCAGATCAAAGGGACGATCGCAATGGCAATGGTCGAGAGGGTTGACCCCTCATAGATCCCGGCGTTGTCGGGCACGAAGGTGCGCAGCATGCCATAGCCGCCCCCGCCAGCCGCAGTCTTGATCCCGCCGGTGATCAGGATCGATCCGACGGTCAGGACGATCACGGTAACCACAGCCTCGAACCGCAAGCGCGTGCGCAGGGTGAGCGGCAGGAAGATCGCGAAAAGCAGCGCCTTCCACACCCACGACCACTTCTCCGCTGCTTCCACCGGGAATTCGGCGATTGTGGTGGTAATGCCGCAATAGGCCAGCAGCAGCACCATCAGCGCCTGGCGCAGAGTGAAGCGAGTGTCCTTCTTGTCATCAAGCACCAGCCAGCCGCCAAAGGCCAGGACAAAGGCGATCAGCGAGATCGGCAGGGATGCAAGCAGCGACCAGCTGATCTTCTGCGGCGTCAGGATATCGATGTAGAGATAGGCCAGCACCCACACGAACGGACGGCGCAGGCCGAGCGCCAGAAATGCGAGGGTGAAACCGGTGATGGCGAGATCAAGCACGGATGCGCAGCCCGGGCTTGGTCGGCTTCGGCTCAGCCGGTGGCTCGGCCTCTGGCGGGGCCGGGTCCTTGTCAAGGTCGTCGCGCCACAGCAGGTGCCAGACCGCCAGCATCAGCAGACCGTGGGACAGGGCCAGGGCAAAGTAATCGACCATCGTGCCCAGGCGCTTAGCAGAGCCGAGTTGACGGCGCGTTAAGCCTTCTTGCCCTAGGGATTCGTGCCATGACCCGCGTGCTTCACGTTCTTGATCACTCGCTGCCGCTGCACAGCGGCTATACCTTTCGCACCCGCGCGATCCTGACTGCCCAGGCCGCCACCGGGCTTGAGGTGCGCGGGATTACCGGCCTGCGCCATGTTGCCGATGGGCCGGACTGCGAAGAAGCGGAGGGGCTGACCTTCCACCGCACTCGCGGCTCTGCCTCGGGCCCGCCGGGCCTGCGCGAATGGCGCGAGATCAACCTGCTGGCCGATGCGATCGTCGCGCTGGCGCAGGACTGGCGGCCCGATGTGCTCCACGCCCACAGCCCGGCGCTGTGCGGCAAGGCGGCGCTGATCGCGGCGCAGAAGCTGGGCCTGCCAGTGGTCTACGAGATCCGCGCCTTCTGGGAAGATGCCGCCGTCTCGAACGGGACCGGCACCGAAGGCAGCATCAAGTACCGGCTGACCCGCGCGCTGGAAAACCACGTTATCGCCGGGGCCGAACAGGTCGTGACGATCTGCCAGGGCCTGAAGGACGATCTGGTCAGCCGCGGGGTGCCCGCCAGCAAGATCACGATCAGCCCCAACGGGGTTGATCTGGCGCTGTTTGGCGAAGCCGCGCCGCGCGAACCGGAGCTGGCGCACCGGCTTGGCTTGGGAGACGGGCCGGTCATCGGCTTCATCGGCAGCTACTATGATTACGAGGGGCTGGATGACCTGATCGCCGCCATGCCGCTGCTGCGCGAGCGCGAACCGGCTGCGCAATTGCTGCTGGTTGGCGGCGGCCCGATGGAAGCGGCCTTGCGCCAGCAGGCCCAGGCTTCACCCGCCGCCGATGCGATCCACTTCGTCGGCCGCGTGCCGCACAGCGAGGTTGAGCGGTACTACGCGCTGATCGACGTGCTGGCCTTTCCGCGCAAGCAGAGCCGCCTGACCGACCTGGTGACGCCCCTCAAGCCGCTTGAGGCAATGGCGCAGGGGCGGCTTGTGGCCGCTTCCTGCGTCGGCGGGCACCTTGAACTGATCACCGCTGGCAAAACCGGCATTCTCTTTGCGCCGGACGATCCGGCCGCCTGCGCCAAGGCCCTGGCCGATTTGCTGGATCGGCGCGAAACCTGGGACGATCTGCGTGCTGCCGGGCGCGCCCATGTTGCCGCCCAGCATGACTGGAAGCGGAATGTTCTTCGTTATCAGGATGTTTACCGCGCTGCGCTAACTGCTTCTGCAATGTACCGATATCCGGTCGCTGCCTAAGGCACCCGGTTAAGATTTCGAGCGCAACTGGACGGGAAAGCTGGGTCGTGGCCAATACCAAAAGCAAGCCGACCAAGGGCAAGCCGATTTCCGGCCATCCGCTGTTTCCGGCGGTCGTGGCGCTGTGGTTCGGTGCCCTGTTTGGCCTGGGCAGCCTGGCGATCCGGCCGGCGCTGATTGAAGGCACCGTGCTGAAGACCGGGCTGGACTTGTTCATACCCGCCGCTGCCCCGCCGCTGGGCGTTACCGCCCGCATCCTGATCGCGCTGATCATGGCCTCGCTTGGTGCGGCGATCGGCGCCGCGCTGGCGGTGGGACTGACCCGGCCCAGGGCCGTGGTGCCCGAACGCAAGCGCACGGCTGAAAACCCCTGTGCCGATGAAGAACCGGGCGAAGCATTGAACAGCCTTGGGCTGCTGGCAGGCCGCCGTCGCGCGCTCGCGGCGAAGGACGAGGAACGCCCATTCGAGCCACACGACCTGGCCTCGCTGCCGGGCGGCGATACGCAAATCTTTGATGTCTCGGCGGCAATGCTGACCCCGGTCGCGGGGCTTGATCCAGGAGCGGATGCGCCCACGGCTGAAGCGCCGCTTGATTTGAGTTTCTTCCATGCATCTGCCCCCGTGGCGCTCCAGCTCCCGTCCGATGGCATGCCTGCGCCGCTGGCTGAGCGCGAAGCGCCGGCGATGTCCGAGTCTCCGCAGGTTGTCGGTACCCCGGTCAGCGAAGACCGTGCACCCGCTCCGCAGCCAGAGCCGGCTCCCGTTGCCGCAGACCTGCTGGCCTCAAGCGCACTCGGGTCGGCGCCGGCCGATCTGGACATGGTCGACCTTGCCCGGCGCCTTCAGGAATCGCTGGCTCGCCGCCGTGCGGCCCGGGCCAAGGCGGCGCAACAGCCCGAGGCAGAACCGGTCGAACCGGAAGCCACCCCGGCCGCTGCCGAGGAGCCTGCCCCGATCGAAGTTGCCGTGGCCAAAGCGATCGTCGCCGACGAGCCGGCGCCGCCAGCCGAAACTGAGGCCGAGACGGACATGCCGGACGAAGATGCCTTTGCCTCGCTGCTCAGCATCGATTCCTCGCGCCAGGATAGCGTCCGCGTCGAAGAAACCGAAGAGCCGGTCGCCAGGATCGAGCCGGTGGTGATTTTCCCGGGCCAGATGGCCTGCGCGACGGTCGCCCCGCTGCGTCCGCTCGCTGCCCCGGCAGCGACAGCGCCCGAGGCGCTGGACGGCGCGACCCCGGCCGCCCCGGCAATCGACCCCGAAGAGGCCGAGCAGGCACTGCGCCTCGCGCTCGCCAACCTGCAACGGATCAGCGGCGCGGCCTGAGCCAACCACCGCTGATACCCCTGCAATCCTATTCACAGTAACGCTTGGGCGCACCCAAGCACTTCTTGCCCTGTTCGCAGTTGCAAAAACAGCTTCCTGTCGTCATGGGAAATGCTTGCGCAATTTTCACTGCTTCGAGCGGTGGGGAAGCTTGCGCTTAATTGCCGGATTTCCGCCATTTCCGCCATTCCAGGCGCGAATCGCGGGCTTCCGGGTGACGACAGGATGGGTTTTCGATGGGTTATCCGGCGCCGCAGGGCCTCTACGATCCGCGCAATGAGCATGACGCCTGTGGCGTGGGCTTTGTCGCCCATATCAAGGGTGCCAAAAGCCATGCGATCGTGACCCAGGCGCTCGAGATTCTGAAAAATCTCGACCATCGCGGTGCCGTTGGCGCCGATCCGCTGCTGGGCGATGGCGCCGGGATTCTGATTCAGACGCCGGATGCGCTGTTCCGCAAGTGGGCTGACCAGGAAGGTCTGAAGCTGCCGGCCGCCGGTGACTATGCCGTGGCCATGTGCTTCCTGCCGCAGGACCAGGCCAGCCGCGATTTCATCGTCGGCACCTTTGAAAAGTTCATCGCCAAGGAAGGCCAGCGCCTGATCGGCTGGCGCGACGTGCCGGTAACGACCGAAGGCCTGGGCAAGACCGTGCGCGAGCAGATGCCGGTGATCCGCCAGTGCTTCGTTGCGCGCGGCGAGAATTGCCCCGATCAGGACGCGTTCGAGCGCAAGATCCTGGCGATCCGCAAGCAGACCCAGAACCCGCTGGCGGCGCTGGCCGAAAAGCACGGGATGCCGGGGATCGCCGATCTCTATATGCCCAGCTTCTCCAGCCGCACCGTGGTCTACAAGGGCCTGCTGCTGGCCACCCAGGTTGGCAGCTTTTACGATGACCTGCGCGATCCGGACTGCGTTTCGGCGCTGGGGCTGGTCCACCAGCGCTTCAGCACCAACACCTTCCCGAGCTGGAAGCTGGCGCACCCCTATCGCTTCATCGCCCACAACGGCGAAATCAACACCGTGCGCGGCAACGTCAACTGGATGAACGCCCGCCGCCGCACGATGGAAAGCGAGCTGCTGGGCGCGGACCTCGACAAGATGTGGCCGCTGATCCCGCACGGCCAGTCGGACACTGCCTGCCTCGACAACGCGCTCGAGTTGCTGCTCGCAGGCGGCTACAGCCTGGCCCATGCGGTGATGATGCTGATCCCCGAGGCCTGGGCCGGCAATCCCCTGATGGATGCCAAGCGCCGCGCTTTCTACGAATACCACGCCGCGCTGATGGAGCCGTGGGATGGCCCGGCCGCCGTGGCCTTTACCGACGGCCGCCAGATCGGCGCAACGCTCGACCGCAACGGGCTGCGCCCGGCCCGCTTCCTGGTTACCGATGACGATATCGTGGTCATGGCGTCGGAAAGCGGCGTGCTGCCGATCAAGGAAGACAATATCGTCCGCAAGTGGCGGCTCCAGCCGGGCCGCATGCTGCTGATCGATTTCGACCAGGGCCGGATCATCGAGGACGAGGAACTCAAGGCCTCGCTCGCCGCTGCCGAGCCTTATGAGGACTGGCTGCAATCTGCGCAGTACAAGCTCAAGGACCTCGAAGTGGTCGAGCCGGAACTGGCCGCGCTGCCGCAGGAAACGACCTCGCTGCTCGATCGCCAGCAGGCCTTTGGCTATACCCAGGAAGACCTGTCGCGCTTCCTCGAGCCGATGGCCCAGAATGCCGACGATCCGCTCGGCTCGATGGGCACGGATACGCCGATCGCGGTGCTCTCCAACCGCTCGCGGCTGCTCTACGATTACTTCAAGCAGAACTTTGCCCAGGTCACCAACCCGCCGATCGACCCGATCCGCGAGGAACTGGTGATGAGCCTGGTCTCCATGATCGGCCCGCGCCCCAACCTGCTGGGCATGGAAGCCGGGACGCACAAGCGTCTCGAAGTCGACCAGCCGATCCTGACCAACGAAGAAGTCGCCAAGATCCGCTCGGTCGAGGCAGCGCTTGACGGTGCCTTCCGCACCGAGACGATCGACATCACCTGGGACGCCAGCACCGGGGCCGCCGGGCTTGAAATGGCGATTAAGGAAATGTGCTGGGCCGCAACCGAGGCCGTGCTGCAGGACAAGAACATCCTGATCCTGTCCGACCGCGCCCAGGGTCCGGACCGTATCCCGATGCCGGCGCTGCTGGCGACGGCCGCGGTCCACCACCACCTCGTCCGCCAGGGCCTGCGGATGCAGACCGGCCTGGTCGTCGAAACCGGCGAAGCGCGCGAAGTGCACCACTTCTGCGTGCTGGCGGGCTACGGGGCGGAAGCGATCAATCCTTATGTCGCCTTCGAAACGCTGGAAGAGCTGCGCATCCGCAAGGACATGCCGCTTGATGCCAAGACGGTGCAGAAGAACTACATCAAGGCGGTCGGCAAGGGCATCCTCAAGGTCATGTCCAAGATGGGCATCTCGACCTACCAGTCCTACTGCGGCGCGCAGATCTTCGATGCGGTTGGCCTGTCGAGCGCGTTCATCGAGAAGTATTTCACCGGCACCGCCACCACGATCGAGGGCATTGGTCTGGCCGAAGTGGCCGAGGAAACCGTGCGGCGTCACGCCACGGCCTATGGCGACAACCCGATATACAAGAACATGCTCGACGTGGGCGGGATGTATGGCCTGCGCCTGCGCGGCGAGGAACACGCCTGGACTGCACAGAACATCGCCGCCCTGCAGCACGCGGTGCGCGGCAATGTGTCAGAAAAGTACCGCGAGTTCGCCCAGACCATCAACGATCAGTCGACCCGGATGCTGACGATCCGCGGGCTGATGGAGTTCAAGAAGGCCGACAAGCCACTCGACATCTCGGAAGTCGAACCGGCCAGCGAAATCGTCAAGCGTTTCGCCACCGGGGCGATGAGCTTCGGCTCAATCAGCCGCGAGGCACATACCACCCTGGCCGTGGCCATGAACCGGATCGGCGGCAAGTCGAACACCGGCGAAGGCGGCGAGGAACCGGACCGCTTCAAGCCGCTGGCAAATGGCGACTCAATGCGCTCGGCAATCAAGCAGGTCGCCTCGGGCCGCTTCGGTGTGACCACCGAATACCTGGTCAACGCCGACGACATCCAGATCAAGATGGCCCAGGGCGCAAAGCCCGGCGAAGGCGGCCAGCTGCCCGGCCACAAGGTCGACAAGGTGATCGGCAAGACCCGCCACTCGACCCCCGGCGTCGGCCTGATCTCGCCGCCGCCGCACCATGACATCTATTCGATCGAGGATCTGGCCCAGCTGATCCACGACCTGAAGAACGTCAACGGCGGCGCGCGGATCTCGGTCAAGCTGGTCTCCGAGGTCGGCGTCGGCACGGTCGCGGCGGGCGTTTCCAAGGCCCGGGCTGACCATGTGACGATCTCGGGCTATGAAGGCGGCACCGGGGCTTCGCCGCTGACCTCGCTGACTCATGCGGGCAGCCCGTGGGAAATCGGCTTGGCCGAAACCCAGCAAACGCTGATCCTCAACAACCTGCGCAGCCGCATTGCGGTCCAGGCCGATGGCGGCCTGCGCACCGGGCGCGATGTGGCCGTGGCCGCGCTGCTCGGCGCGGACGAATTCGGCTTTGCCACCGCGCCGCTGATCGCGGCCGGTTGCATCATGATGAGGAAATGCCACCTCAACACCTGCCCGGTTGGCGTCGCGACGCAAGACCCGGTGCTGCGCGCGCGCTTCACCGGCCAGCCGGAACACGTGATCAACTACTTCTTCTTCGTCGCCGAAGAACTGCGCGCGATCATGGCCGAGATGGGCTTCCGGACGATTGCCGAAATGGTCGGCCGGGTGGACCGGCTCGACATGAAGCAGGCGATCGATCACTGGAAGGCCAAGGGTGTCGACCTCAGCCGGATCCTGCACCAGGTACCGCTGGGTGACAGCCCGTCGCTCGGCTGGTCGGGCACCCAGGACCACGGTCTTGAAAAGGCGCTCGACAATGATCTGATCGCAGCCGCCGCCGATGCGCTCGACAAGAAGCAGCCGGTGGTGATCGAGCGCAAGGTGATCAACGTCAACCGCACGGTCGGTGCGATGCTGTCGGGCGAAGTGGCCAAGCGTTTCGGCCATGCCGGCCTGCCGGACAACACCATTGCCATCCGCCTGACCGGCGTGGCCGGGCAGAGCTTTGGCGCCTTCCTGGCCCACGGCGTGACGCTCGACCTGACCGGAGATGCCAACGACTATGTCGGCAAGGGCCTGTCAGGCGGCCGGGTGATTGTGCGCCAGCCCGCCCACGTCGACCGCGAGGCGAGCCAGAACATCATCGTCGGTAACACCGTGCTCTATGGCGCGATTGCGGGTGAAGCCTACTTCAACGGCGTCGCTGGCGAACGTTTCGCCGTGCGCAATTCGGGCGCCATCGCGGTGGTCGAAGGGACCGGCGATCACGGCTGCGAATACATGACCGGCGGCGTGGTCGTCGTGCTCGGCCGCACCGGCCGCAACTTTGCCGCGGGCATGTCGGGCGGAATCGCCTATGTCTATGACGAGCGCGGCGAGTTTGCGCAGCTGTGCAACCCGGCTCAGGTCGACCTGCTGCCGATTTCGGCCGAACGCGACGAGGATGCCGATGACCTTGGGGGCGCGGGCCGCCCGCAACAGCGCCCGCGCTCGGTCGAGGACTTCGGCATGGGCGACATGCTGCGCCACGATGCCGAACGCCTGCGCATACTGCTTGAGCGACACCACCTCCACACCGGCAGCAAGCGCGCCCGCGCCCTGCTCGATGACTGGGGCAATTCGCTCGGCAAGTTCGTCAAGGTAATGCCCAAGGACTACGCGCGAGCACTGAAGCAACTCGAGGCCGAACGGCTCGAAGCCGCCTCGGTGGCGGCGGAATAAGGATAGCGACGATGGGCAAGGAAACAGGCTTTCTCGAGCTGGACCGCCAGGATCGCACCTATGCCGATCCGAAGGAGCGGTTGAACCACTACAAGGAATTCGTGATCCCGCATCCCGAACCGGCGCTGAAGGCGCAGGCTTCGCGCTGCATGAACTGCGGGATTCCGTACTGTCACAACGGCTGCCCGGTGAACAACATCATCCCGGACTGGAACCACCTGGTCTATGAGGGAGACTGGCAGAATGCGCTGGAAGTACTGCATTCGACCAACAACTTCCCGGAATTCACCGGCCGCATCTGCCCTGCGCCCTGCGAGGCGAGCTGCACGCTGAACATCATTGACCAGCCGGTCACGATCAAGAGCATCGAATGCGCGATCGTCGACAAGGGCTGGGAGAACGGCTGGATCCACCCGCAAGTCCCGGCCAAGCGCACCGGCAAGACCGTCGCCGTGGTCGGCTCCGGCCCGGCCGGTATGGCGGCTGCACAGCAGCTCGCCCGCGCCGGCCATTCGGTGACTGTGTTCGAAAAGAACGACCGCGCCGGCGGCCTGCTCCGCTATGGCATCCCCGACTTCAAGATGGAAAAGCACCTGATCAACCGGCGCCTGGTCCAGATGGAAGCGGAAGGTGTCAGCTTCCGCACCTCGACCGAAGTGGGCGTCCACGTCTCGATCGAGTCCTTGAAGGAAAACTTCGACGCGATTGTCCTCTCGGGCGGGGCCGAGGAACCGCGCCGGCTGGAAATCCCCGGGGCCGAACTACCCGGTGTGCGCCTCGCCATGGAATTCCTGACCCAGCAGAACAAGCGCGTCGCCGGCGACGACGAGTTGCGCGCCGCCCCGCGCGGCACCCTGACCGCAACCGGCAAGCACGTGATCGTGATTGGCGGCGGCGATACCGGGTCTGACTGCGTCGGCACCTCGAACCGCCAGGGCGCGGCCTCGGTCACCCAGCTTGAGATCATGCCCAAGCCGCCCGAAAAGGAAGACAAGGCGCTGACCTGGCCCGACTGGCCGCTCAAGCTGCGCACCTCGACCAGCCACGAAGAAGGCGTTGAACGCGACTGGTCGGTCCTGACCAAGCGCGTGATCGGCGAAAACGACGTGACCGGCCTCGAATGCGTCCGGGTCGAATGGGTCGGCGGCCAGATGCAGGAGATCGCCGGCAGCGAATTCGTGCTCAAGGCTGACCTGATCCTGCTCGCCATGGGCTTTGTCGGCCCGCGCAAGCAGGGCCTGCTTGACCAGGCCGGAGTCGAGCTCGACGGGCGCGGCAATGTCGCTGCCAACGTGATCGACTATCGCACCAGCGATCCGCAGATATTTGCCTGCGGCGATATGCGCCGCGGCCAGAGCCTGGTCGTCTGGGCGATCCGCGAAGGCCGCCAGGCCGCCCGCGCGGTCGACGAGGCGCTGATGGGGGTAAGCGAACTGCCGCGCTGAGGCGGCAGCCTCTTCCCAAGTCGGCTCTCGCCGCCTAACCGGCCGCGATGAAGATCGCATTCCTGGCCTGCCCCGCGACCCTGCCCGGTTCGCCCACCCGCCGTCCCGATGCCTTTGAGCATGACCTCTATCTGGATGCCGTGCGTGCCGGAGTGGCCTCCTCCGGAACCGTAACCGACATCGACTGGCGCGCGCCGCTCGATGACCTCGCGCAATTCGATCTCGCCATCCTCGGCACGCCGTGGGACTATACCGACGCCAAGGACGAGTTCCTGGCGCGGCTCGGGGAGCTGGAAGCAGCCGGGGTGACGGTCTGCAATCCGCTAGCCGTCGTCCGCTGGAACGCCGACAAGCTTTACCTCAAGGAATTGGCAGAGCGCGGCGCGGTGACCATCCCGACGCTCTGGCCCGAGCGGGCTGATCCCGCCGACGTGCTGGCCGCCTTCGACCACTTTGGCACCGATCGGGTGGTGGTAAAGCGCCGGGTCGGCGCGGGCGCGATCGGGCAGGACAGCTTCTCACGCAGCAATCCGCCGCTGGCCGAGTGGTCACTCGACCAGGCGGCGATGATCCAGCCCTTCCTCCCCGCGATCCAGCGCGAAGGCGAGCTGAGCTTCATCTTCGTCGACGGCGCGCTCAGCCATACGCTGCTCAAGCAGGCGACTGGCGGCGATTACCGCATCCAGTCGCTCTATGGCGGCACCGAGACGCCGCTTGAGCCAGCCCCGGCGGACCGCGCCGCCGCCGAGGCGATCATGGCGCTGCTGCCCTTCGACCAGCCGCCGCTCTATGCACGGATCGACATGGTTCGGCTGGAGGATGGCCGACTGGCCGTGATCGAGGCCGAACTGATCGAGCCCTACCTCTATCCCGAGCAGGGGCCGAACCTGGGACTGCTGCTGGCGCAGGGGATGGCGCGGCGGCTGGGGAACTGACTTGCGCCTCACGGGAGGCAGTCATATCAACATGTTGTGTTGATCCTGTACGCATTACTGTCTGCCGCTCCGACCTCAGCGTCTCTTGGTCCCGCTTGGGCCACATTCTCCCGTGATCCGCAGTTGCGCGCCTTCGAAGAAACCGTCGAGATCGGAACGCTCGGACTCAATCGCGAAACAGGTCAGCTTGAGTACTGGATGCGCCGTACAGTGACCACCGCTCACACGACAAAAACCTCTTGGGCTGACAGTCGAACTTGCGCCGAAGTCAGGCCTGCAGTTGAAGGAATGGAAAATATCCGCATTCCGTCGATCCACTCTCCGAGCAGCAACGGAAAGCAGACTGTAACACTGGACGGCACGATTTATCGGCTTGCTGTCCCCAGCACGGATGGTCGAATCGAGTTTGATGGCAATATCGGTTCATCGGTGGGTGGCTGGATCGACGCTAGCTTGTTGTCCCTCGAAAAGTGTTGGAGCGAACAACCCCCGTCGCCCCGCACTTGATGCGGGGCTAGGCTTGTTTTTGAGATGCGGCGCATGACCGCAAGGAGAAAGCCCGGCCCCGGAACAAGTCCGGGGTGACGACAATGGGAATGGGGTCGCACAGGCCTATTCGCGCTCTGCATTTTCCTACACCGCCGCCGCCTGATAGAAGCGCGACAGCTCTTTCCAATCGTTGATCCTCACCGTTTGCCGGTCAGCGCAATGACTCGCTGCGCCCCGCTGTCGCTTTTTTATTTTCCCAGCATCCGCATTCGCCGCGAAGATGCCCGAAAGCGCAGCGATTCCGCCAGTTTCGACTTGTTGGAAGAAGCGGACTCAGTGTCAACTGTGTCAACTTGAGCGTAACGCAGGTGCGCAGTCAGAGCGCCCAGTCCACCCCGCCCCGGCCCTTGGCGTCTAGGAAGGCATTGGCCTGGCTGAAGTGCCGGCACCCCAGGAAGCCGCGGTGGGCCGAGAGCGGGCTGGGATGCGGGGCGGTCAGCACCAGGTGATGGCTCTGCATCAGTCCCGGCACCGACTGCGCCTTGCGCTGGGCATGGCTGCCCCACAGCAGGAAGACGCAAGGGTCAGCCTTGGCGGCAACGGCGGCGACCACGGCGTCGGTGATCTCTTCCCACCCGCGCCCCTGGTGCGAGGCTGGCTGGCCGTCCTCCACCGTCAGCGCGGCATTGAGCAGCAGCACGCCCTGCCGCGCCCAGTGGGTCAGGTTGCCGTGTCGGGGCACGGCAAGGCCCAGGTCGCTCGCCAGTTCCTTGTAGATGTTGACCAGGCTGGGCGGCACCTTCACCCCGTCCTGTACCGAGAACGACAGGCCGTGGGCTTGGCCGGGGCCGTGGTAGGGATCCTGCCCCAGGATCACGACCTTCACGGTGTCCAGCGGCGTCAGCTCGAGCGCGGCGAGGCGGGTTCCGCGCGGCGGATAGATCGCCTTTCCTGCCGCTTCCTCGGCCTTCAGGAAGCCGCCGAGCTGGCGTGACTTCGGGCTGGCCAGGACCGGATCGAGCACCGCACGCCAGCTTTCGGGGACTGCATCGCCATTCGCCATCGCTGCCTCGCT
This sequence comes from Novosphingobium ginsenosidimutans, assembly GCF_007954425.1. NCBI lineage: Bacteria > Pseudomonadati > Pseudomonadota > Alphaproteobacteria > Sphingomonadales > Sphingomonadaceae > Novosphingobium > Novosphingobium ginsenosidimutans. The sequence continues at coordinate 1,422,648 of NZ_CP042345.1, read as the reverse complement.
TGTTCCGGGGGCTTTCATCGCTGCGGCAATCGGCCTAAGCACCATGGCATATGGCTGTCCATCTCCACGAAGAAGACCTCCCCGGCGATGTCTTTGCGCCCGGCCCGATCGCGGTCGATACCGAGACCATGGGCCTGATCACCCCGCGTGACCGGCTTTGCGTTGTCCAGCTGTCCGACGGGCAGGGTGACGAGCACCTGGTGCGGTTCTCGCCCGGGTCGGACTATGCCGCCCCCAACCTCAAGGCGGTGCTGGCCGATCCGGCACGGATCAAGCTGTTCCACTTCGCCCGGTTCGACCTGGCGGCGATCGAGCATTACCTGGGCGTCACGGCAACGCCGGTGTTCTGCACCAAGATCGCCAGCAAGCTGGTGCGCACCTATACCGACCGCCACGGCCTGAAGGACCTGGTCCGCGAACTGCTGGGCAAGGAACTGTCCAAGCAGCAGCAATCGAGCGACTGGGGCGGCCCGGTGCTGAGCGATGCGCAGCTGGACTATGCCGCGTCGGACGTGCGCTATCTTCACGCCATGCACACGATCCTGGTCGAGCGGCTGGCGCGCGAGGGGCGGACCGACCTGGCCCAGGCCTGCTTCGATTTCCTGCCGCACCGTGCCCGGCTCGACCTGGCCGGCTGGCCTGACAAGGATATCTTCAGCCACGAAGCGTGAGCTGGGGAGTTACACAGGCCATGACCGAAGCCGCCGACCGGATCCGCAACCAGCGCCGCCAATGGGCCGCGCCCGGGGGATCGCATGACCGGCTGATCCGGGTGCTGGCGCGCTGGCTACCCGGAGCGGTCGGCGTGGTGGCAGCCGCCATGCTGCTGGGCCCCCTGTTTCCGCGCGGCGAGATCAGCTTCCTGCTCGATCGCAACAAGGTGGCGACTACCGAGGACCGGCTGGTGGTCGCCAATGCGATGTACCGGGGCGAGGATAACGAAGGCCGACCCTTCACCGTCACCGCCGCCAATGCCGTCCAGGTTTCGGCCGCCGATCCGGTGGTGCGGATGGAGGGGCTGGTGGCCCGGCTGCTGATGAAGGATGGCCCGGCAGAGCTCGCTGCAAAGGGTGGCCGTTATGATTACGATCGCGAGGCAGTAGACGTTGACGGACCCGTCACCTTCACAGCTGCCGACGGGTACCGCATGACCACGGGTCACGTCGCTATTGACCTGAAAGGCCAGCGAGTTCTCGGAAATGGTGGGGTTAACGGTGCGATCCCCGCTGGTACATTTTCGGCGGAACGGTTAGTGGCTGACCTTAACGCGCGAACGATTGCGCTGGAAGGCAAGGCTCGGCTGGTGATGACCCCGGGCAAGTTGAGGATGCCGTGATGGCCGAAGCTTCGATTACCCGGATTGCCCTGCGCTCGCTGCTTTGCGGCTTCGCGATCGGCGCGATCGGCCTGCTCGCGATCGGTCGTTCGGATGCGCAGGCACTGGGCGGGCACGACAGCAACGCGCCGGTCAGCTATGCCGCCGATCGGATCGAGCTGCAGGATCGGCAGGACCGCGTGGTCCTCGCCGGCAACGTCAAGATCAGCCAGGGCGGGCTGCAGCTTTCGGCGGACCGGACGACGGTTGCTTTCACCGACCAGGGTAGCCTGCAGATCCAGCGGATCGACGCCACCGGCGGTGTCCTGGTCAACCGCGGCAACGAGAGCGCGCGCGGCGATGCGGCAATCTATGATTTCAACCGCCGGGTCATCACTCTGGCGGGCAATGTGGCACTGCGGCGCGGCAACGACACGCTTAACGGCGGGCGTGTGGTGATCGATCTCAACAGCGGGATTTCCAGTGTGGACGGTCGCGGCTCGGCACAGACGGGCGGGCGGGTCTCGGGAACTTTCGCTGTCCCCAAGCGCAACTGATCCCGCGCTTCCAGGAACGGCGATGGGTCCGCCTTCCCTGCTGGTCATCGGGCTGAACTATGCACCCGAGCCCGTCGGTATCGGGCCCTATACGGCCGGCCTATGCGAATCCCTGGTCGCGTCGGGGCATCGGGTCACCGCCATTGTCGGCAAGCCCTATTACCCGCAGTGGCAGGCCGATCCGGCCTATGCCGGCGGCTGGCTGGAAGCGGAAGAGAACGGCGTCAGGCTGGTTCGCTGCCCCCACTATGTGCCGCAGGACCCGGTCGGGATCCGGCGCTTTGCCCATCTGATCAGCTTTGCGATCACGGCGCTGATCCCGGCTGCCCGGATTGCCTTGCGCGATCGTCCGCAGGTGGTGTTGTGCGTCGCGCCGGCCCTGCTTAGCGCACTGGCCGCAATCCTGGCCGCCTGTCTGTGCGGCGCGCGGCTGTGGATCCATGTCCAGGACTTCGAGGTCGAAGCGGCCTTCGCAACCGGCCTGATGCGGCCGAACACCAGCAAGGCCAGGTTCGCGTTGTGGGCTGAAGGCTGGGTGCTGCGCCAGGCCGACCGGGTCTCGACCATCAGCCCGCAGATGGTCGCCAAGCTCGGCGAGAAAGGCGTCGCACCCCGGCGGCAAATGGAACTGCGCAACTGGGCGAACGCCAGCTTTGCGCCCGATCCGGCAGGCGCCACCGGCCTGCGCGCGCAATGGTCGCTCGATAACCGGATCGTCGCGCTCTACTCGGGCAATATCGCCCGAAAGCAGGGCATCGAGATCCTGATCGATGCGGCCCGCCTGCTCCAGCATCGGCACGACATTGTCTTTGTCATCTGCGGCGAGGGACCAAATCGGCAACCGCTTGAGCAAAGGGCAGCCGGTTTGACCAATGTCCAGTTTCACGATCTGCAACCGGCTAAACGAATGGGCGCCATGCTAACCTTGGCCGATCTGCACCTGCTGCCACAGATCGCCGGTGCAGCCGATCTGGTGCTGCCGTCAAAGCTGACCAACATGCTGGCGTCGGGCAAGCCGGTGGTGGCGACAACCGAGCCGGGAACTGGCCTCTACAGCGAGGTCGAAGGTCGCGGGATATGTGTGCCAGCGGGTGATGCTGTGGCACTTGCCGCCGCGGTCACGGCATTGGCGGACGATCCGGCCCGTCGCACGGTGCTGGGCCAGGCAGCATTGGTTCGAGCCGCTGAACGCTGGCAACAGGACGCGATCCTGGCGCGGGCAGCTACTGCTCTTCGGGACCTGGTGCGCCAGCCCCCTGGGCGGCAGGACTAGCTGATTCCCCGGGTTCAGGCGGGCTGGGTTCGAAGCCGGTGGTATCCATCACCGGTTCGCCATAAGCCTGCTGCTCTTCGCCGTCGGCAACCGGAGCAGCAGCTTCAGCAGGATTTGAACGACTAACCGAGGCAGGATCTGCTGCCTGCGGTTCGGGCGGCGGCGGCGACTGCAGGAGTTCGTGCCCGCCACCCTCGGCGAAGTAGGCGGCAGCCAGGGCGCTGATGCCCACTACCCACAGCAGGGCAAAGCGCCAATCACGAAACAATCGGTCCATATCAGCGATCCTTGTCCCACGGCGAGTGATGCTCTGCCGCTGGCTTGGCGGCGGGCGGGGGGGCCTCATCGGCAGCCGGGATCGAGCAATAGGCAGTCGCCAGAATGCCAAGCGACCACGTCACCGCTTTCCAGCGGCTCTGGAAGACCGTCGTGATCCTGGTCCCGAACATGGCCCCGGACAATAACAGGTGGTTGTTAACGAAGCCTTCCCTCAGCCTTCGGCGCCGGCTTCGCGCTTGAGTTCATAAAGCAGGTCCAGCGCCTCGCGCGGGCTGAGGGCATCGACGTCGAGGCCCCTGAGACGATCGCGCAGGGAGTCGACCAGATCGGCCCGCGCTTCGGCGGCGGCGGCGAACAGGGGCAAGTCACCCAGACCGGCGGCCAGCCCGCCGGTCTCGGCGCGTCCCTTCTCAAGCCGTTCCAGCACCGCCTTGGCGCGCGCGACGACCGGGGCGGGCACCCCGGCCAGCTTGGCAACGGCCAGGCCATAGGACCGGTCAGCCGGGCCTTCCGCCACCTCGTGCAGCAGCACCAGGTCGCCCTTCCATTCGCGCGCGCGGACATGGTGGAGCGATAGCGCCTCGCAGCTCTCGGCAAGGCGAGCGAGCTCGTGGTAATGGGTTGCGAATAGGCAGCGGCACTTGTTGACGCCATGCACCGCCTCGACCACGGCCCAGGCCAGTGCCAGCCCATCGTAGGTCGAGGTGCCTCGCCCGACCTCGTCAAGGATCACGAAGCTGCGCTCGGTCGCCTGGGCCAGGATCGCCGCTGTCTCGACCATCTCGACCATGAAGGTCGAGCGTCCACGGGCAAGGTTGTCGGATGCGCCGACGCGGCTGAACAGGCGGTCGACCAGCCCGATCCGCGCCGCCTCGGCCGGTACGAAACTGCCGGCCTGGGCCAGCAAGACAATCAGCGCGTTCTGCCGCAGGAAGGTTGACTTGCCGCCCATATTGGGACCGCCAACCAGCCACAGCCGGTCTTGCGGCAAGAGGCGGCAATCGTTGGCGACAAACCGTTCACCCTTGCTGGCCAATGCAGCTTCGACGACCGGATGACGCCCGCCCTTGACGTCGAGGCAGGCCTCTTCAACCACGTCGGGCCGCGCCCAGCCCCCTTCGGCCGCACGTTCGGCCAGTGCCGCTGCCACATCGATCCGCGCCAGTGCCGCTGCCGTCGCCGCGATCGCCTGACTGGCCTTCACCGCAACGCCGACCAGTTCTTCGAAGTGCGCTTCCTCTGCCGCCAGAGCATGGCCCCCGGCCTCGGCGATCCGGCTGGCTTCAGCATGAAGCGCGACCGCATTGAAGCGCACTGCCCCCGCCATCGTCTGGCGGTGCGTGAAGCCGCTGTCGGGCGCCATCAGCGGATCAGCCTTGGCCGCCGGCACTTCGATGAAATAGCCGAGCACGCCGTTGTGCCGCACCTTCAGCGCGGCAATGCCGGTCTGGTCACGATACTTGGCTTCAAGGGCTGCAATCGCTCGGCGGGCATCGCCAGAAATGCGGCGCAGCTCATCCAGGGCGTGGTCATAGCCTTCCGCAATGTAGCCACCCTGGTTCCGCTCGGTTGGCGGGCTGGGGACCAGGGCGCGGCTGAACAGGTCTACCAGCGCCCCATGACCGGCCAGCACCGGGAGCAGCGCGTCCATCAAAGCCGGACGATCCTGGCGGTGCTGGAGGTGATCGTGGATGCGCCGTGCTTCGGCAAGGCCATCGCGAAGCTGCCCCAGATCGCGCGGGCTGCCGCGTCCGGCGACGATCCGCCCGAGTGCCCGGCCGACATCGGGCGCAGCCCGCAAGACGGCGCGCAGGTCGCCGCGGAGCAGGGCATCATCGTAGAGCCACTGCACCAGATCGAGCCGCGCCTCGATAGTGCCCGCATCGGTCAGCGGTGCCGCAAGGTCTTCCGCTAGTTGGCGCGCACCGGCACCGGTAACGCAGCGATCGAGCGCCTCGACCAGGCTGCCCTTGCGGGTGCCCTGGCTAGAGACAAGGATTTCAAGACTGCCCCGCGTCGCCTCGTCCATAGCGAGGTGCGCCGCCTGGCCCAGGACAACCGGCGGGAGCAGCAACGGCAGCTTGCCGCGCCCGACATGGTCGAGATAGGCAATCAGGCCGCCTGCCGCCGCCAGCATGGCGCGCGAGAACTGCCCAAAGCCATCGAGCGTAGAAACGCCGTGAACCGCCTTGAGCCGCGCCTCGCCGCCATCGCTGGTAAAGGTGCTCGCGGGTCGTGGAATTCCGTCAAGCGGGCAGGCTGTCCAGCCATCAGGTGCCACGATTTCCGTCGCTCCCAAGCGGGCCAGCGCCGCGCCCAGCCGCCCTGGCTCGCAGTCCTCAAGCGCCATCCGCCCGGTCGAGATATCGCAAGCGGCGATCCCGCAGGTGCCGCGCACTTCGCAAACCGCGGCCAGCACATTGGCGCGGCGCGGTTCGAGCAGCGCTTCCTCGGTCAAGGTCCCGGCAGTGACAAACCGGACGATGTCGCGCGCGACGAGCGCCTTTGAGCCGCCGCGCCTCTTCGCCTCCTCGGGCGTCTCGACCTGTTCGGCAATCGCTACCCGGCAGCCGGCCTTGATCAGGCGGGCAAGGTAACCTTCGGCCGAATGAACCGGCACACCGCACATCGGGATCGGCACGCCCATGTGCTCACCCCGGCTGGTCAGCGCGATATCGAGGATCTGGGCCGCCTGCTTTGCATCATCGAAGAACAACTCGAAGAAATCGCCCATCCGGTAGAACAGCAGGCAATCCCCGGCCTCGGCCTTCAGCGCCAGGTACTGCGCCATCATCGGGGTTGCGGCTCCGCTCATCCTCAATCGGTTAGCCGCTTGAATACGATTCGCCCAAGGCAAGTCGGGCAGCTTTCCCCTATCCCGTCGCGGCGAGTTCCGTTAGGGCGGCGCTGATCCAGGGAGGTACCGGTGTCCGACGAAACGAGTCCGCGGGACGAGAACAGCAGAGTGAGCTTCACCGAGCGCGAGGCCCTGTTCTATCACAAGACGATCCGCCCCGGTAAAATCGAGATCATCGCGTCAAAGCCGATGGCGACGCAGCGCGATCTGAGCCTGGCCTATTCGCCCGGCGTGGCCGTGCCGGTAGAAGCGATCGCCGCCAATCCGGCCGATGCCTACGAGTATACGGCCAAGGGCAACCTAGTCGCGGTGATTTCGAACGGCACTGCGATCCTTGGTCTGGGCAACCTTGGCGCATTGGCCTCAAAGCCGGTGATGGAAGGCAAGGCCGTTCTGTTCAAGCGCTTCGCCGACGTCGATTCGATCGACATCGAACTGGCCAGCGAAGACCCCGATGCGATCATCGAGGCCGTGGCGATGATGGAGCCGAGCTTCGGCGGCATCAATCTGGAAGATATCAAGGCCCCCGAATGCTTCGTGATCGAGCAGGCCCTGCGCGAGCGGATGAAGATCCCGGTGATGCACGATGACCAGCACGGCACGGCGATCATCGCCGCCGCCGGTCTGGTCAACGCCTGCTACCTGACCGGGCGCGAGTTCAAGGATGTGAAGGTAGTGGTCAACGGCGCGGGTGCCTCGGCGCTGGCCTGCACCGCCTTGATCAAGTCGATGGGCGTGCGCCACGACAACGTGACCGTCTGCGACCGTTCCGGGGTGATCTATCGCGGCCGCGAAGGCGGGATGGACCAGTGGAAGAGCGCGCACGCGATCGACACCACCGCCCGCAGCCTGGAAGAAGCGCTGGTCGGGGCTGACATCTTCCTGGGCCTGTCGGCTGCCGGTGCGCTGAAGCCTGAATATGTCGCCAGGATGGCGCCGAAGCCGATCATCTTCGCCATGGCCAACCCCGATCCGGAAATCCGGCCCGAGGACGCCAAGGCTGTGCGCCCCGATGCGATCATCGCGACGGGCCGGTCAGACTATCCCAACCAGGTCAACAATGTCCTGGGCTTCCCCTTCATCTTCCGCGGCGCGCTCGATGTGCGGGCGACCACGATCAACGAGGAAATGAAGATCGCCGCCGCCAAGGCCATTGCCGAGCTGGCGCGCGAGCAGGTGCCCGAGGAAGTCGCCGCGGCTTACGGACAGAAGTACCAGTTCGGGCCCGATTACATCATCCCCGCGCCGTTCGATCCGCGGCTGATGGAAGTGGTATCCTCAGCCGTCGCCAAGGCGGCGATGGAGACTGGCGTCGCGCAGAAACAGATCGAGGATTTCGACGCCTACCGCCACAGCCTTAAGGCCCGGCTCAACCCGACCACTTCGGTGCTGACCCAGGTCTATGAGCAGGTGAAGGCCAACCCCAAGCGGGTGATCTTTGCCGAGGCCGAGGACGAGATCGTTCTGCGCGCCGCCATCCAGTACCGCGACTTTGGCTATGGCGAGCCGGTGCTGGTTGGCCGGACCGATCAGGTCAAGGCCAAGCTGATCGAACTGGGGGTCGAAAACCCGGACAGCTATCAGATCGAAAATTCAGCTGTCAGCGAATATGTCCCGGCGATGGTTGAGACGCTTTATGCCAAGTTGCAGCGGCGCGGCTTCCTTGAGCGGGACGTGCGCCGCATGGTCAACCAGGACCGCAACGTCTTTGCCTCACTGCTACTGAAGCTGGGCGTGGGCGATGCCATGGTCACCGGCCGGACCCGCACCTTCGCCCAGACCATGCGCGAAGTGCGCCAGGTGCTTGAGCCGCAGGAAGGGCGCCTGCCGTTCGGCATCCACCTGATGATCGGCAAGAACTATACGGTGTTCCTGTCCGACACGACGGTCAACGAGCGGCCGAGCGCTGCTGACCTTGCGGTGATCGCCAAGGAAACGGCCGCCGTTGCGCGCCGTCTGGGACATGAGCCGCGCGTGGCTTTCCTGTCCTATTCGACCTTCGGCAATCCGCCGGGGCGTTACCTGGAGAACATTCGCGAGGCTGTGGCGATCCTGGATGCCGAGAATCCGGGCTTCGAGTACGAAGGCGATGTGGCCCCCGACGCAGCGCTTAACCCGACCGTGATGAAGAACTATCCGTTCAGCCGCCTGACCGCGCCGGCCAATGTGCTGGTGATGCCGGGGCTGCAATCAGCCAATATCTCGGCCAAGCTGCTGCGCGAACTGGCGGGCAATGCCACGATCGGGCCGATGCTGATCGGCATGGAAAAGCCAGTTCAGGTGATCCCGATGACCGCGATTGCCCCGGATATCCTGACCCTGGCCGTGCTGGCTGCAGCCGGCGTGGCGGGCTAGAGCCTGCCTAACCCCAAGCGCGGTAGACGCCGTAGCCGCTGGTCAGGGTCAGCACGATCCCGACCAGGATCAGCATGATCTTGGGAGGGAAGTGCTTGGCGGCCCAGGCTCCGAGCGGAGCGGCAGCGACCCCGCCGATCAACAGGCCCAGGGTCGCGCCGGCGACATCGGCAAAACCCAGATGGTAGATGAAGGTGGCGCTGATCGTCAGCGTCAGGAAGAACTCGACCGTGTTGACCGTGCCGACCACCTTGCGCGGATCGGCCCCTTGGATGAGCAGATTCGAGGTGACCACCGGCCCCCAGCCGCCGCCGCCTGCCGCGTCAAGAAATCCGCCCACCAGGCCCAGCGGCGCCACGAGGCCAGCTTCACGCAGCTTGGGGGGATAGAACAGCCCGCGCCAAAGCAGGTAAAGGCCAATCCCGGCCAGGTAAGTCAGCACGAACGGCTTGACCACTTCGGCATCGAGCGAGGTCAGGACATAGGCGCCGGCGATACCGCCGATCACGCCGGGGATTAGCAAACGGAAGAACAGCGTCTTGTCGACATTGCCGTGCAGCAAGTGGCTGATTCCAGAAGTCGCGGTAGTAAAGCACTCGACGACATGGACCCGCTGCGAAGCGAGGGCGGGCGGAACCCCTAGCACGCCGACCAGCAAGGTGTTGGAAATCACGCCAAAGGCCATGCCCAGCGCCCCATCGACCAATTGCGCGGCGAAACCTACCCCGATGAACGGGAGCAGGTAGACTAGGTCGATATTGCCAAGGTCCATGACCGACTCCTGTGCGGCATTTGTCGATCAAATGACTAGAGTTAGCGTCACGGCACTGCCAGAAAGTTTTTCACACCCACGCCGAAGTGAAATTATCCTGCGGCGGTCTGATCCTGTGGCACCGTGAGCCCGATCGCTGCCCTGAATCGGGCCGGGTTTGGAGCGAGCTGGGCAAGCGTATAGCCATCGAGTCGCGCCAGGAAATCGCCCAGCGCCAGGTTCAGCGCACCTTGCAGGCCACAAACCCCGGCAATTGTACAAGTGTTGGTCTGGCGATCGAAACACTCGACAAAAGTTCCGGTCGGCTCCAGCGCACGCACCACTGCACCCACGTTGATTTCTGCCGCTGGCCGCGCCAGCGACACGCCGCCGCCCCGCCCGCGCCGCGCCTCGAGATAGCCCAGCGCGGTCAGCTGCTGCGCAACCTTCATCAGGTGATGGCGCGAGACCCCAAACACCCCCGCCACTTCATCGACCGAAGCCTGGCCGCCATGCTGGGCAAGATACATCAGCAGCCGCAACGCATAGTCGGTGTGAAGGTTCAGGCGCATAAAAGTGGTATATTGGATATTGCTTAACCAGGCAAGATTTGTTAAGTGGTATTCAACTTACCACTTATTGAGTCGCTGCCATGTCCGATCCGCACCCCATCGCCGCTGCTGCCAGAGCCGCAAAGCGCGCCGCCGCCGCTACAGTCAGCATTGATGCCCGCTTCATCGATCGGCTGGTGGAAGAGTTCTATGCCAAGGTCCGCACGGACCCGGTGCTGGCCCCGATCTTTGCCGCCAAGATCGACGATTGGGGTCCGCACCTGGCGCGCATGAAGCAGTTCTGGGGCGTGATTCTGCTTGGCGAAGGGCAGTTCAACGGCAGTCCCATGACACTGCATGCCGCAATCCCGGGGATCGGCGAATTTCACTTCCGGCGCTGGCTGGCGCTGTTCGAAGCCACCTTGCGAGAGCTTGAGGGCGATCCCGGCGCAACGACGCTGGTCGGCAAGCGCGCCCGTTCGATCGCCGACAGCCTGCTGACGGGCATCAGGATCCACCGCGACGGCCGCCGCGATCTTCACGCGATGAAAGGACTAAGCCATGCTTGAACTGCGCCAAACATTTACAGCCGATCATGCGATCGATCTGGCCGATGCCCACGATGTGAGCATTCTGGCGACGGTCTTCCCGCGTACTAAAGCCACCCCGGTCCAGCCGGAGAGGGTCGATCTGGAACTGCCCGGCTGGATCTGGGGCAGCATGGCGGCCTGCTATGGCCTGTTCTTCGGCGGTCTCTTCGCGGCGAGCGGCCATGATGGCGAAGCGATCTTCGCAATCGTGATCAGCCTGGGCTATGCGGCGATGTACTTCGGCACGGCTTCCATCCTGTTCGGCATGAACCCGCCGCGCCAGCCCTCGGCCTTTGTCCGCCGCCTTGCCCCGCTCCAGACCTGGACCGGGCCGATGGATACCCTGGCGGTGGCGGCGCAGGTCCTGACCGTGCCCGCCTGCCTCGCCTTCTTTGGCCTGGCCGCCGCCGTGATCCGCGCAGCGGTGATCGGCTGATTGGAGGACCCACAATGACCAGAATTCTTCATGCATCGATCCCGGCGGATCGGCCTGACAATGTCGCCAGGGTACTCGCTCGGTTGATGGGCGGCCAGGCCATGCCCTTTCCGCCGGGCGGGCCGGAGGCCTGGATTGCCTGGGCCAACGATGGCCAGACCGAGATTGAGGTGGTCCGGCGCGGTGACGGTCTGACACAGGGCCCGATCGAGGCTGAATGGCGACCGACGAATGCAGCCAGCCGCTCCAGCGAGGTGCATCTCGCCCTCGCGGTACCGCAGGCTGCGGCCGATATCCTTGCCATCGCGCGGGCCGCAGGCTGGCCTGCGCGGCTCTGCAACCGTGGTGGACTGTTCGAACTGATCGAGCTGTGGGTCGAAGGCGCCTTCCTGATCGAGTTGTTCGATCCAGCCCAGGCTAAGCATTTCGCGCAGGTCATGTCAGCCGATCAGTGGGCCGCCTTGCTGGCTGCCGGCTCGCCGCCAGAGCTTCAGCCGGTATAGCGCTCCCACGGGAAGCTGGCTGACAGCCGGCAGCTTTCACTGGTGACGTCGACCTGCACCGTGCCGCCGCGTCGCCCCCAGCGGAAGGGCACATAGTACCGGGCAAAGCGGCCAGAGGCATCGGCCCGCACAGTCCAGTCGATCGGCGTCATGTCGCCGTTGCGAAGCTGGTAGCGCGCGGTATCGCCCGCCCCGAGGCCCTTTGCAGCGATCAGCACGAACCGACCATTGCCCGAAACCGTCAGCGTACAGTCGGCGTCGCCGGCCTCGACCAGAAGCGGCCAGCTATCGTCGATTGCAGCCGCAGCGGGAGCTGCCAGCACCAGCGCTATGATCAGAACCAAGGTCTTGCGCATGCCATCTCCCTTCGCTGAGCCGATGCAGGATCTTACCCTGTATTCTGCCTGTGCGGGACGATGACTTGGGCTACGGTTCAGATCGGCACAGTTTCAGCGGCGGCGATAGCGGAAGTACCAGACCTCGTGGCCATAAACCGTCCGCGCTTTCTGCTCATAACGCGTTTCAGGCCATCCGCCGGGGCGCTTCTGGAAATCCTGCGGCTTGTCGATCAGCCATTCGAACTGATCGGAATGGCGGCGCATCACCATCAGCGCGTGGCGGACATAGACCGCATGATCGGTGCCAAAGCGGAATTCGCCGCCCGGCTTCAGCTTCGCGGCAAACAGGTCGACCGGCCCGTCATTCATCATCCGCCGCTTGGCGTGGCGGGCCTTGGGCCATGGATCGGGATGGAGCAGATACAGGAACGAGAGCGACCCATCCGGAATGCGCCGCAGCACGTCCAGCGCATCGCCATGCCAGATCCGGACATTGCCAAGCGGCGGGTGCGCGCCATGGTCGCCAGAGACATGGACGAGCGCCTGGGCCACCCCGTTGACGAAAGGTTCGGCACCGATGAAGCCATGATCGGGCAACATATCGGCGCGCGCCGCCATGTGCTCACCTCCGCCGAAGCCGATTTCGAAATGAAGCGGGCAATCCTGGCCAAACAGCCTTTCGGCGGTGACCATTCCTTCGGCCGGAACTGCAATCTGCGGCAGCAGCTGATCAACCAGCTCCTGCTGGCCGGCGCGCAGGGGCTTGCCCTTCGAGCGGCCGTAGAGACGGTTGATCGTGGTCGGATCGCCGGGTTTGTGCGCGGTCATGGGCGGTGCCTGTGACAGCGCCGCCAGCGGGGGTCAAGCATGGCGGCTGACTGCCGGCGCGACCGCACGGCACAAGAAAATTGGGATGGACGCTTAACGGCGCTTATGGTGATCAACTACCATGACGGTTCAATTCCCCATGCCTGCCGAAACCGCCGCCCTGAATGACAAGGAAGTCGAAGTCCTGCGCCTGCTGGCCGCCGGCCATACGGTCAAATCGATCGCGGTGACGCTGGGCAAGTCGGAAGCTTCGATCAACGAGCGCCTGCGCGATGCACGCCGCAAGACCGGGGTCGGCAGCAGCCGCGAACTGGCGCGGCTTCTCGATGCCCAGAAAATCTGGGACAAGAATATCGATCTATCGGGCCCACATTCCCTGACCGATGCTTCCGGGCAGTCCCGCCAGCCGGGACGCCAATGGTCGAAAGGAAGGTTTGTCATGCTTGTTGCACTGCCCCTCGCCGCTGTCGGACTGATGTTCGCGGCCAACAATCCGTCGCAGCCGATCGCCCCGGCACCAGCCGCTCAGGCGGTCGCTGCGAAGGCCAGCCCGCTGGTTGGAAGCTGGTCGCTGGAAGTTGCGCGCATTCCGGCTGAAGAGCGTCCCCGCGCGGTGACGATTTCCTTCCGTCAGGGTGACGACCAGCGCTGGACTACGGTGGTCGAGATTGTCGCCCCCGACGGCGCCACCCGGCGCGCGGAATCGACTGCGGCCGCCGATGGCATCGCCGTGCCAATCGGCGGCAACATGGACTTCATCGATACGGTCTCGCTGCGCCAGCCCGCGCCGAACACCCTGGTGATGACCCTGGGCAAGGGCGGTGCACCCGTCTCGACCCGGGTCTATGCCGTGGCCAAGGACCAGAAGTCGATGACCGAGACCATCGTCTGGGCCGGCCAGGCCATGCCCAAGCTGGAGACGACCTACTTCAACCGGATCGGGTGAAGCAGCCAGACCCAAATGAAAACGGCCCGCTTCCGAAGAAGCGGGCCGCCTTCAAACCAACGGGTACTTAGCTTCAGGCGGCAACCGCCTCTTCACCCGGATCGCGCAGCACATAGCCACGGCCCCAGACGGTCTCGATGTAGTTTTCACCACCGCAGGCATGCGCCAGCTTCTTGCGCAGCTTGCAGATGAACACGTCGATGATCTTGAGTTCGGGTTCGTCCATGCCGCCATAAAGGTGGTTCAGGAACATTTCCTTGGTCAGCGTGGTGCCCTTGCGCAGCGAAAGCAGCTCAAGCATCGCATATTCCTTGCCGGTCAGGTGAACGCGGGCGCCATCGACCTCAACGGTCTTGGCATCCAGGTTCACGGCCAGCTTGCCGGTGCGAATGATCGACTGCGAATGACCCTTGGAACGGCGCACCACAGCATGGATACGGGCGACCAGTTCCTCGCGGTGGAATGGCTTGGTGACGTAATCATCAGCGCCGAAGCCGAACGAGCGGACCTTAGAATCCATCTCCGAAATGCCCGACAGGATCAGCACCGGGGTCTGGACCTTGGCGACGCGCAGCTTCTTGAGCACGTCATACCCGTGCATGTCGGGCAGGTTCAGGTCGAGGAGGATGATGTCGTAATCGTAGAGCTTGCCAAGGTCCAAGCCCTCTTCGCCCAGGTCGGTCGAATAGACATTGAAACCTTCGGTGGTCAGCATCAATTCGATGGCCCGCGCCGTGGTCGGCTCGTCCTCAATCAGCAGTACGCGCATGGGTAATCCCCCTTTGCCCCGTTGTGCGGCGATGAACCCTAAGCGGGATCAGTGCCTGTCATTAACCATATGACCAATGAAGAGGAAAGGTTAATTTCTCGTAAACGGCAGAAATCCGGCGAGTCGCTTAGGCTATCATCAGCGCTCGATCACCCGCGTGGCGGGGTGGTGGCGATCAAGGTGCTTACGAATGATCCGCAAATTCCGGGTGTTGGAGCGATAGAGCAGGTCGAACAAGTCGCCCGCCACCGGAATCGCACCAACCGCGGTATCAAGCCCGACGTTGGCGATCATGCGCCACAGTTGCCAGCGCGGCATGCCCAGGTTGCGTGCTTCCCAAACCAAGTAGAGCCCCATCGCGGCAGTCACCAGATCGCCCGCGATCGGGATCACCCCGGCGATTGCATCCAGCCCAACCTTGCGGCGCAGGACCGGAATTTCAATCATCCCTTCGAGCAGGCGCTCGAGTGCCTCGACCCGGCGGCGCACCGCAAGCGGGTCAGACCCCAGCGGCAAGTCGGCAGCGAATGGCTCCATCCGGCGGGGGCGGGCAGCGGGCTGGCGAACGTCCATCGGCAATCCCATCTTAATACGCGAGACCAGGCTGGCCACCGCGCCTATTTGGGGAGCATTGCCAGCGGCATCAAGGGATGGACGTTCCAGGGATTGGGGCTGAAGCCGGTGGTCTGGCCACTGACGAGCGACCAGCGGATCGGGACGCCGAACGGAATGAAGGTGTTAGCGATGGTCAGCTGGGCTTCGGCCTGAGCATAGAGATCGGCCCGCTTCGCTGGATCTGGTTCAAGCAGCGCCTGAGCGGCCAGCCGGTCGGCGCTGGCACTGCACAGCACCCGCGCATTGGCGCAGCTCAGCTGATTGAGGAACCAGCCGGCCCGGACATAGCGCGCTACCGTATCGACCAACCGCAGGTCAGCGGCAGCATTCTCGCGCACATTTACCGCTTCGATTCCGATCGCCTTGAAGTCTTCCGCCAGGCGGGTGAACAGGACATCGCTGCCCGGGCCGGCCGGCAAGGCAATGCGCAGCTGCAGCGGGCCCTTGGCTTGTGTCCAGGCAGCCGCGCGCTTGGCGGCGACAGCCCGCCGTTCGCCCAGTGACTGGCCAGGCCAGCGCTCGCCAACCGTTCCGTTATCATCGTCTGCGCCCGGATTGACGATCCGGGTCGTTTCGGTCCAGCCGCCGACATTGAGGGCCGCGGCCAGGGCATCGCGGTCGATCGCCATGGCCAAAGCCTCGCGTCGTTCCGGCTCGGCGAGGAAACCCTGCGGATTGACCACAGCCAGGCCGAACAGGCCACCGACCGGATCGAGCCGGATGGCCCCGCGTGGAACGCCACTGGCATCAAGCCTGGGGAAGTCGACCAACCGGCCACCCAGCACCACGTCAAACTCGCCGGAATTGAAGCGATCAATCGCGCGTTGCGCGCCAAGCGCCTCAAGCCGCAGTTTGCGGCTGAGCTTGCTCCAGTTCTCGACCGGCGGCAGGCCCCGGTCTTCGGGCGGGATCGGCCGCAGCAGCGCGATGTCCTTATCACGGCCCAGTCGCATAGGTCCGGCCCCGCGCCCCTTGCGTAGCAGGCCCAGTTCAGGCTGGGCCAGCAGTTGCAAAAAATCGGGTTGGGCCTGATGCAGCCGGATCTCGATGACCCGCCCGGCCATCGCACGAACTTCATCAATCGCGCCGAGATCGCTGCCCAGCGGCGTGGCACGCACGCTCGCGATTGCCTGAAGCAGCGCCGCTCGGGCCGTTTCGCCGGTCAGCGGGGTCTTGTCGGGCCATGTCCCGTCACGCAGGCGAAAGATATAGCTGAGGCCATCGTCGGTCACGATCCATCGGTCGGCCAGCGCCGGGATGACCCGGCCGCGCTCGTCGAAGCCGACCAGCCCCTCGGCCGTCGCGGAGCGGACCAGTTGCGCCGCCAGGGGCAATCGCGCACCGCTGATGAAGGGAGAGGCGGATTCGCCAATTACCGCCACCTGGACCGCCCGATCGGACGCGCTGTCGCAACCGGCCAACAGCAGGGCGAAAACAAGTCCGGATAGTTTGGACAGCAGGCGGGGCGACATCGTCTGCCGCATCTAACCGATTATCGTGACATTCGACAGCGCCGATCGAGCGATGCCAACAGCCGTTCAGATCTTTCGCAGGTGCTTGGTCGCGGCAAATGCTAGCGGCGGACGCGCGTAGCGCGATGTACTGTCACCCTGGGACACCGGGGCACGCGCCAGCTTGGGGTCGATCTCATCGCGGAAAGCGATACCGCAGCGACTGTCCTGGACCCAAGCCACCGTACCCTCAACCCAGCCGACATTGCGCAGATTGACCCAGACCAGGGCGCCGCGCTGCACAGAAGGGCCGCCGTCCGCCATCAGTCCGCCGGCCGAGACATTGCGCACGCGAACCCTGTGGTCCCCGCTGACACCATCGATGCGCAGATCTGCCATGAGAAACAGGCTGTCGCGCGCGATCTGACGATGTTCGTTTCCGCCCATTGCCTACCTATTGTCTCACCACCAAGCCCTATACCAGAGCTACCCTTCGGGCCATCCTAGTGGATAGGCCCTGCCCTAAAGCTAAACCGTAACGGCAAAGAAGCGGTTAACACCCCGGGAAAGGGCCGGGTCCATCAATCGTCGCGCGAAATCTTCTCGCGCCGTTCGTGCGCTTCCTGTGCCTCTACCGTCATCGTCGCAATCGGGCGAGCCGAAAGCCGCCCCAGACCGATCGGCTCCCCGGTTACCTCGCAATAGCCGTATTCGCCCTCTTCGATCCGGCGCAGTGCCGAATCGATCTTGGCGATCAGCTTGCGCTGGCGGTCGCGGGTGCGAAGCTCGATCCCCCAGTCGGTTTCGCTGGAGGCACGGTCGTTAAGGTCGGGCTCGCGGATCGGGCCGTCCTGCAGCGACTGCAAGGTATCCTGCGCCGCCGAAAGGATCAGCTTCTTCCATTCAAGCAGCAGCCGCCGGTAATAGTCGAGCTGCGGTTCGGACATATATTCTTCAGCGTCGGTTGGCACATAGCCATCCCCGAGCGCCCGCTTCGCCTTGGCAAGAACGTCAATTTCATCGCCGAGAATCGTCGCCATAATCTCTCCACCTGACACCAGCCGAACCCAGCGAGGTCCCCGCTGCCCCGAGTTTTCCCGTGGGCTACCGTACGCCGGCGTGTGCGCGGCCTATAGTTATCCGCGCAGGCCGGCACAAGCGGCAATGGCAGGTCCAAAATGTCCTTTACCGGGTCAGAAACTGTTCTTGTTCAACGGTCGCGCGACTGTCCGCAAAAAGACTTTTTCGGCCGTTAACCTTTTGTTGACCACGATCCGCAACATTCGCCGTGTCAGCCAGCTTCACCGCCTGGCCGAAAAGGGGGTCAATGAAATGAGCACCACTTGGAACCACACCGCCGCGTTCGCCTCGGCCGAAATCCTTGAAACCACCGGCGAGGATCTGCTGGTCGCAACCTGCCTCGCCGCTGCCGCCCAGGGCGATGTCAGCGCCTATTACGATCTCGGCGTTGCCTATTCGACCGGCAGCCATGGTGTGGACTGCGACCTGATCGAGGCGCATAAGTGGTTCAATCTCGCTGCTGCCTCAGGCCATGGCGAAGCCGCACTGTGCCGCGCCGACATTTCGGACGAAATGACTGCGCGAGAAATCGCCGAAGCTCAGCGCCGGGCGCGCGAATGGCTTTCGACCACGGTGCGCAAGGCCGCCTAAGCCTCAGACTTTTTTGAAGGGCGCTCGTTCGGCCAGATAAAGCCGATCCTGCGCCACCCCCCGCCGCTCGCGGTCGAGGAAATCGGCCACGGCTTCGCGAAAACCGGGGTGAACGATATAGTGGGCCGACCAGGTTTCGACCGGTTCATAGCCCCGCGCCAGCTTGTGGCCGCCCTGCGCCCCCGCCTCGACCCGCTTGAGGCCGAGTGCAATGGCGGCATCGATCGCCTGGTAATAGCACAGCTCGAAATGCAGGAACGGCTTGTCGAGAACAGCCCCCCAGTACCGCCCGTAAAGCGCATCCGGGCCAATGAAATTGAGCGCTCCCGCCACCGGCGTTTCGCCGATGAAGGCCATGACCAGCAGGATCCGGTCCGCCATCCGCTCGCCCAGCAGGGTGAAGGCTTCGCGAGTCAGGTATGGCCGCCCCCACTTTCTTGCGCCAGTATCCTGATAGAAGGTCCAGAAGGCGTCCCAATGGTCCGGCCGGATCGCCGCGCCGGTCAGGTGGCGTATTTCCACCCCTTCCTGCGCTGCCGCGCGTTCCTTGCGGATGTCCTTGCGCTTGCGGCTGGATAGCGCGGCTAGGAAATCGTCGAAGCTGGCATAGCCGCGGTTTTCCCAGTGGAACTGGATGTCGCTGCGCAGCATCCAGCCGGTGCTTTCGAACAGCGGGACCTGCTCGGGCGCAATGAAGGTGGCGTGGGCCGATGACAGGCCGTTGTCCTCGCAAACCTGCTCGGCCGCGCGGAGCAACGGCTTGGCCAGGGCATCGTCCGCCAGCAGCAAGCGCGGACCGGTGGCCGGGGTGAATGGAACGGCGATCTGCAGCTTGGGATAATAGCTGCCCCCGGCGCGGTGCCAGGCATCGACCCAGGCATGATCGAAGACATATTCGCCCTGGCTGTGGGCCTTGAGGTAGGCCGGCAGAGCCGCCGCAATTCGCCCGTCTGATCCGGCAATGGTGATCGGAACGGCATCCCAGCCGGTGCCTGGCCCAACCGATCCCGAATCCTCCAGCGCGGTCAGAAAGGCATGGCTGAGAAACGGGTTGTCGCCCGTCAGCGCATCCCACTGATCCGCTGGCAACGCGCCAACGCCGCGCGCAATCCGGGCTTCGACCGGGATGCTCACGCGACGCCCACACCTTCCGCGATCGGCGCATCGGCATGAGCCGCGGCCCGCTCGCGGTACTCGGCAGTGCGCACAGTCCAGGTCAAGACCGGCAGCCCGCGCCGGCGCTGGCCGGCGGCAAAGCGGCTTGGCAGGTCGCGGATGTCATAGGCCAGGAAATCAGGCCGCGCACTCCACAGCGCGAGCCGGCGACGGACCATGCCGGGCAGCGCCCTGTCATCTTCCTCCGTCACCACCAGCCCCCGCACGGTGAGCGGCGAGTGACGCGCGAACCAACGGACGATCCGGGGGTCGAAGCTCATGATCGCATGGCTCCCTTGATAGCCTTCGAGCACCCGCCGCACCGAGAGGCACAGCGCACTGATCCGGCCATGCGAGCCCTTGGGGGACTTGATTTCGATCAGCAGCGGCACCCGCCCCGCGACCTGATCGAGCAGCTGCCGCAGGGTCGGGATCGTATCAGCGCCTCCGGTTAGCGTGATTCGCCCCAGCTCCTCGGCGCTGCGATCGGCCACCCGGCCCTGCTCGGCGGTCAGCCGGTCGAGCGTCGCATCGTGGAAGACCATCGCATGGCCATCGCGCGAGCGCTGAATATCGCACTCGATACCCATGCCCCGCGCGATCGCAGCGGCGAAAGCGGCGGGCGAGTTTTCCGGCAAGCCTGCTCCGTGCAGGCCGCGATGGGCATAGTCCCACTGCCCCAACCAACTGACCCTGGTCGGGGCGGGCGGCGGGCTGAGCCAGTTATCAATCGCCGCGAACGGCAACGATGGCATCCACTTCAACCGCGCAGCCCAACGGCAGCGCCGGAACACCGACGGCAGCGCGGGCATGCTTGCCGGCCTCGCCAAACACGGCGACCATCAGTTCCGATGCGCCGTTGACCACCTTGGGCTGGTCGGTGAAATCGCCGGTGCAGTTGACGAAACCGCCCAGCTTGACGATCCGCTCGACCCGGTCGAACGAACCGAGCGCCGCCTTGAGCTGGGCGAGGATCATCAGCCCGCAGCCCTGCGCGGCGCGCATCCCATCTTCCACCGACAGGTCATCGCCCAGCCGGCCCTTCATCAGCGCGCCGTCAACGAACGAGACCTGGCCCGAAACGAAGGCGTGGCCGCCCGAGATCACCACCGGCACATAGGCCGCGACCGGTGCCGCGGCCTGCGGCAAGGTCAGACCCAGCTCAGCCAGCTTTGCTTCGACTTCGGCGTCGGTCATGCTTTCACTCCAATGCGGTCGAGCAGCCACGGCAGGGCATGCTCCCAAGTGTCGATCCGGGCATGGGCATGGCCCGCTTCGAAGGCACAGGCAATATGCGGCGCCAGCGTCGGTTCGCCGCACAGGTGCAACCGGTCGATCTGCGGGGCCACTTCCTTCACCGAGCCGTGGTGCTGCGGCAGGTCATCGATAAAGACCGCGTGGCTTGGCTGGTATTCGTCAAGGATCGCCTGCAGCGCCGGGCCCTTCGGGCCCTGGTTGGTGAAGACCCGGGCATGGATACCGTGGTTGGCCAGCTGCTGCGCACGCGCTTCATTGTGGCGGTCGGTCAGATTGGTCAGGATCACCACATCCGCATGCTCGGCCAGGGTATTCATCGCGTGGACTGCCCCGGCAATCGGGTTCTGGCGGTGCATTTCCTTATCGAAGAAGCCCTGCAAGAATTCCCAGATCTTCGGCCCTTCGACCAGCTCGCCGCTGTCCTTCCAGCGCACCGCCCGCGAAAAATCGTTGCCGACCATCGAGAAGGTCACGCCCTGGGTCTCGTCGAGCCACTCGGCAAAGGGGACGACCATGTGCAGCAGCACCTCGTCGCAATCGGAAATGATCAGGGGTCTATTCATGTCAGCCTATCCCGTGCCGCGATCAGGGCACCGGGTGCAACCCCCAAATGATCGGCTGCGGCACAAAGGTCAGGTTCGTGGGCGCTTAGGAAATCAAGCACCGCGCCCAGCACGGCCGGATCGCCCACTCCTGCGCGGAGGGCATCGGCATCAAGCCCGGTCAGTGCCAGGAGCCGATCGGCCCGGGGGCCATCGCCCAGCACCCAGCCGAGCGCGCCGAGCGCCAAGACGAAGGGGTCAGTCGGGGATTGGGGTTCGCGAAGAATTGCAGGCCTCGGGCGTAACGGTGTAGGGCCTTGCCGCATGGCAAAGCGCATCCTGGTTGTCGAGGACAACGACCTCAACCGCAAGCTCTTCTGCGACGTGCTGAAGAGCCAGGGCTATGCCGTGGAGCCTTGCGCCGACGGGCTGGACGCGCTCGACAAGGCCCGCAGCTTTGTCCCCAACCTGATCATCATGGACATCCAGCTGCCCAACGTATCGGGCCTCGACCTGATCGAGGCGGCCAAGGCCGATGCCGTGCTGCGTGCGATCCCGGTGCTGGCGGTCACGGCCTATGCCGGCAAGGGTGATGAGGAGCGGATCCGCGATGCCGGGGCCGAAGGCTACCTCGCCAAGCCGGTCTCGATCGGGCCGTTCATGGCCGCGGTTAAGGGGCTGGTGGAGCGGGCTGTAGTCTAAATCGCGCTGACCGCCTTGGCACTGAGGGACTGACCGGCTGTGGTGGGAATTCCGACCGGCCCAATCGCCAGCACCGTTGGCCGAAGCGGGCGTCGCGTCTTCGCTATCGCGCCAGCGCCCTGTTGAGCCGTTATCGGCTATTCAACATCATAAGAGCGGCGCGCGATTCTCGTTCCGGATGCGAAAAGCCTCACGAAATGACACCAGCACTCGTTCGCCCTCATCCCACAAGGCCAGACGCATAGTGCTCCAGGCCTCCAAAGCCGTGAACCGGTTCAGATCGCGCAGATAGGAATGCTTCTCCAACACCTCGGGCAAGCGATAGAACGGAATTCTGCTGGCCAGGTGATGGACATGATGGATCCCGATATATCCGGTGAACCAGCTCAATATCGGCGGCAAATCGAGATACGAGCTTCCGTGCAAGGCGGCATCATGAAATGACCAATCGGCAGCGTGATCCCAATGCGCTTCGGGGAATTGGTGTTGTACGTAAAACAGCCACACTCCCATCGATGCAGCGCTGATCAAGACCGGAAAGAACACCATGGCCGTGACGCCGACGCCCCAGAGCCAAACCGGTATGGCCAGGATCAGCGCTGTCGCCAGATTGGTCGCGATTGCGCTGCCCCAGTAAATCGGCCCTTCCTTCATCAAGCCGATCGGGAGCCTGTGGCGCAGCAGGAACAGGTATGCTGGGCCGAATCCCAGCAGAACCACGGGATGGCGGTACAAGCGGTAGAGAAACCGCCGCATCGGCCCGCGTTCGAGATATTCACGCACTGTGAGCGTGTCGACATCGCCGAACCCGCGCGCATCCAGATTGCCGGTGGCAGCGTGATGCAGCGCATGCGAACGCCGCCAGCAATCATACGGCGTCAGCGTCAAAACGCCTAATGCCCTGCCCAACCAGTCATTGCCCTTCCGGCTCCGCAGGAACGCGCCATGGCCGCAATCGTGCTGGATGATGAACAGCCGCAGCAAGAACAGACCGGCCAGCGGCGTTGCCCCGAGCGCGAAGTAATGGCCTGCCGCCGCTGCAGACGCGATCAGCGCAAACAAAATCACAAAGGGGATCAACGTGATCGCCAATTCCCAAGCGCTGCGGCTTGGCCGCGGGTCGCGAAACGCCTGCAGGTCGCGCATCAGCCGCCGGGGATCGATCGGCGCGGGGTCAGTGTTGTCGCGGCTGTCGATGAAGCTCGTTTGGTGTTCAATAGCGTGCACGCCTAGTCCGCTAAATACCTCTGCCACAGTTGTCACGCACGTTTGCAGGTTCTTCGCCGCGAATATCCGATGGACCGCGAAACCGCTGCACGCGAAGCGCCCTTTCGCGGTCGAGGCTGCAAGGGCATACCAGCCTGAATTGGGAGAGCTGAAGGCCACGCGGCTTGATATCGACTTTGCGGTCGGGCCGGGAATGGGAGCATCCCGCAATATGGCGGATAGCTGGCGTTCCGGTTGCCGTGGCATCCGTCCTCGCGCCTTGCAGCAAAGTTTCGCCTATATTCCGCCCCAATCATCGGCCAAAGGGCCGCAAAGCCAATTGGAGCACAAGACAATGGATCGCGCCGCCACTGCCGAGAAGATTGCCGGGATCATCGAACCCTTCAACAAGAAGGGGGTTGAGATCACCGATGCCAGCACCTTTGCCGGTGACCTGGAGTTCGACAGCCTGACCGTCATGGATTTCGTCGCCGCAATCGAAGACGAATTCGACATCATCATCAGCATGAACCAGCAGGCCGAGATCGAGAACTACGGCCAGCTGATCGATGCCGTGGTGAAGCTGCAGAGGTAACGCCTTCCATGACTGACCTGTTTTCGAAGTTCGACCCGCTGATCGAGCTGCGCACCAACCTGCTTGCCCAAGGCCAGGAAGACCCGTTCAACCTGGTGATGGAACGTGTCGTTTCGCCCACCGAGGCGATCTGCAACGGTCGCCAGACGATCCTGCTGGGCACCTACAATTACATGGGCATGACCTTCGATCCTGACGTGATCGAAGCGGGCAAGCAGGCGCTGGACGATTTCGGCGCCGGCACGACCGGCAGCCGCGTGCTCAACGGCACTTATTCCGGGCATAAGGCGGTCGAGGAAGCGCTCAAGGACTTTTACGGGATGGACCATGCCATGGTCTTCTCGACCGGGTACCAGGCCAACCTGGGGATCATCTCGACCGTCGCCGGGAAGGGCGATTACATCGTGCTCGACATCGATAGCCACGCCTCGATCTGGGATGGCTGCAAGATGGGCGATGCCGAGGTCGTGCCGTTCAAGCACAACGATGTCGAGGCGATGGACAAGCGCCTGGGCCGCATCCCCGAAGGCGCTGGCAAACTGGTCGTGCTCGAGGGTGTCTATTCGATGCTGGGCGACATTGCCCCGCTCAAGGAAATGATCGCGGTCGCCAAGAAGCACGGCGCAATGGTGCTGGTCGACGAGGCGCATTCGATGGGCTTCATCGGCCCCAACGGGCGCGGCGTCGCCGAAGACCAGGGCGTGCTGGACGATGTCGATTTCGTGATCGGCACCTTCTCCAAGTCGGTCGGCACAGTCGGGGGCTTCTGCGTTTCCAACCATCCGAAGTTCGAGATCCTGCGGCTGGTCTGCCGGCCCTACGTCTTCACCGCCTCGCTCCCGCCGAGCGTGGTGGCGACCGCCTGCACCTCGATCCGCAAGCTGATGCATGCCGGCAACAAGCGGGCACATCTGTGGGAGAACTCCAAGACCCTTCACAAGGGGCTGAAGGTCGCGGGCTTCCAGCTGGGCACGGCCGAGCCGCAATCGGCGATCATTGCGGTGATCATGCCCGATCTGGAAAAGGGTGCAGCGATGTGGGAAGCGCTGCTGAAGGAAGGCCTCTACGTGAACCTGGCCCGTCCGCCGGCGACCCCCGCCAACATGACCCTGCTGCGCTGCTCGCTCTGCGCCGAACACACCGCCGAACAGGTCCAGACCATCATCGGCATGTTCCAGCGCGCCGGAAAGGCCGTGGGGATCATCTGATGGGGCGCCTTGCCGGCAAGCGCTGTGTCATCACCGGTGCGGCGCAGGGCATCGGCAGGGCGATTGCCGAACGCTTTGCCGCCGAAGGCGCGACGCTGCTGCTGGCCGATATCGACGGGCCAAAAGTGGAGGCGCTGGCGGCCAGGCTAAGCCAGCAGGCCTTTGTGGCCGATGTTTCGAAGAAGGCGCAGGTCGAGGCGCTGATTGCCCGCGCTGCGGAGCTCTGGGGCGGGCTTGACGTGCTCGTCAACAATGCTGGGATCACCCACCCCGCCAGCCTCGACGATCTGACTGAGGAAGACTTCGACCGGGTCTTTGCGACCAACCTGAAATCGGCCTTGTGGGGCACCCAGGCGGCGGCGCAGCTGATGGGGCCGGGCAGCGCGGTGATCAACATGAGCTCGGTCAATGCCGTACTCGCGATCCCCAACCAGATTCCCTACGTCGTTTCCAAGGGCGCGATGAAGCAGCTGACCAATGTCACCGCGCTGGCGCTGGCCGACAAGGGCATCCGCGTCAACGCGATCGGCCCCGGCTCGATCATGACCGACATGCTGCGCGGAATCATGGCCGAGGACGATGCCGCGCGCGACCGGATCATGAGCCGCACCCCGCTGGGCCGCGCCGGGGAGCCCGAGGAAGTGGCCGCAGTTGCGCTCTTCCTGGCGAGCGAGGACAGTTCCTACCTGACCGGGCAGACGATCTATCCCGACGGCGGTCGGCTCGGCCTCAATTACACGGTGCCGGTCAGGTAATCCGGGGGCGCGCGGCAAGGCGTGACAAGCGCCGCGCTTCCTGTCAGCCTGTGCCAACAGGCATGGCGGGGGATTGGCGGCAATGAACAGGCACTTCGCAAACGGCAAGCTGATCGGCTTCGCACTGGGGCTTACCGCACTGTCCGGCAGCGCCGCCCTGGCCCAGGACACCCACGATGCCAATCATGCCCCGGTCGTCCCAGCCGCCGAATCGACCAAGGACGCCCATCGCCACGACGATCTGCTGACCCCGCGCAGCCCGCAGCTGCTGCCCGGTTATGGCAATGGCGGTTTTGCGATCACCGGCGCCAATCCGCAGGCCGCGGCCTTCTTTGCCAATGGGCTTGAGCTGCACGCCGCCTTTGCCCACCGCGCCGGGGTTGCCGCCATGGAACAGGCAGTACGGCTCGATCCCGCTTGCGGCATGTGCCAGTGGGGCGTCGCGCTGGTCGATGGCCCGACGATCAATTACGGCGTTCCGCCCGAAGGCAGAGCTGGGCTGCTGGTCAAGGCGCGCGCAGCGCGAGCAGCGGTCGCTGCCACCGGTACACCCAAGGAGCGCGCGCTGACCGAGGCCCTGGTGCTGCGCTACCAGCCGGGCAAGGACACGGCCAAGCTCGACCGCGCCTATGCTGCCGCCATGCAGACGGTGGCTGCGCGTTTTCCGGCTGACAACGAGATCGCCGTGCTCACCGCCGATGCCCTGATGGTGGCCAGCTTTGCCGAGAAGGATGGCTATGACCACAAGCTGATGGACCAGGCCGTGGTCCTGCTCGAACAGGTGCTGGCCCGCGCGCCTAACCATACCCCCGCGATCCATTTCTACATCCACGCCACCGAAGTGATCGGCAAGCCGGCCATGGCCGAAGCCTATGCCGACCGGCTGGCCGATCTGGCCCCGCGTGCCAGCCACCTGGTGCACATGCCCAGCCACACCTATTACTGGGTCGGCCGCTACCAGGATGCCGCCGAAACCAACCACCGCGCGGTCCAGATCGGCAAGGACAACGCCAAGGCGCTGGGCCTGCCCGCGCCGAAGGGCGTCTGGGATCTGCCCTATCACGCCCATAACGTGATCTTTGGCCTCGGCGGCGCGCTGATGGCCGGGGATTCGCGGATCGGGCTCGATCTTGCGCGCCCGCTCGTCGAAACCGCGTCGCAGCGCGACAAGGGTGAGCCGTGGTGGGAGCTGCTGGCCGCATCAGGGCTGTTCGCCATGGCCCGGTTCGATCCCGCCGCCACGCTGCAATTGCCCGAACCCAAGCTGCCCTACCTCAAGGCCGCCTGGCACTATGCCCGCGGCGAGAGCCAGGTCTGGGCCGGCGATCTGGCGGCGGCGCGCCTTGAGATCGAGGCCATCCCCACTAAGATCGCCGCTGGCAAGCCCGACAAGGAAGCGATCGCCGCCGAACAGATGCTGGGGATCACCCGCGCCGTGCTGACCGGGCGGATCGCCATGGCCGAACAGCGCTGGGCCGATGCCGCCGCCGCCTTCCGCGAGGGCGCCCTGCTGGAAGAGACCGAATCCTTCTCAGACTTCACCGATCCACCGGCCTTCTGGTATCCGGTCCGGCGCGATCTGGCGGCCGCACTACTGGCGGCCGGGGATGCGGCCGGGGCCCAGCGCGAAGCCGAAGCGGCGCTCAATCTGCGCAAGCACGATCCGGTCGCGCTGCGCACCCTGGCGGGGGCGCGGGCCCGTCTGGCGCTGGATTCGCCGCAACTGCGCTAACGCTTGGCGGGCTTGTCCTCGTAGTAGAGCGGGCCAAGCGCATCGATCAGGCCGATGGCGCTGAAGCCGCGCACCGGATCCTCGCCCTCGTCAGCGCGGCGCGATCGTTAAGCGCGGACGGCCCGTTTCCAGCTTGTCGAGCGTGACGAGCCAGTTCGCCGCCCGGTCCGTCTGAAAGGTGATGCTCGTTCCTGGTGCGCCCAGCCGCAGGGTGCCGCCATTGGCCTTGAGCGCGGCAGCATCGGCCTGGCCCAGCGCGAGCAGGTCCCAATCGGCAGTCGCCAGCTTGAACTGGTGGCGGCCGGCGGGAAGCTGGACTTCCGCGACAAAGCGGCCAGGCTCGCGGCGCAGCGGCAGGGTGGTGCCCCATTCGTTCATCGACCCGCGCAGGTAGATCGGCTGGTCGGCCGGCAGGCTGGCCAGGGCGCGTGGCTGGCGGCTGGTCCAGCCATAACGCAGGGCGGCAGCGCGGATGAGCTCATCGGCCAGATCGAACCCGCGGAAATCGTTGGCCATGACCACGATCCCGTCGCCGCTCTCGGCATGGATGAAGGCGCGGGTGAACATGCCCCAGCGGGTGCCATCGTGGCCGAAGGTAAATGCGGGGCCTTGCCCCTTCAGCTCGAGGCCGAGACCCCAGCTGCTGGCCTGAACCTTGGCCATCTCACGCGCGGCTGCTTGCGGCAGCAGGGCCTGGTCGCTGCCATTGTAGCTGGCGCGCAGGGCAATCAGCAGGCGGGCCACATCGGACGGGGTGGACCACAGGCCCCCAGCTGCGAGTTCCGCCACGTTGTAGAACCGGTCGGCAAAGGGCTTGCCGAGGTGATGGCCGGCGGCCGTCGCTTCCAGTAGCGGCGAAGCGGGCGGCTGGGCGAAGGTCGATCGGGTCATGCCCGCGCGCTCCAGCACTTCGCGCTGGGCGAGCGCGGTGAAGCTCTCGCCGGTCATGTCCTCAAGCGCGGCCTCGACCACCAGGTAACCGCCGTTGGAATAGGCCCAGGTCCCGGGCTGACCAGTGACGCGCACCGGCTGGCCCTTGACCCCCTTGCCGGTCAGGATCGCCAGCAAGGATGGCGCTGCCGCAGAGGGCGGATAGCCGGCCGAATCCGGGTTGGAGACCCCGGCGCTGTGCGACAGCAGCCGGTGCAGCGTGGCCCGCTCTTTCGGATAGGCCGGATTTCCCGGCAGCTGCCAGCGGGCCAGCGCCCAGTTGATATCGGCATCAAGCGGATGCTTGTTCGCGCTGACCGCCTGCATGGCCAGTGTTGCCGTCACGACCTTGCTGACCGAACCGGCCTGGAACAGCGTATCGGCGGTAACGGGGGCGCAGGTGCCCATATCGGCAATGCCCCAGCCGCGGGCCAGGACGATCTTGCCACCACGGATCACCGCCAGGCTGACGCCCGGCACCTGCAGGGCCTGCATCCGTTTGGCCAGCGCCTGCGGCTTGGTTTCGGTTCCGGTCCAGGCCGGGAGCAGGCCCTTGGCAAGCGCCTTGGCCTCGGCATCCATGGGTCCGCCGACCGTGTCCTTGGGCGGCTTGCAGGCCTTGGCCACCCCAAGCGGCGGCAGGCCTTCGGGCAAGTCCTGGGCCAGGGCCGGGCTGGCCAGCAGCGCGGCGGCGAACGCGAGGGCGGCGAGACGCTTCATCGCTTTTGCCTGTCCTTGGCGCGCTGGAAGGCGGGGCGGCGGCTGAGCCGGTCGAGGTAGGCCACCGCCGCCTCGGGCACCTGCTCTTCCAGCCCGATCGACAGCGCCAGCATCACGGCATAGCCCAGCGAGACATCGGCCATGGTAAAGCGCGCGGCGCAGGCGAATTCGGGTCCCATCAGCTTCAGCGCATTGTGGAGCCGCGCCCCGAACCACTGGGCGTAGTCCGAGGCGGCTTCAAGGCAGCGGCCAGGTTCGAGCCGGGTGTAGCGCAGGTGGATCGTCTGCGGGAAAGTCAGCGTCGCCTCGCCCATCACGAGGAAGTTCATGTAGCTGGGATAATCCGGCTCGTCGGGTGACAGGGCCAGGTCCGAGGGGCCGAACCGGGTCGCCAGCACGTGCGGAATCGCCGAACTCTCGGTCATCAGCTGGCCGTCGATCAGGCAGGCCGGCACTGTGCCGAGCGGGTTGACGTCGCGGTAGCCTTCGAATCGGGCGCGCGGTGGGAAGGGCATCAAGGTCAGCTCGTAAGGCAGGCCCAGTTCCTCCAGCGCCCAAAGTGCGCGGAAAGAGCGCGCATCGGCGCAGTGGTACAGGTGAATGCGGGCATCGCTCATGACTGCATGGCTCCGACTGCGGCGCACTTGGCGCTCGATTCCTTGGTCCCGCCGCCGAGGTAGGCGACGGCCAGGAACCCGCCAACCACCACAATGACGAAGCCGGCCGTCGCCAGGCCCAGGTACTTGTCGATGAAGGCCTTGATCGGCGCGCCGAACAGCCGGAACAACACGCCGACGATCATGAAGCTGATCGTCCGGCTGACGATGCTGGCCAGGATGAACGGCACCAGCGGCATGGCAATGAAGCCGGCGGTGATCGTCAGCAGCTTGAAGGGGATCGGGGTCGCCCCCTTGATCATGATGATCTCGGCCCCGTACTCGCGCAGGTAGCAGGCCGCCTTGGGAAAGCTTTCAGTCAGGCCGAGCAGGGCAAGGAGCTGGGTGCCGATCGTATCGTAGAGCGCATAGCCGATCGCATAACCCAGCAGCCCGCCGGCGACCGAGGCACAGGTCGCGATCATGGCAAACCGGATCGCCTTCTTCGGTTCGGCCAGACACATGAGCCCCAGCAAGGGGTGCGGCGGGATCGGGAAGAAACTGGCTTCGACAAAGGCGAACAGCGCCAGCCACCCTTCGGCATGCGGATGCGCGGCCTTGGCCATGGTCCATTCGTACAGGCGGCGCAGCATCGAATTCCCCTCTCGCGGCGCTGTTTAGAGGGGCGGGGGCAGGGTCGCAAGCAGGACCCGTCTATAACCACTTTGGTTATTTGTGCTTGACATTGTAACGCTGTTCCGGTACATATAAGGAACATCGCGATAGACCGATTCGCCGCCACCGGTGCCGGCCTCCTCGCCTCTTCAATCACAGGATCACGCCATGCCGGATAAGCCCAAGTCCGGGGCTGCGCCGCTGCGCAAGCTCCGCCTGACCGATTGGTCGCGCCTTTTCCTGGCGGAACTTGCCGCCACTTCGAATGTCAGCGCTGCGGCGCGCAAGGCCGGTGTCTGCACCAGCACGGCCTATGAAGCCCGCCGCCAGTCGGCCGAGTTCAACCGCGCCTGGCAGCGGGCGCTGTGCGAAGGCTACGACCTACTAGAAATGGATCTGCTGCGCCGCCTGCGCGAAGGCGAGGTCAAGCCGGCCGCCGGCGCCAAGCGCGGGGTGCGGACCTATGACAATGCCGCCGCATTGCGGCTGCTCGCCGCGCACCGCGATTCCACCGCGAAGTACCGCGCCGTGCGGACCCGCGAGGAATCCGATGCGATCATCCAGTCGATCAATGCCAAGCTGGAAAAGATGCGCCAGCGCCGCCTAGCGGCTGAGGGCCGCGAATGACCGACCAGGTGCTGATGGCCGAACTGTTGCAGCAACCAGAGGGCGAACGGCTCGCCTGGCTGCGCCGCTTGCCGCCGGAAGCAAAGGAGGAATTTGCCCATGTCTGGCCGCTGTGGGCGCGCGCGGCGCAATTGCCGCCGCCGGGCGACTGGCAGCTGTGGCTGATCCTGGCCGGGCGCGGCTTCGGCAAGACCCGCGCCGGGGCCGAATGGGTCCGCGACATTGCCGAGCGTGATCCCACCGCGCGGATCGCGCTGGTCGGGGCCTCGCTGGGTGAGGTGCGCTCGGTCATGGTCGAGGGCGAGAGCGGCCTGCTCTCGATCGGTCTGCCGCAGCAGCGCCCGCAGTTTGAGCCCTCGCTGCGGCGGCTGGTCTGGCCGAATGGTGCGCTCGCCACGCTCTATTCCGCGGGCGAACCCGAGTCGCTGCGTGGCCCGCAGCACAGCCACGCTCGCCGGACAGACTCAGAAGGAGCTGTATTTGAACGAAAGCCTCGCCCGCATCGACGCACTCTTGCACGGCGCGGTCGAGGCCCAGACAGGCACCCCGCCGACCAGTCCGCAAGAGGGGCAGGCCTGGCTGGTGGCTGCCAGCCCGACGGGGGTCTGGAGCGGTCAGGCGGGCAAGATTGCCAGCTACCAGCAAGGCCAGTGGCTGTTTCAAGCGCCGCGCGACGGCCTGCGCGTGCTTAACCGGATGACGGGGCAGGAATTGTTCTTCTTTGGGTCATGGAAAAGCCCCGCCAAACCGGCAATGCCGAGCGGCGGCGCGGTGATCGATGTCCAGGCCCGGACAGCGATTGCCGCCTTGGTCGACTCCCTGGTCGCGGCGGGCATTTTGCCGATACAATAGCTGACACGACGAAGTGATGCTTTTTCGCGAGGAGACGGCCCCAAAACGCGACATTATTGCAACAGCAGAGCGCTTTGACCGCTTGCGCACACTATTCGATGCAGTTAGACACGGTCGAACTCGGTGGTTCAATCCTGTTAAAAGGGGAAAACGATAATGCGGAAACTGGTCATTGGGATGGCGCTTGCCTCCTCGGCCCTCGCGACGCCTGCACTGGCTCGCGATGATTCTTGGTACGTCGAAGCTGATGCCGGTGGCATGATCGTCGAAGATATCAAGAACTTCACCGGCGTGAACAACGAAGGCTCGCTGGATCTGAAGACCGGCTATGACTTCGGTGGTATCGTCGGTTACGACTTTGGTGGCTTCCGCCTTGAAGCCGAAGCCAGCTATCGCCGCGCCGAAGAAAAGAGCTTCCAGACGGTTACCACGCGCTACAGCGACGCCAATGTTGGCGGTGGTGCTGAGGCCCTGAGCTTCATGGTCAACGGCCTGCTCGACTTTGGTCCCGATGATGGCCTGCAGGGCTTCGTCGGTGGTGGCGTCGGCGTCGGCCGCGTCAAGAACGCTGTGATCCTCTCGCCCAACTCGCCGCTTTCGCTGGTCGATTCGGATACTGGTCTGGCCTGGCAGGCTCTGGCTGGCATCCGCACGCCGATCAGCGACAACATCGACGTTGGTCTGAAGTATCGCTTCTTCAACCAGTACCACAACGATCTGGTGAACACCGGCGGCCAGAACATCCGGACCCGCTTCCGTTCGCACTCGCTGCTGCTGACGCTGGGCTACAACTTCGGTGGCGCTCCGGAGCCGGTTGCTCCGCCGCCGCCCCCGCCTCCGCCGCCTCCGCCGCCCCCGCCGCCCCCGCCGCCTCCGCCGCCTCCGCCGGCTGTGGTCTGCAACAAGGGTCCGTACATCGTGTTCTTCGACTGGGATAAGTCGGACATCACGCCGGAAGCGGCTTCGATCCTCGACAGCGCAGTCACGGCCTATGCCAACTGCGCCAACGTTCCGATCATGCTGGCCGGCTATGCTGACCGTTCGGGTACGCCGAAGTACAACCAGGGCCTGTCGGAGCGTCGCAACGCTTCGGTTCGCGGCTACCTGACCTCGCGTGGTATCGCCGATGGCGCCATCACCAGCCAGGGCTTCGGTGAAAACAACCCGCGCGTGCCGACTGCTGACGGCGTCCGCGAACTCCAGAACCGCCGGGTGGAAATCACCTACGGTCCGGGTTCGGGCATGTAATCAGCCGCCGCAAGGCGCTAAAGGTTCAGGGGGTCGGAGCAATCCGGCCCCCTTTCCTTTTGAGTGAGGGGGAAGTTGGAGAGAAGCATGCAACGTATTGTTACGCCCGCCCTCGTCGCTCTCGCCCTCGCCGGGTGCGCTACAGTTGACAACCGCACCACCAACCTCGGTTCGGCGCAGCTCGCGAATGCCGAAGGCCGGGCGATTGGAACGGCCGTGTTCGATCGCCGCGCCGGCGAAACGACCGTCAGCATCACGGTCAATGGCACCCCGGGCGCAGTTCACGGGATGCACCTTCACGCCGTGGGCAAGTGCGAGGCGCCATTCACCAGCGCCGGTCCGCACCTCAATCCCGGCGGTCACCAGCATGGCAAGGATAACCCGCAGGGGGCCCACCTTGGCGACTTACCCAACGTAACGATCGACAAGGCCGGTCTTGGTACGGCCAATGCCAGCCTGGGCCTCGACGCGGCGGCGATCGACGCGGCGCTGTTCGATGCCGATGGCACGGCAGTCGTGCTGCACGCGGCAGCCGACGATTACCGGACCGATCCCTCAGGCAACAGCGGTGCCCGGATAGCTTGCGGTGTGCTCAACCGCAGCTGACGGGTCGCCTCAGGCGGATTCGCCGGCCCGCTCAGCCAATGTGGCCTCGGCCTGCGGAACGGCTTTGTAGGCATAGAGCAGCAGTGCAACCGCCGGCGGCGCAACGGCGAGCAGCGAGAGGATCCCTACTCTGAGGTTACCGACCAGTTTGCCGTCAACCATGGTGCCAGCCAGGTCTGAAACCTGTCCAACCATATAGGGACCGAAGCACAGCCCGACGAGCGTCGTACCCAGGAAGAACGAAGCTGTCGCCGTGCCGCGCATCCTTGGCAGGACCAGATCCTGGGTGGTTGCTGCTGCTGCGCCAAGCGCAGCGGCGGCGAACAGACCGGCAAGGAAGTTCATCACGTAGAACAGCACCGGATCGGACGTGGTGTAGCCAATCCAGATTGGCAGCGCCGGCGCGATCACCCCGAACAGGATCATCAGGATCCGGCCAGCCGGGTTCTTCGCCCGCAACGCGTCAGCCATGCGCCCGCCGATGATCACACCCAGGAATCCGCTGATGGCGCCATTAGCGCCAAGCCAGAAGGCCAGCTGGTCCTTCGGCAGCTTGAGCACCTGTTCGGCATAGGGCGCTGACCAGAACGCCAGTCCATAGGCCGCCAGCGAAACCATCGAATAACCCAGCGTCGTGCAGATGAATGCCGGGGTCCCCCAGATCAGACGGAAGGTGGCGGGATCCTTTTGGCGCAGCACCGAAGCCCACGAAAACACCGCATAATAGCCGAGCGCCACGGCCGACCATTGCGGCAGGTTGCCAGTAAGCTTGATCATGATCCACGCGAAGGTCGAGAGCCCGGCGGCGACCGCAATATTGATTGCCAGCGCACCCGCGCCGCGTCGCGCTGCGCCGACCAGCGTGAACGGCGGCACAATCGTCGAAAGGTCGGCAAAGAATTCGGCGAAGGGCCGGTCAGAGCTCTTGCTCGGCGTACCGTCCATGGCTCCGCGAACCGGTTCGCGCAGGGTGGCAACCCACAGGGCAACCAGGATGCCCGGGATCCCCACGGCCAGGAATGCAGCGTGCCACCCAACCAGGCCGAGCGGTCCGCCCTCGGGATAGGCCGCGTTCCAGACCTTGCTGATCTTGGCCCCGATCAGCAGCGACACGCCGCCGCCGAGGTAAAGACCCGAAGAGTAAATCGCCAGAGCGGTCGCGCGCTGGCGCTTGGGGAAGTAGTCCGAGATCAGCGAGTAGGCGGTTGGGCTGGCGGTTGCCTCGCCGATCCCCACGCCCATCCGCGCCAGGGTCAAGGTCATCTGGCTGCGGGCAAAGCCGGACAGCGCGGTCATCGTCGACCACAGCGCCAGGCCAATGCTCAGCAGCTTTACCCGGCTCCAGTTGTCAGCCAGCCGGCCCAGCGGAATACCGAACAGGGCATAGAACACGGCAAAGGCCGCACCGCCCAGAAAGCCCATGTCGCTATCGGTCAGATTGAGATCGGCTTTGATTTCCAAGGCCAGGATCGAGATGATCTGCCGGTCAATGAAGTTGAGGATGTAGACCACGACGAGGACGCTCAGCACATACCAGCTGTAGCTCGTGGCTTCACGCGGGGCGGCGGCGTTGTCCTGGGCTTCGGTCACTGGTCTCTCCCTGAATGTCTTTTTCTTTAGGCGGCGTAACGGGTCGGATCGACCAGTCCTGCCTTGGCAAAGCCTTCGCGCCTGAGGCGACAGCTATCGCACAAGCCGCAGGCCGACCCGTCGGGCTGCGGGTCATAGCACGACCAGCTCAGTCCCGCGTCCAGTTCCAGACGGTGCGCCTCAGCGGCGATTTCTGCCTTGCCGAGGAACTGCAATGGCGCGTGGATGCGCCATTCATCGCCTTCGGCCCCGGCCTTCGTCGCGAGCCGCGCCAGATCCTGGAAGCCGGCGATGAATTCGGGACGGCAATCGGGATAACCCGAGTAATCGAGCGCGTTCACGCCGATAAAGATATCGCGAACCCCCAGTGCCTCGGCCCAGGCGAGGGTCAGCGAGAGGAACACCAGATTGCGCGCCGGGACATAAGTAACCGGAATGTCCGCACCGACACCCTGCTTGGGCACGTCGATGTCAGCGGTCAGCGCGGAGCCGCCGAAACGCGACAGGTCAAGCGGCAGCACGACGTGCCGAACCGCACCGATCCGCTCGGCAATCGCTCTGGCGGCATCCAGTTCGCGGCGGTGGCGCTGGTTGTAGTCAATGGTCAGCGCATTGATGGCATAGCCCGCTTCCTGCGCGAGCCCGGCGACCACCATGGAATCGAGACCGCCGGAAAGGAGCACGACAGCCTGGCGCTGAGAAGAATTTGCAGCGGAAGACATTGCCGCTGGGCTAGCCTGAGCACAGGCCAATGGCAACTGCGCCGTGCCGGGAGTCTATCCGCCGCAATCGCCCGTTCGGCGCGCCTCTGCGGCAAAGTCGAACGGCAGCCCTTCAGCAATGCCCTGGGTTTCGATCTGGACCAGCCGGCCAGTCTCACGGCGAATGCTGGTGCGGCCATAGCCGCGGCCACGGCAGGTATACTGAACCGTCACCTCATCGGCGCGATCGTCAATCACCAGCCGCTCGCAGTTGAGCGCGTCGTGGCGCAGCTGGATCAGCTTGCGGCCATTGTCGACGCAAATCGGATAGCTGCGGCGGGTGCCATCGCGGAGGCGGATTTCCCACCGGCCCGGCTCGATCTGATCGAGCATGGCCAAGGCAGGGCGCTGGCTCGAAGCTGGTACTGCCAAGGCCGCCCAGCCCGCTAGGGCGATCGCCAGTCCTTGTTTCACCACTTGGCGCACCGCGCGTCTCCCCCCGATGCCATGCTGCCCTAACAATCGGGCCGGCAACGGATTTTCGCTTGTAACATAACGACGGTTACCGCCAAAGCGTGTTTTTTTATCGACGAACCGTTGTCACATCTCGATCTGGAACAACTTCGAGCAGAACGCGCAGTCGACCTCGATCAGGCCTTGGGCATTGCGCATCTCGATCCGGTCTTCTTCGGGAAACTTGGCCAATACGCTCTCATAGTGCGCAATGGAGCAGCGGCAGCCGCGATGGAGTGTGCCCCCCGTTTCGACCCGCACTTCGGATTCGTCGTGGAACAGCCGCCAGATCAGCGCTTCAAGCGAGAGGTCTGGATCGACCAGTTCCTCAGGCCGCGTGCTGCCTGCAAGGACAGCTACATGCTCCCATTCCGGGTGGTCCATCTTGACGTGGAGCCGTTCTCGCCCTTCCTCGCCCTCGGCGAGGTGTTGGACGAGAATGCCAGCGCCGATGCAACCGGCTGAGCCATCGCCGATCCCGACCCTGATCAGGGTAGGTACCTGCTCGCTCTGGGCAAAATAGCTTTCGCAGGCCTCAGCCAGGCTGGCACCCTCTAGCGGTACGATGCCCTGATAGCGCTGGCCAGTAGCCGCAAGATCGAAGGTGACCGCAAGATAGCCCTTACCGAACAGGGCATAGAGCGATGGATTGCGGCCAAGTTCGGCCAGGCGCTCGGCATCGTGGCGGACATAGCCGCGCAGCTCACCGTTGCGGTAATCGCAGACCAGCAGATCGACCACACCTGCTTCGGTCTGCGCCTGCATCGTCAGCTGGCTGCCTTCGTCCTTCAGCAAGGTGCCAAGCAGCGCGGTCAACACCAGCGCTTCGGCCAGCAGCCGGCGGATCGGCGGCGGGTAATCGTGCGCGGTCAGGATCGTGTCGAGTACCGGCCCAAGGCGCACCACCCGTCCCCGGGCATTGCGCCCTGGAATCGAGAAGCGCAGCACCCGGTCATAGCCGGTCTCGCCCGCCGCGATGTGCTCGGGCAGGCTCACAGTTGGCCAAAGACCCAGCGCAGCACGCTCTTCTGGGCGTGGATGCGGTTCTCCGCCTCGTCCCAGACAACCGACTGCGGACCGTCGATTACGGCATCGGTCACCTCTTCGTTACGATGGGCAGGCAGGCAGTGGAGAAAGGTTGCACCCGCACCGGCGAGGGCCATCAACTGCTCATCAACCTGGAACGGGGCCATGGCCGCAAGCTTGTTGTGGGCGTGGTCCTGGCCCATCGAGACCCAGGTATCGGTCACCACCACGTCCGCCCCGCGCGCTGCTTCGGCGGCATCATTGGTCAGGGTGATAGTCGCGCCAAGCGCGCGGGCTCGTTCGATATACCCGGCATCGGGCTCGTAGCCCCTGGGCGTGCCGACGCGGACATTGAAGCGCAGCAGCCCCGCCGCCTCGATAATCGAGTTGAGCACATTGTTGCCATCGCCCAGCCATGCCACTTCCAGCCCGGGCAGCGCCTTGCCCTGTTCCAGCAGGGTCAGGAGGTCGGCCATGATCTGGCAGGGGTGGCTCTCGTCGGTCAGGCCATTGATCACTGGAACAGTCGCATAATGCGCCAGTTCCTCGATCTTGGCGTGATCGTCGGTCCGCAGCATGATCGCATCGACCATCCGGCTGAGCACGCGGGCGGTATCTGCGATCGTCTCGCCACGGCCCAGCTGGCTGGTCCCGGATTCGAGCGTAATCGCGCTGCCGCCGAGCTGGCGCATCGCCATGTCGAACGAAACGCGCGTGCGGGTGGAGTTCTTTTCGAACACCATTGCCAGCACGTGCCCCGCCAGCGGTGCATCGGCATCGACCTTGCCCTTGGGCCAGGCCGCACGCGCCGCCTTGCGATCGAGCGCGTCGTTCAGCATCGCGACCAGTCCATTTCCCCCCGCGTCGACGAGGTTCAGGAAGTGCCGCGTCATTGCACGGGTTCCGGCGGCTGGAAGCTGGCCGCACCGGCCGAGAGCTTGTCAAAGAACTCGTCGATCTCGGCATCGCCGATCACCAGCGGCGGCACCAGGCGCAGGGTATTGTCACCAGCAGCCACGGTCAGCAGGTGATGGTTGTCACGCAGGTGTGCCACGAAGCCGCGGGTTTCGAACTTCATCTTGATACCCAGCATCAGGCCCTTGCCACGGACGAGCTCGAACATGTCGGGGTAGTTGCCGATGAACTGCTCAAGCCGGCTGCGCAGGCGCTCGCTGGTGGTGCGGACCTGGGCGAGGAACTCCGCATTGGCAACGGCATCGAGCACGGCTTCAGCAGCAGCCATGGCCAGCGGGTTGCCGCCATAGGTCGAACCGTGGGTACCGATCACCATGCCGCGGGCGGCCTGCTCGGTCGCGAGGCAGGCGCCGATCGGGAAGCCGCCGCCCAGGCCCTTGGCCGTGGCAACCACGTCCGGAACGATCCCATACTGTTCATAGGCATAAAGCGTGCCGGAGCGGGCCACGCCGCACTGGACCTCGTCCAGCGCCAGCAGCAGGTCATGCTCATCTGCGAGCGCGCGCAGCCCTTGCATGAACGCATCCGAAGCGGGACGGATCCCGCCTTCGCCCTGGACCGGTTCGACCAGGAAGCCGGCGGTGTTCGGGCCGATCGCCGCCCTGGCACCTTCCAGGTCATCGAAGTCGACGTATTTGAAGCCCTGCAGCAGGGGCAGGAAGCCCTTGTGCATCTTCTCTTGGTTGGAGGCGCTGATCGTTGCCATTGTCCGACCATGGAAGGCGTTCTTGAAGGTAATGATCTCAAACTTGTGGTCATTGCCGACATGCTGGTGATAGGCGCGTACCGTCTTGATCGCGCATTCCACCGCTTCGGCGCCAGAATTGGTGAAAAACACTGTGTCGGCAAAAGTCAGATCGACCAGCCGCTGGGCCAGATGCTCCCCCTGCGGGCTGCCATAGAGGTTGGACACGTGCATTAGCGTTTCGGCCTGCTTCTGAATCGCGCCGATCAGGCCTTTGTGCGAATGGCCGAGCAAATTGACCGCGATGCCGGCGGCGAAATCGAGATATCGCTGCCCGTCTTCCCCGATCAAGTGACAGTGCTCACCGCGCACCGGCCGGAAGCCGCAGCGGGGATAGACTGGCATGAGCGGAGTGATCGACATCGCTAAGTTCCTTTGCTGGATGCGAGATATGCACGAATTGGAAAACGACAAATGGCGGCCCCGCGAAGGGCCGCCATTTGCGGTGTTCTAGGCCGTGGCGTGTCCCGGAGCAACCCCGGGACCGGCACCGGCAGGTCAGCCCTGCAGCGGCGTCAGGTTCACGGCCGAATATTTGCCTCGTCGGTCGACTTCGATGTCGAACTCAACGCGGTCACCTTCATTGAGGCCGGACATGCCCGAACGCTCAACCGCGCTGATATGCACGAAGGCGTCCTGCTGACCGTCATCACGGGTGATGAAACCAAAGCCCTTCATCGAGTTGAAGAACTTGACCGTGCCGGTCGCCTTCTCACCCGTGAGCTGGCGCTGCGGCGCGGCTTCGCGCTTGGGCGCTTCGATCAGGTCACCGACGATCTCAAGATCACTGGCCGAAACCTTGCCGCCGCGATCGACGAGCGTGAACTTCAGCGTCTGGCCTTCAGCCAGGCTTTCCAGCCCGGCGCGCTCGACCGCGCTGATGTGCACGAACACGTCTTCGCCGCCTTCATCGCGCTGGATGAAGCCGAAGCCTTTGCCGGCGTTGAAGAACTTGACCGTGCCGGAACCTTCGCCAACGACCTGGGCAGGCATGCCGCCGCCACCGCCGCCGCCGCGGGGAGCGCCGCCGCCGAAGCCGCCGCGACCGCCACCAGCACCGCCGCCGAAGCCGCCGCGATCACCGCCGCCAAAGCCGCGGCCCGGGCCGCCGAAGCCGCCACGATCGCCACCACCTCCGAAGCGGTCGCCGCCACCAAAGCGGTCACCACCGCCACCCGCGAACGGATCGAAACTGTCTTCGCCGAACCCGTCGCGCTTGTCGCGGCCACGGCCGCGACGTCCTCTATCAAAACCCATAAACCCGAACGCACTTTCGTATCGTCCGCCGTATCGCAACCCAAGCCGCGCGGACGAAACGCACCGGGGAGGCAGGCATGAGGGAATCTGGCCCGCAACGCTGCAGGGCTGGTGATAACTCATCTACGGCCCCTTGGCGAATCGAATCGCGCGAGGGCCCACGCCACCAGCCGGACTGTGACATTTCTGCCGAATGAACGACTTGCAGCTGCTGCAAGACCGGCTTGGCAAGCCGGCGCTGCAGGGCTAGGCGGTGAGCAGTTCCAGCCTATTGACGGGATCCTGCACCGATGTTTCGCCGCCTGTCCGATACCGTGCTTGCCAGCCCCCAGATCTCGATCGCCGACCTTGCTGAGGCCAAGGCGCTGGGTGTTGGCCTGGTGATCAATAACCGGCCCGAAGGCGAAAGCGATGACCAGGTTCCGGGCACGGAGATCGAGGCAGCGGCGCGCGGCCTGGGGATGGACTATATCGCCATCCCCGTGACCCATGCCGGATTTTCGGGTCCTCAGGTCGAGGCGATGACGGCTGCTTTGGCGAACAGTGCAGGCAAGGTCCTGGCCTATTGCCGCTCAGGCACCCGCTCGACCCTGCTCTGGGCGCTGACCCAGGCGAGCGAGGGCGCCGATCTGGAAGCGGTAACGGCGCAGGCTGCCGACGCCGGCTATGATGTCAGCCCGGTCCGTCCGCTGATGGATATGCTCAAGGCCCGCAACGGGTGAAGACGATGGAAGGGGTCTGGATCGATCTGGCCAAGTTCGGCGTCTCGCTGATTGCGATCCTGGGGCTCGCCTGGCTCGCGCGCTGGATGGATCTTGGCGGCGATCTGCGCATTCGCGACGCGGCCCATGCGCGCTTCCTGGCGAATGAAGCGATCGAAGGCTTCGAGCCGGTCGACCTGGCACTGGACAAGGCCGGGATTGGCGCGCTGCTGCGCGATGCCGCGGGGCGGCAGATGCTGCTGCGACGCCACGGCGCGGCCTGGGTCGCGCGCCTGCTTGATGAGCGGACCGAGGCACGGCTGGACCGCGATTTCCTGACCATCGGCACCGGTGAGAGGAGCTTCGGCACGATCACCCTGCACCTGGGTGAAGCAGCTGGCGTCTGGGCCGCAGGCCTGCGCCGTTTGCCGCAAATGGGGGCCAAGCATGCCTAAGCTGCCCAACCCGGTCGACTATGCCGTGCCCTTCTTCATCTTGCTGATCGTGATCGAGATGATCTGGGCCAAGCGCCAAGCGCCCGAGAAGTACGAGCCGCGCGATACGCTGGTTTCGCTTGGCTTTGGCCTGGGCAGCACTGTGGCCGGACTGATCTTTGGCGGCGCGATCTATGGCTTGATGCTTTGGCTGTGGGATCATCGCGCGGTGACCGTGCCGTGGACCTGGTGGGCCTGGATCGCATGCTTCGTGCTCGACGACCTGCTCTATTACCTGTTCCACCGCAGCGCCCATCGGGTCCGCTGGTTCTGGGCGAGCCACGTCAATCACCATTCCAGCCAGCACTACAACCTCTCCACCGCGCTGCGGCAAACCTGGACAGGATGGCTGGCGCTGTCGTTCCTGTTCAAGCTGCCGCTGGCTGCGGTGGGCTTCCATCCGGCGATGATCCTGTTTTGCAGCGGGGTGAACCTGATCTATCAGTTCTGGATTCACACCGAGGCAATCAAGCGCTTCCCGCGCTGGTTCGAAGCCGTGATGAACACGCCCAGTCACCACCGGGTCCACCACGCCACCAATCCGCGTTATCTCGATTCGAACTATGCCGGCGTCTTCATCGTCTGGGACCGGATGTTCGGCACTTTCGTGCCCGAGGTTGATGAGGAACCGATCCGTTATGGGATCGTGCGCCAGCTCGGCACCTTCAACCTGCTCTACTCCGTGTTCCATGAATGGATCGGAATTGCGAAGGACGTCTGGCAGGCGCCGTGGCGGCACAAGCTGTCTTACCTGTGGCGACCGCCCGGCTGGACCCACGACGGCAGCCGCGACACCTCGGACACGATCCGTGCCCGCTGGCACGCCCGCCGGATGGCCGAGCCCGCGGAATAGGATTGCAGGTATTTAACCGGTCGCTTAACGCTCTTTCGAAAGTGGAGAGAGCCAGACATGGACCAGTTCGATATCATCGTGATCGGTGGCGGCAGCGCAGGCAGCGCGGTGGCGGGGCGCTTGTCGGAAGATGGCACGCGCCGGGTCTGCCTGCTCGAAGCCGGGCCGGATAACGACACGATCCGGATCAAGACCCCCGGGTTCATGCCGTTCATCCCGGAAAAATCGAACTGGCGGTTCGATACGGTTCCGCAGAAAGGCCTGAATGGCCGGATCGGCTATCAGCCGCGTGGGCGAGGCCTGGGCGGATCGAGCGCGATCAACGCGATGGTCTATATCCGCGGCAACCACTTTGATTACGACCAGTGGGCTGAGCTTGGCTGCACCGGCTGGAGCCACGCCGACGTCCTGCCCTATTTCCGGCGCTCTGAAGGAAACGAGCGCGGCGGCAACGAATGGCACGGCGGTGACGGTCCGCTCAATGTGATGGACCAGCGCTGGCCGAGCCCCGGAAGCGAGGCCTTCGTCGCCAGCGCCGCTAGCCTCCAGCTGCCTGAGAACAATGACTTCAATGGGGCTCGCCAGGATGGCTTCGGGCTGTACCAGGTGACGCAGAAGGCGGGCGAGCGCTGGTCGGCCGCGCGCGCCTATTTGACCCCGCGCCCCAACCTGTCGATCCGGACCGGCGCACTGGTCGAGAAGATCGTGATCGAGGATGGCCGCGCGGTTGGCGTCCAGGCGCGCTTCGGGGGCAAGCGCGAAGTGATCCGCGCGGCCGGCGGCGTCGTGCTTTCGGCTGGTGCCTTCGGCAGCCCGCAAGTCCTGATGCTTTCCGGCATTGGGCCGGCCGCCCACCTCATTGATAAAGGCGTTCCCGTCCTGCTCGACAAGGCCGCCGTGGGCGAGGACTTGCAGGACCACATCGATTTCGTCGCCAGCTGGGAAACCGGCTCGCTCGACTTCATCGGTGACAGCCTGTCCGGCACCTGGAAAATGGCCAAGGCGGTGATCGAGCATCGCCTGAAGCGCACCGGGATCATGACCACCTGCTTTGCCGAGGCTGGCGGCTTCTGGCGCACCAATCCCGATCTGCCCGCCCCCGACATTCAGTACCATTTCGTCCCCGCCATGCTCGAGGACCACGGCCGGACCAAGGTGAAGGGCCACGGCTTCTCGATCCACGCCTGCGTCCTGCGCCCCGAAAGCCGGGGGACAGTGCGGCTGAACTCGGCCGATCCGGCTGCTCCGCCAGCGATCGATCCCAACTTCCTCGATGATCCGCGCGACATTGCGACCCTGCGCGCCGGGGTGCGGCTGATGTACCGGATCGCGGAAAATGGCGCGCTCGGCGCCTATGGCGGCACGCCGCGGCAGCCGGTTGACCTGGCCAATGACGCGGCGCTCGACGATCTGATCCGCAGCCGCGCCGACACGGTCTATCACCCCGTGGGCACCTGCCGGATGGGCGGCGATGCCGGAAGCGTGGTCGATCCGACGCTCAAGCTGCGTGGGATCGACGGACTGTGGGTGGCCGATGCCTCGATCATGCCGCGGCTGGTTTCGGGCAATACCAATGCCCCGTCGATTATGATCGGTGAGCGCGCCGCCGACTTCATCAAGGCCGCGCTGCAATAGCCGCCAAAGAAAAGGGCCCGGCTGCTGGTGCAACCGGGCCCCTTCTTCAGGCTATCGCCAGGTTCAGAAGGTCTGGCGAACGGTGAACCCGTACTTGCGCGGGCTGCCGACGTTGTAGCCGATACGGGCCCGCCCACCGCGCTCAC
This sequence comes from Novosphingobium ginsenosidimutans, assembly GCF_007954425.1. Taxonomy (NCBI): domain Bacteria; kingdom Pseudomonadati; phylum Pseudomonadota; class Alphaproteobacteria; order Sphingomonadales; family Sphingomonadaceae; genus Novosphingobium; species Novosphingobium ginsenosidimutans. The sequence continues at coordinate 1,378,521 of NZ_CP042345.1, read as the reverse complement.
GATCGAGCGAGAGCAGCGGGGTCTCGTTGAACAGGTTGTTCACGTAAAGCGACATCGACAGGCCGCTATCCCACTCCAGCCCGGTCGACAGGTTGACCAGGTTGTAGCTGGGCAGGAGGTAGCTGCCGAAGTTGTAGTTGCCGCTGCCGAAGGCCGAAGTGGCCGGGTTAAAGAACAGCGAGTTCGTGAACGATCCGGTGCCCGGCTCCTGGTCACCCGGCTGGGTGTAGCGGTTGCCAACGTGCTGGAAGCTGGCGTTGAACGACCAGTCGAGCCCGTCGCTCACTTCCGTCACATAGCTGGCATTGGCGGCGATCTGGAACTTCGGCACGGTCGGCAGACGGTTGCCATCGCGCATCCCGGCAATCACCGCGCCGCCAGCATCGACGACCGAGCTGTCGAACTTCGAATCGGTCACGCTGCCGTTGAGCGAGAACTCGAAGCCCGGGGTCGGCTTGATGCCGATCTCGACCTCGACGCCCGCGCTGTGGGCCTTGGGCACGTTGAAGACGACGCGCGACGAGCACGAACCGGCATCAGCGGTGACCTGCAGGTTGCGGATGTCGTTGTAGAACACCGCAGCGTTGATCGTGATGCCATTGGTCGAGGCCTTCACGCCCGCTTCATAGTTCCACAGCGTTTCGTCCTTGTAGCCCGGACGGCCGCCATAGGTCCGCGCATCCGGACCGGTCGCCCCGCCCGAGCAGAGTGGGATATTGAGCGGATCGTTCACGCCGCCGAGACGGAAACCCTTCGAGGCCTGAAGGTTGAGCGACAGATCGTCGCTGGCCTTGTACGACAGGATGACGCGCGGGGTGAACCCGTTCGAGCTGGTCTTGTCGCCCCGGAAGGTGTCGCCGTTGGCGAAAATCCCGCCCGAGATGAAGTCACGCGTTTCGCTGAAGTCGTAGTAGCGGCCACCAGCGGTCAGCTTGAACTGGCCGAACTCGTAGCTGGCTTCGCCGAAGATCGCGTACTGTTCGATCTCGTACGGGATGTCGGCATTGTACGGCGAGTTGGCCGGGAAGCCATTGTAGGTCGCCGAAATCGGCAGGCCACCGGCTGCAGCATTCAGGAAGATCTGGCCGAAGGCATCCGAACCCGGGGTCGGCAGGCGCTGGGCATAGGTGCGATCGACATGGCTGTAGAAGCCGCCGAGCACCCACTGCAGCGGGCCTTCGCCGGTCGAGGCAAGGCGCAGTTCCTGGGTCCACTGCTTGAGCTTGGTGGTGTCGAGCAGGTTCGAATCGAGCCGTGCACCACCCGCTGCTGCGGCAGCAGCACCAGCAAACGAGACGTAGACCGAACCGGTCAATGCCGAGGCATCGCGGCTGACCAGGATGTCACGGTTGATATAGCTGGTGACCGAGGTCAGCGCGATCGTATCGCTCAGGTCGATACCGACGTTCAGATCGGCCAGGGTGGTCTTGTCGCGGAACTGTTCGCGCAGCTTCAGGTACTGCGTGTTCTCCGGCATGACCTGATTGATGTTGATCAGTGGGTTGTAATAAAGGTTGTAGCGCTCAGCCCGGTTGAAACCGTTGGCCTGGACATCCTGATAGATAATGCGCGGCGTGATGCGGATGCCGTCGGTCGGCTCAAGCAGCAGGCTGACGCGGCCACCATAACGGCGCCCGTCGTTGACATCTTTGCCGCCGGCCGGGCCAATCGCGTCGATGAAACCGCCAAACTTCTCACCATAGGCGACAATGCGCAGTGCGGCCTTGTCACCCATCGGCACGTTGATCGCGCCCTTGGCGCCATAGCCCAGCGAACCGCCTTCGAAGGTGTTGATACCGGCTTCGACCTTGCCTTCGGTCACGCCCAGCTTGGGCTGGTTGGTGATGTAGCGGACAGTACCGCCGACCGAACCCGAACCAAACAGCGTGCCTTGCGGGCCGCGCAGCGTTTCTACGCGATTGAGGTCGAACAGATCGAAATCAGGGGTGAACAGCGAGAGCGAGACCACCGATTCATCGAGGTAGACGCCAACCTGTTCCTTCACGCCCGGCTGGTCGCGGACGATCTGACCGGCCGAAACGCCGCGCACCGAGACCTGGCTCTGGCCCGGCCCAAGGTTCTGGACGGTGAGGCCGGCGACATTGCGGGCGATGTCTTCGATGTTGCCCGCGCCGGTCTTCTGAATGTCAGTAGCAGTCACGGCCGCGATCGAGAAAGGCACATCCTGGATCGTTTCGTTGCGCTTGGTCGCGGTCACGACGATCTCGTTGCCGTCAATTGCCTCTTCGGCTTCCTGGGCATTGGCCGGGACAGTCAGCGCCAGCATGGCGGCGCCGGCGAGCAGGCGATAGGCCAGCTGCGTTTCGAACTTCTTCTGCATGTGTTCCTCCCTTGGATTTGCCGGGAATTCCGGCTTGCAATCCTGGTGCGCGCTTGCTGAACCTAGAGCGGAATCAGCGCAAGAGTCTGTGAAAGGCCGACCTTCACTTGGTTAAGGCCTGTCGCAAAAAGGTCACATCGGCAACTAAGGGCCAACTGGCCTCAATGATGGCAGGCAAGCGCCTCGACCACGTCATCCAGTCGCGCCGGATCGCCAAGCGCCAGAACATGGCCCGAGGAAGCAGCATGGAGCGGGTCGCCATTCCAGTCGCACATGGTGCCGCCCGCACCCTCGACCACCGGGACCAGTGCCGCATAGTCGTGCAGCTTCAGGTTGGCTTCGCAGACGATGTCGACATGGCCCGAGGCGAGCAGCGCATAGTTATAGCAATCCCCGCCCATCACCATCCGGCGATGATCGGTTTTGGCAGCAAGGCCCATAAAATGGGCGCCATCGTGATCGTCAAAATAGTGCGGGCCGGTCGTTGCCAGAGTGGCATCGCCCAGCTCGCGGCACGGGCGCGTGCGGACCGGCGCGCCATTAAGCAGGGTGGGCTGACCCGTCGCGCCAAGCCAGCGTTCGCCCAGAACCGGCTGATCGATCACACCCAGCACTGGCCAGCCATCGACCACCAGCGCGATCAGCGTGCCGAAGATCGGCCGGCCGATCAGGAACGACGTGGTCCCGTCGATCGGATCCAGCACCCAGGTGCGCCCCGATGATCCCGCTTCGGCGCCAAACTCCTCGCCATGGATCGCATCACGCGGACACTCGGCCTTGAGGATGCGCCGCATCGCCTCTTCGGCAGCGCGATCGGCCAGGGTGACGGGCGAGGCATCCGCCTTGCGCTCACTGGTCAGGCCCGTGCGGTAGTGCGGCAGGATCGCCGCCCGCGCCGCATCTGCCAGGCGATGGGCCAGGGCAATATCGGCGCCCAGGTTCATCAGTCAAACAGGCTCGAGACCGAGCTCTCGTCGGCAATCCGGCGGATCGCTTCGCCGATCAGCGGGGCAATCGGCAGAATACGGATTTTTGGGCTGTCCTTGGTGGCATCCGTCGGCTGGATCGAGTCCGTAATGACCAGCTCTTTTAGCGCCGAATTGGTCACGCGCTCCACCGCCTTGCCCGAGAGCACACCGTGGGTGAGGTAAGCCGTCACGCTCTTGGCACCAGCTTCCATCAGCGCCTCGGCCGCATTGCACAAGGTCCCGCCGGAATCGATGATGTCGTCGATCAGGATGCAGTCCCAGCCTTTCACATCGCCGATGATGTTCATGACTTCCGACACACCGGGCTTGTCGCGCCGCTTGTCGACAATCGACAGCGGTGCATCGTTGATCCGCTTGGACAGCGCCCGGGCGCGAACCACCCCGCCAACATCCGGCGAAACGACCATCAGGTTCTGACCGCCGGTCCGCTCGAGGATGTCGGCCGCCATCACCGGGGCGCCATAGAGGTTGTCGGTCGGAATATCGAAGAAGCCCTGAATCTGGCCGGCATGGAGATCGACTGCCAGCACCCGGTCAGCCCCAGCAGTGGTGATCAGGTTGGCGACCAGTTTGGCCGAGATCGGCGTGCGCGGGCCGGGCTTACGATCCTGGCGGGCATAGCCGAAATAGGGCAAGACGGCGGTGATCCGCTTGGCCGAGGCGCGGCGCAGCGCATCGATCCCGATCAGCAGCTCCATCAAGTTGTCGTTGGCCGGATAGGACGTCGACTGGATCACAAAGACGTCCTCGCCGCGAACGTTTTCATGGATCTCGACGAAGACTTCCTCATCGGCAAAGCGCCGAACCGAGGCGTCGGTCAGCGGCAGATCGAGGTAGGCAGCGATATCCCGTGCCAGCGGCAGGTTCGAATTGCCGGCCATCAATTTCATTGCGCTGCCTTCCCCATGATTCTGACCCGCTGGAGCCTCTAATCAGGGAGTGGCGGATTGCAAGGCAGACCGCAGGTTCAGGCGTGGATTAGCGCGCCCGAAGGCCGGGGATTAGCGCGGCTTGCGATGCTCGCCGCGGACCCAGCGGACCGTGCCCGAACTGGCGCGCATGACCACGCTTTCGGTGGTCATCGTGCCATCCTTGCGGCGCTTTACGCCAGCTAGGAGCGAGCCATCCGTCACGCCGGTTGCAGCAAAGATGCAATCGCCCTTGGCCAATTCGTCGCGAGTGTAGATCTTGTTGAGGTCTTCGATGCCCCACTTGCGGGCGCGAGCGCGCTCGTCATCGTTGCGGAACAGCAAGCGGCCATTGAACTGCCCACCAACGCAGCGCAGCGCGGCTGCCGCCAGCACGCCTTCAGGCGCGCCGCCCGAACCCATGTACATGTCGATCGTGGTGTCTTCGTTGGTCACCGCGATCACGCCGGCGACGTCGCCATCGCCGATCAGCACCACACCGCAGCCCAAGCCGCGCAGCTCTGCAATCAGTTCGGCATGGCGCGGGCGGTCAAGGACGCAGACGATGATGTCGCAGGGTTCGACACCCTTCGCCGCAGCCACAGCCTTGACATTCTCGGTCGGGGTCTTGGCCAGGTCAATGATCCCGTCAGGATATCCCGGTCCGACCGCAAGTTTGTCCATGTAGACATCGGGTGCGTTGAGCAGGTTGCCTTCTTCGGCGCAGGCCAGCACGGCCAGTGCGTTGGGACCAGCCTTGGCGGTTATGGTGGTGCCTTCCAGCGGATCAAGCGCAATGTCGATCTTGGGACCAGTGCCTTGGGCACCGCCAACCTTCTCGCCAATATAGAGCATCGGCGCCTCGTCACGCTCGCCCTCGCCGATCACCACGGTGCCGTCGATCTCCAGTTCGTCGAAAGCCTCACGCATGGCTTCAACCGCAGCCGCGTCTGCCGCCTTCTCGTCTCCTCGGCCAACCAGTTTCGAGGCAGCGATGGCCGCCGATTCCGTCACGCGGACCATTTCAAGGACGAGCACGCGGTCAAGGACCTTGCTGGCGGTGGGATTGGTCATGGGCGGTCAGGGTCCCTGCTTGGTTTGAATACGAATGCAGCGCGGCGCTTAGCGAGCACATCCTCGCTTGTCGAGTAAGCGCCCATCGCCGCCGAAGGGTTCACCGGGGATTAAGCGCAGGATAGCTCAAGTCCGGCAATGGGATGGCGCGCGCGTTCAATCGGACTGGCATTGAGCGTGATTGCGCCCCCGCTGCTGGCGCAATCCGCCGACCCGGAAGCTGATCCGCAAGTCGCCGAGCGGCTCGCTGCGGCCAAAACCAAGCTGAGCGTCGAGACGGTGCAGGACCGTTGCCGCAGTGCCCGCAAGTCTGGCGAGATTGTGGTCTGCGTCGATCGCGGCGAGGATTTGCGGGTCCCATCGACGGCGGAGAGCGATCCTTCCTCACTGGCTGCGCGGCGGGCGCTCAACAACAGGATTCCCCGAGCGCCGCAGCTCGATCGCGGCTCGTGCAAGGGCCAGCCGGGTTGCGTGGTTGGAGGTTGGGCGCCCGCTCCGATCTACGTGATCGACCCGTCCGCCCTGCCGCAAGCCCCGGAAGGTTCGGACGCAGACAAGATCGCGAAGGGCGAAATGCCGGACCGTTAGTCCTATTCGCCGAGCAGCTGCATCACCAACGGCGGCTCGGTCAGGCTGGCGGAACCGTCCAGCAGGCGCAATGCTTCGGCCACGGCACTTTCCGGCCCTTCGTGCGTCACCATGGCCACCATGACCGCGCCGGCATCGCCCGCGCGGCCCTTCTGGATCAGGCTTTCGATCGAAACGCCGGCATCACGCATGGCAGCGGTGATCTCGGCCAGAACGCCGGGCCGATCGGCAACCATGAAGCGGATGTAAGCCCGCCCAAGGCGCGGACCGCTGTCAGCCGGAGCCATCGCCTCCAGCTCAGCCACGGGGACCGAGAACGGCACGCCGATCTCGCCCCTGCCCATGGTCGAACGGGCGATGTCGATAAGGTCGGCAACCACGGCACTCGCGGTAGGCCCATCACCTGCCCCGGCACCCTGAAACAGCAGCCGGCCAGAGAAATTGCCCTCTGCCACCACGGCATTGGTCGCACCATCGACATGGGCAAGCGGATGGTCGAACGGGACCAGATGCGGCTGGACCCGCTGGAACAGCTTGTCCCCCTGCGTCTCGGCCATGCCGATCAGCCGAATGACATAGCCCAGCGCATCGGCCTGGGCGATGTCGGCAGCGCGCAGGCGGGTGATCCCGCTGGTCTCCACCCCGAGGAAATCGATTTTGCTGCCAAAGGCAATGGCGGCCAGGATCGAGAGCTTGTGGGCAGCATCGGTCCCTTCGATATCGAAAGCGGGATCGGCCTCGGCGAAGCCTTTTGCCTGGGCCTCGGCGAGGACATCGGCAAAGTCCCGCCCGGTGTCCTCCATGGTTGAGAGTATGTAGTTGCAGGTGCCGTTGAGGATCCCGTAGACCCGCTCAATCTCGTTAGCGGCGGCCCCCTCACGCAGGCCCTTGATCACCGGGATGCCACCCGCCACTGCCGCCTCGAACTTCAGCGCGACCTTGGCCGCCTCGGCCTTGGCCGCAAGTTCCAGGCCGTGGTGTGCGATCATTGCCTTGTTGGCGGTGACGAAAGCCTTGCCTGCCTCCATCGTCGCTCGGGCGCAGGACAGCGCCGGACCGTCTGCGCCGCCAACCAGTTCAACCACCACATCGACATCCGCGCGCTCGCCGAGGATGACCATGTCGTCTTCCCAGGTATAAGGCGTCAGGTCGACCGGGCGCTTCTTCGACCGATCGCGCGCGCTGATCACGGTGACGGCGATCGGTCGGCCCGCCCGACGGGCAATCAGGTCAGCATTGGCTTCAACCAGGCGGATCACCCCGGCTCCGACGGTACCCAGTCCTGCCAGTGCCACTCTCAACGGTTCGGCCATGATTGCCCCCTTTCGCCCGCGCGCCCTAGGCGAGCCTGGTTAGCGACGCAACCGCGGGCAAGGGCCCAATTGCTCCAGTACAAAGCGATAGTCGCGCACCGCTGCCTGACGATCTTCGGGCGATGCCGAAACATTGGCACCCGGCGCGAGCTGCTTCGGCAAGAAACAGGCCAGGCGGTACCAGGCCAGCGTTTCGCGCTTCGGCGGCGGCGCTCCCGTCTCGACCAGTTCGGAGAACGAAACCGCCCAGCGCGGCTCACTGCCGGGCGCGCGGGTCACAGTGATCGCTGCCGGCTCGCCGCCAGCGGTGGTCAGGAAGAACTGGGTTTCGCCCTCTCCCGCCAGCGCCCCGGCCACGTGAATGGCTTCGCGCACGGCGCCGATGGCTTGCGGGGCTGACGGAGCGTAATACTCAGCAAGCAGCGCCTTCACGCGTTCCTCCAACGAGGGGTCCCACGGCAACTGGGCATCGGGCGCAACCAATTGCAGCTCACCGGCCCGGTCGGGTACAGGCCGGGCGAACAGGATGACGCTGCGCTTGGACAGCTTGGGCACCTTACCCTTCGCATCGCGCGGGACATCGGCCAGATAACGCAGTGCCTCGCCCAAAGCGGTTTTGCCGCCCAGCACGGCTTCGGTGCGCGCCTCTATATAGAGCCGCGCCCACCCCGGACGCAGCCCGGCGGCGCGTTCGGGCTCGACCTCTGCCACCTTGCGCACTTGCGCCTTCACCACCACCGCCGCGGGTCCGGCAAGGTCGGCGAGGTCGGCATAGCTGGCTATCGGTGCAATCGATTCGCTCGCCGGCGAATCGGCAGCCGGCGCAGGCAGCGCCAGCGCCGAAAGCAGCAGCGCCAGCGTCACGCGCGGGAAGCGGGCCAAGCGGCTTGCGGGAACCGGTTTTTGCATGCGAGGTTTCTTTCTTTTGCCCGGAACGCTGCGGATTCAGCGGTGCTTTCAACGCGTTCCAGCTTAACACAAGTGAATCGACGGTTAATGGATAAAGCGTTGCGCCCTTGCGCCCGCTTGGCTAAAGCACACGGAAATCCGGGCCATACAACAACAAGGGCCCGACATTCTGGTCCATCCGGTGCAGGGCTGCGCCGGGCAATCCGGGTGGGTCGGCAGGGTGGATGTTAAGATTTTGGGTGGCCGTCCCGGCAACGGGCGTCCGCCGGGTCCCGGGTTTTGGCCCGGGACGGGGACTGACTAGGAGTGATGCGTCTGAATGGCTTACGCTGACCAGGAGATGAGTGGCAATCGCATTGCCTCTTTCGTCGTCGTCGCCCTGCTGCATGTCGTTGTTGGCTATGCCCTGGTAACGGGTCTGGCCTATGAGGCCGTGCAACAGGTCGTCAAGAAGGTGACGACTGTCGATATCAAGAAGGAGGAGCCGAAGAAGGAGCCGCCGCCGCCGCCGAAGAAAGCTGCTGCGCCGCCGCCGATCGTCGCGCCTCCGCCGAAGATCAACGTCAATGTGACACCGCCGCCGGTGCAGACCGTCGTGACCCCGCCGCCAGCGGCGCCGGTCGTGCCGATCATCGCCCCGCCGGCCCCGGTGGCCCCGCCGCCGCCGCGGGTCCAGCCCAAGCCGGCCACGCCCAAGGGCAACCCGGCGAACTGGGCCACCACTAACGACTATCCGACCCGCGCGCTGCGCGAGGAACGCGAAGGCACTACGAGCTTCCGCGTCACCGTTGGTCCGGATGGCCGCGTGACGGGCTGCTCGGTCACGAGTTCGAGCGGTAGCCCGGACCTTGACGATGCAACCTGCCAGAACGTGACGCGCCGCGCCCGGTTCAATCCGGCCACGGACGGCGAAGGCCAGCCCACCTCGGGCTCCTACTCCAACCGCGTTCGTTGGGTGATCCCGAAAGATTGACGTTTGAACTTCCCGGTCCGGCTTCGGTCGGACCATCGCCGGGACCCCGGGGGGACCGGCAGATTACCAACCTATTTCGCTTGAGAGGACTTTTCGCATGCTTATCGTTGACCTCCTGACCGCGGCCGCCCAGGCAGCCCCGCAGAACAAGTTCGGCTTCAAGGAAGCGCTGGAGCAGGGCGGTTTCATCGCCTACGCCACCGTCGTCATCCTCGGCATCATGTCGTTCGGTTCGTTCTTCATCCTGTTCACCAAGTTTTTCGAACAGGCCAAGATCATGCGCCAGTACAACGAGCTGAAGGCTTCGTTCTGGCGCGCTCCGTCGCTCAAGGACGGTGCTGCCAAGCTTGATAAGAACAGCGCCTGGCGCCAGATCGTCGATGACGGTCTTGCCGCTGAAGAAGCTCACGGCAAGATGACTGACGCTCTGGAAGCCCATGACTGGCTGCACGGCTCGCTCGCTCGCTCGGAAGCTTCGGTGAACGCCCGTCTCGCTTCGGGTCTGCCGTTCCTGGCAACCGTCGGCGCAACTTCGCCGTTCATCGGTCTGTTCGGCACCGTGGTCGGCATCTATCGCGCGCTGATCAACATCGGCATCGCTGGTTCGGCCTCGATCGACAAGGTCGCCGGTCCGGTCGGTGAAGCGCTGATCATGACCGCGCTGGGTCTGCTCGTCGCCGTTCCGGCCGTGCTTGCCTATAACTACCTGCAGGCCCGCAACAAGCGTATCGCCGAGCTGCTTTCGGGCTTCTCGACCGACGTGCTGGCGAACATCAACTCGAAGGGTGCGGTGAAGCCCGCCGTGGCTCCGGCCCCGGCTGCTGCCAAGCCGGCTGCTGCTCCGGCTGCCAAGGCCTAAGCGTTAAGAGCCGCCGCAGCCACCTTTGGCTGCGGCGGGCTCGCTGCCAACCCAAGGACAGGATGTAACCCATGGCGATTTCAACGGGCGGCGGTGGCGATGACGCACCAATGTCGGAAATCAACACCACGCCGCTGGTCGACGTGATGCTGGTGCTTCTGATCATCTTCCTGATCGCGGTTCCGGTCGCGATCCAGACGATCCAGAAGCTGAAGCTTCCGATCATGGTTTCGACTGAATCGAAGGATAAGGTCGAAAACCTGCTGCTGACGGTCAGCACCACCGACTCGGCCGGCCGCTCTGCGGGCGAACCGGGCTTCGAAGGCGCGAACCTCGGCGGCGAATGCCGCATCTACTTCAACAACATCACGCCGGTGGATTCGGTCGAACTGCGCGACCAGGCCTTCAAGCGTCTCGACGCGATCGTGAAGCGTGCTGGTGGTCCGGAAGCCCTTCGGGACAATCCGGAACTGGTTCCGCAGGTGCATATCCGCGGCGACGTCAACGCCCCGTGGCGCTGCATCGCCGGTGCGATCTACAACGTGCAGATCTCGGGTTACCCGACGGTCGGCTTCATTTCGACCCCGGTCGACCCCAACGGTTAAGGGCATGGGGCGGTCTTGGCCGCCCCACTCCCAACTCGAAATTCAGGAGTAACCCACATGGCAATGTCAGGCGGCAAGGATGATGGCTCGCCGATGATGGAAATGAACACGACGCCGCTCATCGACGTCATGCTCGTGCTCCTCATCATGTTCATCATCACGATCCCCGTGGCGACGCACGCCGTGAACATCGACCTGCCCAACCCGTCGGCCCCGCCGCCGGACGTTGTCGTCAAGCGCGACAAGAACAAGGTCGTGATCATGCCGAACAGCGCGATCCTCTGGAACGGCACCCCGGTCGAATCCGGCCAGCTGCTCTCGCTGCTGCAGGCCACCCTAGCGATCAAGCCGGAGCCCGAGCTGCAGTACCAGCCAGACCCGCAGGCTCCCTATGAGACCTCGGTCCAGGTGCTGAACATCATCAAGGGTTCGGGGGTGACGGCCTTTGGCTTCGTCGGCAACGAACAGTACTCGGAATTCGGCAAGGCGCCGAACGCCAAGTAACCCGATCACGGGTCAAGCGATCGAAGGGGGCGGAGCGATCCGCCCCCTTTTCGTTTTCGCGCAAGACACAATCTTGCACCATTGAAGTTATGTGATACTATTACATTGCCGCGTTGAACGTGGCGCGGCGTGATGGGAGAAAATCCATGGCCGCGACGCTTGCCCCAAACTCCACGCCCCTCGGCGAACTCAACACCACGCCGCTGATCGACGTCCTGCTGGTGCTGCTAATCCTGTTCGTGATCACCATCCCGGCGGCTACTCACAGCCTTGAAGTTCCTCTGCCAGCAGGCGAAGGCAAGACGATCCGAAACGACAGCAACACGATCGCGATCGACGCCCGCGGCACTGCCACCTGGAACGGCGCAGGGGTCAGCCAAACCGAGCTGGCCAGCTTGCTTGCCGCCACCACCAGGCTCAGGCCTGAACCCGAGCTGCGGTTCGAACCGGCCGGCCAGGCCCCCTATGATGCCGCCGCCCGCACGCTCCAGACAATCCACGCCTCAGGCGTGAGCGGGTTCGGTTTTGTTGGCAACGAACGCTACGCCGATTTCGCCAAGCGCACGGCGAACTAGCGGACCGGACGCATGGCCAGGCCGGCCAGGCTCTCTGCCTCGAACAGCAGCTCCTCGTCCGCCTGGCCCTGCGGGGTCGCTTCACGGCCGATCATTACCAGCACCGGCACGGCCAGCGGGCTCACCCGGTCAAGATGCACATGGTGCAATTCGTGCTGGGCGCGGTCGAGGACCCCGGCCAAGCGTCCGACATCGGTCATGCGTGAACGGGCATCGGCCCAGGCCGCCTCGATCAGCACATGATCGGGCTCGTGCTTGAGCAGCACATCATAGATCAGGTCGGTCGAGAACGTGACCTGCCGCCCCGTCTTGCGCTTGCCGGGATGCTGCCGCTCGACCAGCCCCGAGATGACCGCCACTTCGCGAAAGGCGCGGCGCAGCAGGTAGCTGTTCTGAACCCAGTCGACGAATTCATCCGCGAGGATATCGGGCGAGAGCAGCGCTGCCGGATCCTCGATCGGCCGCAGCCCCCAGACCGCCAGGGCATAGTCATTGGCGACGAAACCCAGCGGGGCCAACCCGCGCTCCTCCATTCGCCGCGTCACCAGCATGCCCAATGACTGGTGCGCCGGCCAGCCCTCGAAAGTGTAGAACACAGTGTAGAAGCGGCCCTGGTGCGGGAAGCTCTCCACCAGCAGCCTGCCCGGCGCCGGGAGCTCCGAACGCCAGTCCTGCATCTCCAGCCACTCACGCACGTCATCCGGAAACCGGACCCAACCCGCGCGGTCGGCCAGCAAGGCCTGGACACGGTTCGACAGGTGCGTGGTAAGCGGCATGCGCGCACCCATATAGCTCGGGATTTGCCCGCTACGTTTGGCAGCACGCACCCATAGCTCGGTCTCGCGCATTGCCTCGACCTCGAGGTCGAGCCCGGCGAAGCGGAAGGTTGCCCCCGGCTTGAGACTGGCAGCGAAGCTCTCTTCCACCCGCCCCAGCGCCTTGCCATTGCGGAACCGGACCGAGATCATCTCGCTGTCCATGATAATTCCGGCATTCAGCCGGTGGCGCGCGGCATGTTGCGGATGGGTCAGGCGCCACAGCCCGTCACGCCCCCTGGTAATTCGCTGGAACCGGTCATAGGCCCGCAGCGAATAGCCCCCGGTCGCCACGAAGCCGAGCACGCGCTGCCAGGTCTCGGTATCGACCCAGGCAAAGGCCTGGGCACTCTGCACTTCCGCAAGCAGGGATGCTTCATCGAATGGCCCCGCGCAGGCGCAGGCCATGACGTGCTGGGCGAGGACATCGAGCCCACCCGGCCGGAAGGCATCCCCGTCGCGCTGCCCTTCGGCGACTGCTTCCAGCGCCGCAACCGCCTCAAGGAACTCGAACCGGTTGCCCGGGGCCAGCATCGCCCGGCTTGGCTGGTCGAGCCGGTGGTTGGCCCGCCCGATCCGCTGGAGCAGGCGCGAGGAACCCTTGGGCGCCCCCATTTGCACCACCAGGTCGACGTCGCCCCAGTCGACCCCTAGATCAAGGCTGGCGGTGCAGACCAGCGCGCGCAGCTTTCCCGCCGCCATGGCACTTTCGACCTTGCGCCGCGCCTCGACCGAGAGCGAACCATGGTGGATGCCGATCGGCAGGTGGTCCTCGTTCGCGTCCCACAATTCCTGGAAAATGAACTCGGCCAGGAAGCGTGTGTTGCAGAACACCAGTGTGGTCTTGTTGGCGTTGATCGCCTGATAGAGCTGCGGCACGGCCCAGGCTGCGGCGTGGCCGCCCCACGGCACACGAGCCTCATGCGGCAGCACGATTTCCAGCTCGGGAGCTGCCCCCTGCTCGCCCTCAACCAGCGTTACCGAGTTTGCCAGGCCGCCCGGAGCCAGCCAGCAGCGATAGGCCTCCGGATCAGCCAGCGTCGCGGAAAGCGCCACCCGTTGCAGGTTCGGAGCCAGCGCTTGCAGCCTGGCCATGGCGAGTGCCAGCAGATCGCCGCGCTTGCCGTTGGCGAAGGCATGAACCTCATCGACCACAATCCGCTTCAGCCCAGCAAACAGCGTCGCGCTTTCCGGATAGGATAGCAGCAGCGAGAGTGATTCCGGCGTGGTCAGCAAGACGTGCGGTGGGTTGCTGCGCTGGCGGGCCTTGCGGTCTGACGGTGTGTCACCGCTGCGGGTCTCGATCCGGATCGGCAAGCCAAGCTCTTCAGCCGGGAGCAGCAGGTTGCGGCGCACGTCGTGCGCGAGCGCCTTTAGCGGTGAGACGTAGAGTGTGTGCAGCCCGTCCGAGGGCGGCGAGCCGTCCAACCGCGACGGACAGAAATCGGCCAAGGTCGGCAGAAAGCCCGCCAGGGTCTTGCCCGCCCCGGTATCGGCGACCAGCAGGGCATGCTGCCCGGCCTCCGCGACCGCCAGCATCTCGCGCTGGTGGCGGCGCAGCTGCCAGCCACGCGCGGCGAACCAGCCGGCGAGTTCAGGGGGGAGGTTGGCGGTTTGGTCAGACATGGAGGGTTAGTTGATGAAAGGCATCCGCAGGAGAGGGGCATGAACCTGGCGCCGGGCAAGGCGCGGAAGAAGGCCGGGCGAACATAACAGGCTTGGCCGGAGTAGGAAAATCGCGCTTCCCCTTCCCCGCCGGGCCTGCCACGCTGGGGCGATGTTGCCGGGGCTCGATCAGGATGCGCTGACCTCCATCGCGCTGGCTTTGGCGCTGGGCCTGCTGGTGGGGGTCGAACGCGGCTGGACCCAGCGCGACCAAGCCCCGGGCACGCGCTTTGCCGGGATCCGGACCTATGGCCTGCTCGGCCTGGCCGGCGGGCTCGGTGGCGCCTTGCAGGCGGCCTTTCCGGTGCTGTCGGGCGTGCTGCTGGCCGCGACGGCCGTGCTGGTGGTGATGGGCTATTGGCGCAGCACACGCGGCCAGACTGCAGCGCCGGCCTCGATCAGCGGTACGGCCAGCCTGGTCGGCCTGCTCACTCTCGCCTGCGGGTTTGTGGCCGGCGCCGGCGCGCACGCCCTGGCCAGCGCCGCGACCGGGGTGATGGTGCTGGTGCTGGCCATGCGCCACCAGCTCCACGACTGGATCCGCCAGCTCGACCAACGCGAAGTGCTGGCCATCGCCCACTTCGCGCTGATTGCGCTGGTGATCCTGCCGCTGCTACCCGATACCCCGATGGGCCCGCTCGACGCCTGGCGGCCGCGGCAGATCTGGCTGGTGGTGGTGCTGGTCTGCGGTTTTTCGTTCCTGGGCTATATTGCCGCCCACCGACTGGGTGCCACGAAAGGGACGCTGGCGACAGCGGCCGCGGGTTCGATGGTTTCATCGACGGCTGTCACGGCTGCGGTGGCGGGGCGGCTGCGCGATGGCTCGGGCGATCTGGCTACGCTCAATTCGGCGATCGCGCTGGCCTCGGCCGTGATGTTCATCCGGGTCATGGCCCTGGTCGCGGCGCTGGCCCCCTTCGCCCTGACCATGCTGCTGGCCTGGGCCCTGCCCGGCATGGCGGTGAGCCTGATCGGCGCCTGGCTGATCGGCCGCCGCCGCCTGGACACCGGTGCTGCAGCTGAACAGGCCATGCCACTGCGCAATCCTTTCGCGCTTGGCCCGGCCCTGCTACTGGCAGCATTGGTCATGGTGCTGAGTGTCGCCGCGCGCTGGGTCCTGGCGCGCTATGGCGATGCGGGCCTCGCAACCGTGCTGGCGCTATCGGGCATGCTCGATGTCGATTCGGCAATCATTACCATGGGCAACATGCCTGCTGGCACGGTCGATCCGCGCCTGGCCGCGCTGATCCTGATGCCGCCGGTGCTGCTCAATACACTGATCAAAGCCGGGGCCGCGATCGGGCTGGCTGGCTGGGCGAAGGCCTGGCGCGGGGCGGCGGTGCTGGGGGCCAGCACCGTGGCGGCGCTAGTCGCCCTGCCCTTCCTGTGGCCAGCGCTCTAGTGTCCCGCTTGTCAGTGACCGGCTTGGGGCCCGCGTTCCAGGCCTGAAGCCGCCAGCTGGGCATCGATCTCGGCCAGCAGCCGGTCGCAGCCCGCATGGTTCTCGCTCTCGGCGCGGGCGACCAGCACGTCCTGGGTGTTCGAAGCGCGCAGCAGCCACCAGCCATCAGGCGTGGAGACGCGCACCCCGTCGATCCCGTTCACATCGGCGCCGGCAGCGGCGAGCCGCACCTTGACCTCTTCGATCACGGCGAACTTGCGGCTTTCATCAACCTGGAAGCGCAGCTCGGGCGTGTTGACCAGCGCCGGCATGGCCCCGCGCAGTTCGGTCACCGATTTGCCGAGCCGCGCGCTCGCCGCGATCAGCCGGACCGCGGCATAAAGCGCGTCGTCAAACCCGTAGTACTGGTGCGCAAAAAAGACGTGCCCGCTCATCTCGCCAGCCAGCGGCGCGGAAATCTCCTTCATTTTGGATTTGATCAGGCTGTGTCCAGTTTTCCACATAGTCGGCCGTCCACCGAGCCTTTCGACGTGATCGAACAGGGCGCGTGAGGCCTTCACATCCGCGATAATCGCGGCTCCGGGCTCCAGCTTCAGGAGGTCTTCGGCGTAGATCATGAGCAGCTGGTCACCCCAGATCACCCGCCCCTGGCCGTCAATCGCCCCGATCCGGTCCCCGTCACCATCGAAGGCGACGCCAAAATCGAGGCTCTTCTCGGCGACGAGCTTCCGGAGATCGGCCAGATTCTTCTCTTCCGTGGGATCCGGATGATGGTTCGGGAAGTTCCCGTCGACTTGGGTGAAGAGAAGATGGTGTTCTCCAGGAAGCTGTTTGACCAGCAGTTCGAGCGCGGGGCCGGCGGCACCGTTACCCGCATCCCAGCCGATCCGCAGATCGGCGAGCTGCGCGCGGTCGATGCCGGCCAGCCCCTGGGTCAGCCGGGCGACATAGGCAGTCAGGACTTCGCGGCGCTCATGGGTGCCATTGCCATCGAGCCAGGCCCCGGCCGCAGCGATCCGGCCCAGTTCCTGGATATCCGCGCCGAAGAACGGCCGGCCCTGGAATACCATCTTGAAGCCATTGTAATTGGCGGGATTGTGGCTGCCGGTTATCTGAATGCCGCCATGCACGTCTTCGGCTGAAGCTTCGGCGTAATAGAGCATCGGGGTTGGCCCCATGCCGATCCGCACCGCATCGCAGCCGCTGGCGTTAAGGCCGGCCACCACGGCCTCTTCCAGTTCGGGCGAGCTCAACCGCCCGTCATAGCCAACCGCCACCTTGCTGCCGCCAGCCTGCCGCAGCAGTGTGGCAAAGCCGCGACCGATCGCATAGGCATCGGCGGTGCCCAGCGTTTCGCCGATGATCCCGCGGATGTCGTATTCGCGCAGGACAGTGGCGTGGAACTGATGGCTCATGCTTACTCCGATTCGTTGCGCTCAAGCCGCGCCAAGAGGAGGTCGCGGGCGGCGTTGGCTGCGTGGACCGCATCGTTGCTGCCGCCGCGATCGGGATGGACCCGGGCGATCAGCCGACGATGGGCTTCGATTATGGCCTCGCGCCTAGCCGCGCGATCTACGCCGAGCAGGGCCCGCGCTTGGGCTTCAGCTTGAGAACGCTCTGAAATGGCCCAAAGTTCCCAAGGCCAGCGCTGCGTCAGCACGCGGCAGGCGAGACAAGCCAAAAGAGCGAAGACGATGAGCTTGGCCAAGGGCTATTCCGGCCGGGCCAGCGCCAGCTCAGGCGCCGCGCGGGCGGGCAGCGGCAGGTTGAGATTGGCGAGCAGCGCGCGCAGCTCCTGGCGGGCGACGAGGTGGCTGGTGCCGAGCTCGCCCAGATGACCCTTGTCGAGCAAGGTCAGGCCCGAAGGGAACAGCTCGCGATAAATGACCCGCTCGCTCAGGCCGTTGGCGATCCGGAAACCCACCCGCTTCGACAGTTCGGTCAGCGCTTGGTCAAGCCGGCGCATATTGCGCGCCTCGACATGCTGGGTACGGTTGCGCACCACCACCCAGTCCATTTCGCGGCGCTTTTCCTGGATCGTCGCCATTGCCCGCTTCTTGCGCGCTTCCCAGATCAATTCGGCATAGAACGAGAGCTTGCGGACCTTGAAGGTTTCGGCATCGACCTGTCCGATCAGGTCGAAATCGACGAAACTGTCGTTGAGCGGGGTCACCAGCGTGTCCGCCCCGGTCGCCACATGCCGAGCGAGCGGATCGTCGCGCCCCGGCGTGTCAAAGATCAGGAAGTCATGGCCAGCGGAGAGGTCTGCGCTGATCCGGTCCAACTCTGCGGGATCGGTCCCGTCGAACACCACAAAGTCGGCGGTCGGCAATTCGATGCCTCGCCGCTTGATCGTTTCCGCCCGGTTCTCGAGATAGCGGTGGAAGGTGCGTTGGCGCGGATCGAGGTCTACCGCAGCGACACGGGCGCCCTGATAGGCCAGCGCAATTGCTACATGGACCGCCGTGGTTGACTTGCCCGTGCCGCCCTTCTCGTTGGCAAAGACGATACGGTGGGGGCTCTTGGTGGCAGTCACGGTCAGGTTGGCTCGCTTGTGTGGTTGCCCCGCAGCGCAGGACGGCGCTAGGGCGTGGTCCGGCCTTCTACCCAAGGGGATTCGTCCGTGCAAACCATCACCCGGCTTGATCCACTACGCAGCGCGCTGGAGACGCTGCGCTGCGATGGACCGATTGCACTGGTACCGACGATGGGTGCGCTGCACGAAGGGCACCTTACGCTGGTGCGCGAAGCAAAGGCGCGGGCCGCGCACGTGGTCGTCTCGATCTTCGTCAACCCGCGCCAGTTTGGCGCCAACGAGGACCTTGACGCCTATCCGCGCCAGCTTGCCCGCGACCAGGCGCTACTGGAGGCTGAGTGCGTCAGCCTGCTCTGGGCCCCCGAGCCGGCGGCGATGTACCCAGAAGGCTATGCCACCAATATCTCGGTCTCGGGCGTTTCCGAGGGGCTGTGCGGCGCAGCGCGGCCGGGGCACTTTGATGGCGTCGCGACGGTGGTGTGCAAGCTGTTCAACCAGGTCCAGCCCGATCTGGCGCTGTTTGGCGAGAAGGACTGGCAGCAGCTCGCCGTGATCCGCCGCATGGCCCGCGATCTCGACCTAACCCGCCCGCATGTCGACGCGATCCTGGGCGTGCCGACCAAGCGCGAAGCTGACGGCCTGGCGATGAGTTCGCGCAACGCTTACCTCTCGGCCGAGCAGCGGGCCCAGGCCGCCAGCCTGCCGCAAGCGATGCAGGCCGCGATCTGGGCCCTGACGCGGGGTGAGCCCGTCGCGTCAGCGCTTCGCGAGCTGGAGGAAATACTGCTGGCCGGGGGATTTTCCTCGATCGACTATGCCGAAGTGCGCGATCCGGATTCGCTGACACCGGTCAACGATCCAACGTCCCAGCCCGCACGGCTGTTCGTCGCGGCTCGGATCGGTGGCACTCGGCTGATCGACAACCAGCCGGTGACGCAAATATCCAAGCCATAACCGGATCGCCGGGCTTACCTTCATATGCAGTTGTGGCGCGCTGACCTTCCCCCATTGCCGGGTTGAGCCAGCCGTGGATGAGGGAGATTACCATGCGCAAGTTCATCGCCAGCGCCGTCGCGCTCGCGCTCGTTTCGGCAGGAGGCTCGGCCCCGGCCTTCGCTGCCGACAAAGGTTCGTCCGGTCGCCAGGCCCAGGCCAAGGGCACGCGCGATATTCCGCGATGCACCAAGAACCTTGGCACGATCGCGATTGTCGAGCCGGACAACCAGTGGTGGCGCGAAATGAACCTTGGCAGCCCCGAGGCGATCCTGAAGATCTTCGTGCAGCAGTCGGGCTGCTTCAGCCTGGTGAACCGGGGCCGCTCGATGCAGAGCCGCGCGATGGAACGCGCCATGGCGGATCAAGGCGAGCTGCAAGGCGGATCGAACCTCGGCAAGGGCCAGGTCAAGGCGGCGGACTATTTCCTTGAGCCGGATATCGTTTCGGCCAACCGCAACTCGGGCGGCGGTGGCGTCGGCGGGATCCTGGGCGGGATTGGCGGAGGTTTGTTCGGCCGCGCCGCCGGGGCGATCGCCGGGGGTATCAACATCAAGAAGGGCGAGGCCAACGTAACGCTGTCGGTCGTCAATGCCCGCACGACCGAGGAAATGGCGCTGGTCGAAGGCTATTACCGCAAATCGGACCTGGGCTGGGGTGCCGGCGGCGGACTGTTCAGCGGTGGTACCTTTGGCGGCGCAGCCGGCGGCGGCTATCAGGATACGGCGATCGGCCAGATCATCGTGCTGGCCTATCTCGACGCCTATACCAAGATGGTGACCCAACTGGGCGGCCTGCCCGAGAACGCGGCCGCAGCGGCTCCGCCGGCCAAGTAAGCACTTGCAGGATTGCGCGACAGGCGGCTCCGGACGAGTTCCGGGGCCGCTTTCGTTTGTGATCAGAGAGAAACTGGAGCGGGTAAGGGGAATCGAACCCCTCTAGCCAGCTTGGAAGGCTGGAGCATTACCACTATGCTATACCCGCTTGAGGCCTGGGCCCTTTGCGCCCACGCCTATGCGCCAGCATGGCCGCCTGCGTCAATTACTTCGGCAGCACAAATGGCTCAACCCGCCGCGCGCCAATGAAAAACGCCCCCTGCCAAAAGGCGGGGGGCGCTTTCGGCGTCCAGTTATCGAAGGGCTTAGTGGCCCTTCTTTTCGGCCCAGATGTTGCGATAGGCCATGTAGCCCAGGACCGTCGCGAAGATCAGGAAACCGATCCACCAGAACCCGGTCTGGTGACGGTTTTCGAGCTTCGGCTCAGCCGTCCAGACGAGAAACGCGGACACGTCCTTCGCCATCTGGTCAACGGTCGCCTTGGTGCCGTCGCTGTAGGTCACCTGGCCATCGCTGACCAGCGGAGCCGGCATCGCCAGGTTGAGGTTGGCGAAGTAGGGGTTGTAGTGCAGCCCGTCGCCAGTCTTGGCTTCCGGGAACCGCTTGAGCAGTTCGGCCGGCTGTTCCTGATACCCGGTCAGCAGCGAGTAGACATAGGCTGGACCTTCGTGGCGCGCCTTGGTGATCAGCGAGAGATCCGGCGGATGGCCGAGACCGGCATAGACCACCGGCGGGAAATAGTCGCTCGCCATGCCAGGACGGTCCTTGACCTCGCCGGTCAGCGGATCCTTGCCCGCGACGGTCGACTTGGCAGCAATCGCCTTGATCTCCGCCTCGTTATAACCGAGCGCGGCAAGGTCGCGGAAGGCGACGTGCTTGATGCTGTGGCAGGCGGCGCAGACTTCTTCATAGACCTTGAAGCCACGCTGCAGCTGCTGGCGATCGAACTTGCCGAACGGACCGTTGCTGGCAAGGTGCAGTTCCTTGGGCTTGAGGTGGTAAACCTTTTCAGCCGTCAGGGCATGAGGCTCGGTCGCTGCGGTATAGGCACCGCGGGTGAACGAGTAGCCGAGCACCACCGTGAAGAAGGCGCCGACGAGAAGGGAGAGGATGCGGATCATGGGTCTGTCTCTTTCCGTCTCGCTTAAGCCTTGGCGGGCTGGGGACCCAGCACCGATTCGGTGATCGAATAGGGCAGCGGATCCGGCCGCTCGATCGACGAAACAATCGGCACGATGATCAGGAAGTGGGCGAAGTAGTAGAGCGCAGCCAGCTGGCTGAGCATCACATAGGGTTCTTCAGCCGGGGCACCACCGCAGTAGAACAGCACCGCCATCACCACGACCAGCACATAGAAGAACTTGCGATAGAGCGGGCGATAGTTGGCCGAGCGAACCGGCGAACGGTCAAGCCAGGGCAGGAAGAACCAGATCAGGATCGCCGCGAACATGGCCAGCACGCCCATCAGCTTTGCAGGCACGAAGAAGAAGTCCTGGGTGAAGGCGCGCAGGATCGCGTAGAACGGCCAGAAATACCATTCCGGAACGATGTGCGCCGGGGTCTGCATCGGGTTGGCAGGAATGTAGTTGTCCGGGTGACCCAGCATGTTCGGGGCAAAGAACACCACCGCGCTGTAGAGCACCATGAACAGGCCGACCGTCCAGCCATCCTTCGCCGTGTAGTACGGGTGGAACGGCACGGTATCGCTTTCCGACTTCACTTCGACGCCGGTCGGGTTCGACGAGCCCGGGATGTGCAGCGCCCAGACGTGGAGGATCACCACGCCAAGGATCACGAAGGGCAGCAGGAAGTGCAGCGAGAAGAAGCGGTTCAGCGCGGCATTGTCCGGCGCGAAGCCGCCCAGCAGCCAGTGCTGGATCGGCTCACCGACCAAGGGAATGGCACCGAACAGGCCGGTAATGACCTGCGCACCCCAGAAGCTCATCTGGCCCCAAGGCAGCACGTAGCCCATGAACGCGGTGGCCATCATCAGCAGGAAGATCACGACACCGAGCAGCCAGATCATTTCGCGCGGGGCCTTGTAGGAGCCGAAGTAGAAACCGCGGAAAATGTGTATGTAGACCACGACGAAGAAGGCCGAGGCCCCGTTCGCGTGGGCATAGCGCATCAACCAGCCCCAGTTGACGTCGCGCATGATGTGCTCGGTCGAATCGAAGGCCACCAGGGTGTTCGGCGCATAGTGCATCGCCAGGACCACGCCGGTGACGATCTGGATCATCAGGCAGAGCCCGGCGAGGAAGCCGAAGTTCCAGAAATAGTTCAGGTTGCGCGGCACTTCATAGCCGCCGCCAACCGCGCCGTAGACCAGACGGGGAAGCGGCAGCTTCTCGTCCATCCACACCATCACGGGGTGGGTCGGCTTGTATTCATTTGCCCAGGGATAGCTCATGTCGGGTGCCCTTAGCCGATCTTCACGACAGTGTCGGAGGTGAATGCATAGTCCGGAACCAGGAGGTTCTTCGGCGCCGGACCCTTGCGGATGCGCGCGGCGGTATCATAGTGCGAGCCGTGGCAGGGGCAGAAGTAGCCGCCGTATTCACCCTTAACCTCGCCCTCGGCCGCGCCCATCGGCACGCAGCCCAGGTGGGTGCAGACGCCCATGGTGATCAGCCAGTTTTCGTGGCCTTCCTTGGTCCGTTCGGCCAGCGTCTGCGGATCGCGCAGCGAAGAAACATCAACCTTGTTGGCTTCCTCGATCTCGGTCGGGGTCAGGTTGCGGATGAAGACGGGCTGCTTGCGGAACACCGCCTTGATCGCCTGGCCCGGCGCGATCGCGCTGACATCGACTTCGGTCGAGCTCTCGGCCAACACGTCGGCCGAGGCCGACATCTGGCTGATCAGCGGGTAGACGATCGCAACGCCACCGACGCCAGCGGCGCTAACCGCGGCAATGTTGATGAAATCGCGCCGCCGCACACCCTCCTTCGGGGTCCCTTCGAGCGTGGCGGTGTCAGCATTTTCAGCCATGGTTGAACCTATCCTGCCTTTTGCGGTTACCCGGGCCTGCTCTCGCGAACCCGGAACGGCAACCTAGAACAATGTCCAGGAAGCCCCCTTCCTGTGCCGCCCGACCAGTCTGCCGAAGCAGACGGACCGGTCGATTTGGCGCGCCTGATAGACGCAAGCTGTCACTCTGCCAACACCGATTTTAGCACTGGCGCTTGCAAGGTTTGCATCGGCTTCAGGGCAATCCGATCAGCGAGATCTGGCGGCCGTAATCGGGCTCGTTACAATGCGTTGCCCGGCGGAACGAATAGAACCGCTCGGCATCGGGGTAAGTGTCGAGGCCCAGCGGCTCAACTGCGCCGATACCGGCGGTCTTGAGCCGATGCGCGACATAGCCCGCAAGATCGAACTGGAAGTGGCCGGGCTGGCCGGGGCCGAAAAACTGTCCGTTGTCGGACATCTCGGCGATGAAGCGCGCGCGAAAGCCGGCGTCGACTTCATAGCTGGCCTGGGCAATGCAGGGACCGATCGCCGCCACGATCCGTCCACGCTTGGCCCCTAGCGCTTCCATCGCCGCAATGGTCGCATCGGTGACGCCGCCGACCGCGCCCTTCCACCCGGCATGGGCGGCGCCAATAACGCCGGCGACGGGATCGGCCAGCAAGACCGGCGCACAATCGGCAGTCACCACGCCAAGCAGCAGCCCGGGCCGATCGGTCACCAGCGCATCGGCATGGGGCCGCTCGGCATCGGGCCAGGACTCGGCCACTGTCACGCAAAGCGGTGAGTGAACCTGATAGACCGTCGCCAGCCGCGCGCCGGGCTGCACGGCTTCGACGGCGCGATGGCGGTTCTCGGCTACGGCGGCGAGCTCGTCCCCGGTGCCGAGGCCGACATTGAGGCCGGAAACCACACCCGTCGAAATTCCGCCGCGCCGTCCCAGAAAACCATGCGGCAGTTCGCCAAGGACCGCCGCGCGGTTGACTTCGACCGGCTCAGCCAAGGCTCTTGCTCACCTGCTCGTAGGTATCCTTCGAGAGGGTGGAGGCAGCCAGGATCCGCTCCAGCTCGGCCCGCATCAGCGCCGCCCGGCCCGGTTCGATCCGCCGCCAGCGGCCAAGCGGGGCGACAAAGCGCGCTGCCGTCTGCGGATTGAGCGGGTCGAGCGCTAGGATCAGGTCGGCGATCAGGCGATAGCCGCGCCCATCGGCAGCATGGAAGGCCCCCAGGTTCCCGGCGAGCGCCATATAGAGCGCCCGCACCCGGTTGGGATTGGTCAGGGTGAAGTCCGGGTGCCTGGCCAGCGCTTCGACCTGATCGAGCACGCGCGGATGGAGCGAGCCGGCCTGGAGCGAGAACCACTTGTCGATCACCAGGGCGTTGCCGGCAAAGCGCTGGTAGAACGCGGCAAGCTTGGCGTCGCGCAGCGGCGTGTCGAGCCCGGCTAGGACCAGCGCCGCGCCCTGGCGGTCGGTCATGTTGTCGGCCGCATCAAACTGGGCCGTGGCCAATTCGGCGGCGAGCGCTGGCACCCCGGCCGCCAGATAGACCAGCGCCTGGGTCTTGACCTTGCGCGCGCCGCGCGCCTCGGCCGAGAGGCTGTAGGGCACGGCACTGGCACCGGCATGGAGCGCAACCAGCGCGTCCTTCAGCTCCCCGCCGAGCCAGGCTTTCAACCCTTCGCGCTCGGCCCGGATCGCGCCGGGGTCTGCCGCCTCGAACTGTTCGGCGAGGTAGGTCTCACCCGGCAGCGCCATCAGCTCGCCGCGCATCAGGTCGTCAAGCGAGGGGTCGGCGATCACTGCCGCCAAGGCTCGCCCGATCGCCTCGCGCCCGGCCTGCCGTTCGGCCTCGCACAGCATCCCGCCGCTGATCGCCGCAACGAGGTGCTGGACGACCAGCTGCTGCAAAGCCTCGTAACGGGCGAACGGATCGTCATCGTGGGCGGCCAGGAACAGCAGGTCCGCTGCCGAGCTGTCGATATCGACATTGACCGGCGCCGAGAAGCCGCGGTTGAGCGACAGGACCGGACGTTCGGAAAACCCCGGAAAACTCAACTCTACTTGAGGTTCGCTCAAGGTAACTACTTGTTCACCATGGTGCTGCCCGGTTTTCCGGTCGAACAGCGCGATCTTCAGTGGAATGACCATCGGCTGCTTAACCGGCTGGCCCGGAGTGGCGGGTACTTCCTGTGACAGGGTGAGGAGGGCCGTTTCGCCCTCGTGGCTCAGCCGCGCAGTCACCTTGGGCGTGCCGGCCTGGCTGTACCACAGGCGGAACTGGGCCAGATCGATCCCCGCCCCGTCTTCGATCGCCTTGACGAAGTCTTCGCAGGTCGCGGCCTCGCCATCGTGGCGGTTGAAATAGAGGTCGGTCCCCGCACGGAACCGCTCGGGCCCGACCAGCGTCCGCATCATCCGGATGACTTCGGCGCCCTTGTTATAGACCGTGGCGGTATAGAAGTTGGAGATCTCCTGATAGGCATCGGGCCGGATCGGGTGCGCCAGCGGCCCCGAATCTTCGGGGAACTGAGCCGAGCGCAGCACGCGGACGTCTTCGATCCGCTTGACCGGTTCGCTGCCCATGTCCTGGCTGAACAACTGGTCGCGCAGCACGGTAAAGCCTTCCTTGAGGCTCAATTGGAACCAGTCGCGGCAGGTGACGCGGTTGCCCGACCAGTTGTGGAAGTATTCGTGGGCGACCACCCCTTCGATCCCGTCATAGTCCATGTCGGTCGCGGTATCCGGATCGGCCAGAATGTAGCGGGTGTTGAAGACGTTGAGCCCCTTGTTCTCCATCGCCCCCATGTTGAAGTCTGACACGGCGACGATGTTGAACAGGTCGAGATCGTACTCGCGGCCGAACACCTCCTCGTCCCAGCGCATCGAATCCTTCAATGCCTTCATCGCGTGATGGGTGCGGTCCTGATCGCCTTCGCGGACCCAGATGTTGAGATCGACCTTGCGCCCGCTCATCGTGGTGAAGGTATCGTGGTTGGCTACAAGATCGCCTGCCACCAGCGCGAAGAGGTAGCTCGGCTTCGGCCAGGGATCGTGCCATTCGGCCCAGTGGGTGCCGTTGGCTTCCTCGCCGGTCGCCGTGCAATTGCCATTAGACAGCAGCACCGGGAACAGCGCCTTCGGCCCTTCCATGCGAACCGAGTAGATCGACAGCACATCCGGCCGGTCGGGGAAGAAGGTAATGCGGCGGAAGCCCTCGGCCTCGCACTGGGTGCAGAGCATGGCGTTCGAGGCATAGAGGCCCATCAGCTGGGTGTTGGCGGCGGGGTTGATCGCAGTCTCGATGCCGATCTCGTGGGCTTCGCCGCTGAGCGGCACGACCAGGTCGCCGCCTTCCATTCGCCAGTCCGTGCTGGCTGCGCCATCAATCCAGACGCCAACCGGAGCGAGGCCATCGCCATTGAGGCGCAGGATGCTGCTCGCCTCTGCGGCAGGATTGCGTCGCACCTCAAGGCTAGCCTGGATCCGCGTCTGCTCCAGCCCGAGCGTGAACTTCAGTCGCGTCTGCGGGACCAGCCAGGCGGGCGGCTGATAGTCCTCACGGCGGATCACGGGCGGGGCGGCGGGGGGTGCAGAAATGGCGTCCATGCACCCTCAATGCCGCTCGCACTGCGCGAAGTCGAGACACTTGCACAGGCATCTCGACTTCGCCCGATGCGAACGGGTAGGGAAACGGGATGAGACGCCTATTCATCTTCGGCTTTGGCTACACGGCTGCCCGCTTTGCGAGCGTCATGGCGGCGCGTGGGTGGGAGGTCGTTTCGACCGGCCGCGCCGGGACCCTGCGGTTCGACGATACCGGTTCGGTGCGCATGGCGCTGGCCGATGCGGACCGGGCCCTGTCCTCGGTCCCGCCTTCTGCCGATGGCGATCCGGTGCTGACAGCCTATGGCGACGCGCTGGCCGACAAGCCGCTGACCTATCTCTCTTCGACCGGGGTATACGGCGATACGGCCGGGGCCTGGGTCGATGAAAGCGCGCCAACCGGGACTGGCCGGCGAACCGCACGGGCCGATGCCGATGCCGAATGGCTGGCCCGCGGCGCGCGCGTGCTGCGGCTGCCTGGGATCTATGGCCCGGGTCGCTCTGCGCTGGACCGGGTGCGCGAAGGCAAGGCCCACCGGATCGATCTGGCGGACCAGGTGTTCAGCCGGGTTCATGTCGACGATATCGTCAGTGCGGCCGTGCTCGCGCTCGAAGCGCCGGCCGGGGCCTACAACATCAGCGACGACCTGCCGTGCAGCCAGAACGAGGTGATCGAGCACGCCTGCGCGCTGCTCGGCCTGCCAGTACCGCCGCTGCAATCGCTGGATGAAGCGGGCCTCTCGCCGATGGCGCGCGCCTTCTATGCCGAAAACCGCCGCGTCGCGAACGGCAAGGCGAAGCGAGTGCTGGGCTGGAGCCCACGCTATCCGACCTACCGCGAGGGGCTGGCCAGTCTACTTCCGGCCTGACAGCGCAACCAGCAGTCCAGCCATCGCCAGTACCGCACCGGCGCCGGCCAGCAGGCTCCACTGGTAGCCTTCAAACAAGGTCGAGAGGATCATTGCCACCACCGGCACGGCAACGCCGTTATAGGCCGCCGGACCCGGTCCCCAGTCGCGGATCAGCTGCGAATAGAGCGGGAAGGTCAGCGCCGAGCCGACCAGGCCGAGGTAGGCAATCCCCGCCAGATAGGCTGGGCGCGGATCGAGCACCGGCGCGCCGACCGCGACAATCGCATAGCTGGCGCTGGCCACGATACCCCAGAGCATCCCCCAGGCCATCAGCGACACCACCGGCACGCCGCGAGCGGTTGTGGTTGCCTGGAGGAGATTGCCGACCGAGACCGACAGGATCGCGCCCGTCACCAGCAGCACCCCGGTCGTAACACCGCTGTTCGGCGGGGCGATCCGGTATTCGTGGAGCATCAGCAGGGCGATGCCCGCGAGGGCAATGGCCGATCCTGCCACGAAGCGCCGCGTCAATGCCGCCCCCAGCACCAGCCGCGCGAGGATCGCGTTGGGCACGATCATCAGTGCGAAGACCACTGCCACCAGGCCCGAGGTGAGATAATGTTCGGACTGGTAGATAAGCTGGAAGTTCACGCTGAACTGGAACACCCCCATGGCGATCGCCACAGCCTGCTCACGCCCGGTCAGGCGCAGCCGCTCGCGCCGCAACAGGGCAAAGGCCGCCATCGCCGTCGCTGCCAGAATGAACCGCCAGACCACCGACCACGCCGACGGCACTTCGCTGATCTGATCCTTGATCACCAGCCAGGTCGAACCCCAGACCAGCGCCAGGAAGATAAAGGCCGCGATCGAACGCGGCGTCAGCGTCACGCCGCTCATAGCGCTGCAATCGCGCGGGCCAAGGCCGTGACATGCTCCATCGGGCTGTTCCAGGCCGTCACCATGCGCGCGGCGTCATCACCCCAGTCATAGAAAGAGAAGCCTTGGGCCCGCAGCGCCTCGCGCTCCGGCCCGGTCAGCCGCAGGAACACCTCGTTGGCTTCGACCGGGTGCAGCAAGCGGTCATGCGCCGCGCTGGCCAGCTCCTGCGCCGCGGCATTGGCGTGGCGGGCGTTCGCCAGCCACAGGTCATCCTGAAGCATGGCAAGCAGCTGGGCGGCGAGATAGCGACCCTTCGATTGCAGGTGCCCGGCGCGCTTGCGGCGATAGCGGGCGACATCGGCGAGGCCCGTATCGAAGAAGACCAGGGCCTCGGCGCTCATCCCGCCATTCTTGATCATGCCGAAGCTGAGCGCCGCCGCGCCCTGGCAGGCTTCCCACGGTGTGCAGCCGAGAAAGGCCACGGCGTTGCCGAACCGCGCGCCATCGACGTGCAGCCGCAGGCCGCGCTCGGTACAATAGGCGCCAATCGCGGCCATTTCGGCCGGCTGGTAAGCCCGGCCATATTCGCTGGCCTGGGTGATCGAGACGGCGTGCGGCTGGACCTGGTGGACATCGTTGCGGATCGGATCGATCACCCCGGCGATGGCCGCAGGCGTCAGTTTGGCCCCCTCGCCCTCGGCCAGCATCAGCTTGGCACCGTGAAGGTAAAAGCCGGGCGCCCCGCCCTCGTCGACCTCGATATGGGCCTCGCGGTGGCAGACCACGCCGCCATGCGGCTGGACCATGCTCGCCAGCGTCAGGCAATTGGCCGAAGTGCCGGTCGCCGCCCAGAGCACCGCGCAGTCGCGCCCGAAGACCTCGCCAAAGGCCGCATCGAGCCGTTGGCTCAGCGCATCGCCATCATAGGGCGCATCGGGGGCATCCGCCGCCTGCATCGCCCGCCATAGCGCGGGATGGACCGAGGCGGCATTGTCGGAGAGGAACTGCATGGCCATATCCTGCGCCATATGACGACAGGCCGCGCCGTCAAGCATCAGGAACACGACATGACCGAAGTGACTATAACCCGCCACGGATCGGACCAGGCTGGCGAGTACCATGCGCATGTGGCGGGCGAGACCGCAATCGGGCGGCTGACCTGGGTCATGCACGGCCCTGTCCGCGCGGCCGAGCATACCCTGGTGCGGCCCGAAATCGGTGGCCGGGGGGTCGCCGCCAAGCTGGTCGATGCCCTGATCGCCGATGCCCGCGAACAGGGATTCAAGGTCGATCCGGTTTGCAGCTATGTCGCTGCACAGTTCAAAAGACACCCGGAATGGGCCGACTTGCGCGCGGACTAGGGGCAAACGCCTAGGCCGCCCATACCTCGCATTGGCCATGTTTGTGGCATGCGCAGACGATGGGCGCGCAGAATCCCCAACCCCTCGCACATTGCGGCCGCCGCGCGAGTTCGCGGCTGCGCGTGCGGCTGCCGGCGGAGTTGATCATGCTGGATGGCCAGGGGCCAGCGGTCATCGAGAATATCTCGGCCACCGGAGCGCGGATTTCATCGAAATTCGTGCTGCGTCCCGGAGCGTCCTGCATCCTGCGCCTGGCGGGCCTGGAGCTGTTTGCCGATGTCGCCTGGTGCGCGCAAGGGTTCATCGGCCTGATGTTCGAAGAGCCACTGGCACAGGACCGGCTGATCGCCCTGCGCAACCTCGATCCCGCCGATCTCGCCAACGATCGCGCCGCCAGACAGGACTGGGCGCGCGGCTTCGTCAACGGCACAGTCGGCCGCCGATGCTGAGATAGCGGGACTGTTCGATCGGACTGCGACGTATCAGGTTCGCTCTCCCTGGACCGTTCTACAAAGAAAACTTTTTAATTTACAAAAGTTTGCCGCGTTGACCCGCCGTGCTTTTCACCCGAGCTTTACCGCAAGGGTCAGGCCCCATTGTGTGCAGTGTGACACATAGCCTTCGGCCCGATCTGTTGGGGGGGAACGCTTGTCGACTGGCCTGTTTCGCGACGAGGTAATGGCCAGCCAGACCGACCGGCTCTATGGTGAGGTAATCCTCAGCCAGTCAGTGCCGACGCGGATCTTGACCGCCGGCATCGTTGGCATTGTCGCAGCCGCAGGCCTGTTCGTTGGCCTGGGTAGCTACTCCCGGATCGAAACCGCCAAGGGCGTCGTTGTCCCCGCGGGCCAGTCGAGCAAGGTCTTTGCGCTGCGCCCAGGGGTGATCAGCACGCTCCTGGTGCGCGAGGGAGATGCGGTGGCGGCTGGCCAGAAACTCGCCATCGTCTCTTCCGATCAACCCGCGGAAGATGGCCTACGCTATACCGAGGAAGGCGTGGCCGCCCTCGGTGCCCAGGAAGGGCTTGCCCGCGACCGGATCGCGTTGGCAGGCG
Source organism: Novosphingobium ginsenosidimutans (assembly GCF_007954425.1). Taxonomy (NCBI): domain Bacteria; kingdom Pseudomonadati; phylum Pseudomonadota; class Alphaproteobacteria; order Sphingomonadales; family Sphingomonadaceae; genus Novosphingobium; species Novosphingobium ginsenosidimutans. Next base: position 1,347,919 of record NZ_CP042345.1, on the reverse strand, counting down.
ACAGTGCCGCGCAGCAGCGCGCCAGGCTTGGCGCGAGCCTTGATGGCTTGGTCCAGCAACAAGCGAACCTTTCGAGACAGCTGGCGCTGCAGGCGCAGTTGGTTGCCTCAAGCCGCAACCTGTTCGAGCAGCTTGGGCCGGTGATCGAAAAGGGCTTCGTCAGCAAGCTTGAGGTCGAGCGACGGCGGCAAAGCTACATCAATGCCCAGCAGCAGGAAGCCCAGCTCAAGACGCAGCTAGACAATACGGCAACGCAGATCGCCCAGGTTGAGGCCGACCTTGGGCGGATTGTGGTCGAGCGGGCGGCCCAGGTGGTTGACGCCAAGACCGCGCTTGAGGGCTATCGCCAGCAGAAGTCGCGGCTTGAGACCGAGCGCTCCTATGCGATCAACGCGCCGATTGCCGGCCGTGTAACCGCACTCCAGACCGCGACCGGGCGCACGGTTGGCGGGCAAGTGCCGCTGCTGACGATCATCCCGGAGGCGGTCAACCTTGAAGCCGATGTCTATGTCGCCTCGCGCGCGATCGGCTTTGTGAGGGAGGGCCAGGAAGTGCGCCTCCTCTACGACGCCTTCCCTTACCAGCGCTTTGGCAGCTTTACCGGCAAGATCGCTTCGGTCTCGCGGGTGATCATTGCCCCCAATGAGCTTGATGCGCCGCTGCGGATCGAAGAGCCGGTCTACAAGGTCAAGGTCCGGCTCGAGCGCCAGGCAATCGATGCCTTCGGTCAGCAGTATCCGCTCCAGGCCGGGATGACGCTTACCGCCAATGTAATCCTCGATCGGCTCAGTTTCTGGGACTGGCTTATGGCCCCCTTGCGGGCAGTCACCAATCGGACGTCGTGATGCAGGGTCCGGAGTTCCTCAACCTTACTGGCGCGCGGCGCACGCCCTACATCGCCCAGAGCGAAGCAGCTGAGTGCGGCCTGGCCTGTATCGCCATGGTCGCGGCCTTTCATGGCTACGAGACTGACTTGGGCACGCTGCGCCAGCGCTTTTCGTTCTCGCTAAAGGGCGCAACGCTCAAGCAGTTGATGGAGGTGGCCGAAGCGATCGGCTTTAACAGTCGGCCGCTGCGGGGCGAGATCGATGACCTTGCCGAGGTCCAGCTGCCGGCCGTGCTGCACTGGGACCTTAACCACTTTGTCGTGCTGACCAAGGTGAGCAAGGGCTTTGGCGGCGAGCGCTATCATATCCACGATCCCGGCCGCGGCGCGCTGGTGGTCGGCCGCGAAGAGCTGTCGCGCCGTTTCACCGGGATCGTGCTCGAGCTTCTGAAGTCCGAGACCTTCCGCCCGGTGATTGAGCAGAACAAGCTCAAGATCACCCAGCTGTGGACCTCGATGAACGGCCTCTGGCCGAGCCTTCGGCAAATCTTCCTGCTCTCGCTGGTGCTGCAGCTGGCGGCGCTGGCGGCGCCTTTCTACATGCAGATCGCGATCGACACGGTCTTCCCAAGCTTCGATGCAGGGCTGCTCAAGGTCCTGGCACTGGGCTTTGCCGGCCTGGCGCTGATCCAGTTTGCAACCAGCTGGACCCGCTCGCTGGTGCTGCTTACCCTCAACAATGCGCTGTCCTACCAGGTCATCGTCAACCTGTTCCGCCATCTCGTCCGGCTGCCGCTGCCGTGGTTCGAGAAGCGGCACGTTGGCGATATCATCTCACGCTTCGGCTCGACCCAGCCCATCACCGCGCAGCTTTCACAAGGGCTGATCGCCTCGCTGATCGACGGGATCATGGCGCTGATCACGCTCTCGCTGATGTTTGTCTATGCGCCGGTCCTCAGCCTGCTCGCGATCGGCGCGCTGCTCGCTTACATCGGCCTTCGCCTCGCTTTCCTTCAGGCGATGAAGCTGCGCAACGTGAATGTCATCACGGCCAACGCGCAGGAAAACAGCACCTTTATCGAGACGATCCGCGGGATCGCCGCGATCAAGGCCTTTGGCCAGGAAGGCAATCGCCAGCGCCTGTGGCAGAAGAAAAAGGCCGAGGCCGTCAACGCCAATATCAAGCTGGGGCGCCTGACCGCCGGTTTTGACGCCGGCAACCAGCTGGTCGTAGGCCTGGAGAACGTGCTGTTCGTCTACCTGGCGATTGGCATGGCCTTCGATGCCAAGATCACGGTGGGCATGCTCTTCGCCTACCAGGCCTACAAGCGTCAGTTCCTTGATGCCGGGATCCGCCTGGTTGAGCAGGCGATCAACTACAACCTGTTGCAGGTCCACCTTTCGCGGATCTCGGACATTGCGCTGAGCAAGCCCGAGAACCTGGCTATCACGCACACCGGTTACGATGACACGGGCCAGCGCCACATCCCCTCGATCGAGCTGCGCAATGTCCGCTTCTCCTATGGAGTTGGTGAGCCAGAGATCCTGAAGGGCATCAACCTCAGGATCGAACCGGGCGAATCCGTCGCACTCGTTGGCCCCTCGGGCGGCGGCAAGACCACTCTCATGAAGATCATGATGGGGCTGCTCAAGCCCACCTACGGCGAGGTGCTGATCGATGGGCAGCCGCTGGAGGCCTATGGCCTCGCCCGCTGGCGCGCACAGATCGGCTCGGTCGCACAGGACGATCAGCTGTTTGCCGGCACGATCGCCGAGAACATCGCGTTCTTCGATCCCGAGCCCGACATGGCGCGGATCGAGGAAGCAGCGCGGACAGCTTGCATCGCAGACGACATCGACCGGCTGCCGATGCGCTACCAGACGCTGGTTGGGGACATGGGGTCGGTGTTCTCGGGCGGACAGAAGCAAAGGATCCTGCTGGCGCGAGCCGTTTATGGTCAACCCACCACCCTCTTCTTCGACGAGGGAACCTCGCATCTCGACAATCAAAAGCAGGATGAAGTCCTAGCTGCGATCCACGGCCTTGATGTGTCCGCCGTAATGGTTGCCCACCGATCAAGCGCGCTTGCTCAATGCAACCGCGCCATCACAGTTTTCGACGGTATCGTCGGAAAAGAGCTCCTATTGGAAGGAGCAGCTACAAACGAAGGGAACGATTTATGAATTCGTTGAGAGTCTTGTCACGCGATGAAGCAGAAGCTGTGAGTGGGGGCACAATCGTAGTGGTAGCAAATCGGATCTTTGACTGGACTAGTTATCTTGATTCATCAGGCCATTTCGTTCAACCAAACGTGATTGGAATGTCCGACCTAAGTAGCGATATAGGGGGTTCCGATGAGTATGCTCAAGTGCTCCCCATTCTGGCGGAACTTGCCAAAATTCTGGCCGCTGCGGGCATTGGCGCTTATATCAATAGCCTATTCAATGACGAGGTAGAAAAAGCCAATGCCGAACGCGATATCTCATCGAAATACGGCAATACCTCAATCGTCGCCAGCACGACCACCGACGGCAAACTTTTCGTGAAGGGGGCTGACGGCTGGTGGTATTCCGACCGAGATGGCAATGGAAAGTTTGACACGCGAACCCGCGAATCTGCCACCGCAATTGAAGTTGACCGTGGAAATGGTATCGTCTTCTTCCCTAAATCAGGAAGCTAATTCTCCTTGTTACCTTTAGATAAGCATTATTCTTTCATAAAACTCGGTGCGGCAGCATCAATTGCTGCCGCATCCTTCTGCCTGTTCGCAGACTCATCATTGCTAACATCGCAGACCGAACCAATCGGATTCGCGCGATACGAACCAAATATTCAAATTTCAAAAATTGAAATAAAGAATATATGCGCATCATTTCAACCTTTCCGAGTTGCTAGGGGCTTTTTTTCTTTAATGATCAATCCGTGGTTCGCGAAAACAGCCGCTCTCCATTCAAGGCAAGATCGGAAATTGTAGTCGCGGCACCCGGATGCGTCACTCGGTCCGGCAAGACAGGATTCTGCCAGTATCGAATGTCAGCCAGCGACGGGCTTAGAGTTGTCGGTATCAGCAATTCGTCAGATTTATTCATTGTTCACGATGACGAAAAGTGGATCAGTCGAATTAAGTTCAGCAACAATGAATTGCCCGAGGTGATTGAGAAAAGGTCAGTTAAAATTCATGATTTCGAGAATGTTTCAAATTTCAATATAACAAATGAAACGAGCGTCGATAGCTTTGTCGCCCAAGTATTGAAGACCAAGATGGAAATCGCAGATACCATCAATTCTGATCAAAGCATATTTGCATTTCACTTCAAATACTCTACTCGATCATTTATTATAAGTGACAATGGTAATCTTCGGCTTTCATTTGTTTTCAATAAACTTTACAGGTCTGATCTATCGGAAACCGACATATATGATCTAAATATGGACATTGACCAACTTCAGAGTGCAGGTTTAAAGTTAACTGCCAAAGGTCCCGATTTGCAAATCATCGATCGACCGTTCAAAACTGCTGCGGGCTTTGAAGATTTCTTTGTCGATCAGTCAATTTTGCTTAGAAGCGGAAGTGACGCATTTGCTCGCTCGGTAAAAGGCGGTCAGACAACTGATTCCTGGGGCCCGAGCAATCGAGAAACGACATCAGCCTCCTGCTATCGGGAGGCTCGGTCTCCGTACGAAGTAAAGAGTTTCGTTCACGAAGGACTCCCGATAAAAGTTATTGTTCCAATCAATCGCCGGAGGAGCGCGAAGCTAGTCGTCTATTTCTTTGGCGGCCCGTCTGGACAGTTTTTCAATAGTTTTCCGGGGCCAATCATTGAGGAGATGCTTCGCGATGGCAGAATTGTGGTCGTCCCATATACCAGCGGATCCGTTGGCGCTGGCTCTGAAACATCTCGCCGCCTAGTGAGGCTTGGCTTGAGAGCGTTCGAGACGGATGCTCAAAAGTTTCAGAGATTTCTATTAAAATATTTCAATAGATACAGTTACGATGTGGTCGGTGTAAGTTTTGGGGCTGTTCCCGCAGTGTCGACCTCCCAGTTTAATGCGGCAAAGCCAGATAAAATCATTCTGGTCGCACCGTTCACCAAGCTACTTCGACCCGATATTTATAGGTCGACAGAGAGGGCAATATTATACCAGACAAGACTTGAGAGATCCTGGTTCGGTGATCTGTCGAATCGCCGCGACGAAACCATAAATCCTTGGCTAAAAGATTTATACAGTCGACTAGCAGCGTCAGGGGTAAATTACTATTTAGTGTTGCGAAGTGTGGACCAAATTTCTCCGCCTTCCAATATTTCAGATTTCGTTGCCGGCCAGGCCAAGGGTATTAAGGTGCTAAAGGCAGATCATGAGCTTGTGACAGTTCATCCTGACACAATAGAATTTGTAAGTCAGAAGCTGCATGAGTAGAATTTTTCGATCTTACCTCGGATTTTTCAGCTTATGATTTTGACGGCAATCGCGTTTGGTTCGGCAGTAGCCTTACCCCTCTATAGAATTAAGGGATGATCAGAATTCAAAGCAGGGTTGGCAGACCTAGCGGTCGCTAACCGGCAATGTGCATCCCTGGAAACCTTCCGAAGCCGACAGATCCCGCTATTGCTCTTCCGAGCGGCCACGGTCCGTCCCGAGACAGTCGATGGCGGTCTGCACGTGGACTGCCGCCATCCAGTCTCCCAGGCGATCGAGATCGGCCAAGATCATCAGCAGGCGCTGGCGCAGCTCTTCCCTGCGCGGGTAGGACGCGCCAGGCGGCTCGAGTGGGTGGTCGTCCGTCGGCATGGGTTGTTCGCCACCCGTGTCAGAAAGGTTAGCTAAGTCTGGATCGCCACTACGACAGTCGTCGGAACCTTCGGCTTATCTTCAGATCAGGGCAACCCCATAGTTGATGCACTACCAATGGTATGGCGGACCCGGCCGCTTGGAATCAAATTACACTTCCGCCCAGGCCAATGTTTTTTTGTTGCGTTTCTTGAATCTGCATTCATATTGGCATGGCGCGTCAGGGGGCATCCGATGAGCAGTTCGAAACCCGCACTTCCCACGCATCTCATCAGCGATACCGACATCCCCCTTGATGACTGGCTAAACCTCGTCAGGATCGTGCGTGAGCGCCGTGACCGGGTCTTTGGTGCCGACCTTTTTCATGACCCGGCAATGTCGATTCTCGTGCTCCTCGGAAGAGAAGCCAGCAAAGGGGGTCTGCCGTTCGAGATCATTGCTGGCGCTGCAAGGTTATCGTCAGAGGCAGCCCGCCGATGGCTGCTGATTCTGGTTGATCGGGGCTTTATCGAAGCAATGCACGCAGATCGGTTCAAGCTGTCTGCCGACGGTAGAGCAAGGCTTGAGAGTGTGTACTCCTGATCGCTGTGCGCAGAATTACCGGGTTGGGCTGCGACATTCTGTTAACCATAAATTAGGCGGCCGGATCTAGTTCGGATTGCGGAGGCGCTCCGGCTTCGCCGAATGACGCCAAACGTCGCTACGGCCCTGCCGAACGCCTCCAACCCCTCACCCGGCGGCATCTGCACAAAACGAGCGAGGACCCTTCACTCTCCTCCGGCTCAAGCAAGGCAATGGCGCCGTTGAGGCCAGTAGTGGCTCACCAACCCTGGCTGACAAAGCGCACAGTTTCCGGCCTCTCTTGCGAGAGGCTGAAAAATGTGTGGGGATCAGGTTCTTGAGGAGTGGAATGGTGCTGCTGGGGAGGATTGAACTCCCGACCTCAGCCTTACCAAGGATGCGCTCTACCACTGAGCTACAGCAGCCAACCATTCGGATAGCCCGCAGCGGCAAGGCCGGTCCGGGCAGGGGCGCGCTATTGGCCGTGCCCCCTTGCTTTGTCAAGCGTGAGCCTGTTAGCGACTATGTGATTGCCGATGGGTAAAGACAGCAACCTCTCACGCGAAGAGCGCCTGGCCGCGAAGCTCAGGGAAAACCTGCGGCGGCGCAAGGAGCAGGCGCGCGCGCTTTCCGAAGGTAATCCGCCCCTTCCCAAAGGCACAGAGCCTCGCTAGGGGCGGGTGCTCCTAAGTCAATTGCGGAGCCAAGCCCTTGCCGCGCCTGATTCTCGTCCGTCATGGCCAGTCCCAGTGGAATCTCGAAAACCGCTTCACCGGCTGGTGGGATGTCGACCTGACCGCCAAGGGCGAGGAAGAGGCCCGCGCAGCTGGGGCGCTGCTGAAGGCGAAGGGCATGCTGCCGACACTGGCCTTCACTTCACTCCAGACCCGCGCGATTCGCACGCTGCACCTGGCACTGGAAGCCGCCGGCCGGGTCTGGATCCCCGAAACCAAGGACTGGCGGCTCAACGAGCGGCACTATGGCGGGCTGACCGGGCTCGACAAGGCCGAGACCGCTGCCAAGCACGGCGATGAGCAGGTCAAGATCTGGCGGCGCAGCTTCGACATTCCGCCGCCGGTGCTGGAAGACGGCTCTGCGTTCGATCTCAAGGCCGACCCGCGCTATGCCGGGATCGCGATCCCGTCGACCGAGAGCCTCAAGGACACTATCGCCCGCGTCCTGCCCTATTACGAGGCGGCGATTGCCCCGGCGCTGAAGGCGGGCGAGGTTGTGCTGGTGGCCGCGCACGGCAATTCGCTGCGCGCGCTGGTCAAGCACCTATCGGGCATTTCCGATGCCGACATCACCGGCCTGGAGATTCCGACTGGGCAGCCGATCGTCTATGAACTGGACGACACCCTGACCGCGCTTGAGCGCTATTACCTGTCGGAGCGTTGAGATGAGCGCACCTGTCGCCATCGTCATGGGCAGCCAGTCGGACTGGGCGACGATGAAGTGCGCCGCCGACGCGCTCGACAAGCTGGGCGTGGCTTATGACGCGCGGATCGTCTCGGCCCACCGCACCCCGCAGCGGCTGGTGGCCTTTGCCGAAGGTGCCGCCGATGAAGGCTTCAAGGTGATCATCGCCGGGGCTGGCGGTGCCGCACACCTGCCGGGCATGGTGGCCAGCATGACGCACCTGCCGGTGCTGGGCGTGCCGGTGCAGTCCAAGGCGCTGTCGGGCCAGGACAGCCTGCTCTCGATCGTGCAGATGCCCGCTGGCATCCCGGTCGGCACCCTGGCGATTGGCGAAGCCGGCGCAACCAATGCCGGGCTGCTCGCCGCCGCGATCCTGGCGACGACCGACCCGGCGCTGGCGGAAAAGATCAAGGCCTTCCGCACCGCGCAAAGCGCCAGCGTCGCCGAGCGACCGAGCTGAGGCCATGTTGATCCCCCCGGGCGAAACGATCGGCATTCTCGGGGGCGGCCAGCTGGGCCGAATGCTGGCCATGGCTGCGGCGCGGCTGGGTTACCGGGTCCATATCTTCGCGCCCGAGCGCGATTCGATCGCGGCTGACGTCGCCGCGCAGTTCACCTGTGCCCAGTGGAACGATGCCACCGCCCTGGCCGCCTTTGCCGCCGACTGTGCCGTGGTAACCTATGAGTTCGAGAATGTGCCGGTCGCCCCGCTCAGGGCGCTCGGCGATGTCGCCCTGCTGCCGAATGCCCGCGCGCTGGAAGTGGCGCAGGACCGGCTGAACGAGAAGCGGTTCGTCACCGATCTTGGGGGCAGGCCCGCGCCCTTTGCAGCAGTCGATACGGCCGAAGACCTTGCCCAGGCGCTCGAAACCATCGGCTCGCCCGGCATCCTCAAGACCCGGCGCGATGGTTATGACGGCAAGGGCCAGTGGCGGATCATGGCTGATCACGATGCCGATGGCGTGGTGCTGACGGGCCAGCCGCTGGTCTATGAAGGCTTCGTCCACTTCACGGCGGAGTTCAGCGTGATCCTGTGCCGTGCCCAGGACGGCACGATCGTGTTCTGGGACAGCGCCGAAAACCTCCACAAGGGCGGCATCCTTGATCGCTCGACCGTGCCCGCCAGGGCGGATGTTGCGGGACAGGTACCGGCCGCGCGTGAACTGGCCGCCAAGGTGGCCGCGGCGCTCGAATACGTCGGAGTGCTGACGCTGGAGTTCTTCGCGACGGCTGACGGCCCCGTGTTCAATGAGATGGCCCCGCGGGTCCACAATTCCGGCCACTGGACTATCGAGGGCGCGCTCACCAGCCAGTTTGAGAACCATGTCCGCGCGATCTGCGGCCTGCCGCTGGGCGATCCGGCGCTGGCAGCGCGGGGCGTGGAGATGTGGAACCTGATCGGCGACGAGGCACATGACTGGGCCCCGATCCTGTCCGACCCACGCAACCACCTGCATCTCTACGGCAAGGCCGCCGCGCGCCCCGGCCGCAAGATGGGCCACGTCACCCGGCTGACCCTGTGAAACAGCGCGAAATCTTCTTCGTGGTCGCGGTTGCGGCCAATGGCGTGATCGGGAACGACGGAGGCATGCCTTGGCACCTTCCGGCTGACTTGCGGCATTTCAAGGCGCTGACCACGGGCAAGCCGATGATCATGGGCCGCAAGACCTTTGAATCGCTGCCTGGGCTGCTGCCCGGCCGCCGTCATATCGTGCTGACCCGCGATACCGACTGGGCCGAGGAAGGTGCGGAAGTTGCCCACTCGCCCGAAGAGGCAATTGCCCTTGCCAATGCGCCGCATATCGCGGTGATCGGTGGGGCAGAGATTTATCACCAGTTCCTGCCCTATGCCGACCGGATTGAATGGACCGAGGTGGCTGCCGAACCCACGGGTGACACGCGTTTCCCCGAATTCGACCGCAGCCAGTGGACCGAAACGGCGCGTGAGGAACACCCGGCGGATGGACGTTTGCCGGGGTTTGCTTTCGTCACCCTGCAACGTAAACCCGCCTGACGGGAACGGAGAAGGGGATAGCGATGCGCAAACGGGTCTGGGTGCCGCTGGCCGCGCTGGCGCTGGGTGCGGTCGGCTTTTTCGGCATTGCCCCCGGCTATGTCGAAGCTGGCATGAACAAGATCGACGGCCAGCCTGGCATTCCCGTCAGCGCCGAGGCCAAGGCGCTGCACCAGACCTTACAGATCGTTGATCTCCATTCCGATACGCTGATGTGGCGGCGCGACCTGCTGAAAGCCGCCGACCGAGGCCACGAAGACCTGCCCCGGCTGCAAGCGGGCAACGTTGCGCTGCAGCTCTTCTCGAGTGTCACCAAGACCCCGCGCGGGCAGAACTATGATGGCAACTCGGGTGAGACTGACAACATTACCCCGCTGGTGATTGCCCAGCTCCAGCCGGTCCGGACCTGGTTCTCGCTGACCGAGCGGTCGCTTTTCCATGGCGAGAAGCTGGACAGGGCGGTCGCCAATTCGGGCGGCAAGCTGGCCAAGGTCAGTGATCCGGCCTCGCTCGACGCGCTGCTCGGGGCGCGGCAGGCAGGCAAGGGACCAGTCGGCGCCATGCTCACCATCGAAGGCCTGCAAAGCCTCGGAGGCCAGCTCGCAAACCTCGACAAGCTCCACGCCGCCGGCTTCCGGATGGCCAGCCTATCGCACTTCTTCGACAACGACATCGCCGGGTCGATGCACGGGGTGAAGAAGGGCGGGATCACGCCGCTCGGCTGGCAGGTCGTGGCGCGGATGGAAGAGCTGGGGATAATTATCGACATCGCCCACCTTTCGCACCAGGGCGTGGCCGAACTCCTGCCCAAGGTGCGCCGCCCGGTCGTTTCCAGCCACGGCGGGGTCCAGGCGACCTGCAAGACCAACCGCAACCTCTCCGATGACGAGATCCGCGCTGTCGCCAAGACCGGCGGGATCGTGGGCATCGGCTATTGGGACGGCGCAATCTGCGACACGTCCCCACGCGCCGCCGCCAAGGCGATGAAGCATGTCCGCGATCTGGTCGGCATTAGCCACGTGGCCCTCGGCAGCGACTATGACGGGGCGACCACCGTGCGGTTCGACACCAGCGGTCTCGTCCAGGTCACCCAGGCGCTGTTGGACGAAGGCTTTACGCCCGATGAAATTCGCGCGGTGATGGGCGGCAACGCCCTGCGCGTGATCCGCGCCGGGATCATGCCCTTGAACGAGACGACGCTGCCGTAATGACGATCCCGCGCCTTCTTGCCTCTGACCCCATGCCCGATCCCTTGCGCGGCGCGATCATCGCGCTGGGCAATTTCGATGGCTTCCACCTGGGCCACCAGGCCGTGGCGGGCGAAGCGATTGCCTGGGCCAGGGCGGAGGGCCGCCCGGCGATCGTCGCGACTTTCGATCCGCACCCGGTGCGCTTCTTCAAGCCCGATGCCGCGCCGTTCCGGCTGACCACGCTGGACCAGCGGCAGGAACTGTTCGCGGCGGCAGAGGCCGATGCCATGCTAGTCTTCGCGTTCGACGCTGAACTGGCCTCGACCACGGCCGAGGATTTCATGGCCAAGCTGCTGGTCGAACGGCTGGGTGCGGCGGGCGTGGTGACTGGTGAGGATTTCACTTTCGGCAAGGGCCGCGGCGGCAATATCGAACTGCTCAAGACCCGCGGGGCCGAACTGGGCCTGTCCTCGCGCGCGGTCGGCCCGGTCATGCTGGACGGTGAAGTCGTCTCATCCAGCCGCATTCGCGAGGCGCTCAAGACCGGCGATTGCGAGACCGCGACCCGCCTGCTCACCCGCCCCTTCGCAATCCGCGGTGTGGTCCAGCATGGCGACAAGGTTGGGCGGACGATCGGCTTTCCCACGGCCAACCTGCCGCTCGGCAACTATCTGCGCCCGCATTACGGGATCTATGCCGTCTCCTCGCAGCTGGCGGATGGCACCCGCCTCCACGGCGCGGCCAACCTCGGCATCCGCCCCAGCTTCGACCCGCCCAAGGAACTGCTGGAGCCGCATTTCTTTGACTGGTCGGGCGATCTTTACGGGCAGGAGATCGAGGTGGCGTTCCACCATTTCCTGCGACCCGAGGCCAAGTTCGACAGCCTGGATGCGCTGACCCAGCAGATGCTGGTCGATTGTGACCAGGCACGAAAGCTCCTGGCATGACGGTATGGGGCCGGCGGATCGGCTTCGTTCTCGCCCTCGCCTTCCTGGTGCTGACTTTCGTCAACGCCTCGTGGCTGGCGGATAGTCCCAGGGGTTACGTCAAACTGGTCGCGCACCGCGGGCTGATGCAGCTGCCCCGCCCCGATGCGGCGGGCGACTGCAAGGCCCAGGCGATCGAGCCGCCGATCCACGACTTTATCGAGAACACCTTGCCCGCCCTCGCCCAGGCCAAGCGGCTGGGGGCGCAGATGATCGAGATCGATCCAGCCCCCACCGCCGATGGCCGGTTTGTGCTGTTTCATGAGGCGGCGCTCGATTGCCGCACCAATGGCACGGGCCCGGTCAGTGCCCAGACGCTGGAGCAATTGAAGGCGCTCGACGCCGGGTACGATTACAGCCCCGATGGCGGCAAGACCTTCCCGCTGCGCGGCCTTGGCCAGGGCCTGATCCCGAGCCTGGAAGAGGCGCTGGCCACCGCGGGCGATACCGCGCTGCTGTTCAACCTGCGTTTTGCCGATGGCGCAACTGCGGCGCGGTTCGTTGCGGCGCTGAAAGCCACCGGGCGCGATCCGGTGGCGCGGCGCGATGCCTTTTCCGGGTCAGAGGCCGCTCTCGCCCCGATCCGTGCGGCCTGGCCCGGGGTGCTGGCCTATAGCGACGAGCAGGTCGAAGCCTGCACCCGCGCTTACCTGTGGCAGGGCTGGCTCGGCCTCACCCCAGCCGCTTGCCAGGGCAGCATGATCGCCATTCCGCTCAACCGGCAGTGGGCCTTTGCCGGCTGGCCCAACCGGCTGCAGGCGCGGATGGAAGCTGCTGGAGCCAAGGTCATGCTGATCGGGCCCAGCGCCGACAAGCCGCGCGGCCTGGATCTGCCCGAGCAGGTCGGCGAGATTCCGGCAAGCTTCACCGGCTATGTCTGGGTGGACGATATCTGGAGCGTCGGTCCGGCGCTGCGCCCGGCCTTCAACAAGCGCAACCCGCGCGAGCAGGCCGAACTGGCCAAGGCGCTCGATGCCCGGCGCGCGGCGCGTGATTAAGCCGGGACTGGCGCGACTTGTGCCTTTGCTCTAACGGCGGCACGCCATGACTGAGAAGCGCGACTACCGAGACACCGTCTTCCTGCCGAAGACCGAGTTCCCCATGAAGGCGGGCCTGCCTCAGAAGGAGCCCGGCATTCAGGCGCGCTGGGAGGCCGAGAAGCTTTACGAGCAGCTGCGCGATGCCCGCCGCGGCCGGCCCAAGTTCATGTACCATGACGGCCCGCCCTATGCGAACGGCGACATGCATATCGGCCATGCGCTGAACCATACGATCAAGGACATGGTCTGCCGCACCCAGAACCTGCTGGGCAAGGACGCGCCCTATGTGCCCGGGTGGGATTGCCACGGCCTGCCGATCGAATGGAAGGTTGAGGAGCAGTACCGCAAGGCCAAGAAGAACAAGGACGAGGTTCCGCTCCTTGAATTCCGCGCCGAATGCCGCGCCTATGCCCAGCACTGGGTCGATGTGCAGCGCGGGCAGCTGAAGCGGCTGGGGGTGATGGCCGATTGGGATAACCCGTACCTGACCATGCAGCCCGAGAGCGAGGCGACGATCGTCGCCGAACTGCTCAAGTTCGCGGAGAGCGGCCAGCTCTATCGCGGGGCCAAGCCGGTGATGTGGTCCCCGGTCGAAAAGACGGCGCTGGCCGAAGCCGAGGTCGAGTACGAGGACATCACCTCGACCCAGATCGACGTGGCCTTCGAGATTGTCGAAAGCACGATCCCCGAACTGGTCGGCGCCCACGCGGTGATCTGGACGACCACGCCTTGGACGATCCCGGTGAACCAGGCGGTCGCCTATGGGCCGGAGGTCGAATACCGCCTTTGCCGGAAGCGCAACTATGATGGCCGCCAGTATCTGGTCGGACTGGAGCTGATGGCAGCTTTCGGCGCGCGCATCGGCGACGAACTCATTCCAGTCAAAGCACTAAAGGGCTCCGACCTCGCCGGCACCGTGGCCCGCCACCCGATGCACCACCTCGGCGGGTTCTTTGCCGAACCGCGGCCGTTGCTCCCCGGCGATTTCGTCACCATCGACAGCGGCACCGGCCTGGTCCACATGGCGCCCGACCACGGCGAGGACGATTTCGAGCTGTGCAAGGCGCACGGCCTGAACCCCAAGTTCGCGGTCGAAGGCGATGGCAAGTACCGCGAGGACTGGGGCTGGCTGGGCGGGCAGGGCTCGGTCATCAACCCCAAGTTCAACGCGCCCGACGGACCGATCTGTGCGGACCTGCGCGAAATTGGCTGCCTGCTGGCCGCCAGCGCCGATTATCAGCACAGCTATCCGCACTCGTGGCGTTCCAAGGCCAAGGTGATCTACCGCTGCACCCCGCAGTGGTTCGTGCCGATGGACCAGCCGCTCGCCTATGGCCGCACCCTGCGCGAAACCGCGCTGAGCGAGATCGAACGCGTCCAGTTCACCCCAGAAAAGGGCCGCAACCGGATCGGTTCGATGGTCGCGGGGCGGCCCGACTGGGTGCTCAGCCGCCAGCGCGCCTGGGGCGTGCCGATGACGCTGTTCGTCAACCGCAAGTCGGGCGACTACCTGGTCGATCCGGAAGTCAACGCGGCGATCATTGCCGCGGTCCGGGCCGAGGGGATGGACGCCTGGACCCCCGATACCGCGCACCGCTTCCTGGAAGGCAAGTACGATCCCAGCGAGTGGGAACCGGTTGCCGACATTCTGGACGTCTGGTTCGATTCGGGCGCCAGCCATGCCTATGTGCTCGACTCAGGGCGCTGGCCCGACCTCTCGTGGCCGGCCGACATCTATGTCGAGGGCAGCGACCAGCATCGCGGCTGGTTCCAGTCCAGCTTGCTCGAAAGCTGCGCCACCCGCGGCCGCGCGCCTTATGACCGGATCCTGACCCACGGCTTCACCATGGACGCCAAGGGCATGAAGATGTCCAAGTCGCTCGGCAACACGATCGACCCGATCAAGGTGATGGAAACCTACGGCGCCGACATCATCCGGCTGTGGGCGTTGACGGTCGACTTTACCGAGGACCACCGGATCGGCGACGAGATCCTGAAGGGCGTGTCCGACCAGTACCGCAAGCTGCGTAACACCTTCCGCTATCTGCTGGGCGCGCTCGATGGCTATGACCATGCGGCTGAGGGCGTCGAAGTGGCGCAGATGCCCGAGCTGGAGCGCTATATGCTCGGCCAGCTCAAGCGGCTCGACAGCACGATCCGCGCGGCGATCGATAGCTATGACTTCAACGAATATACCCGCGCGCTGACCGACTTCTGCAACGAGGACCTTTCGGCCTTCTTCTTCGATATCCGCAAGGACCGGCTCTATTGCGACGATCCGGCCGGGATCGAACGCCGCGCCTACCGCACCGTGCTGGATATCCTGTTCCAGGCGCTGGTCCGCTATGCCGCGCCGGTGCTGGTCTTCACGTCCGAGGAAGTCTGGGCCACCCGCTTCCCCGATCGCGGCAGCGTGCACCTGCAGGAACTGCACGAGCTGCCGGAAGAATGGCTCGACGATGCGCTGGCGGAGCGCTTTGCCGCGCTTCGCGCCCTGCGCGGGCAGGTGCTCGAAGCGATCGAACCGCTGCGCCGGGAGAAAGTGCTGGGTTCGGGGCTTGAGGCGGAAGTGACTGTCCCGGCCGATGCCCCCGAGGGCGATCTGGCCGAACTGTTCATCACCGCGAAAGTCACGCGCGGGCAAGGCGGCGGCGTGACCGTCACCCGAACCTCTGACCACAAGTGCGGCCGCTGCTGGCGCCACCTGCCCGACGTGGCGGAAGATGGCGATCTGTGCGGCCGCTGCGAAAGCGTGGTCGGCGCATGAGCCAGCTGTTCACCCGCAACCGCCTGATCGGCCTGATCCTGGCGGCAGTGATCTACGCCCTGGACCAGTGGATCAAGTACCACGTCACCTGGACGCTCCGCCTGCCGGAAAAGGGCAAGATTGACCTGCTGCCGTTCTTCGACCTGACCTGGGTGGAGAATTATGGCGTCTCGCTCGGCATGCTGACCGCGCAATCGATGGAGATGCGCTGGGGGCTGGTGGCGCTGACCAGTGTGATTGCATTGGTCGTGTTCGTGTGGATCATGCGCGAGAAGGCCTTTGCCGATATCCTGGGCCTGTCGCTGGTCCTGGGCGGGGCGGCCGGCAATATCGACGATCGGATGAACTTCGGCTTCGTGGTCGACTATGCCGATTTCCACATCGGTGATTTCCGGCCATTCCTGGTCTTCAACCTGGCCGATGCGGCGATCACCATCGGCGTCCTGATTATCCTTGCCCGTTCGTTCCTGATCCGCGAAAAGGCGGAACAGAAAAGCGATGCGGGTGCTCCCGTGACGGAGAATTGAGACAATGCGCAAGTACTTGGCCAGCAAATCGATGGTTTTGGCCGTAATTGGCTCCGCCACGCTCCTCTCGGGCTGCGGCAGCACCGGCCTGTTCAACCGTGACCGGCCTGACGAGTTTGCCGTGCAGCGCCAGGCACCGCTGGTGATCCCGCCCGATTTCGCCCTGACGCCGCCGGCCCCCGGCGCGCCGCGTCCGTCGGACCGCAGCGCCGCCCAGCAGGCGCAGGACGCACTGTTTGGCCCGCCTGCGCCGCGCAGCAGCATCGAAACCACCGCCGGCAACCGCGCCGGGACGGCCGCCGCCTCGATCCGCTCGACCGTTGGCGATCCCAAGACCAACACAGTCGCCAAGGGTGACGTGACCCGCGACATCATCGCCGCCCCGCAGGGCGACGGGCGCGAGGCACAGGCCGTTATCGGCGGCTGAGCTTTCGGATTATCGGTGAATGCAGAAGGGCTCGTCCGCCGGACGGGCCCTTCTCCTTTTTATTCGTCGTCCCCGCTTTCGCGGGGGTGACGAATTGGTCTGGGTTCAATCCTGCTCCACGACCTGGCTGACCAGCAGCTTGTCGATCTTGCGGCCGTCCATATCGACCACTTCGAAACGCCAGCCTTGCTCGGTGAAGTGCTCGCCTTCATGCGGCAGCTTCTTCATCACCCAAAGCGCGAAGCCTGCGGCAGTGGCGAAGTCACGGTCATCGGGCAGGTCGATCCCCAGCCGCTCTGCCAGGGCATCAGCCGGCAGCGCGCCTGCCACCAGCAGCGTACCATCCTCGCGCGTCACCACATGCGGATCGTCGCCTGCGTCGGCATGGCTGGCAAAGCTGCCGACAATCGCCTCGAGCAAGTCCGCCGGAGTCACCACGCCTTCGAGGTGGCCATACTCGTCATGGACCAGCGCCATCGATACCCCCGATTGCTGCAGGATGCGCAGTGCGTCCATCGCATCAAGCTGGTCGGGTACCACCTCGGCCTTCTTCATTACCCGCGCGATCTGGACCCGCTTGCCGGCAAGCAGCAGCGCCTGGACATCGCGGACCTTGACCACGCCAACGATATTGTCGGGCGAGCCATCGGCGACCGGCAGAAGCGAGTGCGGGCTGCCCTTGATCGCGGTGCGAATTTCGTCCTCGCTGGCACGGCGATCGATCGTGTCGAGCTCGGTCCGCGGCGTCATCAGTTCGCGCACCGGGCGGTCGGCGAGCTTCATGATCCCGGTCATGATCTGCCGTTCGTCCTCTTCGATCGCGCCAGAACGGGTCGCCTCGGCGAAGATCATGTGCAGCTCTTCGGCGGTCACCCCGGCCTCGCCGCCATGGCGCACGCCCATCAGGCGCAGCAGCAAGGCGGAAGAGCGATCAAGCAGCCAGACAAACGGCGCCGTCACCCGCGCCACGATCGCCATTGGCAAGGCGGCCAGCATGGCAATCGGCTCGGCCGCGCGCAGCGCCACCTGCTTCGGCACCAGTTCGCCCACCACCAGGCTGAAGTAGGTAGTCAGCGCGATGACCAGGGCAAAGCCGGAAACATCGGCGTAGCGTTCGGGAACGCCTAGCATGGCCAGCCGCTCACCGGTCGGCCCGCCCAGGCTGGCGCCCGAATAGGCCCCGGCGATGATCCCGACCAGGGTGATCCCGATCTGCACAGTCGAGAGGAACTTGCCCGGATCGGAAGCAAGCAGCAGCGCCATCTTCGCCCCGGCATGGCCGCGCTCGGCCTGGACCTTCAGCCGAGCCGGGCGCGCTGAAACGATCGCCAGCTCGGACATCGAGAACAAGCCGTTGAGCAGGATCAGCCCTGCAATGATAGCTACGTCGGTCCAGGGAAAGGGTGTCACGCGGCGAGTGCTAGCAGGAATAGGTCGAGCCGCGAAGGGGGAAGCCCCAACTCATTGACAATGCAACCATCCACCTTCCATTCAGGTTATGGCGCGCAGGGTCGTTGCAAATACCCATGTCCTAAAGGGGATAAGATCATGAAGAAGTCCCGCCTGCTGATTTCAGCTTTCGCCGCATTCTCGCTCGTTACCGTGTCGGGCTGCGTTACCGATCCCAACACCGGCGAGAAGAAGGTCTCGCGCACCGCAATCGGCGGTGCAGGCGGCGCGCTCGCCGGCTTGCTGCTGGGCGGCCTGATCGGCGGCAAGACAGGGCGCATCGTTGGCGCCGGGATCGGCGGCATCGCCGGGGCTGCAGTCGGCTACACGATGGACAAGCAGATCAAGGAACTGAAGGAGCAGACCGCCGGCTCCGGCGTCGACGTGACCGAGACTGACAATGGTTCGGCAATCCTGGTCAACCTGCCCGATGGCGTGACTTTCGATGTCGCCAGCTACACACTCAAGCCGACCTTCCGCACCACGCTGGACCAAGTGGCCGAAAGCCTGATCAGGTATCCCAACAGCCTGATCGATGTTTACGGTCACACCGATTCGACCGGATCGGACGCCTATAACCAGACTCTGTCCGAAAACCGCGCCCGCACTGTCGCGGGCTACCTGCAGTCGCGCGGCGTGCCGGCAGCGCGGATCCGCAGCCAGGGTTTTGGGGAAACGATGCCGATTGCGGACAACGCCACCGAGGCGGGCCGGACCAAGAACCGCCGGGTCGAGATCAAGATCGTACCGGTGACCCAGGAAGACGTGCAGGCCGCCCGCGCCGGCCAGTAACCACCGCTAACCGGCGAGCGCCCTGGCCCGGTCGGCTAGGCGCTCGACCGCGGCGGCGTGGATATCGGGCGCCGATACCAGCACGCCGAAATCCCGCGGATCGCGCTTGTTGTAGTTTAGCGGTTCGCCAAAGGCATCGCTGACCGCCGCACCCGCTTCGCGCGCGATCAGGGCGGCGGCACCGATATCCCATTCAAAACCCCAGCGCAGCGTCGCAACCAGATCGGCTTCGTCTGCCGCGACCATCGCAATCCGCAACGCGATCGAATTGGGCCGCTCAACCGGGACCAAATCGAGATCGCTTTTCGGCAGGGTATCAGCCGGCACGCGTGAACCGGGAAACTCGGTCCGGCGGCTGGCGGCCAGCTTCACCCCGTTGCGCCAGGCCCCCTGCCCTGCCTCGGCCGACCACAGCTCGTCCCGCGCCGGCGCGCAGAGCAGGCCGAGCAAGGGCCGGCCCGAACTGACCAGCGCAACCGAAACCGCCCAGCCGGGCCGGCCGCGGATGTAGTCGCGCGTTCCGTCAATCGGATCGACCAACCAAAGCAGACCGCCATCAAGCCGCTCGGGCGCATCGATCGTCTCTTCCGAGAGCCAGCCGGCCGAGGGCAACAGCGCCGCGAGTTCGCGCTTTAGGAACACGTCGACCGCTAGGTCGGCCTCGCTGACCGGGCTGCCGGGATCTTTTTCCCAGCTTTCCAGCGCATGGCCATGCCCCGGCCATCGACCGAGCGCAATCCGCCCGGCTTCGCGGACAATGTCTTCAAGGCGGGCGCGGTCGATCATTGCTCCCGATTTGTGCCGTGCCCCTGCCCTTGGCAAGCCAGCCTTCATCAAAATCCGCAGTTAAGCGGGTGATCAAGGCTCTTTTCAAGCTTGCCGCACTGTGCTTAGGCCCGTGGCACTTTCCGGTCGCCTCACGGCCATCCCCAGTCCAGGAAAACCCAGATGAACATTCACGAATACCAGGCCAAGGAACTGCTCGCGAAGTTCGGCGTTGCCGTGCCCAAGGGCATTCCGGCCATGTCGGTGGAAGAGGCGGTTGCCGCCGCCAAGCAGCTCCCCGGGCCGCTTTATGTCGTGAAGGCCCAGATCCATGCCGGCGGACGCGGCAAGGGCAAGTTCAAGGAACTCGGCCCCGATGCCAAAGGCGGCGTGCGCCTGGCCAAGAGCCTTGCGGAAGTGGAAGCCCACGCGCGTGAAATGCTCGGCAATACCCTGGTCACCGTGCAGACCGGCGAAGCCGGCAAGCAGGTCAACCGCCTCTACATCACCGACGGCGTGGATATCGGCAAGGAGTTCTACCTCGCGCTGCTGGTCGATCGTGCCACCAGCAGGATCGCCGTAGTCGCCTCGACCGAAGGCGGCATGAACATCGAAGATGTCGCGCACGAGACACCCGAAAAGATCCACACCGTGACGATCGATCCGGCCACCGGCCTGATGCCGCACCACGGCCGCGTCGTTGCCAAGGCGCTGGGCCTGTCGGGTGATCTCGCCAGGCAGGCGCAGGCGATCCTTGCGGGTCTCTACGCTGCATTCCTGGGGACTGATGCCGAGCAGATCGAGATCAACCCGCTGGCCGTCTGCCCGACTCCGGAGGGCAACAAGCTTTATGTCCTCGACGCCAAGGTCGGCTTCGACGGCAATGCCATGTTCCGCCACAAGGACCTGCTGGAACTGCGCGACACCACCGAAGAAGATCCGGCTGAGCTCGAAGCCAGCGAATTCGATCTGGCCTACATCAAGCTCGACGGGAACATCGGCTGCATGGTTAATGGCGCGGGCCTGGCCATGGCGACGATGGACATCATCAAGCTGAACGGCGAATTTCCGGCCAACTTCCTCGACGTCGGGGGCGGTGCTTCGAAGGAAAAGGTCACGGCCGCCTTCAAAATCATCCTCAAGGACCCGGCGGTGAAGGGCATTCTCGTCAATATCTTTGGCGGGATCATGAAGTGCGACATCATCGCCGACGGTATTGTCGCTGCGGCCAAGGAAGTGAACCTCTCGGTGCCGCTGGTGGTTCGCCTCGAAGGTACCAACGTCCAGCAGGGCAAGGACATCCTGGCCAATTCGGGCCTGCCGATCGTCCCCGCCAACGATCTGGGCGATGCCGCGAAGAAGATTGTCGCCGAAGTCCGCGCGGTAGCCTGAGGCTGCTGATCGGAGTTGACGTTTACGTAAACGGCAGTAATGCCGCGTTGCAACATGGCAAAGCGAAAGGCTTGAACCGATGAAGGCCCTGGTCTGCGTGAAGCGCGTGATCGACTACAACGTGAAGCCGCGGGTAAAATCCGACGGCAGCGGTGTTGATCTCGCCAATGTGAAGATGAGCATGAACCCGTTCGACGAGATCGCGGTTGAGGAAGCCATTCGCCTGAAGGAAAAGGGCGTGGTGACCGAGATTGTGGCGGTGTCGGTCGGTCCAGCCAAGGCCCAGGAAACGCTGCGCACCGCGCTGGCGATGGGTGCGGACCGGGCGGTGCTGGTCCAGGTCGATGACGGGGTCGAGGTGGAACCACTCGCGGTTGCCAAGATCATCAAGGGCGTGGCCGAGGAAGAGCAGCCTGGCCTGATCATCACCGGCAAGCAGGCGATCGACGACGATTCGAACCAGGTCGGCCAGATGGTCGCGGCGCTGATGGGCCGCCCGCAGGGGACCTTCGCCAACGAAGTCACCGTGGAAGGCGATTCGGTCGTCGTGAAGCGCGAGATCGACGGCGGTCTGGAAACGGTGAAGCTGGCCCTGCCGGCCGTGGTCACCACCGACCTGCGCCTCAACGAGCCGCGCTATGCCTCGCTGCCGAACATCATGAAGGCCAAGTCGAAGCCGCTCGCCACCAAGGCACCGGCCGACTACGGCGTAGACATCGCGCCGCGCCTCAAGACCCTCAAGGTCAGCGAACCGCCGGTGCGCAGCGCCGGCATCAAGGTGGCAGACGTGGACGCCCTCGTCGCCAAGCTCAAGGAAATGGGAGTCGCCTGATGGCCAAGACGCTCGTTTGGGTCGAACACGACAACACTGCGGTCAAGGATGCTACCTTGGCCGTCGTCACCGCCGCCGCGCAGCTGGGTGAAGTCCACCTGCTGGTCGCCGGTCACAATTGCGCCGCTGCCGGTGCCGCCGCCGCGCAGATCGCCGGCGTGGCCAAGGTCCACGTGGCCGATGATGCCGCCTATGCCAACGCATTGGCCGAGAACGTCGCGCCGCTGATCGCGGACCTGATGGGGCACCACGACGCCTTCCTGGCGCCGGCCACCACCACCGGCAAGAACATCGCGCCGCGCGTCGCCGCGCTGCTCGATGTGATGCAGATTTCGGACATCCTCTCGGTCGAAGGCCCCAAGACCTTCACCCGGCCGATCTACGCCGGCAACGCCATCGCCACGGTTGAATCGAGCGATGCCAAGCTGGTGATCACCGTGCGCGGCACCGCCTTTGCCAAGGCTGCCGCTACCGGTGGTTCTGCCCCGGTCGAAGCTATTTCGGCGACTGCCGCTGCTGGCACCAGCAGCTTCGTCGGCGCGGAAGTCGCCAAGAGCGAGCGTCCGGAACTGACCAGCGCCAAGATAATCGTCTCGGGCGGCCGCGCGCTCAAGGATGCGGACACCTTCAAGGCGACCATCTTCCCGCTGGCCGACAAGCTGAACGCCGGCGTCGGCGCCAGCCGCGCGGCAGTCGATGCGGGCTATGTCCCCAACGACTACCAGGTTGGCCAGACCGGCAAGATCGTCGCTCCGGAAGTCTACATCGCAGTCGGCATCTCGGGCGCGATCCAGCACCTGGCTGGCATGAAGGATTCCAAGACCATCATCGCCATCAACAAGGACGAAGACGCCCCGATCTTCCAGGTCGCCGACATCGGCCTGGTCGGCGATCTCTTCACAATCGTGCCGGAACTGACCAGCAAGCTTTGATCAGCCGCACCACTCGCGGAATACGGAAAGGCCCTGCGCAAGCGGGGCCTTTTCTTTTACGCACGAACGACTTAGCCTTACGGCCAAAGAAGGGGATTGCCGTGAACAGCTTCTGCAAAGTCGCCCTGCCGGTTACCTTGATCTGTTCCGGTACGCTGGCCCTGGCCAAGGAGCCGGAAGCGCCCCTGAAGCGCGAAGGCAAATGGGCAATGGAATATGCCGAAGGGGCTTGTCACCTTTCAGCTGCCTTCGGTACCGGCAAGGATCAGGTGATAGCCCGGTTCACGCAGGTCGGGCCAGATCAGTCCTTGCGACTGAGCCTGTTCGGCAAGCGGCTCGACAATCCTTCCGTGTTCACGCGGGCCCAACTGACATTCCTGCCCTCTTCCGCGCGCAGCGAATGGCAGGAGGTGACCAATGGTTCCGTCAATCGGGCGGACGGGAAACTGCCGGCCATGTTCGTCGGCAGCGTGCGGTTCGACAATCTGCGCTACACTGGCCCGGATGATCCGCCCTTGCCGGCCATAGCGCCGGAAATCGAAAAGAGCGTAAGCGCACTGCATGTGCGGCGCGGCGGCGGTTCATTCACGCTTGCACTGGAGACGATGGGTCCGCCGATGGCGGCGATGCGGAAATGTATCGACAACCTGGTACGCCATTGGGGGTTCGAACCATCCGAACTGGCATACCGGCAAAGCCGCGCCGCGCCGATCGGAAACCCGGCCTATTGGGCGCGCTCTTCGGACTACCCCAGTTCGATGATTTCCGAAGGTTCGTCTGCCTTTGTGACTTTTCGCGCGCAGGTCGATGCGGCAGGGGCAGTTTCGGACTGCACCGTGCTGGAAGCCACCAATCCACCGACAATCGGCCCGCACACTTGCGGTCTGATCAAGAAGCGCGCCCGGTTCACTCCTTCACGGGACAAGGACGGCAAGCCTGTTCCCGACTTCTATATCAACCGGGTGTTCTGGCGGATGGGCGGCTAGAGCCGCTCCCACAGTCCCAGCGGCGCACCATCATCGGGCACCTGCTGGCCATAGCGCGTGAAGCCCAGCTTCAGCGCGATCGCCTCGCTGACCACGTGGCCTTCCTCGATCATGCAGGCAACGCGCTGGCGGCCGTGGATGGCGTCGAACCAGTCAATTGCTGCGGTCATGACCTCGCTGGCCAGGCCCTGACCCCAGGCGTCGCGATGGACGATCCAGCCGGCTTCGGGGACGTTGTCGAGGCCTTGGCCTGTGCCAAACCCGCGGTGGCTGCGGAAGACGCCGCAGTTGGCAATGATGCGCCCCTCCCCCTTCCGCCGGACCATGAAGGTGCCATAGCCCCACAGCGCCCAGGACCCGGCATTGCGGGTCAGGCGGGCGAAGCTGTCCATCTCAGTCGGGGTAAAGCTGCCCAGGAAACGCCGGGTCTCCTCATCGCGGGTCAGTTCGAACAGGTCGGCCAGGTCACCAACCTGCGGCTGCCACAGCTCGTAGCGGTCAGTGGTGAGGACCGGGGCGCTCACAGCAGCTGATCGACCGCGTGAATGATCACGCCGACCAGCCCGCCGACCATCGTGCCGTTGATGCGGATGAATTGGAGGTCGCGGCCGACAGCACCTTCGATCCGATCGGTCACGGTCTGCGCATCCCAGCGCTTGACGGTTTCCGAGACCAGCCGGACGATCTGATCGCCATAGCGGACCGATGCGCCGACTAGGGTGCGGCGGGCGAAGCGGTTGATCTGGGCCTGGAGCGCGGGATCATCACGCAAGTGGCGGCCGAGTTCGGCGAGCGCCTCGGCGGCCTGGCTGCCAATCTGGCCTTCGGGCTGGCGCAGGCGATCGAGCAGCTTGAGGCGCAGGCGTTCCCACACACCCTGCCACCAGGTCGAGACGGCTGGATTGGCGATCAGATCGCCCTTCATCCGCTCGATCTTGGTGCGCAGTTCCGGATCGCGCTGCAGGTCATCAGCGAGCTTGGCGAGGCCTTCCTCGATCTTGCCGCGCAGCGGGTGGTCAGGATCGACGATCACTTCGGCAAGCAGCTTGTAGAGCCCGTCGAGCACCGAATTGGCGAGGCGTTCGTCGAGGCCGGTCCAGCGCAGGATCGCATTGGCGCGGGTGTGGATCAGCTCGCGCACCAGCGGCTCGTTGTCTTCCAGCGTCAAGCCGGCCCAGCGGACCAGCGACTCGATCACCGGCATGTGGCGCTTGTCGACAATCGCGGTGCCAAGCATCTGACCCAGCAGCGGCGAAACCTCGAGCTTGTCGATCTGCTTGAAAAGACCGCCCCGAACCTGGTTGCCGAGCCGGTCCGGATCGAGCGATTCGAGCACGTGGGCGAGCATTTCCGCCGCCCCAGCGCGCAATCGGCTGGAGCCGCCGGTCTGCGGATCGGCCAGCCAGTTGCCGACCGCTGCCGCCAGGTTCATGCTCCGCATCCGCCGCGCCACCACCTGTGGGGTAAGGAAATTGGTGCGCAGGAAGGCCGCCATCGTATCGGCGATGCGATCCTTGTTTTCAGGCACGATCGCCGTGTGCGGGATCGGCAGACCAAGCGGGCGGCGGAACAGCGCGGTCACCGCGAACCAGTCGGCCAGTCCGCCCACCATGGCCGCTTCGGCGAAGGCCAGCAGATAGCCCATCGCCGGGTGCAGCCCCTGGTAGTGCCGCGCCACGAGATAGAGCCCGGCCATGACGACCAGCAGCCCGGTGGCCGTGCGCCGCATGCGCTGCGCGCGGTCGACCAGGGGGCCGCCGCGCGCAGATGTCAGGGGAGAGGGCAGACCACTCACTCGGCGGGTAGGGCCCCGCCATGGAGACCGTCCCTGGTGCCATGCTCGTCACCTGGCTCGTAACTGAGCAGCCGCTTGCGCAGC
Source organism: Novosphingobium ginsenosidimutans (assembly GCF_007954425.1). Taxonomy (NCBI): domain Bacteria; kingdom Pseudomonadati; phylum Pseudomonadota; class Alphaproteobacteria; order Sphingomonadales; family Sphingomonadaceae; genus Novosphingobium; species Novosphingobium ginsenosidimutans. The sequence goes on along the minus strand of NZ_CP042345.1, from coordinate 1,322,343 downwards.
CACGGACCGGCGCGTTTTTCAAACCCGTCGGCCAGGCTGAAACCAGCAGGGACGATAACGAGGGTCAGCAGGGTTGAGAGGATCAGGCCGCCGATCACCACCGTGCCCATCGGTGCACGCCAGGCCCCGTCGCCCGAACCGATCATGCCCGAGATCGCAGTCGGCACCATGCCCGCGGTCATGGCCACGGTGGTCATGATGATCGGCTGGGCGCGCTTGTGCCCGGCTTCGATGATCGCGGTCGCCTTGTCGACCCCGCGCTGCATTTCCTCGATCGCGAAATCGACCAGCAGGATCGAGTTCTTGGCGACGATGCCGAACAGCATCAGGATCCCGATGAACACCGGCATCGACATCGGCTGGCCGACCAGCAGCAGCGCTAGCAGCCCGCCCAGCGGCGCCAAGAACAGCGAGCTCATGTTGACCAGTGGCGAAACGAACCGGTGGTACAAGAGCACCAGCACCGCGAAGACCAGCAGGATCCCCGAGACCAGCGCAATACCGAAGTTGCGGGTCATTTCCGCCTGCCATTCATCCTCGCCAAACGGCGCGTTGGAAACGCCGAGCGGCAGGTTCTTCATCACCGGCAGGTTGTTGACCTTTTCCATCGCCGTGCCCTTGACCACGCCGGGGGCAAGGTCGGCTCCGACAAAGACGCGGCGGTTCTGGTTGTAGCGCTGGATCGAAACCGGACCCGAGCCGAAGCCGATCTCGGCCACCCGCGACAGCGGGACCGAGCCGCCCGTGGTGGTCGGCACTGGCAGGTTCTGGATCGTCGACAGGTCCTGGCGCGCCTCGACCGGCAACCGCACGCGGATTGGCACCTGACGGTCGGTCAGCGAGAACTTGGCCGCGTTCTGATCGATATCGCCGATTGTGGCGATGCGGATCGTCTGGCTGAGCGCCGAGGTGGTGACACCCATGCTGGCGGCAAGATCAAGCCGCGGCTTGATCACCACTTCTGGCCGGCGCATGTCGGCGGCGATGCGCGGGGCGACCAGTTCTTTGACGCCCTTCATTTCTTCAACCAGCTTGGCTGCGGTATCGTCAAGCAGCTTGGAATCCGAGCCTGACAGCATGACCGAGATCGGCCGGCCGGTACCGCCGCCAGGACCACCAAAGCTCTGGATCGTGACCCGCGCATCGGCAATCTGTTGCAGGACGGGCGTCAGTTCGCGCTCGATCGCCATGCTCTTCTTTTCACGATCTTCCTTGAGCGTGATGAAGACGCGGCCGTTGCCTTCGCCAAAGCGGGCCAGCACGGTGTTGGTTTCCGGCCGGTCGCGGGCGATCTTGACGACCTGATCGATCACCGCCTCGGTCTGCTTGAGCGTGGTGCCGGGCACCATTTCGACACGGACCTGAATGAAATCGCCATCCGAGGTGGGGAAGAACTGGGTCGGGATGTTGGTGAAGAGAATCCCGGTCAGACCCAGGGCACCGAGGCCGATGCCGAGCATCCACACGCGGTGGTCGCGTCGGCGGGCGGCCCAGCGCAGGTGCATGAAGCGGTACCAGTCGGCAAAGCCGCGCGGGGCGAGACCGGCGAGGAACAGCAGGCCACGATAGACCGCCCAGGCAGCCGCAATCCCCACGCCAACGCCAAGGAAGGCGGAAATCCAGCCGGGCACCACGTCGCGCAGTGCTTCAATCTTGCCGAATACCTGCGAAGGGATCATTGCGCCGCCGCCAAAGGCAGCAAAGACCACCAGCGTCGCGATGATCCAGACCAGGTAGTACCACCAGCGCGACGGCACCTTGGGCAGGGCAGCGCGCAGCGCCTTGGCCTCGCGCTGATCGATCGACCAGCGCAGGACGTTGATGTACTTGTCCATCCACGGCCCGCCACCGTGTTCCTCCTGGCCATGGGCCTTGAGGAAGTAGGCCGCAACCATCGGCGTGATCATGCGCGCGACCGCCAGCGACATCAGCACCGAGACGACCACAGTCAGGCCGAAATTCTTGAAGAACTGGCCCGAAACCCCCGGCATCAGGCCAACCGGTAGGAACACCGCGACGATCGAAAAGGTGGTAGCGACCACGGCCAGGCCGATCTCGTCAGCCGCATCGATCGAGGCCTGGTAGGCACTTTTGCCCATGCGCATGTGGCGCACGATGTTCTCGATCTCAACGATCGCGTCATCGACTAGCACCCCTGCGACCAGGCCCAGCGCCAGGAGCGAGAGCGTGTTAAGGGTGAAACCCATCAGGTCCATGAACCAGAAGGTCGGGATCGCCGAAAGCGGGATGGCCAGCGCAGAAATCACTGTGGCGCGCCAGTCCCGCAGGAAGAAGAACACGACAATAACCGCCAGAATCGCCCCTTCGACCATGGCCGAGATCGAGCTCTCGTACTGCGCCTTGGTATAGTCGACCGTGGTGAACTGACGGATGAACTTGACCCCCGGGTTCTCCTTTTCGATCTTCTTGATCTCGGCCACGGCCGCATCATAGACCGAAACGTCCGAAGCGCCGCGGGCGCGGGCGATGCCGAAGGTGACCACAGGCTTGCCATCGGCCTTGCCCATGCTGGTGATCTCGCCATAGCTGTCCTGGACGCGGGCAAAATCGCTCAGCTTGACAGTGCGGCCATTGCCCAGCGGAATGTCGGTCTGCGACAGCTCATAAGCGGTATCGGCATTACCCAACACACGGACCGACTGGCGCGATCCGGCAATTTCGGCGCGGCCGCCGGCAGCGTTGATATTGAGCTGGCGCAGCTGGGCGTTGACCTGGCTGGCGGTAATCCCGAGCGACTGCATCCGCGCCGGATCAAGCGTCACCAGGATTTCCCGGTTGACGCCGCCGCCCCGGTTGACCGTGGCCATGCCCGGGATGTTCAGCAGACGCTTGGTCACCGTATCGTCGATGAACCAAGACAGCTGCTCAATCGTCATGTCGTCGGCCTGGACCGCGAAATAGGCGAAGGGATCGGACGAAGTCTGGGCCTTGACCACCTGCGGTTCGAGAATCCCGTCGGGCAGTTCGCCGCGCGCCTGGTCAACCGCGTTCTTGACCTCGTTGACCGCCTCGTTGACGTCTTCGCCGATCTTGAATTCGATCATCGTCTGGCTGCGACCTTCCGAGGCGGTCGAGCTGATCGACTGAACCCCGGAAATGGTTCGTACGGCGGATTCAACCCGCTGCGTGATCTGGGTCTCGATTTCCGTCGGCGCCGCGCCCGGCTGGGCGATCGAGACGATCACCATCGGGAACTCGACGTCGGGGTCGTTCTGGACCTCCATTTGAGCGAAGCTCATGATCCCGGCCAGCATCAGGCCGATGAAGAGCACGATCGGCACCACCGGGTTGCGGATCGACCAGGCCGAGATGTTACGGAAATTCATCGCCAGATCCTGTCTTCAGCCAGCGGCTGCGTTACTTCGTCACTACCTTGGGATTGATCGTCTCGCCCGGCGAGAGGAAGCCGCCCGCCCGCAGCACGACCTTTTCGGTGCCGCTCAGCCCTTCGACCACGGCAATACCATTGGCCGTAACCAGACCGGTCTTCACATTGCGCCGCTCAGCCTTGTTGTCCTTGCCGACAATGTAGACGTAGCTGCCTTCGTTATCCGAGAGAATGGCGGACTCGGGCAGCATCGGCGCCACCACGGTCCCGGCCTTGATCACTGCCGTGGCAAAGCCGCCGGGGCGCAGTTCGGGCGCATAGGGCAGCGCAACCCGGGCGATGCCCTGTCGGCTCTGCGGATCGATCACCGGAGCCGTCTGCCAGACTTCACCCGTGAAGGTCTTGGCCCCGCCAACCGGGGTGACTTCAGCGCGGACGCCGTTCGAAACCTGGGCCAACTCGGTTTCACCGAGCAGCGCGCGCAGTTCCATCTCGCCGCCCTTGGCAAGGCGGAAGAGTATGCCGGAACCGGCGCTCACAACCTGGCCTGGCTCGACCCGGCGCTCAAGCACCAGTCCGGCCGCCGGAGCGACGACGTTGAGGCGATTGAGCTGGGCATTGAGCACGCCGAGCTGGGCCCCGGCGACACGAACCTGCGCCACTGCCGCATCGCGCTGGGCAGTCAGTCGGTCGATATCGGCGGTCGAAACGAAGCCGCGTTCCACCAGCTTCAGCGCGCGGTCGAGATTGGCCTGGGCCAGCTGCGCATTGGCGCGGGCGACATCGATCTGCGCCGCCTGGCTGGCACGCTGCTGGACCTGAACCGAGCGGTCAATCACTGCCAGCACCTGTCCCGCGCCAACCCACTGACCGGGCTCGACCAGCACGGAAACGACCTGGCCGCCTTCACCCGGCACGCCAACCGGCAGTTCCCGGCGAGCCGCCAGAGTTCCGGTCACATTGATCGCGCCTTCGATTGTGCCGCGTCCGGGCGCCACGACCGAGACCACCGCAGCCTGCGACTTCTTGTCACCGCTGGCAGCGTCATCGCCGCTGTGGGTCAGAAACCAGATGCCGATCAGGCCAGCCAATACGGCCAGCCCGATGATCCACAGCTTGCGCCGCGATTGCCGCTCTTCCTCGGCATCGCCCATCAGCACCGCAGCGGAATCGGTCACCGCCAGGTCCTCTGCTGCAATCCGCGTGTCATAGTTCATGGCCGACTCGCCCCATCTTGCATCACTGCCGGTCCGCCGCAGTCAGAGTGACTGCACTGGCCAGGCTGCGCTGTATTACTCTGCTAAATCACTTCGGGCAAGTCCGCAGCGCGGCAGGCCTGACGAAGCGTCCTAACTCAAGGGTCGGGCCATAGGCCTTGGCTTGCTGCGGCGCAACGTAATGGTCGGCAAACGGTCAACCCCGTTCGGCGAAATGCGCTGGGCTTGGCGGTTAACGCACCTTGCCGCGCTGGATCAGATTGAGCGCGCCGAGCAGAATCACCGCACCCAGAATCGCGATCGCCAGCCCCGGCAAGGAAAACTCCCGCACCGAGCCGCGGATCCCGACCAGCGGGCCGATCACCAGATTGCCGACCACCGAGCCGACGCAGCCCACAAGGATATTGGCGAGCACGCCCATCGAGGCATCGCGATTCATCAGTTTGCTGGCGAGCCACCCCGCCAAGCCGCCAACGATCAAAGCAACAATCCAGCCCATACCCAGCTCCTTTGCCAGGCTGCCGAAGCGCGTGAGCCAAGTATCGGCCCCGCAAAGCAGCCGCCCCGGAACCAGTCTGGCTGGTCCGGGGCGGCAAGTCTAGCGCGGCGGCAGAGGGCTGTCGCGCATAAATTGTTGTACCGTCAGTACTTGAGCTGCCGCTCGTAAAGATCGCGGTAGTGCTGAATGCGCGTCACGCGCAGGCCCTGCATGCCCGACCGGTCAACCGCGCGCTGCCACGAGGCGAACTCCTCAAGCGTCAGGTTGTAGCGCTCGCAAACCTCGTCGATGGTCAGCAAGCCGCCATTAACCGCCGCCACGACTTCAGCTTTGCGGCGCACGACCCACCGGGTGGTGGTCGGCGGCGGCAGCGAATCGATGGTCAGCGGCTCGCCGAGCGGGCCAATCACCATTGCGGGTCGGATTTTCTGGTTCTCGATCATATTCATCCTCAGCCGTCGCCCAGCCTGTTGGTTCCGGCGGAGACAGCATTGCCCACAGGGGCTTTGCCATCTGCTAAATCACTTGGGTTAATTTCGTGTGAGGCATGATTGCCCCCCACCAGGGTCAGGCCCGACTGGGAACCAAACGACCCTCCCAGCAGCCGAAGATTTTGAATCTCGGCGCGAATCAGTTCAACTCGGGCAGCATGGGCAGCCTGCAGCCGCGCGCTGATCGCTGCCCAGTCGCAGCGGCCCGCACTGGCCCCTTCGCTGCCGGGGAGCACCCGGTCGCGCAGGCTTGATATGAGGTCCTTGCCGAATTCCATGACGGCCGTTCTAGCCGAATAAGGTCAACAGCCCGTAAAGGCCCAGTTTACTGTCTGGTCACTCACCTTACCGAAATGCGCTGCCGCTCCTGCGGCTTTTTGCCAGGCGGGCGCGATGCGTGTAAGGCGCGCCGCCATGGACCTGGCCGCCCTTCCCACTCTTGATCCCGCCGCGCTGTTCCAGCTTGATGGACCGGCGAGCGGCAAGCGCATCGTGGTCGCCATGTCGGGCGGAGTCGATAGCTCGGTGGTCGCCGCCCTCGCCGCACAGAGCGGGGCCGAGGTGATCGGCGTGACGTTGCAGCTTTACGATACGGGCGGGGTTGCCGCGCGCAAGGGCGCTTGCTGCGCCGGTGACGACATTCGCGATGCCCGCGCGGTGGCCGACCGGCTTGGCATCCAGCACTATGTGATTGATCACGAGTCTGCCTTTCGCGAGGAAGTGGTCGAGCAGTTCGCGGACGAGTACCTCGCGGGGCGGACGCCGATCCCCTGCATTCGCTGCAACATGGGGCCCAAGTTCACCGACCTGTTCCGCATGGCGCGCGAGTTCGGTGCCGATTGCCTCGCGACCGGGCACTATGTCCGCCGCGTGATCGGACCGGCCGGGCCGGAGCTGCATCGTGCGCGCGATCCGGCGCGCGACCAGTCCTACTTCCTTTACGCGACGACCGAAGCCCAGCTTGCCTACCTGCGCTTCCCGCTGGGCGGCCTGCCCAAGCCGCAGGTCCGCGCCCTCGCCGAATCGGCCGGACTGCGGACGGCAGCCAAGCCCGACAGCCAGGACATCTGCTTCGTGCCCGACGGAGACTATGCCCGGATCGTGGAGGCGGTCCGCCCCGAAGGCGTGCGCCCCGGTGCGATCGTTCATGTCGAGACGGGTGCCGTGCTGGGCCGGCACGACGGCGTCATCCACTTTACCGTCGGCCAGCGCCGCGGGCTGGAGATTGGTGGCCAACCCGAACCGCTATACGTCGTGGGCATCGATGCCGTCGCTGCCGAAGTCAGGGTCGGCCCGCGCCGGCTCCTCGCGGTAAGCGCTGCACAGGTGATCGAAACCAACCGCATCGGCCCGCTGCCTGATGCGCCGCTGCTGGCGAAGGTCCGCTCGCTGGCCAAGCCGGTCCCGGTGACGCTGGAAGGCCCGCTGGGTGACGGTGCCAGCACCACAATCCGCTTCGCAGCGCCCGAATACGGGGTGGCGCCAGGCCAGGCTGCAGTGCTCTATGCCGGGGACCGGGTGGTCGGCGGTGGCTGGATTGCCGCGACGGAATCTTGAGCGTGGCTAGACCGGCTGAGCGAGCAGGCTGAGGCCCTCTCCCGGAAAGGTGATGACCGCGAGGCTATCGGCCAGCGCACATTGGCCTGGGGCCACGGACTTGCCATCGACCACGACGGTGCAATCAAGCGGGACCACCAGCAACGCTCCGGTAAAACGCTGAGCGGTTGCAGCATCAGGCACCCCGTCGATACGGTCCAAACGGAAATAGGGGCCATCCACCAGGCGGGCGGCGCCCTTTGCCGGCAGATGCTGATGGTTTTGGCGGGGATAGGGCTGGCGGAGGGCTACGGCAGCGCCCTCTTCCACATGCAGCTCGCGAGGGCGGCCATAGTCATAGAGGCGATAGGTGATCTCGGAATTCTGCTGGACTTCGACCAGCGTGATCCCCGCGCCAATGGCGTGGACCGTGTTCGCCGGGATATAAAAGAAATCGCCCGCGCTGACCGGGTGCCAGGTCAGCAACTGCTCGATCGAACCGTCCTGCATGGCCGCCCGCATCGATGCGAGATCAATCTCTTGGTTGAACCCGATGGCCAGCTTTGCGCCGGGTTCGGCATTCAACACCAGCCAGCACTCTTCCTTGCCCTGGCGCCCCAGACCCTGGGCCTGGGTCTGCGCGTCAGAGGGATGGCACTGGACCGAAAGCTTTTCGCTGGTGAAGATGTACTTGATCAGCAGGCTATTAAGCGCGGCCGGGGGTTCGAACCAGACCTCGCCGATCGGCTCGGCTGCCGGGCCGCCGAACGCCGCAGGCAGGTCGGTCCGCCCCCAGGGCTTGGCGACGGTCCGGGTCAGGAGGAGGGTCACTGGTTGACCGCCCCATCCAGCTTGCCGACGCGCTGGGTGCCGGCGTGGCTGGTCACCAGGATCTCGTTGCCATCAACCACGATAACGACATCTTCAAGCCCAATTACCGATACGCGCGGGCCGTCGCTGGTCACCATGACATTGCGGCAGTCAACCAGTTCCGCCCGCCCCTGTACGCTGTTGCCATCGGCATCGCGCTCCAGCGCCAGGTGCAGCGCGTCCCAACTGCCGATATCGGACCAGCCCATGTCGACCGGGACCATCGCCGCGCGCGCTGTATTCTCCATCACCGCATAGTCGACCGATTCGGGGGTGAAACCGTCAAATTCTGCCGCCCCCGGATGAAACTGGCGACCCTGCTGCTGTCCGGCAGCATCCGCAGCGCGGGCCGCTGCAAGAATAGCCGGTCGGTGCGCTGCCAATTCGTGAAGGAAAGTCCCCACATGGAAGGCGAAAATCCCGCCATTCCAGGCAAAGGTTGCAGCTGCGACCAGGGCTTCTGCCTTGGCGCGGTCAGGCTTCTCGATGAACCGGACTACGCGGGAGCCGCCATGCGCCAGCGCCTCGCCTTTCTCAAGATAACCAAAGCCGGTTTCCGGCGTCTTGGCCTCGATGCCGAAGGAAACCAGATAGCCTTCGGCAGCGAGGGCTGCGGCATTGCGGGCAGCTGCGCGAAATGCCCCGCCATCAGCGATGTGATGGTCGCTCGGGCAGACCAGCATGATGGCATCAGGGTCCAGCCGCAGTGCGGCAAGGGCAATGGCAGCCGCCGTATTGCGCGCCGCGGGCTCAACCACGATCGTCGCATCAATCCCGCCCAGCTGCGCCTCCACATGCTCAACATGCCGTGCGCCAGTCACCACTAGCGGCGGCGCAAACCCGTATTGAGTTGAGGCACGCTCGATGGCCGCTTCAAACAGCGTGGAATTGCCGACCAGTGGCAGGAACGGCTTGGGCTTATCCGCGCGACTACGAGGCCAGAGCCGGGTGCCGCCGCCACCGCACAGAATAACGGGAATAATAGTCAGGGTCATTGGCGTAATCTACTGGCTGATCGGGGAAATGGCCCCTGAAGTTCCGGGCAAGTCAATTCGCCTTCGACTATTCGCTCCAAGGCTCAAGACGACAACCCTGCCCTTCATAGAAAGTTGCAGTCTGGCTGGCGAGCAGCGGGAAGCGGGCCGTAACGCTTTTTGCTTCTTCATCGGCGCTGAGCAGGACAAGCTCCATGCCGGGTTCAAAGTCCTTGCGGCAATCCTGAAGGCTGCGCCCCCCCAGATAGTGGCACGAGCAGGCCAGCCGCGCCCCATAGGATGCGCCGGTGATGGCGAAGCCATTGAGCGGAGCCCAGAACCAGGCAAGCAGCCCCGCCAGCGCCACCAACAGTACCCACGGCCAGCGACGGCGCGGCGAAGGCATTGACGGAGCAGGGATTGCAGTTGCCATCGGCGAGCCTTTGCGCGAGGGATGCGCGCCATGCCGACGCGTCGCCCACCCTTTATCCTGCCCTTGCTGGCCCTGCCAAGCCTGATCGCATGCGGGCAGCAGCAGTCTGCGCCCGAACCGCCCCCGCCCCTCGCCGAAGCCGCGGTGAACGCCGTTGTCCAAAACCCCGGTGTGCGCCGCGAGGCGCTGGCCCGGGCGGTCGATCTGTTGTTCAGCGCGCCCGAGACGGCCGAAACCCGGGCAGTGGTGGTGGTGCACGACGGGCGGATTGTCGCCGAGCGCTATGGGCCCGGCTATCACGAGAACACCCGCTTCGTGAGCTGGTCAATGGCCAAGACCGTGACCGGCGTGCTGATCGGCCTGCTCGTGGCCGACGGTCGCCTGCGGCTGGACGAAAGCGTGCCAGTGCCCGCCTGGCAGCGCCCCGGCGACCCGCGCGGCGAGATCACGCTGCGGCAGTTGCTGCAAATGCGCTCAGGCCTCCGTCATACCGAAGCCGGGGACCCGGTCTATGAATCCGATGAGGTGCGGATGCTGTTCCTCGACGGGCGCGATGCGATGGCCGCCCATGCTGAGGCTCAACCGCTGGAGGCTGAGCCGGGCCGCCAATGGGAGTATTCCAGCAACACGACCGTGATCTTGGCCGACATTGCCGCGCGCGCGCTGACCTCCAGCACCAATCCGGCCGAGCGTCGGCGAGTATTGAACGACTACCTGCGCAGCCGCCTGTTCGACCCGCTTGGCATGAAGTCGATCGTTCCGGAATATGATGCGGCCGGAACCTTGATCGGCGGCAGCCTGATGCATGCGACGGCCCGCGACTGGGCCAAGTTCGGCGAGTTCCTGCGCAATCAGGGCAGCGTCAATGGCGCGCAACTGGTCCCGGCCGGCTGGATCGAGTTCATGACCACAGCCAATCCGCGCAATCCGGGCTATGGTGCCCAGACCTGGCTCAACCGGCCGCAACCCGGTGATAAGGAACCGCCCTTTCCCGGCGCGCCGCGCTCGGCCTTCTCGATGAATGGCCACCTGGGCCAGTTCGTCCTGGTCTCGCCGGACCAGGGACTCACCGTCGTCCGGCTGGGCAAGACACTGGACGGAGAACACGAGCCGGTTCGCCAGGCAATCGGCAAGATCGCGGCGCTCTTTCCGCGAAAGGCCGCAACGTGACCGGCAAGACAGCATTGATCACCGGCGTAACCGGGCAGGACGGAGCCTATCTGGCACGGCTGCTGCTGTCCAAGGGTTACCGTGTCCACGGGATCAAGCGGCGCTCGTCATCGTTCAATACCGACCGGATCGACGACATTTATGAGGACCCGCATGTCCCCGATCCGCACCTGACGCTGCATTATGGCGACCTGACCGACGCGACCAACTTGATCCGCATCGTCCAGGAAACCAAGCCGGACGAGATCTACAACCTGGCCGCGCAAAGCCACGTCCAGGTCAGCTTCGAAACGCCGGAATACACTGCCAATGCCGATGCCCTCGGCACGCTGCGCCTGCTTGAAGCGATCCGTATTCTGAAGCTGGAGCAGAAGACCCGGTTCTACCAGGCATCGACCAGCGAGCTCTATGGGCTGGCCCGGGAAGTGCCGCAGCGCGAAACCACGCCGTTCTATCCGCGTAGCCCTTATGGGGTCGCCAAGCTCTATGCCTATTGGATCACGGTCAATTACCGCGAGGCCTATGGCATCCACGCCTCGAACGGCATCCTATTCAACCACGAAAGCCCGCTGCGCGGCGAAACGTTCGTCACCCGCAAGATCACCCGCGGTGCCGCAGCGATCGCGCTGGGGCGGCAGGACGTGCTTTACCTCGGCAATCTCGATGCCCGGCGCGACTGGGGCCACGCCGCCGAATATGTCCGCGGTATGTGGATGATGGTCCAGCAGGATGAACCCGACGACTATGTGCTGGCAACCGGTGAGACCACCAGCGTCCGCCAGCTTGCCGAATGGGCTTTTGCCGATGCCGGGATCATCCTCGAATGGCGCGGTACAGGTGTGGAGGAGCAGGGCTTCTGCGCCAAAACCGGCGCGTTACGCGTTGCGGTGGATCCGCGCTATTTTCGGCCGACCGAGGTTGACCTGCTGATCGGCGATCCCGGCAAGGCGCACCAGAAGCTAGGCTGGAAGCACGAGACGTCAGTGCGTGAACTGGTGCGCGAGATGGTCACGGCCGATCTTGAAACGATGAAGCTCGCGCGGATCGGGCGGAGCTGACGCAGCAATGGCCTACGACCTTATTGGCAAGCGGGTCTGGGTGGCAGGCCACAAGGGTATGGTCGGCAGTGCCATTGTCCGCAGGTTGGCCAGCGAAGCCTGCGCAGTGCTCACAGTGGATCGGGCGACGCTCAATCTCACTGATCAGCGCGCAGTGCATGACTGGATGCAGCGCGAACGGCCCGATGCCGTGTTCCTGGCCGCCGCACGGGTCGGCGGGATCCTCGCCAATACGACCTATCCGGTCGACTTTCTGCGCGACAACCTGCTGATCGAAACAGCTATCATGGCCGGGGCGCAGGCGGCTGGCGTTGGCAAGCTGCTGTTCCTTGGCTCGTCCTGTATCTATCCAAAACATGCTGACCAGCCGATCCGGGAGGAAGCGCTGCTGACCGGCCTGCTTGAGCCGACCAACCAATGGTATGCCATCGCCAAGATCGCCGGGATCAGGTTGGCCCAAGCCTATCGGCAACAATACGGCTGCGATTTCATCAGCGCCATGCCGACCAACCTCTATGGTCAGGGCGACAACTTCGATCCTGACGGCAGCCATGTCCTCCCTGCACTGATCCGCAAGGTGCATGAGGCCAAGGCCAGCGGCACTCCGGTGACTTTGTGGGGGACCGGCAGCCCGCTTCGCGAATTCATGCATGTCGACGATTGCGCCGATGCCTGCGTGTTCCTGATGAAGACCTATTCCGAGCCCGAGCATGTCAATATCGGCGCGGGGAGCGAAATCTCGATCCGCGACCTAGCCCGCTTGGTCATGGACGTGATCGGATATGACGGTGAGATCGTCACCGATCCCAGCAGGCCTGATGGCACCCCGCGCAAATTGATGGACAATTCTCGCCTCACGGCGCTGGGCTGGCAGCCCAGGACCGACCTGCGCAGTGGGATCGCCAAAGCCTATGCCGCATTCCTCGCCGGCGAAGGCCGGGGGCTTCAGGGATAAAGCAGGCCCGAAGTCCAGTTTCCGGTACCGTCCAGCTCAAATCGGCGGCGTTCGTGCAGGCGGAAGGGGCGGTCCATCCAGAATTCAAAGGCATGTGGTACAAGCCGGAAGCCGGTCCAGTGCGGCGGGCGCGGGACCCGGCCAACCAGGTGCTGGGCGGTAACCTTGGCGATCCGGCCCAGGAACTCGGCGCGCGAGGAAAGTGGCCGCGACTGGTCTGAGGCGAGGGCACCAAGCTGCGAATCCCGGCTGCGGCTGGCGAAATAGGCATCAGCCGTGGCGGGATCGACTTCCTTGATCCGGCCTTCGATGCGGATCTGGCGGCGCAGGCTCTTCCAGTGGAACAGCATGGCTGCCTGCGGATTAGCCAGCAATTCTTCGCCCTTGCGGCTTTGCGCGTTGGTATAGAAGACGAAGCCTTCCGGGCCGTAATCCTTCATCAGCACCATCCGCACTGACGGCGCAGCATCCGGTGTGGCCGTTGCCAGGGCAACCGCATCGGGATCATTTGGCTCGCGCTCCTTCGCCAAGGCGAACCACTCGGCAAAAAGCTGGAGCGGCGAGGCGACGGGGATTGCGTCGGCGGATTGCTGTTCGTCCATGCGCGCGGCATAGCGCCAAGCGGGGACAAGCGAAAGGCGCTGGCACGGGAACGGCTTGCCGTATGGCCCCGCCGCTCCTAGCTAGGGCAAATGGCCGATCCGTATTCGATCCTGGGGGTAGCGCGCGGCGCGGACGAGAAAGATATCAAGTCCGCCTATCGCAAGCTGGCGAAGGAACTGCACCCCGACCGCAACAAGGATAACCCCAAGGCAGCGGAGCGCTTTTCCGAAGTGACCCGCGCCTATGACCTGTTGTCTGACAAGGACAAGCGCGCCCGGTTCGACCGGGGCGAGATCGACATTGACGGCAACCCCACGGGGTTCGGCTTTGGCGGCCCGGGCGGCGGCGGTTTCGGCGGGGCCGGCGGGCAGCGCGGCTTTCGCGCCGACGGGTTTGAGGGGTTCGGTGGCGGCGATGCCGGGATCGACCTGGGCGACATCTTCGAAGGCCTGTTCGGCGGGCGCGGCGGCTTCGGCGGGGCCGGCGGCGGCCGAGCGCGGCCCGCGCCCAAGGGCGCCAACGTTTCCTACCAGCTGGGTGTCTCGCTGCCCGACGCTGCGGCGCGGGCAACGCAGCGGATCACCCTGGCCGACGGCAAGACCATCGACCTGAAGCTTCCCGCCGGGGTTGAGGACGGCACCCAGATGCGCCTTGCCGGCAAAGGGGAGGCCGGCCCCGGCGGCGCAGGCGATGCGATCGTCACGATCCGCATTCAGCCGCACGCTTTCTTCCGCCGCGATGGTGACAACCTGCGGCTGGACTTGCCGATTACCCTCGACGAGGCGCTGAATGGCGCCAAGATCAAGGTGCCAACCGCCGAGGGGGCGGTTATGCTGACCGTCGCGCCGGGCTCCAGCTCGGGCAAGACGCTGCGCATTCCTGGCAAGGGGTTCAGCCGCAAAGACGGCAGCCGCGGCGATCAACTGGTAACTTTGGAGATCCAGTTGCCTGAAGGCGATGCCGATCTGGCCAAGCGGCTTGAGGGCTGGACCGACCAGCGCAACCTGCGCGCCCGCTTCGGCGTTTAAGCGCACTGTGGAAGAAGTCCCTCTTGAACAGGCTCGCGCCGAGGCGCACCTCGCTCCCGACCTGACCCCCGAAGGCCGTCGTCGGCAGGCGCTGCGCTGGCGCGCCGGATTGGAAGAGCAAGTTGGCGAAGAGACGCTGCTGCGGATCGCGCGGTTCAAGCGCGTGATCCAGCGGGTCTGGCTAGGCGCGTGGAACGATGGCTTCATTCATGCAGGCAACCTGGCCTACATGGCGATCCTGGCGATTTTCCCGTTCTTTGTAACGGTTGCGGCGGTCTTCGCCCTGGTCGGCGAGACCTCGCAGCGCGCCGCCTCGGTCAGCGCCTTCTTGCTGGCGGTGCCGCCGATGGTCCGGCAGGTACTCGAACCGGTCGCGCAGGATGTGGTTCAGGCGCGCTCCGGCTGGCTGCTCTGGGCCGGGGGGATCGTTGGCCTTTGGACGGTCGGCAGCCTGATCGAGACGATCCGCGATATCCTGCGCCGCGCCTATGGCACCGGACCGACGGCGGCCTTCTGGCGCCATCGGCTAATCTCCACCGGGGTGATCTTTGCTGCCGTGGTCGGGTTATTGCTCTCGCTCTTTGCGCAGGTCGCGATTGGTACGGCCGAGCAGATAATCGACGCCTGGTTCCCGCGCCTGGCCGACTGGACCGCCACGCTCGCGACCTCGCGCCTCATTCCCGCAGTGATCCTGTTCCTCTCACTCCACGCGCTGTTCTTTACGCTCACTCCCACCGCCTACCGCTCGCGCCGCTATCCCAAGTGGCCTGGCGCGCTGCTGGTAACCCTGTGGTGGGCGGCGGTAACGATCGCCCTGCCCTGGGTCCTGGCACGGTTCTTCACATACGATCTCACGTACGGCAGCCTGGCCGGAGTGATGATCGCGCTTTTCTTTTTCTGGCTGGTTGGCCTAGGGATGGTGGTGGGAGCCGAGCTGAACGCCGCCCTTGCCGTCACGCCCGAAGAAGGCGAAATGATCGGCAAGGCCGTAGCGGAAAGCGAACGGCATAAGGACGGTGGATCGTAACGCATGACGGGATTGATGCAGGGCAAGCGCGGGCTGATCATGGGGCTCGCAAACGATAAGTCGCTGGCCTGGGGGATCGCGCAAAAGCTGCATGAAGCGGGGGCCGAACTGGCATTCTCGTACCAGGGTGAGGCGCTGGAAAAGCGGGTCCGCCCGCTGGCCGCATCACTTGGCAGCGACTTCCTGATCGATTGCGACGTATCCAGCATGGCTGCCCTCGATGCGGCTTTTGAGAAGCTTGCATCGCGCTGGCCGACGATCGATTTTGTGGTCCACGCGATTGGCTTTTCAGACAAGAACGAACTGCGCGGGAAGTATGTCGACACCAGCCTCGACAATTTCCTGATGACCATGAACATCTCTGCCTACAGCCTGGTCGCAGTGACCAGGCGCGCGGCAGCAATGATGCCCGAGGGCGGGTCGGTCCTGACGCTGAGCTACTACGGCGCGGAAAAGGTCGTGCCGCACTACAACGTGATGGGGGTGGCTAAGGCCGCGCTGGAAACCAGTGTGAAGTACCTTGCCAACGACCTCGGCCCGGTCGGCATCCGCGTCAACGCGATCTCGGCCGGCCCGATCAAGACCCTGGCCGCCAGCGGCATCGGTGATTTCCGCTACATCCTCAAGTGGAACGAGCTGAACTCGCCGCTGCGCCGCAATGTGACGATCGAGGATGTCGGCGGGGCTGGGCTATACTTGCTCTCTAATCTCTCAAGCGGCGTCACGGGCGAAACGCACCATGTCGATGCCGGCTATCATGTGGTCGGCATGAAACAGGAAGACGCGCCGGATATTGCGTTGAGTTGAGTGAATTTTCGGTCTCAGTTGAACGACTTGGTGTTGACGGCCGTCCTCGTATGCATAAGGCCGCACGGCGCGCAACGCGCGCGCCTTCCAGATCGAGAATCGTTTGATGACACTCAGAGTCCTTTGCCCTCGCCGCTTCGGGGATTCCCGCGGCTGGTTCAGCGAGACCTGGAACCGAGCCAAGCTTGAGGCCGCAGGTATCGCGATCGATTTCTGCCAGGACAACCACTCGCTGTCGCGACCGATGGGCACGCTGCGCGGCCTACACTTCCAGGCCCCCCCTATGCGCAGGCAAAACTGGTCCGCTGCCTCCGCGGCCGCATTTTTGACGTTGCGGTCGACATTAGGCGCGGCTCGCCTACCTTCGGCAAGTGGGCCGGACTCGAACTGTCGGCGGAGAACGGAAAGCAGTTGCTGATCCCGCCAGGCTATGCCCACGGTTTCGTTACACTCGAGACGAACTGCGAGATCGCTTACAAGGTCGATGCCTATTATTCAGCCGAATGCGATGGCGGGATTGCCTGGGACGATCCGACGATTGGAATTGGCTGGCCCGAGATTGTTTCAGATCCTGTGCTTTCTGACAAAGACCGGGCTTTGCCCCCGCTCTCAGCATTGCTAATCGATTTTCCCTACGACGGAAATCCACTGGGTCCGCTGCAGGAAATCACCGTCTGACCCGCGCCGAATTGGAAGGGCCTTGATGAAATGAAGATCCTCGTTACCGGCGGCGCTGGCTTCATCGGCTCTGCTCTGATCCGGCACCTGATCGGCGAGAGCGTGCACGACGTGCTGAATCTCGACAAGCTGACCTATGCCGGGGTGCTCACTTCGCTCGCAGAGGTGGACAGCAATCCGCGCTATCGCTTTGTCCAGGGCGACATTTGCGATCCGGACTTGGTCGCCAGTCTGCTGGCCGAATTCCAGCCCGATGTAGTCGCACACCTCGCGGCCGAAAGCCATGTTGACCGATCGATCGATGGTCCGGGTGAATTCATCCAGACCAACGTGGTGGGAACCTTCACGATGTTGCAGCAGGCGTTGGGATATTGGCAATCCCTGCCGGCCGAACGGCAGGCGGCTTTCCGCTTTCACCACATCTCGACGGACGAGGTCTACGGATCGCTCGGCGATGAAGGCCTTTTCACAGAAAGCACCGCCTACGATCCCCGCTCACCATATTCAGCATCAAAAGCCGCCTCGGACCATCTCGTCCGGGCTTGGGGCCATACCTATGGCTTGCCGGTGCTAGTCACCAATTGCTCCAACAACTACGGCCCCTATCACTTCCCCGAAAAACTCATCCCGCTGATCATTATTCGCGCGCTCGCCGGTGAACCACTGCCGGTTTATGGTGACGGATCGAACGTGCGCGACTGGCTGTTTGTCGAGGATCACGCGCGTGCGCTGCGACGGGTATTTGAAGCTGGGGTTCCGGGTGAGACCTACAACATCGGCGGCAATTCGGAGCGCCGGAACATCGAAGTAGTGCGTGCCATCTGCTCAGCGCTCGATGCTCGGTGCCCACGCGAAGACGGGAAGTCTTATGCCGAGCAGATCACCTTCGTTGCCGACCGGCCTGGGCATGACCAGCGCTATGCCATCGACGCCGCCAAGATCGCACGCGAATTGGGCTGGAAACCAGAAGTGCGGTTTGAGGACGGCATTACCCAGACTGTTGACTGGTTCCTCACCCGCAAGGACTGGTGGGAGCCAATCCTGCAACGCCGCTACGCCACCGAGCGACTGGGTCTGAAGGGTTGATGGCGATGTCGGGCTACACAGTGCTGGTGACAGGCGGTACCGGACAGGTGGGGCTGGAGCTGCTGCGCCAATCTTGGCCCGCTGACGTTACCGTGCTGGCCCCGGCGCGGGACCAGCTTGACCTTGCTTCCGGTGACAGCATCGCCGCCTGGTTCGCCAGCCGCGAAGTGCATTGTATCATCAATCCAGCTGCCTACACGGCGGTAGACCTCGCCGAAGACAACGTTGGCGCGGCCTTTCTCGCCAATGCGCAAGGACCGGCATGGCTGGCAGACATTGCTCGCCAGCGCGACATCCCGCTGCTGCACGTATCGACTGACTATGTCTTTGATGGTTCGCTTGATCGACCCTATCACGAAGAGGATCCGGTTTCACCACTTGGCGCCTACGGTGCCAGCAAGCTGGCCGGTGAGCTGGCGGTCCGTGCCGGGGCGCCGCGCCATGTCATACTCCGGACCGCCTGGGTCATCAGTGCCCAGCGCAACAATTTTCTTAAGACCATGTTGCGCCTGGCCGCCGAGCGGCCGGAACTGAGCGTCGTCGCAGATCAGCATGGTTGCCCCACCAGCGCACGCGATATCGCCGCAACGCTCCGGACGATTGCTCTTGCCCATCTTGCTGATGGGTCTGCCCCTTCCGGCACCTACCACTTCGTTAACGATGGCAGTACGACCTGGCACGGTCTGGCCGAAGCAGTGATGGCGGCGAGCCGTGCGCATGGCGGAGCCGCCGTGCCGGTAAGACCGATTGCCAGCGCCGACTTCCCTACCCGCGCGCGCCGACCGGGCAACTCGCGGCTCGGGACGGCCAAGATTCGCAGCGACTTCGGCATTGCCCCCCGGCCATGGCAGGACATAGTCGAACAAATAGTCAGCGAACTTTCGCTGCCTTCCCCGAAAAGTGAGAAGCTTACATGAAGGGTATCATTCTGGCCGGCGGCTCGGGCACGCGACTTCATCCGATGACCATGGTGACGTCGAAGCAGTTGATGCCAATCTACGATAAGCCCATGATATATTATCCGCTGTCAACACTGATGCTGGCCGGAATTCGGGAAGTTCTAGTCATCTCGACCCCGCGTGACACTCCGAGTTTTCAGGCGCTCCTTGACGATGGCTCGCAATGGGGGATGACAATCGAATATGCTGTCCAGCCAGAGCCGGAAGGTCTTGCCCAGGCCTATATAATCGGCGCTGATTTTGTCGCCGGCGGTCCCTCGGCCTTGATCCTCGGCGATAACATTTTTTACGGTCATGGCAGTACAGATTTGTTCCAAAGCGCGATTTCGCACCAGGTCGGGGCGAGCGTCTTCGCCTATCACGTGACCGATCCAGAGCGGTACGGCGTGGTCGAATTCGACAAGTCTATGCGCGCCATTTCGATCGAGGAAAAGCCAGCGCAGCCTCGCTCGAACTGGGCAGTGACAGGGCTCTACTTCTATGACCAACAGGTGGTGGATATCGCGGCCAACCTCAAGCCAAGTGCGCGCGGCGAGCTCGAAATCACCGATGTAAACCGGACATACCTTGAGCGTGGGCAGCTATCTGTGGAGATCATGGGGCGTGGTTATGCCTGGCTTGACACCGGTACACCTGACAGCTTGATCGAAGCAGCCGAGTTTGTCCGCACGCTGGAGAAGCGGCAAGGCTTTAAGATTGCATGTCCGGAGGAAATTGCGCTAAATCAGGGATTTGTCGATCAAGTACAGTTTGCAGCTCTTGTCGCGCGATACGGAAAGTCCGAATATGGTCGCTACCTAGACCGGATCGGCGAACAGTTTGCCGGCAACCAAGCGTGACATTACACTATCAAATGCCAAGGATCAGCTAGCCATGACCGCCAACCCACTCCTGCACCCTGCTGAGACCGCCAGTCGGGTGCTTACCCGTGGCATCGAGGTCATTGAGCTTGAAGCGCAGGCGCTAGGCGAACTGGCACGCGCGCTTGACACCCATTTTGTCGAAGCCTGTGAAGCCATCGTCCAAGCAAAGGGACGGGTCGTAGTGACGGGGATGGGTAAATCGGGCCATATTGGGCGCAAGCTGGCTGCCACGTTGGCGGCAACGGGCACCCCGTCGAACTTCGTGCACCCGGCCGAGGCCGCGCATGGCGACTTGGGCATGCTAGTCCCAGGTGATGTGCTGGTAGTAATCTCGAACTCGGGGAATACGGCTGAGTTGCGGGCCTTTCTCAATCACGCAGAAGCACTGGGTGTCTTGGTGATAGGGATCGCCTCGCGACCCGACTCCCAGGTGATAACCCGCGCAAGCATCGGCATCTGTGTGCCAAATGTCCGCGAGGCTTGCCCAGCCAATATCGCCCCCACCACCTCGACGACGGTCCAACTGGCATTGTGCGATGCGCTGGCGATGGCAGTGATGGATCTACGCGGTTTCGGTCGCGATGGGATGCGCGCACTCCATCCAGGCGGAGCCATCGGTCTGCGCCTTGCGCCGGTTTCGCGGATTATGCATGGCCGCTCTCGGCTGCCACTGGTGCCGGCCAATACCCCGATGCGTGAGGTTGTAACGGTGATGACCAGCAAGGGCTTTGGCATCGCGGGGGTGGTTGACGACGCCAACCAGCTTGTTGGAGTGATCACCGATGGAGATTTGCGGCGCCATTTTGAAACCCTACAATCCTCGTTAGCCCGCGACGTCATGAGCGCGACACCACGCACAATTGCTGAAGATGTCCTAGCCGAAGAGGCCCTTCACTTTCTCAATGAACAAAAGATCACTTGCGTCTTCGTCGTTCCATCCGGCAGTCAGGACAGCCCCTGCCAACCGACCGGCATCATCCACATTCACGATTTCCTGCGGCTTGGTCTGAGCTGAAAGCCCAGCCTGGCAGAGCGAGTTGCCCATGTCCCGCCCGAGTTTTGCGATCATCATCCCCGCGCGCTACGCCTCGACGCGCTTTCCGGCCAAGCCGTTGGCACCCCTGGTTGGTGCTACCGGCGTTGCAAAATCACTAATTCACCGATCATGGGAGTGCGCCAGCAGCGTCGCAGGGAGCGTCGGGGTCTGGGTAGCAACGGACGACGAGCGTATTGCAGAGGCGGTAACCGCCTTTGGTGGCCAGGTCGTGATGACCTCGGAGAGCTGTGAGAACGGCACCGCGCGCTGTGCCGAGGCGGCGGTCAAGCTGGGTGATGTAGCCGAGGTTTTCGTGAACCTCCAAGGCGACGCGCCGCTATCGCCCAATTTCATCGTGACCGAGTTGGTCGATGCCCTAGTTGCCGATTCTGAAGCGTTGATGGCCACACCGGCCGTGCGATGTTCGCGCGGAGTCTATGAGCACCTGATCGCCGACCAGGCAGCAGGTCGGGTAGGCGGAACTACCGTGGTGATAGGCCGCAATGGCCGCGCGATCTATTTCTCCAAGCGGGTGCTCCCCTACCTTCCGACAAAAGCCGCAGAATCGAGCGAACCGCCAGTGCACCTCCATCTTGGCCTCTATGCCTATCGCCGGACCGCCCTTGAGCTTTATGCCGGAGCCAGTCCGTGTGAGCTTGAGGAGCTGGAAGGACTGGAACAGCTTCGCTTTCTCGACATGGGGCTGCCAGTTCGGGTGGTTCCGATCGATCGACTTGATTGGGATTCAATCGAGCTCAACAACCCAAGTGACACCCCAGTAATCGAGGCGATCCTGAAGGAACGTGGAATTGCATGAAGCCGCCGGACGGCGCATGATTGCAGCATGAGCATTGCTCCAGACCGACCGCAGGGCCGCTCCTGGCTAGTTTGCGCCGGGCTATTCCTGGCGATCCACTGTGAAGCCTTTCTGCGACACCCCCGGTTATACTTTACCGGGCTGTTGTGGCTGATTGTCGGCAAGCGGGTGCGGGGCCGCAACCTGCTTTCTCCCTTGATCGGATCAAGCCGGCAGGCTTACCCATTTTGGGTGGCGCAACGTGAGGCGAAGACCTGGCCGGCGACAGGTCCAGCCACTGCAGCAGTGCAAATCGTGGTTGCAATCGATGCCCGTCATACGCCGGAGCTGCTGGCGCAAACCTTGAAGTCCCTGTCCCGCGCGGGCAAAGCGGATGCCGTGGTGGTGGTGGGCGGACTGTCAGAGCAGCGGCTGCCCGAGGATGGGCCGCAGGATTTGCGCCTTCGCTGGGCAAATGAACTGAGCGATCTCTATCAGGATCTGCTGCACAGAAGCGGCGCTTGGCTAGTGATGCTGAATTCTGGTGATTGCCTCGCTCCCGGCGCGCTGACGCTGGTGGCAAACGAAGTGCATGGCGCCGGCACAATAATCTATGGTGACGACGATCTGATTGACCGGCGCGGACGGCGCTATGATCCCCACTTCAAGCCAGACTGGAATGCCGAGCTTTTCCGCCATCACGACTATCTCTCGGGAGCCGCAGCGGTGCGGCTCGAAAGCGCCTTGCTCGGGAGTCTGCCGCCGCTTGGAAGTCCAGACTGGATTAGCGCCCTGACCCGCAAGGCCGTTGATCTTGCAGCCAATCCTCCGCGGCACATGCATCAGATCTTGGTCCATCGCCACGTGCGGCCTAATCCGGCCGCGCCGCCCATGCAACGACCACACATCGAGACACCGCCAACGGTGACCGTGATCATTCCTACTCGCAACCAGCTGGAACTGCTGAAGACCTGCTTGCAAGGCTTGCAGCAGTCCAATTATCCAGAGCTAGATTGTATCATCATCGACAACGGATCGGACGATCCCGCGACGATCGCCTTTCTAGACAAACTGGACTCCCCGTTCTTTCGGGTCCTGCGCCAGCCTGGCCCATTCAATTACTCCGCACTCAACAATGCCGCAGTGGCAGAGGCGCGGGGCGAATTTCTATGCTTTCTGAATAACGACGTCTCGATGATCGGGCCGGACTGGTTGATGTATCTTATCGGCCAGGCCCGAGGCGAGCGGGTCGGGGCGGTTGGCGCACGCCTGCTATATCCGGATGGGACGATCCAGCATGCCGGGGTGGTTCTGGGGGTCGGCGGCGGTGCAGGCCATGCCCATCGGGGCCATGACCCCGTTGAGCCAGGCTACTTCCTTCGCGCCAGCCTGCCGCAGTTCGTCAGCGCAGTAACCGGAGCCTGCATGGTTGTGCAGCGCGAGAAATTCCTCGCAGTTGGTGGGTTTGACCAGGACTGCTTCCCGGTTGCCTTCAACGATGTCGATCTGTGTCTCAAACTCAATGCCCAGGGTTGGCAGACGCTCTACGAGCCGCGGGCCGAATTGGTGCATCACGAGTCCAAGAGCCGCGGGACCGACCATTCCGGCGAAAAGAAAGTGCGCTTTGCCGGTGAACTGGCACGCCTGAAGAAGCGTTGGAACACTGATCGCCTAGTAGACCCCTACCATCACCCGGCACTTAGCCGGTTCTCCGAACAATTCGTGATCGGGTTGTAGCGATGGCGCGACTAGCCTTGCCCCAGATCACGCTCTGCGCGGCGACCTCGGTCAATGTCGCAGCAACAATTGCGGCAATGCAGCATAGCATGGCGCTTTGCGATTTCGGTGCAGCGGTGTTGCTTACCGATCAAGTACCCGATCTGGTGCCGGAAGGGATCGAAATCCGACCGATTGAACGCCTGACTAGCGCCGAGGCTTATTCGCGCTTCATGCTCGCTGGGGAGATGGCGCAGCATGTCGCAACTAGCCATCTGTTGGTGGTGCAATGGGACGGCTTCGTCGTCAGTCCTGCTGCGTGGGATGCAGACTTTCTAGACTTCGATTACATCGGCGCGATCTGGCCGCAGTTCGATGACGGCGCGGTTGTCGGCAACGGTGGGTTCTCCCTGCGGAGCAAGCGTCTGCTCGAAGCATGCAAGTCGCTCGGCCTTAACGATCACCCGGAAGATGTGACCATTTGCCGGACGCACCGCCTCCGCCTCCAGCACGAATTCGGGATCCGCTTTGCCGATCCGACAACAGCCGCGCGCTTTTCCTATGAACGATCAAGCAGGACTGGCGCAGAATTCGGCTTTCACGGTGTGTTCAACTTGCCGGAAGAGTTGGGTCCCGATGGTTTCTGGCAGACCTATCTGGCCCTTGACGACCGTCGAACGCTCTGGCCCGATTTTAAAGCATTAGTTTGGTTCATAGTCCGCCGCAAACACGGCTTGCGGCGTGCTTTGCGCATGGTATGCGACCGGCTTGGTGAGCACTAAAGGCCCACCCAACGCTCCTTATGCCGCTTCGGCGTTAACCTGGTCGAGGTAAAGATCCCGCTCAGCCAACCAGAGATCTGCATAGTCGACTTCCTGCCAGTTATCGAACCAGGGACCGCCATTGGTGTAGTGGATCACCCGCGGCGTGGTTTCCGGTTTGGGATATTCACCTTCCAGGAAATTCCAGTCGAGTGGCAGACTTCCAATATGATCATCGTTGCCGACCCATTCGAAACGATGGAGAAAAGCCGGCATCGCACTGTTCACAACACTCGGCGTCAAGGCCCTTACATCGGGATGACCGCAATTGAACAACATAAACGAGGACCAGTTCTTGCGCGGATAGGTTGTCTGCTGTTTGCCATCCATCTTGATGTCGTGGGCGGGCGTGTAATCGTGCTGGACGCAATAAAGTGCCTTCGCGGTATCAAGCCCGTGGAACACCATGCGAACATCGGCGGTGAAGAGGAAGTCGCAATCGCAGAAAAGTACCCACCCATCTTCCTGTGCGGCAAGAAAGGGCGTCAGAAATCGCGTCAATGAGAATTCAGTCGACGACATGGGGTCAAACGGGCGGGTGTAAAGGCCAAGCTCGCGGAGAACGGTCTGGCGCAGCGGGATAACTTCAAGCTCGTTGGCAGCATGGCGCTGCAAGGAATGGCGGGCAACCTGCCAAGCGATGTCTTCCCGGCTGTCGTATCCTACAAAAATCTTGTGCTTCATTCAGAATTTCCCTTGTGCTGCAGCCGTCGCCGGAAGAGTTCGCGCTCAATTCGCTCGTTTGCCCATCCTAACCTTGAAAAGCCGCCTGACGTCCCATTTGGCCCCCTTTGCGACCGAACTCTTCTGAACCGAAGAATGTCCGTTCAATAGGTACTCGATCCTGGCTTCACGGCGCTCTATGATAGCTACCTGTTCCTTGCGGCGAGCATTTGCCTCCTGCAACTCCGCCCTAAGCCTCTGGACCGCGCCTTCGTCGCGGTCACAATGTGCCATGTGTCGATCCATCGCGGACTGAAGCATCGCTGCCCTGCCTTGTGCGTCTTCCGAAATTTGTCGGTAACGCTTG
Organism: Novosphingobium ginsenosidimutans; assembly: GCF_007954425.1. NCBI lineage: Bacteria > Pseudomonadati > Pseudomonadota > Alphaproteobacteria > Sphingomonadales > Sphingomonadaceae > Novosphingobium > Novosphingobium ginsenosidimutans. Next base: position 1,297,341 of record NZ_CP042345.1, on the reverse strand, counting down.
ACCTCCAGCTTCAGCAATTCGATCTGTCGCAAGTGGTCGAGCCGCTCCTGCTCGAACCTCGCCAGCAAATCCCCAACCGCAGTTCCGGAGTTTTCAGTAGTTTCTAGTCTAGTCCTCGCCATCGGATGTCCTGAGCACTGTTTCGTTTGCTGGGCGGCGAAGCCGTGATCGTTGCGCCACAGCCCTTCCTAGGTGCAGTTTGGGGTTGGCTCAAGTGCGACGTGCAGGTGATTTAATTCCTAACTTTCAAGGGAAATGGTTGTGGCTTGAGATCAGGCAGCGGTCGTGTCATAGCCTTTGCTGCGCTGCACTTCATGTTCGACGCGCAGATTAGTTCGCTGTTCCGGGGTTGGCTATTCTTGTGAAAAGTCTGCATGATCGCTTCGCTCTGCCAGCCGGCATTTCCGTCTTCTCCCAATGACCGAACCTGCCTCTAGTCTGCATCTGCATTTTCCCGGATTCGCGCTGCTTCCGCCGCAGACCAAGCCCGCAACCGTGCGGCCCCGAATCGGTTGGTTTCTGCTAAAGGTAGACGTTAGTTCTGCCAGCGCGCGATATCGCTGCTTCCACTTCGCCCGGGTCCTGGCGGACGACTTCGAAAGCGTATATTTCACCCGCTATCAGGACCTGAAGGCTGAAATCGACACGCTTGACGCCATTATTGTGGTGAAGCGACTTGATCGGTCCGTGATTGATCTTGCCGCCCTGGCGCAACACACGGGCAAGCCCATATTTCTCGATCTTTGCGACGACCTGATCCACCCCAGCTATCCAAACCGCGACGAACCGGGTTTTGCAATCACTGCCTTGCGGGCAGTTTTACCGGTCCTTGCTGGAATAACAGTGCCAAGCGCGGAAATGGCTGCGCGGATCGAAGCCTATTTGGGGCCTGCCGGGCGGGCGACCTGCTCTTGCCATGTCATCCCCGATATTGCCGAGACTAGTGACCTGTTCACTGCCACAGCGAGGTTTGTCACGGGGCGGTCTCCTCGCGGGATGCCACCGGTCGGGAACGGGCCAAGATTCCTCGATGTGCAAGTGGCACCAGTAGAATCTCGCGAAAAACGGATCGTCTGGTTCGGCAACTATGGTGCCCACCATAGCGATTTTGGGATGTTCAGCCTGAAAAGCCGACTGAGACCGCTGCGCGAATTCCATCAGGAAGTCCCGTTGGAGTTGGTAGTGATCAGCAACAGCCGCCCAGTATTCGATGCGCTAGTCGACAAATGCGGCTTCCCAACGCGCTACGTGCCGTGGTCCGGCTCCGCAGTGTATGAGGAGTTGCTGAACGCCGATGCGGCGCTGCTGACCACGGGCACTGATGATTTTTGTACGGTCAAATCGTCCAATCGAGTGGTCCAGGCCCTGGCTTGTGGCGTGCCCGTGATCGCAGACAAATCGACCGCGCTAGCCGAGTTTGAAGACCTGATCCTTTCTGGGAACATGCGGCGCTGTCTCGAACTGTGTCTCAAGCCCGAAAACGAACGGCTGATAGCTGCTCGATTGGATCAGACCCGACGCATACTTGATCGCTATTCACCAGAGATCCTATCTCGCAGCTGGTCGGTCCTTCTGACAAGGGCCATCGGGCAACATTTGGTTAAAGCTGCAACTGTCCGCCGCACCGGCCTGCTACTTATCCTGGGCCAGGGTGACGAGCTTGACGATGCCCTTACAGCCATAAAGGCCATGAACAACACCCCCGGGCTGGATTACCACTTGCTTGTTTCCACCGAGCTGCTGGAATCCGACCCGCGTTTCGCCCGCGCTATTCATGCTGCTCGCGTCCTGCCCCGCTTTTTTTCAGGCAAGCTGCGCGGGATGGAAGGTCCAATCGCGCAATACAGTGCAGTCATAATCGGTGAACGGAATTCGTCCCATGGCAAGATTGTGGTCGATTTGTCTGTGGAATCAGGGCTTGAGCTACTTGATTTCAAAGACGTCCGGCACCTCGACCTGACCGTCTTCTGCACTGCAGATAGCCCAGCTGTTACCAGTGTGGAACGGCCTACTCCCGGGCCCTACCCACAGCGCCTCAACGCAGATGGCTCGGTGGACTGGGCTTTCATCATCCACAGCAATGCGCGGGGCTGGATTCTCGACGCAATCTGCCAAGAGATCGGTTCGCGGCAGCCCGGGAGCTGGACTGTGGTCGGGCACCGTTCGCCCCCACCACCCGCTAGGAATCTGTTCTTCAGCCATTTCTCGCTGCTCGACAGCTTTGACCGACGCTACCCGGAGCAGCTGTCGGCCAGCAAAGTCTTCCTGTGGTACACCCACCCCCGCGAAGAGACGCAAGCGAGCATTGCGCGCAGCCTTGATCTGTTCAGCCGTACCACGCGAGTCATCTTCACCTGCGAAGCAAATCGAACAGTATGGCTGTCGCGTGGGCTCGCGCCAGAACGTACAGCAGTTGTCCTCGGCGCAGCAGACCCGCAACTGTTCAAAGGTCACCAGCGTGGCGACGGCTGTGTCGGATTGTCCTCATCGTTTTACGAACGCAAGAACCCGGACCTGATGCTGGATGTCATCAAGGCCCTGCCGCACCGGCAATTCACACTGCTGGGTCGCAACTGGAATCGTTATGCGCGATTCGAAGAGTTGCGGGCGCTGCCAAATTTTACCTACCGGACTGCCGCTTACCGTGATTACCCCGGGATTTACGGAACTTTCGACGTGTTCCTCTCGATCTCCAGCCTAGAAGGCGGGCCGATCCCGCTGATCGAGGCAATGATGAGCAATGCCGTACCGGTTGCGAGCAATACCGGGTTCGCACCCGACCTGATCACGCCAGGAGAGAACGGCTTTATCTTCGATAATGGAGTTGAGCCGGCATATGTGGCGAGTCTGGTGGAGCGGGCATTCACCCTTGCGACTGACGTTCGCTCGACTGTTGCCATGTACGACTGGGACAGCTTCAGCGCGCGCATCGTGGAACTTGCTCAATGACAGTTATTTCACAGGCGCTCCGCCACGCAGCGCTGCACCGCTTGCTCCAGGTCAGGCGCCCCGATCTGCTGCAGCGCAACCGCATGGCCTGGCAGGCGTGGGTCAAAATGCGCCAAGCAGATTTACCAGATCCATCGCTTTCGCGGATCCATATCGTGGTGCCGATCCAGACGATCCAGGATGTCGCGTTATATCCCGGCTTGCTCCAGCTCCTGCAGGTTCCGGGCTTGCTGCCGTTGGTGGTGCTGGTCCTGCCGGATCGCACAGCGGCCCGCTTGGCTTGGATCGAAGCAATGCTCGAAGGCTGGGCTTCGCTGGTGACGATTGAATCGTCCGCTGATTGGGCAATTTCCTCGGCCAAGCTACCGGCTACAAACCGCCTGGTAAGCTTCCGCTTCCCCGGAACGTTCTGCACTGCGGCCGATATTCTTATCGCCCGGGATTGGGATGACGCCGACTGGGGCCGACTTGCTGCATCTACACGGCCGGCTAAAGCCGCCTGGATCGGGCCTGTCCAAGATTTCGAAGGCGAAGCTTCCCAGCCGCAGCTACCCGAGCTTGAAAGTCATTTTGGCTCGCTCTGCGAGCCTTCTATCGAACTTGGCAATGCTTCGGTCGCAGCGCCAAGCCATTCGGAGCGTGCGCCAACCAAGGCACACTATCGCCCGCAAAGCATCGTTCTGGAGAATATTGCGCCAGGGGACCTGGTGGCCGTGTCGACCGTTCAGGATGGTCAGTCAGTTGTGACGGCCCTTCAGCCGGCGTGCTTGCGCGACGAGCGCGGGGGCCTCTCGCTACCGCTCCCGCCCCGGTTCGCGACGGTGGCCGAGCAATGCCTGGACGTTCACCTGATCTCTGAGCTCGGCGGAGTCCGAGGCCTAAACCTTACCGCACACACCAATCCCACGGCTATCCAGTCTTGGATGCTGAGTGCTTTTCTCAATCGCGGTGGTGCCGGGAATCCGGTCGTTACTGCCTTCGCGCAAGGTGCAGGCTGCCGGATTGCCTATGCCGAGGATGAGCTTGACGAAACTGAGTCCCTCGGATCCATTCCTGTGGTATGGGGCGTGTTGCGCGGCAGCGACGCAATCATTGCGCGGGCCAAGGCAAAGGGACTACATTTCTACTACATCGACCATGCCTATTTCGATCGCGGGCATGGAAAGTCCTATCGCATCACGCGCAATGGCTATGAGGCTGGGCCGGTCCGAAAGTGTCCGGACGATCGCTTCCGCAATTTGGGAATCACTATTGAACCATGGCGCAAATCTGGCAGATCGATCATCGTCTGTCCGCCGACCGACTTTTTTGCGGCTGCGCACAACTGCGAGAACTGGTTGGACGATACATTGGCCCAATTGCGGCTTGAGACCGACCGCCCTATCTTGATCAGAACTAAGCCGCGCACCGGTGAGCCGTTCTTGCCATTGCAGGAAGCTTTGTTAGACGCCCATGCACTTGTCACCCATTCGTCCAACGTTGCAATCGAGGCGGCTTGCCTCGGTACGCCAGTTTTTGTGTCCCCCACCAGCGCGGCCGCTCCAATTGGCCGCACCGATTTTGGCATGATTGAATCCCCGCGCTATCCCAAGCGCGACGGCTGGTTGGCCCATCTGGCCTATTCGCAGTTCACGCTGGAGGAATTTGCCAGTGGCGCAGCCTGGGCGTTGATGCGCGAGCACGAGGAACGGGATTTTGTCTAACGCGCCAATTGCAATGCTTCTCTGCTCTCTGGATGCTCACCATCCGGCGCTCGATTGGTTTCCGGAACCCGCCGTCGACACGCGACATTTCCTGGCTGTTATGGCCAAGACTTGGGTGCCAAAGGGTATCCAGGTTTTCAATCTGGCTGCGAACTATCCTCGCGAACTTGCCCGCATCGAATCGCTCGCGGCCATCACTGAGGCGCGCAAGTTGGCTCGACCGCAATTGTGGGACAGCTTGCAGCTGTTCGGCTTGCGTCAGCTCCTCACGCTCGAACGCGACGTTATGCAGGTAGCCTTGCTGCGCGGTCCAATGATCGCCGACCCCGCATCCCTTCGGCGAGCCTTCGATTCCCAAAGCCAGCCTTTTGCATCACTGGCGGACGATCCCGCCCTGCTATTGTTCGACCGTTCAAAGGTTGGTGCGGAACTCACCCTATCGCTCGCGTTGGATATGGCCCTGAGCGGTGCAATCTACGGGTTGGGCGCCTATCGACTGGAATCATTACTGGATCAGGTGCAGCAAGTCGTGGCCGGGTCGCAACTTGATGACCTGATCGAGCTTCAAGCGGAAACTGCACCCGGAGCCGATGCCGCAGAACGCGCGTCCGAAGATTCCTGACCGGAGAATGTCTAAGGTGTTCACTCGCTCGTTCATGGACCTGGTTTCCCGGTTGCGGCCAGGGCGCAGGCGCGGTGCCCAGCAGGTTGAACGTGCCAGACACTTAATCGGCCAAACCGACCTGTTCGATCCGCAATGGTATCTCCAACGCTATCCCGATGTTGCCCGCTTTGCGCAGGACCCGCTGGAACACTTCATCCTGCATGGGGGTGCGGAAGGACGCAGCCCAGGGCCGCGGTTCGATGCGCGATGGTACTTGCGGCGAAATGCGGATGTGGCCCGTTCAGGCACCAACCCGTTGCTTCATTACCTTGAGCACGGAAGGCATGAAGGAAGATCGATCAAGGCATTGCAGCCAGGGAGTCAAAAATTTGAAGTAGCGCAGTCGGGCGGCGATGAGAAGGCTGGCACCGCAGCAACGGCACAGCCCTATGCCAGCGAATACGACACGCGCTGGCAGGCAAGGCCGCTGCAATGGCAACCGCTGCTTACACAGCTTGAAGCGGCGAACAGTCCTCAGCCGGAAGCTACTGTTGATTGTGAAACGATTCTATCCGGCTTGGCGGCAGGTGCCAACGGGGCGCGGATTGAACTGTTTCTGGCGAGTGCCCCCAATGCGACGCCAGGCCAGGCAGCATGCTGGCAGGACGTAGCCCGGATTGGCCTCGGTCTGGAAGCGGTGGGCGATGGCTGGTTCGCGCATGCCCGGCAATTGTTGGTGCGCAACACCGCGAACTTTCCGGGAGCCGACCGGGTCTCTGCGTACCAGTACGGAACTGATGGCGGCTTGCACCGGATTGCTGCACAGAAATGGCTTGTCGACGGGGGACTTGTGCGGCTCAACCTTGAGAATCCGTTGAGCCCAGTCCTGCTGGTCTTGTTGGCCGTCGATGGGTCATGCGTCCACTCAGCACTAATTGCATTTCCGTCGCTCTATCGTGGTGGCCTGCATCACACAGAGATGCTGACGGTCGAAGTCCGTAGCGGTGAGGGATGCCAAGTTGCCGGGTACATGACCGAGCTTGCAGCCGAATTGTTTGCCTCCGAGCGGCTCCTGCTCGGCAGCGTGGTTGTAAATTTGCGCGGTGCCAACGGATCCGAGCCGATTTTTCAGCCCGCCATCGTAGCCAGCTTGCGCCAAAACTTCGGAGTCGCGCTGGCCAGCGACGGCCAAGCGACCGGATCAGCACTCGTGGCTCAAAGGCTTGTATCCACACCCAGCGGCTCGCCGTTCGCTTCTCGCCGCGCCGGTGGCACTTGCCTTAAGTTGCCAGCGGACTGCATCCCTTCGCTTGCGACACTCTGTTCAAGTTTACAAAGCCACAGGGTCGGCGCTGGAACGTTCTGCATAGTGCCCGAGGACGAGCCCCGGGCGGCACTGCTCGCGTGTTTGCCGCAGCCGGATCCGGCACTGGCATCGATCGAGCATCCTGCACTGCCTCTTGCCCAACCGATGTGGCTCCCTGGATCGAGCGGAGCGCAGCCAAGAACGGTTTGTGGTCTGCCGAGTGCCGTCAGATTCATGAAGCAGCGCACTTGGCAAGTTGACCCACTGCTACCGCTCTCCCCCGATCTTGCGCGCCCTCGGTTGGAGCGGGGACATTCCGGGCAAGCGAAGATTAGCGTGGTAATCAACCATCTCGGCTCGCGTGAGGACCTGGAGCTTTGCCTTCAGGCAATCGCTGCACAAACGGAGGTCCAGATTTCCGAAGTTGTAGTTCTGTCGGATCAACCAGAACTCGTCATATCGACCGTTGAAGGACTGACAATCCGGATTGGAGCTCGATTGGAAGACAGCGACTACGGCAGCCGAACGGACCGCAGCGAGGAGACCGCGGTGCTAGTGGATTCAAGCGCCTTCCCGCCGGATCCAAGGACTTTCGCGGTCTTGGCGGATCTCTGCTCCATTGAAAACATCGGCGCCGCTACCTGTCCAGTAGCAGTCTCCTCCCCGGATGAAGGCATGGAGGAGCGCGCTGTGCTGGTCTGGGCCGCTGACTGCACCGGTGAGGCTGCAGTCCCCGCTGAACCGGCACAAGTGAAGCTTCTCCCCCCGGGAACCTTCGCTGTCGCACTGGTGGATCCGCGGATCGTTGCACTCAGTCCACGTATATCGCACGCCGTTCGATCTCTGATGCCATCCTTGCAAGACCCGGCAGCATTATCCGGCGCGCTTGCGGAAATTTGTGCGCACAATGGGTTGCACATGGTTGTCACATCGCTGGTTAGAGTCGCGACTGGTCGTACAGTGGCTGCCCTGCCGGGAATCACTCCGGCACTTGCGCGTGCCTTCGAAGCAGATGGAGTATGCGAACGCGCAGCCCATGTTGTCAGGTTGATGTCGTGAAAATTCAGATACTAGTCCGATCCGTCGACTGGCTTAACAGCGCAGGTACACGCATCCGTTATGCGCGGCTGAAGCGTCAGCTAAAGGCGCTCGGCTGGCATCTGGCGATCGACCCTATCGCTGCGATCAACGACGGGTTGCGACTGAACGCCGACGTATACCTGTTCAGCAAGTGCCAAGATTCTGGTGCCATGATGTTGGCTGAAATGTTGCGCGAAGCAGGTGCGCTAGTGGGCTTCGACCTGTTTGACGACTACTTCAGCAACTCGACGAGCCTCGCTTTTGGGCACCGAGCATTCCAGCGCACCATGGTCAACCGGGTCGATTTCCTGCTTTGTTCAACAAAGCGCATGGCTGAAATCGCGAGCGATTTCGATCCGCAGGTGCCAGTTCATGTCTTGAATGATCCTCACGACCCAATCTCGTCGGCGAGTGTGGCACAGTCGCTTAGAATCCGGTTGGAAGAAACCCAAGCCAGTCGAACTATAAAGCTTGTTTGGTTTGGGCACGGCAACAATCCCATTTTTCCTGTGGGTCTCAATGACGCAGTCGCTTTCGGTTCCGAGCTGTCTGCCTTGCAGCAGGCGGGCTGGCTGGTCCAGTTGCATGTTCTTAGCAACCGTGAGGCCCTTGATGAGGCCATCGCGGGCCCGCTGCAGACGATTCCAGCAGAGGTCACGGTGGAAGAATGGTCCGAAGCCGGCGAAGCTGCTGCGTTAGACCGGGCCTTGGTCGCCTTCGTGCCAGTCAACTTCCAAAACTTTAGCACTGCGAAATCGCTCAATCGGGCGGTGTCGGCATTGGCCCGCGGCGCACAGGTTCTGAGTCCGGGTTACCCTCTTTACGATCCGCTGGCACCTTTCATCTACAAGTCCGTTCAGGAACTCGGTGACCACCTGACTTCCCGCGAGCTCAGGCTTAACGAGCAATCGGTTCAAGAGCTAGCTTCGCGACTTGCAGCCATTGCCGATCCGAAACACGAGGCCGAACAACTGATCCGTTTCCTCAATCGGCTTAAGGGCTGTGCAGCGCGGCCGGTCGAGGAACGGCTAATGCGCGGTATCATCCACGGCTCCGCCTCGCCGCCTGCTATTCATCGCCTGTGCAAGTCACTCGGCTGGTTGTCGCTCGGCTCGCCGTTCTCACGACTTCATCAACCATTCCATGGCGAGATTGCGCAGTTCGAACCGGGCAAAGCTCTCGAATTGCGAGTCAGCCGCGAAGGGTTTGCCAGGCTAGGCAACAACTGGCGTGAAAGTGCGCAACCACTGGCACGTAGCGCCGATGGATACAGCCATCTGGTTCCGTTACCCGACAATGCAGCCGGGCGTGTGCTGGCAGGAGCCAGTTCCATCATGTGGGAGAGCAGGGCCGCACGTATCGTCACCTTTCCGACCCTGATGCACGCGACCTGCGAAGTCTATGCGGAGATCTTCCCCCAAACCCGCTTTATCTTTTCGGAACAAGAAATGCCCCTCGCAGCACCGGAACCGTTTTTGGAGGGTGGAAAATGAGCCAGCCGCAGGCGCTATTGGTCTTCCTGTTCGACCTGATCCAAGACATCAATGTGCTGCGACCGATTGTTCGGGTGCTGGCACAGGAGACGCCCTACAAAATCTTGCTACTCCGCTCAAACAAGCTGCCTCGACGCGACCGGACTGGCGTATGGCAAGCTGAACTGGCGGAACTCGCGAGCCTGTCAATGGCGGAACTTGGCGCATTCGACTCTCCGCGAGCAGTCTATGAGCGGCTGCAGGGTGGCCGCGGGCTGGTGTTCAGCGCCAGCGAAACTGACTTGCCTGCTCATGAAACCAACCATGAAGCATTTAAGGCGGTTCCCAATACGTACGTGCGAGTTACGGTTCAGCATGGCCATGAGTGCGTAGGTTTTCGCCAGAACGTCGAACAGACCATCGCCCACGGTGAAAGCGTGCGGTTTGCGGCGGACGTTCTCTGCGGGTGGGGTCCGTTGGAGAGCATGACGCATTTGGTTAGTTCGGAGCGCACCAAGTTTGTAGAGCTGGGACCACCCATGGTGCTTGATCGACTGTACAACCGCCGCCGGGCTGGAGAAGGACAAAAAGTTGGGCTGGTCTGCGAGAACCTGCACTCGGTGCGAATGCGAACGACGGGCGATTTTCAAACCGCCTATATCGACACGATCCGCAAGTTTGCCGCCAGCCAAGCCGAGGCGGGACGTAGGGTGGCCCTTCGTCCCCACCCTGGTGGGCAATTCGTCCTTAAGAACAATGTAGAATTGCCGGGCAATTTGGATCTCGCCAACGCCGCCATGTACAAGACTGATTTGGCGCGATTTGCCTATGGCATTTCCGCCCCATCTTCAGTGCTGATCGACATGGTCATGGCCGACATCCCAACGGCCGTCTGGCAGGACGCTGACGGACAGATCGATACGTCGGGTTATGCCGGTCTGGCCAAGGTTTCGTCAGTCGAGGACTGGATCGCCTTTGCTGAAGACGCGGTAGCCGACCCGGCACCGTTTCGAGCGCGACAGCAGGAATTCCTTGAGCGCAGCCACTTGTCCGTTGCGCCTGAAGTTGTCCGCGATCGCCTGCTTTCGCTGGTTCAAGGCCTGCTTAGCGAGCGGGTGAAGGCGCGGCCGCGGCGCGTTCTACTGATTGCCAACGGGGTTATCCCCACGTTGAAGATCAGCTTCATCAAACCACTTGAGCCGATGGTCGATGCTGGGTTGGTTGAGCTGACGGTATTGACGGAAGCCGACATCAAGACTGCTTTAGGCAAGGCCAATCCGGTTACAACTGAGACCTCTATTGCCCGTGCCCTTGTCGATCCAAGCATGCCCGACCTGGCTGTATTCTGCCGCTACAGTGGTCCGTTGGCGGCCGGTCTCATGGCGGAGCTAAAAGCCTCGAACGTGCCGGTGATGCTCCACATCGACGACGACCTGCTACATGTCCCGCCAGAAATTGGCCCCAAACATGTCGAGCACAACCGACCCGAGCGGACAGGCGCAGTCCGCACACTGCTGCAGGGCGCCGATCTCGTCTACGCTTCAACGGAGAAGTTGCAGCAGCGTCTGGCGGCATTGGGCTTCTCTGAGCGGGTCAGCGCCGGTGCTGTCTATTGCAGCGGCGAAGTGGCCGTCCCGGCAGAACGGTCGGACGTGACAGTGATCGGCTTCATGGGCAATGACAAGGCACCAGAGCTTGAAGACCTCGTTCCCGCTTTGGTCGAAATTCTGGATGCCAATCCGCAGGTGCGATTCGAGCTCTTTGGCTCAATGGCCATGCCGAGTGAACTTCAGAGTTTCGGCAATCGCGTTCATGCGATTCCCCGGGTCAGTGACTATGACGCCTTCGTCGAAACGTTCCGGCAGTTGCGCTGGCAGATTGGCTTGGCCCCTCTTCGCCCGACGCCTTTCAACGTCGTAAAGGCCGATACCAAGTGGGTCGACTACACTTCGATCGGGACGGCCGTGATTGCCAGTGCAGGCACGGCTTATGACCGGTGCTGCGCTGATGGCTGCGGCCTCCTTGTCGAGGATACGGCGGGCTGGCGCGTTGCGCTGCAATCGCTGATCGATGATCCGGACCGCCGCGTCACGATCGTCAAAGCCGCACAACGAAAGCTTGCACAAGACTATTCCCCTTGGGCTCTCACCCGCCAAGTGCTGGAGAAATTTGACCTCGCAACGCGTATGGCGGCGCCCTCGCGCGCCTAAATCCGCTCAAGCATCTGGGAGCGGCAAAAGATCGCGGGTGTCCAGCGCAATACCGGGAACATAACGCTCGAACAGCGCCTTAAAGTAAGCATCGTATCGTGCATCGCGGTAGAATATGTAGTTAAGGCCACCTACGCCGCGCGCCTGATAGTCCTTGATCTGCTCTACCGTGAACTTGACCTTCCGGTTGATCCGCAACTGGTCCCACGAGAAACGCCAGCCCATTTCGGTTAGCGCATCGATGACGGCAAGATTCTTTGGATTATCGAAGTTAATCTCGATCAACAGCGATTTCAGCCGCGGGTCGCGCAGCGTGGACGCCATCCCAGCAATGACCCTGTACTCAAGGCCATCGACGTCGATCTTGATATGGTCCGGAAACGGCAAACCATCCTGGGTCAGGCTGTCGAACCGGCGACCGATGCACCCCTGCGGCTTGCGGTCGTCGCGGGCAACGGTCCAGTCCGGAGCAAAGGTCTTGTCCTCGGTCCAGCTATTTTCCTCAAAGTCATGGTAGGAAATGCCGAGCCCAAAATCGCTGAGCAGCAGCCGGTCGACCTTGTCCACATCCGAGAGGGCAAGGCAATACGCCAAAACCTGACCGTGCAGCCCATTTAGGTAGATGTTCTTGTTAAGCTCGGCGTAATTAAGCGCCTCGGGTTCGAATGCGTGGACCTTAATCTGGCGCATAATCGCCGCGTAGATCGTATACATCCCGACATTCGCACCGACGTCGTAGAGTACCTCTCCGCTTGCGAAACTGTCGATCCAAGCAAGCGTTATCGGCTCCTTGTCGAAGAGGCTACGAACTCGCTTTACGCTCGACTTGCCGGTCGTCGCAAATCGCATGATCTCACCAAGGTGCTCCACTTCCGCATATGCCTGGTCAAACCATTTGGTCTGAACTCGCATTTCCGCAGACGCCTGGGTCTGGACAGCTGGCAGCTCTGCCGCGACCGGTGGCCGTAACGGCCGCAGTCCGAGCTTACTGAGCCACTTGATCATCCTGCGAGGTTCCTTTTGCGAAGTTCTTCGTTGGCTTTATCTAACTGGTCTTCGGGGATTGGCTGGGTCCCTACCCAGTCAACAAATCGTCGCAATCCGTGCTCAAGCGAGACTTGCGGCGTTACCCCGAAACTGGCCTGCAACTGGCCCAGATCGGCAAAATTGTGTCGTATGTCGCCGACCCGATAGGCTCCGCTCACGTGCGGCATCTCACGCGCATCCATGATATTGGCGAGCAAGGTCGCTACTTCGAAGATTGAAGTCGCGCGGCCCGACCCAACATTGGCGGTTACACCGGCAGCGGCGGGGGTCAGAACACTGGCGAGCACGGCTTCGGCGACGTCATCGACATGCACAAAGTCCCGAGTTTCAGAGCCATCCTCGAAAATCGGCAACGACAGGCCAAGCCTGATGCGCGTGGAGAAGATCGAGAGAATGCCGGTGTACGGGTTGGCAAGCGACTGGCCTTCACCGTAGACGTTCTGGAAGCGAAGCACGGAGTGGGCCAGCCCCTGCGCGGATGCTGCAACCCGGACTAAGTCCTCTTGGGCCAGTTTCGTTGCGGCGTAGATGGACGCCGGTTGCAGCTTGTCGTCCTCACGGGTCGGCACAGGCTCAAGCGCGCCTTCACATTCGCTGCAACGAGGTTCCCAATCGTGCCGGGCCAGTTGCTGCTGCTGACGGGGGGGGGGGAAGCGGCGTGCGGCACAGGCCGAACAATTGTACGCGCCTTCGCCATAGACCGAGCGGCTCGATGCCAACACGAAGTTCGACACTTGTCGGTCAGCTCGGTTGGCAAGCACATCGAATATCAAGGCGGTCGCCTGGACATTGACCCGATAGTATCGGTCAATCTCGTACATCGATTGGCCTGTGCCCGTTTCGGCAGCGAGATGCACGATGGTGCTCACCTCGTCGATTGCGCGCATCACATCGTCACGAGAGGTGACATCGCCCAGCACGAAATCGACGCCAACAGGCGGTTCATAATGCAAATGCGCCTCAGTCCCGTGTATTTGCGGCGACAGGTTGTCGAGTATTCGAACCCGCAACCCCGCTTCAAGGAGCTTATGCACCAGGTGGGTGCCGATAAAGCCGGCTCCGCCGGTGACTAGTACCAATTGCGACATTGCATTGCCCCCACGCGGAATTTAGCGAACCAGCAGGAAATGGAAGTCCTTATGATTGGGCGTATGGTTGATCACGTAGTCAACATAGCCCTGCTCACGGACAGCGAAATCAAGCAACTGCTGGCAATTGATATTATCGTAGTAGTGGACATGGATCGATTCACCGCGCTCCATCAAGGCGATCAAGCGCGGGTCATCGACGCTGCGCCGGAGGTGGCGCGAATAGTGTTCGGGCTCTGGCAACCAGATGTCGCGCCGAAACTCGTCAATCATACTGTCGAGCGAGCAGCGATGATGAACGGAATCTTTTGTCCCATGCAAGTCCGGCACCACCATGGCGACTTTGCCACCTGGCTTCAGCTTGGCATACCAGCGCTGCAAATGGCCGATGGGGTTAGCCAAATGTTCGAAGACATGGCTGCCAAAGATAAAGTCAAGTGAACCGTCCGGCACCGGCAGGTTCGAGGCTTCACCAACGATGTAACTCGACCAGAGTTCGGGGCGAACCGGGTACTTCCCTCCGCCGTTATAGAGCCGGTTCCAGTCCTCGGCCGGCATCTGTTCCAGATAGGAAACATCGCGTTCAGTTTGGGGTAGGATTTGAGGAACCGGGCCGGGTCCGATCTCCACCCCGCGGCCGGTGCAGTGATCGTAAAGCCATTGCCGTGACAAAAGTCGGTGGTCCCCGACAAACAAGGGCTGTGGCCTCGTGCTGAAGAACGCAACTTCAAGATCGACTGCGCCGCATGGTGCGAGTGGCCAGGGCATTTTCACCGCGTGAACGCCTTCAGTGTAGATTACCTCGCCAACAACCATATGTTCGTCGCGCGACAATAGGCGCAGGCGAGCCGTCCCGCCGGTGGGAACTTCGAGCCGCCATCCAATCTGTTCAGGGAAGTGCCGAAAAGTAACAAAACGCCGGATATCGAGAATCCGGAAAGCTGCGCCCCGCGGAACAGCCAAGCCGCGCCAGACACCGTCGGCATATGATTGTTTGGAAACGACCACCTCGCCATCAAGCAAAAGGTTTGCGTCTTGGCGTCGTGCGAGATCGAACAGGTTCAAAGCGTTATTCCGGAATTGTCTGGCGTGGCCGCGGGCTGGCGATGCTCCTCATGGCCGGTCGAGTGCAGCTTCGTCGCATTCGACCTCAACTACGTGCCGCGCCAGATCGAGATAGGCATCGCCTTGGCCAGCAGGGAAACTGCTGTCGCTGGGGTTCTCGTTCTTCGTGCCAGCTTCCATTCGCGGCCCGGTCGCGTGCTTCATGAAAAGTCCCATGACATGGGAAACTCCGCTCTCGACCACGTTGCGCAGATCGGGAGCAAAATATCCGCCGCGGTTGAATGCGCCGGTGATGATCTCGTAGGAAGGGAAGTAGGCGACATGAGCAAATCGCGTCGCCAATGTTTCTGCCGCGACGCGCAGCACGGACTTTGAATAGGTAGTGGCGGCGAGAACGTGCTGGTCATGCCGCGCCGTGGCCGCAAGCGGCACGGGCGATACGGTCAGGATGACCTGGGCGCGTGGATTGATCCGCGCGAGCATCATCAGGAAGCTGGTCATGTCCGCAATGACATCGTCCAGCGTCTGATTGTAGAATACATGGCGATCAGGATCGAACACTCCGCCTTCGACACCGGGGCAGATCGGAAAGACCGCCCCGTCCTGTCGCGACATCCAACATTCGGTAAGCCCGAGCGTAAAGACGAAGACGTCGAGCGTCTCTAGCATCTCGCGCACCGCCGCCAGGTGTTGGGTGCGGTCAAGTTCGAGTTCCAGCTGCGAGATGAAACCTCCGGGCTGAGCCGACGGCCGAAATGGATCCAGGAAGACGTCGTCGGCTTCTTGCCAGACGGATTCGACTGGAACGAACCGACCATAAGCTCGTTCAACCAGCTGGATCAGCTGGCGAGCGGTATAGATGTTGCCGTACCGCGCTGAAAACAAGCCATAGTTATTCTTCGTCCGCACCAATTCCGGAAGGATCGGATGGCCGGGTTCGGTAACATAGTAATTGAAGCCGCTGTTGCGCAGGTATCGCGCGATATGCTGCGCAAAGCAGCTGCCGGCCGTGGCCACCCGCGTGTTCGGATCGATGCGGATGGGAAAATTGACGACGGGGTCAACTTGGCTAGGCTCTATGTCGGCGAGCGAGCGGCGCCAGAAACTGTGCGCCGGAGCTTGTTTGTATGGGTGCTCCTTCACGACCTCAGTCTCCAATCGCGGCGCGGGTCAGCCAGCGTGACTCGAGCTTCTGCATGATCAGCTCACCATAAGATGGGTTCGCATGGGTCGCATCGTTCGCGTAGTATTCGGGCAGAAGGAAGCCATCGGCGTCGCACGCTTCCTCAGGCGGAAACATGACCTCAACATCGATCTTTCGGCAGAATTTGACGAGCACATCCTTTTGAAGAATCCAGCATTTCATCCGTAGTTCGGCAGAAGAAACACCCAGTTTGGCAATGTTGTCTTCAGCAAACTTGCTTTCGTGGTGCTTGAGGATGTGTGCCGTGTCCCGCTTGGGCGGCGGCGGCAATACATGAACCACATGCGCGGCTGTGGCATCTCGCAGCGCCATTATCGACTTCCCGTCCCCCCCTGCAATGCCCTCTGCGAAATTTGCTCGAAGTACCGCATAGGGAATTATTTCACTTCCGGTGGCTGGCACCCAGTCCGGCCGCGATGGCTCCAAGAAATCGAAAGGTCGGGGATGCTGGATCGTACTGAATACGGCATGCTGATTTCCACCGATCATTGAAATGACAGAATCATCTGGCGTTAGTTTCCGTATCTTCTCAACGAACTGTTCAAGCGTGGTGTCGCCGATAATCACGTCGTTCTTTTGCTTAAGCAAACGATGAATCGCGATTGGCACTTCAAGCCGCTTCTTATCCCGCCGTTCTGCCGCACGCTGCATTGCATACGAATGGCTGTCACCAAATAGCATGATGCGATTGGTCATCTTTGAGTCCCATTCTAAACCTGCGGCAGGCAAATTAACCACTGACGATAGTCGGCATCGACTTCACGAGCCGATCAACTGCGAGCATTTGCTCTAAATAGCCGCGGAGTTGATCGAGTGGCAGTGCACAAGGGCCATCGCACAATGCCATTTCTGGATCGGGATGGGCTTCAAGGAACAGCCCGGCGATGCCCAGCGCCATGCCCGAACGGGCAAGCGCAGTTGCCTGAGCGCGGCGACCGTCAGCGCTGTCACTGCGGCCGCCCGGCCGCTGGAGCGCATGGGTGGCATCGAACACCACCGGGGCGTACTCCTTCATCATGTCCATGCCCAGCATGTCGACGACCAGATTATTGTACCCGAAGCTCGACCCACGCTCGCACAGGATCACCCGGTCATTACCCGCTTCGCGGCATTTGCGAATGATGTGCGGCATTTCCTGGGGGGCGAGAAATTGCGGCTTCTTGACATTGATCGCTGCACCCGTGCGGGCCATTGCCACGACCAGATCGGTCTGGCGGGCGAGGAAGGCCGGCAGCTGGATGATATCCGCCACTTCGGCAGCAGGCTCGGCTTGGTGTGGTTCGTGCACATCAGTCAGCACCGGCACCCCGAACCGCGCCTTGACCTCTGCAAGAACACTCAGGCCCGCTTCCAGTCCCGGTCCGCGGAAGGAAGAAATCGAGGAGCGGTTCGCTTTGTCAAACGAGGCCTTAAATACGTACGGAACGCCAAGTTCGCGGGTCACCGTAACGAAATGCCCTGCAACTTCCATCACGATGTCGCGATCCTCGATCACGTTCATGCCGCCTATCAGGACAAATGGCATATCGTTGGCAAATGAGACTCCGCCGGCAACTTCAACTTTTGAATACAATGGCTTGATCCTTTGGGAAAGAAACAGCGATGCTACGTCAACCCTCTACAGTTCTGCCTGATTTTGGCAACGTCGGATCGACAGCGCAAAGACAAGGACCGCCAAACTGGTGTTGTGAAGAACCTGGCGTGTTAGGCCATGAGGTGGACCCCGCAATCAGATGCGCAGGCCCGGCATGGAAACTGCAACATATGCCTTGCCCGGCAGCATCGGCTTGGACATAAGCATGCTCCCGCCTAAACATAGCAATCGCTGCCGGATATAGTACCATGCCAAACCGTGCTTTGCCCAACCCAACGGAATGGCAAGACAATCCTTACCAACCGGAGTGGGCAGAGCGAGACTTCCTCTATTCGCCTGACGGACACCGCGAGTATCCTCAGCACGCGTGCAAAATAACCTACGAACTAAGCAAGCCGTATATCCGGAATTTTCGCAATGCGCTCGATATTGGCTGCCGCGTCGGAGAGTTCACCCGCTACCTCCATCTGGATTTTGCGCATGTATACGCATTCGACCCCAATCTCTGGCCGGATTTCCGAAAGAACGTCGATCTAGGCCGTGTCACGCATTACAATTGTGCCATCGGGGCTGAGCCAGGTGAGACCATGATGTTTGGCGGAACCCACGCAATGCAGGAGGGGGCAACCGGGAGAATCGTACCCGTGCATACGATCGATTCTTTTGGTTTTGAGGACATCGACTACATCAAGATTGATGTGGAAGGGTTCGAGAAAAAGGTGCTTCAAGGCGCGGCCGCGACAATTGAGCGCTGTAACCCGGTCATCGTCATTGAGCAGAACCATGTGGTTCTGAAGGATGACGTCCAGTATTCCGCTAAGGAGTACCTGGAAGCTCTTGGTTATATATCGGTTGCGGTTGATCGGCGGGGCTGGGACTTCGTAATGGTCCGAGACTAACCGCACGAAACCTCAAGCGGAGGCAAACAGATCGATCGCCCGCACTTTCCGCGATACCCGCGCTCCAGCTGTCAATGATACGCACACCGCACTGTCCAGACCGCCGGAAAGGGACAGCGGCAACATCCGCCACGGCAGTCCACGACGCAAGGATCATGAGCATCGTCTCGGCAATCTGCCAAAGTGGCCACCCGTGGAGTCGGCCCAACCTCAGATGACGCGGGGAGAGCGGCTCCAGAACTGCCCATTCGCCATTGATCAAGTGACTTGCCAGATCCATCTGCGCACAGCCTCCGTCCAAGTGGCATCGGCCCACACCATTTATCTTCAACCGTTTGTTGCAAGGCGGGTGAATTTGAGCCTTGGATGGGCGTGAAGCTAACTTACCTTGACAGAAAAGCGGATACGCTTGATTCGGATAGGTATGTTCACCACCTCACAGCCCCGACGGTACACGCCGTCCTGTGGTATTGGCGCGGCGACCGACAGATCATCCAGGCTCTAGTAAAGCGGACCTCCCTGCAATGCCGATCGATAGCTTTTCCGTTGATGAAACCCAGGCCAACCTGCGGAAACCGGGCGCCATTTACCCAGATGGGCGGAAAACGCGGGATCGCTTGGGCAAGTATACGGTTGTCGGTTCCCAACCAAGTTTTACTTTTTCGCGGGATGATTTGATCTTCACAATCGGCTCGTGCTTTGCGCGGAATATAGAAAGGAAGCTTGCCAGCCTGGGATTCCAGCTTCCCACCATGACGCTCGAGGTTCCGGCAGAGGAACGCGTCAGTGAAACGCCCAATGAAATTCTCAACAAATACACCACGGCTGCCATCGTAAACGAATTCCGTTGGATCCTGGGGATCGACGCGTTTCCGGAAGAAGGCCTAATTGCCGTCAGCGAGAACCAGGTGTGCGATCCGCATCTCCACCCCGGCCTGCCTCCAGTCAGCCGCGCCCGCGCGCTCGAACGTCGCTCGGAGATTCATGCGCTTGGGGCCGTGCTGCCCAAATGCCGGGTCATCATCGTGACGCTTGGCCTCGTTGAAACCTGGTTCGATGGCCGGACAGGCCTCTACCTCAACGGCATGCCGCACCGCTCAGCGTTGAAGGCTGATCCGGAGCGATACAGCCTGCGTCGCCAATCCTATGAAGACATCGTGGCCGATTTGGAGGCGATGCATGACATCCTCAGCTCACATGGCAATCCTGAGTTCAAGATGATCGTGTCCGTGTCGCCTGTGCCTTTTAAGGCGACGTATTCGGGCCAGGATGCCATCGCCGCGAACACCTACAGCAAATCGGTGTTGCGCGCCGCCGCGGAGCGATTCTGTACCGCGCACGACAATGTCGACTACTTCCCCAGTTACGAGATGGTCACTTTGAGTGAGCGCAGCGCTGCCTATGCCGACGACAACATCCACGTTCGGGAGGAAATGGTCAGCCGCATCATGGAATTGGCCGCGTCGCGCTATGTCCCCGGCTACCAGGCTATCGAAGCCGATACGGCGAAATGGGTCAATAAAGACAAGCCTCTTCTATTGTACCAGGATGCGCTGGCTGCCAGGGCTCAGGGCAATTATGAGCAAGCTGTCGAGCTGATGAAGTACCTCGACGATACCGGATTAGTCGCCAAGGCCAAGGTGGAGCCTGGCGAGTTCTATCTTAGATATGGCACCACACTGGCACGGGCCGGTTACGCCGGCCTCGCCGAGCCCTACCTCGCCCGTGCGGTTTCGCTGCTTCCCGGCCAAGCGCTTCCGCAGTACAAGCTGGGCCTGATCACAGCGCGCCTTAGGCGCCGCGAAGCACTGTTCCATTTTCAACGCGCGGTCGAACTGGCGCCGGATTCGGTCGAATTCCTGCACCGTCTGGCCATACAGTACGAACGGGAAAAGCAGCCCGATCTGGCTGTCCGCACATTTGAAAAGGTTTTGGAGATGGATCCGAACCACGATGGAGCACACACCGGGCTCGCCCGACTCAAGGTCAGGGCGGCGCCGGTGGCGCTAGTACCGGCGCCACCCAGAGCCTAAGTCATAATTATCCCGTGCATTGTCGTAACCTCGCAATAGGACGGGCGATCAAGCACATAGAAACTTCGGACCGTTTGATGGCTTGGATGCTCCAATTGCCGATGCGGCGCACGGCATTTCTGAGCGGGGCACACGCAAACCTCGCTCGTTAAGCATGTTGATGTGATTCTGCATCAATCCAAATGATATCGCCAATGCAACCGTCAAGCATGGTTCCTGGCGGAGGGCCTAGGATAGTGCGATGGGCCGAAGGGAGGCAGACCCGCGGCAGATGCTAACGAAGTCACGCTCGCCAGTCTGGATAGATGCACTTCGAGGCCGCAGACAAGAAGTCTTTCCCTTGGCTAAACTCGCGTCGCCATTTCCCGATGGACCGCCTCGATCCTCTGATTGAAGCGGTTTTCTGGGCTGGCCATGTCCCCCATGTGCATGAACCACATGAACACCAAGGCAGCTTCACCATAGTAGATCTGGTGTGAAATCAGGCGAGATTCGCCAGCCCAGACCTCACCGGGGTCAAATGCAACTTTGTGCTTGGGCAAGTTCTCCATCCAAGTCTGGCGCGTTCCGCCCAGCAGATCGGCATGAATGAATTCCAGCATTTCGTTCGGATCCCGACCAGCGAAGCGGGCGAGCCCATGAGCTTCGTAAACCTGCCGAATAAAGTCATCCGAATGGTGGCTAATGTGCCAGATCCGAGGTCGATTATCGAGATTGGCAAAGATTCGTGCCTGATGAAAGTCGTCGTCGATTGAGTGGTTATCCCAGTGCAGATTCTCAAAGAAGGTCTGGGTCAGCCGGATGCTGGGTATGAACCGGAACGGCTGGTAGCCAGGAAAGCAGATGCCGAAAATTCGTAGAACCTCGTCCTGAGCACGCTTCAGGCTTGTCCTGGCGGCTTCAAACAGGGTCACGTCACCCCGGCAAAGCACATCAAAGATCGCCTGCCGCAAGGGATCCCGAAATTGCAAGACAGGGCCGCTCCGATCGAAGCGCGAGCGGCGGGCAGGTGGCTCGCCTTCGAGAAAGGCCGAGGTCGTCAGCTTCTTGACCCGGCGCCGGATCTCCGGCTCAGGGATCAGGTCGAGATCCTTTTCCATCGCGGCAATCGAAGCAAAGTCCATCGGCAGCCGGTAATCCCGGATTAGGACCAGATGGCCCTGTTCGAACAGGTCAGTGATGCCACCGCGCGCGCCAATCTCTGCCAACGAGAGCTCAAGGATGTAGTCCTTGACACCGGGGTGGCGATCGATCCGCGCCATCGTCTCTAATCCTTATCTCCATAGGCGTTATCCGCCCGCTGCAATCAGAACTTCTGCGGCTCGGCGAGGAGTTCCTTGTACTGCGCGTAAACTTCGTCGAAGTCATCGTATTCCGTTATCGAGCCGTCCCGGAACAGCAGGAAGCGGTTGCAGGTGCCTTTGAGGTATCGGTGGCTGTGCGAGACGATCAGCATTGCCTTCTCTTTGCGCTTCTCGAACAGCTCGACCTTGCACCGCTCCCGGAAAGAATCATCGCCCACGGCCATGACTTCGTCGATCAGATAGCAGTCGAAGTCGATCGTCATCGAAATCGCAAAAGCCAAGCGGGCCCGCATACCCGACGAGTAGACCCCAACCGGCTCGTAGAGATACGAGCCAAGCTCAGAGAAGTCCTTTACGAAGGCCAGACGCTCGTTGAAATCGACACCATAAATCCGGCAAATGAAGCGCAAGTTGTCGATCCCGGTCAGCTTGGCATGAAAGCCGCCCGTAAAGGCGAGCGGCCAGGACACGCTCATGCTTCGCTCGACTGTTCCCGAGGTCGGCGGCTCAGCGCCGCCAATCACGCGCACCAGTGTAGATTTGCCAGCGCCGTTGCGGCCCAGAATACCGACGTGATCGCCAGGCTTGATCGTCAAGTTGATGCCCTTGAGGATCATCCGCATCCCGGCGTTGGTCGGGTATTGCTTGGTAACGTCCGTCAGCCGGATCATTCGTAATCCGATTCGATATCCATCGCGCGTACGAGAACCATGGCCACGAAAGTCAGGCACAGATTGAAGATCGCGACGTACGCCATGTCGTAGTGCGCCGTCATCTTAGATC